>NZ_JAGTUT010000001.1:676670-1353340 GCF_025685605.1 Granulicella arctica
TACCCGTCGAGAATAACACCGAAGTCGAGCGTCACAAACCCGCGCCTGGGGAGCCTGGCCATCGTAGCCCGGCCGTGAGGCAGTGCCGAACGCTCTCCACTGGCCACGATGGTTTCGAAGGACATTCCCTCGGCTCCGGCGAGGCGCGCCTGGTGCTCCAGCTCTGCCGCAACCGCGATCTCGGACATTCCCGGCTCCAACACGCCGAGCATACCGTCGAAGAGCTTGCAGCCGAGCGCGGCCGATCTCCGCAGCAGGGCGATCTCGTCCGCATCCTTGATCTCGCGAAGTGAGGCGACCAGCGGCGCTGTCGGCTGAAACAATCCTCTGCGTACCTTGGCCGAAACAGCTTTCCGCATCGATTCCAGAGAGGCTACCGTCGTATGCGCCGCGTCGAAGCCGCACCGCCGCACGCCTGCTGCTTCGATCCACGCGCAGGCAGCCGCAGTCGCAGCCTTCTTCTCGATGACGACCTTCGTCCCAAGAGCTTCGGCCTTCGCCTGGGCGATATACCGGCCATCGGTAAACAGCACTGCCTTGCCGCCAGTCAGCACCAGCGCGGCGTTCGAACCGGTGAACCCGGAGAGGTAGCGGACATCCGGTGGGTGCGTCACCAGCAGGGCGTCCACCGAGGCCTTCGTCGCCGCGGCCATGGCCTTTTTCTTACGAACCTTTAGATTCATCTCCTGAATTCTACCGAACCAGCGCCCATCTCACCCGGTATCATGACGTATGAGCGGAACCGCGCCCGAAATGCTGTCGCCTGTGCAACAACGGTCCTCAGCCTCGTTCACCCGTCGCGATTTCCTCGCAGGTCTTGGAGCGCTCTCGACCGGCCTCATGCTCGATGCCGGAGAGATTGGCCGCCACACGATCGAGGTCGTTCCCCGGACACTCAAGATCAATCGCCTGCCTGAGGCGTTTCACGGATATCGCATCGTCCAGCTCAGCGACATCCATCTGGATGAGTTCACGGAGCGCACCTTCCTCCGGCTGGTCGTCCACCGCATCAACCAGCTTGCTCCGGACCTCGTCCTGCTCACCGGCGACTTTGCCTCACGCGACCCTTTTCCTATCCGCTACGGGCATGAGGCCATCCTGCACTGCGCCGACATTGTCAAGGAGCTGACATGCCCGCTCCGGTACGGCATCCTCGGCAACCACGATACCGGCATCGGCTCGCAGTTCGTGGTGGACACCTTCAAAGGAATTGGCATCCCGATCCTCGTCAATCAGCACCTTCCGATTGAGCGGAACGGCCAGCGCTTCTGGCTCTGCGGCGTGGATGACCCCGGCACCGCCGACCCGATCCTCGATCTCGCAATCCCCCGAGATCCTGACGGGCCCGTGATCCTGATGAGCCATCCGCCCGATTTTGCTGATGATGTCGTCAGGCATCCGCGCGGTCCGCTCGTCGACGTGATGCTCTCCGGTCACTCACACGGCGGTCAGGTACGTCTGCCCTTCATCGGCCCGCTCATTCTGCCGCCCATGGGGATGAAGTATGTTGCCGGACTATTCCGCTTCAACAACATGCAGCTCTATGTGAATCGCGGCATCGGCACCGTTGGTCTGCCAATCCGCTTTAATTGCCTGCCCGAAATCACACACTTTACGCTCCAGGCTGGCTGATTTGTCGGCGCCCGGCACGTCGTGGGCTACTATTCAGCCATGCCGACATCTACCCAACACGCTGTAGCCGAATACTTCGCTGCGATTCGAGCCATGGATGTCGAACGCTGTACCGCCGTCTTCGCAGACAACGCAGAACAGCATGATCCTGTTGGTACCCCTCCAAATATCGGGCACGATGCGATCCGTGCCTTCTTTACGGGCATCTTTAGCAGCTTTCAGTCCGTCAGCCTGGCGGAGGATAGCGTCTTCGTGAATGGAAGCTCAGCCGCCGCCAAGTGGACCGGGAAGGGTGTAGCTCCAAGCGGGAAGTCAGTTAACTTTGAGGGCGTTGACGTGATCGATTGCGACGAAGCGGGAAAGGTCATAATGGTTCGAGCGTTCTGGGATCCAGCTCCCTTGATGGCTATTCTTGAGCCATGAATCGCCAGGCCTGCGTCGTTCGCAGCCTACCGAGCCCGGGCGACGGGCTTCTTCTGCTTCGGAACGACAGCGATTGGCGTGCTCGCGACCTTCACGCCACTCTTCTCGTCCATCCACGAGTCGAGCAGGGTCTTGCGAAAACGCCAGCGATTTCCCAGCTTGAACGCCGGGATAAATCCTTCGGACGCATATCGGTAGAGTGTGTCTCCGCTGATGCCGAGGTACTCTGACGCCTGCCGGATGTCCATTACCTCACGCGTCATCGTCTGTACGGAACCGGCCATGGAGACACCTCTGCCCCTTCTTTGTATCCTCTTTACGGATCGCTGACAAGACTTATCTCCCTTGTTCTAAGCGACCTGTCTCTATCCTTACCGTCGCCACCAGTCAGCCCTGACCTGCTGTCCGCGAACGACTTCGACCGGCTTACCCGGCTGCGGCGACCAGAGCGCTGTTCCTCGCTCCGCGGCAACTTCATACATGCGCTCAATTGGCTGACGCCATCCGTGCAGCGCCAAGTCAAACAAGCCCCAGTGGATCGGCATCAGGAACCCGCCAGAGTTCATCGCCTCAAAGGCTTTGACCGCACCGTCCGGCCCGATATGAATGTCCTTCCACATCTCGTTGAACGCTCCGATTTCGATCAGGGTAAGGTCGAATGGACCATAGTCCGCGCCGATCTCCGCAAAGCCATCCCACCAGCCGGTATCCGCTCCGTAGTAGACCGAGTGTTCCGTCCCCTTCAATACGAAAGACGACCAAAGCGTCTCGAATCGGTTCGACAGGCTGCGCCCGGAAAAGTGCCGAGCGGGAAGCGCCGTCAGGTTTAAGCTCCCGACCGCCACACTCTCCGTCCAGTTCAGTTCGGTGATCTTCTCCGCCGCGACGCCAAACGCTCGCAAAAGCTCTCCGACACCCAGCGAGGTCACCCAGCGCGCGTCGGACTGCAACGCAGCCAACTGCTCAACGCTCTTCCGCCCGAGGTGATCGTAGTGATCGTGCGAGATCAGGACTACATCGATTTCCGGCAAGTCTTCAAGCCGCAGCGTGGGCGCGTAGAAGCGCTTTGGTCCTCCCCAGCTGACTGGACTGGCTCGCTCGTCCCACACCGGATCGATCAGCACCCGCGTGCCATCGATCTCGATCAGCGTCGAGGAGTGACCGAACCACGTTACCCGGAGTCCACTCGCCGGGGCCGTTTGATAGACCGAAGTATCGGTAACAAAGGGCCCGATTGCCACCTTCGGCACTCGTTCCTCTTTGTTGGTCAGATACATCGGCAGGATCTTGAAGATCGTCCCTAGTCCGCCGACCGCCGTCTTTATAGGGTTGACGTACTTCCGCCCCACCTTACCTGCCCGCTGCAATAATCCCATCTACCTAGAATGCCATGCCGCAGCGCACTACTGCTGCGGAAGCTTCCAGGCGAACAGCACACCACCGCCGCTGGTCAGCAGGTATTGGCTGCCATCCAGCTCGTAGGTCGTCGGCGAACTGGCGATCGTCCCGCCAGCACCAGCATGCCAGAGCGTCTTTCCATCGCTGGTAGCGAGAGCGAGGAAGTTCCCATGGGAGTCACCCGAGAACGTCAGCCCGGACTCCGTCGTGAGCACGCCCGAGCCTGAGCCTCCTGGCCCGACCTCGTGTGTCCAGCGCGTCTTGCCTGTCTGGTAGTCGATGGCTTCGATCACGCCCTTGCTCCACAGACCGTAGTCGCCACCTGCCCAGCCATAAGTGCCGTCAGCGGGCTTCGAGAAGTAGATGCTCCAGCTTGGCCGTGCGTCGACGATAAACAGACCTGTCTTTGGATCGAAGCTCGGGGACCGGAAGTTCGTCGCCCCTCCCTCATCTGGAGCAATCAGCCGTCCATCGGGAGCAGGCTCCTTCTCCTTCGCCGGGATCGGCTGCCCCTTCTTATCGAGGCCCGTAGCCCAGTTCACCGGAGTAAACGGAACCGTCAGCAGATTCTTCCCGTCCGTTCGATCCAGCACGAAGAAGTAGCCGTTGCGTGAGGCCTGCATCAGCATCTTCCGCGGTTTTCCGTGGAAGTCGGCATCGACCAGCACCGGGACCTCGACCGCATCCCAGTCATGCGTATCGTGTGGCGACGGCTGGAAGGCCCATTTCAGCTTGCCTGTGTCGGGATTCAACGCCACGATGCTGCAGGTATACAGGTTGTCGCCCGGACGAGTCGAACCAGTCAACACCGGCGTTGGATTGCCCGTGCCCCAATAGATCAGGTTCAGGTCGGGATCGTACGTTCCGGCCATCCACGTTGTGCCACCTGTCGTCTTCTCAGTCGTACCCTCGGGCGGCGTCACGTCCCACTGCCACTGCGTCTTGCCTGTCTCCGGATCAACCGACCGCACAAACGTCGGCAGATTATCCAGGTCGCCGCCAACCCCGATGATGACGTGATTGCCCACGATCAGCGGAGCCATCGTCGCCCAATAGCCTTTCTCAACGTCGGCTATCTGGACGATCCAGCGCACCGAGCCATCCTTCGCATTCAGCGAAATCAGATGCGCGTCCGGCGAGGTAAAGAAGACATATCCTTTGTAAACGCCCACGCCTCGCTGACCGATATGGTCGCCCTTGTTCGGCGGATAGGTATAGTGCCACAGCATGTGCCCCGACCGGGCATCAACCGCCCAGACGTTATCGGGCAGCGTAAAGTACAGCACCCCATCTACCAGGATCGGCGACGACTTGATGACCGCGGTGCCCCCGGTCTGGAATGCCCAGGCAAGGCCCAGGTTCGCCACATTCTTTGGCGTAATCTGCGTCAGGCTGCTGTGCCGTCTGCCGGAGTAGTCGCCGTGGTAGCCGGGCCAGCTATCCGCTGGCGGCTTCAGCAGCGTTTCCGCTGTTACGTTCTGCCCGGCCAGCGATCGGACGCAGGGGAGCCACAGCATGGTGCCCGCAAGAAAAACCAGAGTCATCTTCAACAACTTCATAAGCGATGAAACCTTTCACGGCCACATACGGAGCCCGGGATCGTCGGCACTCGCCTCGGTTGCAAGGGGCAAGAAGCTCAATGAACGTAGCAGCAAACTTAGCAGGTTACCCCCTGCGAAGTGAAGCGCCGGGAAGAAAAGGTGTCTCAGGTAAGGATCGACGCACGTCCGCTATCAGCTAAGAAATTGTTGCTCCTGCACCTTGATCGCCCCATGGCATCCTTCTAGCGAATCGTATTCGACGCGGTTACGACCATTCTCCTTGGCTCGATAGAGGGCACTATCTGCCCCGCCGATCAGATCGAGCAAGGTGCCAGAGGTCGGAAACTCCATCACCGCCACGCCGATACTGATCGTCGCAAATGGTCCCACCGCCGACTCGTTCTCGATCTTCAGCGCGTCGACCGCCGCCTGCATCTTTCTCGAAACAGCTGCCGCCCCCTGTATGCCGGTCGTCGGCAGCAGAATGACAAACTCCTCTCCGCCGTATCGGGCGAGCATGTCGCCACTGCGAGGCAGTTCGTCGCGCATCGCTTGCGCAATCTTCCTGAGGCACCCATCCCCATAAAGATGGCCGTGGCGATCGTTGAGACGCTTGAAGTGGTCCACATCGATCATCAACAGCGCGAGCGGCTGTCGCGTTCGTACTGCCCGGTCCCACTCATCTTCAAAAGTCCGGTCAAAACAGCGCCGGTTCGACAGACCCGTGAGGCTGTCTGTCAGCGAGATCTCCTCGAGGTGCTGCTGCGTCTGCAGAAGCTCCTGTTGCGTGCGAATAAAACGGCTCTGCAATGAGGTCGCCCGTATACAGTAGATCGCAAACCCGAGAATAAGCGAGCCGATGCCAATATGCTGATGAGTGCGCACGACCGCAAAACAGAGACTGAACAACGCTGCCGTAAAGATGGTCGGGCTGACGTTGTCGACGAACATGACAAGCGGACGCCGGTCGAACGAAACCTCATCCTCGGAAGACTCTGGTGACTTCGTAAAGGCCGCAATCCCGAGGTAAAAAAACGCCAAGTCTGTCCACAGATCGAAAAATCCGGTCAATCCATTCCTTGTTATGTAGGCGTAGTTCAACAGACTTACCGCAACGACGTAAAGCCACAGGTAGGTCGAGAGCACTTTGTAGAAGTAAGCCATGGCGCCGTCTTTGCGATGGGCAATGAACCGCAGCGTTGCGCCTCCGGCCAGCAACAGGGATTCGAGCGTGTAGATCAGCACCAGACGGCGTGCGCTGATAGGCTGTACCTGTTTGTGAGTAAAGGGCGATACAGAGAAGAAGGCTACGTAGATTAGGTAGGCCGTCATGCAGGCTTGAATGCCGTCGAGCCAGACAAACAGACGGCCGCCATCGCGGCGACTTGGTGTCGAGATAGCCAGAAGGATCGGCACGCCAAAGATCGCGATATCGAAGTCGGCAAACGAGGCTATCTCCGGGGAGACATGGAGAGAGAGTTCCTCAAACGAGAGGATGATGATTCCGGAAGCCCAGAGAAGGAGGCTCAGCCCGGTTAGTGACCAGGCAATCCGCGCGCTCGATGCTCCAGAGCGAAAATGTCTGCTGCACCCGACAAACGCCAGCAGCGGTGCCCCGACGACGAATGGATACGAAACAAGCGCTGCGTGAGCCGGAAACAGCAGGATACAGAGCCAATGCAGGAGGATGAACCCGCCGGCGGCAGCAACCAACATCCTGAACTGTCTTGATCGTGTCAGCATGTGGCCTCTACAACCTGCAATTGCAAGAAATCTCCTGACAAATAAATTCCGGGAGGCGGTGACCTTTACTTATATACGCTGCTTAGAATGTCTTGGATGGAATGACAATACTACAGTCATGACTTTCGCTGTTTGATGCATCGGCGGCTGCCGCAGAGACTTTACACACACTAAAAACTCGCCACTAGCGACCTCAGCAGTTAACAGGGACACGCAGTCCCTGTTAACTGCCTCCGCAAGCCTGCGCTCTGGCTCCTCTGAGGCAAGCGCGATCAGTGCCGCTCTAGCGCGACGCGGTTGCCTCATCGCTGTAAAACGCAGCGATTTCCGGGGCATACTGCTTTTCAACCACACGCCGCTTCAGCTTCAGGCTCGGCGTCAACGTCCCACTCTCGATGGTCCACTCGTCCGGCACCACGGTCATCCGCTTCATCGCTTCATACTGGGCCAGCCCGCCATTTACCTGGTCGACGATTCCCTGGTAGAGCTTCACCACCTTAGGATCCTTCACCAGTGCCGCACGATCCGTCGCGGCCACTCCCTGCCCCTTGGCCCATCCTTCCAGCGCCGCGAAGTTGGGCGAGATCAGCACACACGCAAACTTGTGCCTATCTCCAACCAGTGCGGCCTCCGCGACCAGAGTGTTCGCCTTCAATTTGTTTTCGATGGGCTGCGGAGCGATCAGCTTCCCGCCGCTCGTCTTCAGCAACTCCTTCTTGCGATCCGTGATCGAGAGGAACCCCTCAGCATCCATCGCACCGATGTCGCCAGTCTTGAACCAGCCATCCGCGGTGAACGCCTCCTCCGTCTCTTTCGGCTTCTTCCAGTAGCCATTAAAGACAGACGGCCCACGTACCTCAAGCTCCCCATCCTCGGCGAACCGACACTCCACATTCGCAAGGGGCTTGCCCACTGTGCCAATCTTGTAGGCCTCGGGATAGTTCACCGCGATCACCGGAGAGGTCTCCGTAAGCCCATAACCCTCCATAATCCGTGTGCCAGTGTCCGCAAACCAGCCCGCCGAATCCATCCCCAGCGGCGCGCCGCCTGAGATGAAGGTCTTCACGCACCCGCCAAACGCCAGCCGAATCTTCGAGTACACCAGCTTGTCCGCCACCTTCCAGCTCAGTGACCCCGGCGTCTTGCCCGCCATGGTCTCTGCCCGATGTCCTTTGCCCACCCCGACCGCCCACTTGAGAATCCGCGACTTCACTGGCGAGGCAGCCGACTTGCCCTCCACCGCCTGACGGATCTTCTCGTACACCCGCGGCACCGCCAGCAGGATCGTCGGCTTGATCGCCTGCATCGACGCCACAACCTGGTCGAAGCGTGGACAGTACGCCATCCGCACACCCTGGCAGAGCATCGCATAGTCCGTATGCCGCGCTGTCACGTGCGATAGCGCCAGGAACGAGATGCAGCTATCCGACTTATCAAAACCCAGCGGCCCCGTCGAAATGTTCACATTGCTACCGAGGTTTCCGTGGGTGAGCATGACACCCTTCGGCTCCCCAGTCGTGCCCGAGGTGTAGATGATCGTTGCCAGGTCCTCCGGCGTAACCGCCTTCGCCCGCGCATCGAAGGTCGCATCGGGGGACTGCCGCTCCGCCGCTCCTGCCATCAGCGCGCTGAAGCTCTCGGCCCCGGGAAATTCGCCCGCATCCATCACCACCACATGCTCCAGGTCGGGAAGCTCTCCAGCTTCAGCCAACTTCGCATACTGGTCGGCCGACGACACAATCAGCACCTTCGCATTGGAGTCCCGCAGCATGTAGCCAACATGCTCTGGGGTAAGCGTCGGATAGAGCGGCACATCGACAGCGCCAATCGCCAGCGTCGCGAAGTCCACCACCGGCCACTCCCAGCGGTTCTCGCAGATCAGCGCGACCCGGTCACCCTTCCCGATGCCCCATCCCATCAGCACATCCGCCAGCGCCCGCACTCGCCCGTACAGCTCCGCGGAGGTAATCGGCTTCCATGCGCCGGACGCATCCTGCCACATCATTACCGTCTGCTCGCCACGCGCACCAAGCCGCGCAAAGACATCGTTCACCGTCGCTACATTCAGAAGCATCGTTCCTTCATTCCGGCCTGCGTCCGCTTCATTCCGGACTGCGGCCTGACGTAATCCCGTTCAGCAGCACATCGAGAACCTGCACCGCGGTTGTCTTCGCATCATAGACGCGCCCGGTGAATACCGCAGAACTCAGCAGCTCATCGATCGCCCCGAACATGCAGTGCGCCACAATTCCATCCGAAACATCCTTCCGAATCAGACCCTGCGCCTGCCCCCGCCGCACCACCTCGCGCACCACCTGGATGTACTTCACAAGATGATGATGCGAGAACTCGGCGATAAATTTCGCCGATTGCCGAACCTCCGTCTGCATCAGGATCGCCATACTCCGGTTGGTCGATCCGCTCTCCAGGTGCAGTTCCGCTATGTATTCAAGCTGTGCTCGCGGATCATCAAGCGTCTCAAACCGCTCCACCACTCGTTGATGAAACCGGTTGAAGTTCGCATCGATAGCCGCCCGTAGCACGTCGTCCTTGCTCCTGAAGTAGAGATAGATCGTGCCATCGGCCACGCCAGCCCGTGCCGCAATTGCACTCACCGGCGAGTTGAAGTAGCCATTTTCCGCGATCACCTCAACCGCTGCATCAAGAATTCGTTGATACTTCTCGTTCCCCGGAGCGGTCGTCGACACAATCCCGCCGTCGACCCCATTCTCCGTTCTCGCCCCGGTGCGTTTCAGACTTACCTCTACGCTGGAAATCTCCAGTCAAGTCACTGTAATGATTCATAACTCCTTTGCCAATACTGAATGAGGATTCAGCCATCAACGCATTCTCCACAGGCGGAATCAAGCTACGTACTTGGGAGACCCTCGGGCAGGTGTTCCGCTGAAGCCAGATGATTACGCGAAGAAACTTCCTCACGACCGGCACCGCAGCCGCAGTCGGTACCATCGCCCTCTCGCATACCGCTCGTGCTGAAGCGCCTCAACGCTTCCGCGACCTTCCTGCATCGCTCGCACAACTTGAGAAGGTCAACAGCGGACGCCTTGGCGTCGCCATCTTCGACACTGGATCAGGCGAACGCACCGGCCACCGATCCGAAGAGCGCTTCGCCATGTGCAGCACCTTCAAGATGATGCTTGCAACAGCCGTCCTCCAGCGCGTCGACGCGAAACAGGAGCACCTTGACCGGGACGTCGACATCCCCGCTAAGCCGCTGGTCAACTACTCGCCCCTTACGGAGCCGCATGCAGGCGGGCAGATGACCGTCGCCGAACTCTGCCATGCGGCTTTGACCCGCAGCGACAACACCGCAGCCAACCTGCTGCTCGCCACCATCGGCGGCCCTGAGGGCTTCACCCACTTTGCCCGCTCCATCGGCGATCCCATCACACGCCTCGACCGCACGGAGACGACCCTCAACGAAGCGCGTCCGGGCGATCCACGTGACACGACCTCTCCCACGAAGATGGCCGACAACATGCAAAAGATTCTTCTCGGCAACGTCCTCTCGCCAGTCACGCGCGCCAGGCTTACCCAATGGATGATTGAAAACGAGACCGGCAAAGAACGCCTCCGCGCTAATCTGCCCTCTGACTGGCGCGCCGCCGATAAGACAGGCTCCAATGGCGAGACCACCTCAAATGACATCGCCATCCTCTGGCCGCCCAACCAGGCACCCATCATCATCACCGCCTACCTGACCGAGTGTGCCGGCCCAGAGGCAAAGCGTGGCGCCGTCCTGGCCGAAGTAGCAAGGCTTGTCAGAGCCGCGTTGCAGACCGTCTGAGCGTTTGAGCTGCAGCTCAGACCCCCGAGTCTGGAGGCCCGAGCAGTCTTTATGCCTGCGGCTTCGGAGTCAATCGAACAAACGCAGTAGCAGCGTTCGGCCAGTCAGCCAGCATACCTGCCGCCAGACTGCTTGCGGACTCCTCCGCATGCTTCGCCAGCAGGGTACGCAGACTCTCCTGCGCCTCGGCATCTGCGTCGGCGAAGGTATCCGCCGTCAGGAAGTCCGGATGGTAGCGGCCCTTGCGCACGAACGAGCCATCGACGTCGTAGACCCACGCCAGACCGCCCGTCATGCCTGCACCAAAGTTCATGCCAGCGCCGCCCATCACGACCACGATGCCGCCTGTCATGTACTCGCAGCCATGGTCGCCCACACCTTCGACAACCGTAATCGCGCCAGAGTTCCGCACCGCAAACCGCTCGCCCGCACGTCCTGCCGCAAACAGGTAGCCCGACGTAGCCCCATACAGCGCCACGTTCCCGAGAATCACATGCTGGCCGCTATCCTTCGCAGCCAGACCACGCGCACGAATCACAAGTTCGCCGCCCGATAGTCCCTTACCCACAAAGTCGTTCGCCTGACCGTCGAGCACCAGCTTCATGCCCTCCACTGCAAATGCTCCGAAGCTCTGCCCTGCAACGCCGAGCAGGTTGAAGGTGACATCGGCCGGCACCTCGGCCTGGGCACGCTGTAGCGAGATCTCGCCTGCCAGCCGGGCTCCGATTGCCCGATCCCGGTTCGCAATCGGCGAATCAACGACGTACGGCTTTCCTTCTTTGATCGCCGCAAGCGCTGGCTCAACCCACGCCTCATCAAGCGGAAGCCGTGACGAAGGCCGATCGTTCCGAACACCCTCCCACCGAACCGGTCCCTCGCCTCGCTGCGCAAACAGCGGCTGCAGGTCGAGACCGCCGTCGAAGCGTACCTGCTCCAGCAGATCCGTCCGGCCAATCGCCGCCTCAATCGAAGGCAGACCGTATCGCGCCAGCATCTGCTGCAGATCGCCCGCAAGCTGCTCGAAGAATCGCACCACATGCTCCGGCTTGCCGCGGAACTTAGCCCGCAACTCCGGCTTCTGTGTCGCAATTCCTGTTGGGCAGGTATTCAGGTGACACTGTCGTGCCATATCGCAGCCGAGAACCACCAGCACCGACGTACCGAACGCGAACTCATCCGCACCCAGCAACGCCGCCACCAGCACATCGCGCGCCGTCGCCAGCCCGCCATCGGTGCGCAGCCGGACCCTTCCGCGCATGCCGTTTTCCATCAGCACCTGCTGCGCCTCGGCCAGCCCAAGCTCCCACGGATTGCCCGCATACTTGATGCTCGACAACGCCGCCGCACCGGTTCCGCCAGTATTGCCCGCGATGACGATGAAGTCCGCATACGCCTTCGCCACACCCGCCGCAACCGTTCCCACCCCGCAGCTCGAAACCAGCTTGACTCCAACCGCGGCGCGAGGATTCACACGCTTCAGATCGAAGATCAACTGCGCCAGGTCCTCAATCGAGTAAATATCATGATGCGGTGGCGGCGAGATTAGCGACACGCCCGGCTGTGCATGCCGAAGCCGCGCAATGAGACCACTCACCTTGTAGCCGGGAAGTTGCCCACCCTCGCCCGGCTTGGCTCCTTGAGCTACCTTAATCTCGATCTCTTCCGCGTGCGCAAGATACTCCGCCGTCACGCCGAACCGGCCCGAGGCCACCTGCTTGATCTTGTTATTCAGCAGCAGCTCCGAGATCGACGAAGCCTGAACCATCGGCTCTGCCAACGCCGTCGCGCTCGCCGAACGAGCCCGCATCGCGCCGCCGCCATCCGTCCCCGTATCGACCGCCGCCAGCTTATACACGTCGCGATCCTCTCCACCTTCGCCCGTATTCGACCGGCCGCCGAGGATGTTCATCGCCATCGTGATCGTCTGGTGAGCCTCGGGGCTCAGCGATCCAAGCGACATCGCACTCGCCACAAACCGCTTGCACAGGCTCGCTGCCGACTCCACCTCGCTAATCGGAATCTCCGTACCCGCCGGGCGAATCTCCAGAAGATCGCGCAGCACCGCAGGCTCACGCGCCGCGACATCCCGCGAGTACATCTGGAACGCATTCGTCGGGTCAGCCGGTAGCGCCACATTGCGCGCACTTCCGACCACCGACTGCAGCGCCTTTACCGTCCCCGGCTGCCACGCATGTGGCTCGGCCAGGTCTGTCTTGCGGAAGCGTACCCAGCCGTAGTCCGGCAGGTCTGCGCTCACCACTGCATCGGCTGCGGGCACCTGCCACGTCTCCCGCAACTGTCGCTCCAGTTCCGCAAAGCCAATACCCGAAAGTGGCGCAGGCGTATCCACAAAGCACCGCTCCACCACACTCGAATGCAGCCCCAGAATGTCGAACAGGTGTGCCCCCCGGTAGCTATCGACGACAGAAATACCCATCTTCGACATCACCTTCGCGAGCCCGGCATCAAGCGCCTTCAACATCTTCTTCTCGCTTTGGTCGGGGTCGCCGCCTGCAGGCGTCAGACTCCGCGCCGTCTCAAGCGCCAGCCACGGGCAAACCGCACCCGCACCATACCCGATCAGCACTGCCGCATGGTGAATGTCGCGGCAATCGCCCGCCTCGACCGCCATGCCGGCAAGTGTCCGCAGACCAGCCGCCACCAGCGCCTGGTGCACCACGCCAACAGCCATCGCCATCGGGATCGGCAACACTGCCGTGCTCGCTGAACGATCCGTAAGCATCAGGATGCGTGCGCCGCCATCCCGCACCAGTTCAATCGCCTTCGCAGCGAGGTCATCCAGCCCCTGCGTCAACGTCTGACCCACCGGAAACACGCACGGCAGTTCCTTGAAGCGTAACTCGGACGCATGCCCGTGGTCCTTTGCGCGCAGCGCAGCAACCTGCCCAAGCGACAGATACGGCGATTCCAGCGACAGGCCCGGCAGCGGCGCATTCTTGTCCAACAGATGGGGCCACGGTCCAAGCCGCGTATGCAGCGAGACCACGCACGCCTCGCGCAGAGGATCGATCGCCGGGTTTGTTACCTGCGCAAATCTTTGGCGGAAGTACGCATAAATCGGACGCGGCGCACGCGCCAGGAAGGCGAGCGGTGTATCGTCGCCCATCGACCAGACGGCGTCTTTGCCGTCCACAGCCATCGGCTGCAGAATCATCTTCACATCTTCGCGCGTATACCCAAACCCACGCTGAATCGTCGTTAGATCGGCAGCTTCGGGATGCGACACCGACAGCGAAGGTAGCAGCGTATCTTCTACAAGTTTCGTATAGGTAGCGCCTGCGTCGAAGAGCTCAATCAGAGCCTCGTCCTCATAAACCTTCTGCGCCACGAGGTCGACCACAAGCATCTGCCCCGGCCCAAGCCGCCCGCTATGCGTCACAATCTCAGGATCGAGATCGACCAGCCCGGTCTCCGAGCCTGCCACTACCAAACCATCTTTAGTGATCGCGAATCGGCAAGGCCGCAGACCGTTTCGATCCAGCACCGCACCCACAACTTTGCCGTCCGAGAACGCAATCGCCGCCGGACCATCCCACGGCTCCGCACAGTCCGTGTGGTAGCGCAGGAACGACGAAGCCTGGTGCCCCTCAGCAGCCGGTGGCAACAAGATGCGGATCGACTCCGACACCGTCCGCCCATTCTGCGAGAGGAGCTCGATTGCCTCATCGAGGCTCGTTGAATCGGTCCCATCCTGTGTCAGCACCGGCTTGCACTCAACCGGCAGCGTCGAATCTCGAGCCGCCATGCGCGCCCGATTGCCCCATACCGTATTAATCTCGCCATTGTGCGCCAGCGTCCTGCCTGGCTGCGCACGATGCCACGTCGGCAGCGTGTTTGTCGCATATCGCTGATGGAACACCGCAAACGGCGTCACATACTCCTCCGACGCAAGGTCGGGATAGAACTCCGGCAGCAGCCGTCCGATACACATCGCCTTGTACACCAGCGTCTGCGTCGAGAGCGAGCAGACATACCCTGTCAACTCGCCACTCTCATGCATGCGCTCAAACTGCTTCCGCGCCAGGTAGAGCCGCTTCTCCATCGGCACCACGGCGTCTGTAGCCTCATCGATCACCAGCACCTGTCGAATCTTCGGCATCGTGCTCAGCGCGATCTCGCCCAGCGTCTCCGTCACGATGGGCACATCGCGCCACGCAACCGCCTTCAGGTCATGCGAGGTAAGGCATCGCTCCAGCAGCCCCTCGGTCCGTGTCTCGCCATCCGGAACAAACAGCATTCCAACGCCAAGCGTCTGCTCGTCCGCCAACTCCACCCCGGTTGCCTTCAGCAACAACGCACGCGGAACAGCCGTCATCACGCCAACGCCGTCGCTGCTTTTACCATCAGCCGCAATCGCGCCACGGTGTGCAAGCCGCTCAAGCGCCGTCAAGGCCTGCCTCAAAATCTCATGCGAGGGAACAGCGGCAACCGAAGCTACAAAGCCAACACCGCACGAGTCATGATCGAAGCGCGCATCCACAAGCGAGGGGAAATTCGCCGAGCGACGCTGCTGCCGGATCTCCGCGACGGACACAGCGGACTCACTACAAACAGAGGTGGTACAAGATGTGCTGGACGCTTCCATGGCTCACTATACTTCGCGTTTGCCACGTAGGGCACCCGCGACCCTTCACAGGATTAGAAAATTTGGCGCTTCTTCAAGAGCTTGTGTATATTTATACATGCAAATGCATTTTTATGCATTTATGCGGTTCGCAGCATCGTGAGGCATTCACGATCATTCAACGAGACAGGAATAGATGTAGTTCTAGCAGATGAAACTCCAACGTCATACCGTAATTCGTGAATTACTGACTGCGTCCGCCAGCGCACAGACGCCGGTGGCCAATCAGGACGAGTTACGCCGCAAGCTCGCCGAGCGTGGTTTCCACGTCACACAGGCTACGCTCTCTCGCGATATTCACGATCTGCGCCTGTCAAAAGGCCCTACTGGCTACGCTCTACCCGCCGCGCTCGTTAATGAGGATGACCTTCCCGGCATCCGCGATGTACTCCGCAGCTTCGGCCTTGAAGTGCGCCAGGCCGGCAACCTCCTCGTCCTTATCACCGTCACTGGCGGAGCCCAGCCGATCGCCGCGGGCATCGACTACGAGGACTTCCCCGAAGTCGTCGGCACCATCGCCGGAGACGACACGGTCCTCATTATCTGCCCCGACGTCAAGCAGGCAGCCGCTTTGAAGACCAGAATGGAGGAGTCCATTGGCTAATCCCGCCGTCAATCCGCACATCGCCGTCGCCGGGGTCAGTGGCTATGCCGGGGCCGAACTTGCCCGCCTGCTCCTCCACCATCCGCGCCTCGCCACGGTAACCTTCTACGGCCGAGCCGGGGAACCCTCGATCCCGCTCACCGAGCTTCACCCTCAACTGGTCATCCCCGGCCGCGTCACTCCCCAGGTCCTCCCCTTCGACTGGGAAAAGCTAGCTGCCGACCACACCGACATCCTCTTCCTCGCCCTGCCCCACGAGCAGTCGCGCGAATTCGCACCCGAAGCGCTCGCCCGCGGTATCCGGGTCATCGACCTCAGCGGAGCCTGGCGTCTGCAGCACGAAGATCTCCGCGCCATCTACAAGCTCACCGACGCCGACCCGGCCCTTGCCGCCACCCTTCAAGCGGAAGCGGTCTACGGTGCCCCTGAGTTGCACCGCGACGGGATCGCCACGGCCCGCCTCGTCGCCAATCCCGGCTGCTACGCCACTTCGATCATCCTCGCCCTCGCCCCGCTCGTTGAATCCGGTCTCGTGGATATCGAACACGGCATCATCTGCGACTCGAAGTCGGGTGTCAGCGGCGCAGGGAAAGCGGCCACCGCTAAGACTCACTTCATGTATGCGGCCGACAATCTCTCCGCTTATAACGTCTTTGGCCACCGCCACATGGGCGAACTTCTCGAGCAGCTTCACCTCGAAGAGAGCCAGATCCAGTTCACTCCGCATCTGCTCCCGATCCCACGCGGCATCCTCTCTACGATCTACCTGCGCTTCCTCGAGCCAACCACACCCGAGGCAGTCACCAAAGTCTTCGCAGATTTCTATAAGGCCAGCCCGCTGGTCCGTCTGCACCCCACCCCATCGCTCCCGCAGATTCAGTACGTCGTCCGCACCAACTACTGTGACCTCGGCTTCGAGCTTGCAAAGGACGGCAAACGCCTCGTCATCGTCTCCTGCCTCGACAATCTATTAAAGGGTGCAGCCGGTCAGGCAGTCGAAAATATGAACCTGATGTGCGGCTGGCCCGAACAGGAAGGCTTACTTTGAAACTCATGCAGGAGGGCTCGCTTTGAAATTCGTCGTCAAGTTAGGCGGTGCCACGCTCGAAGACAAGGCCCTGCTCCACACCTGTGGCAAGGCCATCGCCGAGCTCGTCAAGGATGGCAACCAGGTAGCTGTCGTCCACGGTGGCGGCGTGCAACTCACCCGCACACTCGCCCAGATGGGCAAAGTCAGCCAGTTCATCTCCGGCCTCCGCGTCACCGATGCTGAAACCCGCGACGCCGCCCTGATGGTCCTCGCTGGGCGCGTCAACAAGTCGCTCGTCGCTTCCCTCGGCACCCACGGCCAGGCAGCCATGGGGCTGACCGGCGGTGACGGCCATGTCTTCCGCGCTCGCAAGAAAAAGACCGAACCTGACCTCGGCTTCGTCGGCGAGATCGCCGCAACCGATCCCCGCTGGCTCGATGCCATCTGGAAGATGGGCGCCGTCCCCGTCATCTCCTCCATCGCCCTCGGCTTCGATGGCGAGTACTACAACATCAATGCCGACGAGATGGCTGCCGCCTGCGCGATCTGCACCAACGCCGACGCACTCATCTTCCTTACCGACGTTCCCGGCGTCAAGGGTGCCGACGGTGCCGTGATGCGCTGGCTCACCCTCAAGCAGATTCCCGCGCTCGAAGCACAGGCCGTCATCACCGGCGGCATGTTGCCCAAGCTCCATGCCTGCCGTGACGCCCTCATCGGCGGCGTCAAGCGCGTCCGCATCCTCCCCGCCGAGGCAGCCGCCTCGCTTCCCGATATACTTTCTACCCGCGTCAACGATGGCACGGAGGTCATGGTCGCATGAAGTTAGAAGACATTCAGGCGAAGGAAAGCAAGCTCCTCCTTCAGACCTACGCTCGCACCCCAATCCTCTTCGTCAGCGGCCATGGCGTTCACCTGCAGGACGAGAATGGCACCGACTACCTCGACCTGCTCAGCGGCATCGGTGTCACCGCGCTCGGCTACAGCCACCCAGCTGTCACCGCCGCCATCGTCGCGCAGAGTAACAAGCTCCTCCATACCTCGAACCTCTTCTACCACGAAGGAACAGCCCCGCTCGCCGAGCGCCTCACGCGCCTCAGCGGCCTCGATCGCGTCTTCTTCTGCAACTCCGGCACCGAGGCATGGGAGGCCGCGCTCAAGCTCGCCCGCGCCCATGCGCTGATGCTCCGCGAGCAGCAGGGCAAGAACATCGGTTCGAAGTTCCTCGCCCTCACGCACTCCTTCCACGGCCGTACCATCGGCTCCGTCGCGACCACGCACAAGGAGAAGTACCGCGAGCCCTTCGCCCCGGTCATGCCCTGCGTCGAGTTCGTCGAGTTCGACAACGTAGCCGACCTTCGCGCCAAGTTCTCCAACCAGATCTGCGCCATCTGCATCGAGCCCGTCCAGGGTGAGGGCGGCATCCATCCCGTCTCGCAGGAGTTCTTCCAGACCGCCCGCGAGCTCTGCGATCAGACCGGCGCACTCCTCATGGCCGACGAGATCCAGTGCGGCTTCGGTCGCACCGGCAAGTGGTTCGCCTACCAGCACTACGGCGTCCTTCCCGACGTCACCACCATCGCCAAGCCCATCGCCAACGGCATCCCCATGGGCGCACTGCTCTGCACCGAAGCCGCAGCGCAGTCCATCACCCCCGGCATGCACGGCACGACCTTCGGCGGCGGGCCACTCGCCTGCGCCGTAGCCACCGCAGTCATCGACACCATCGAATCCACCGATCTCCTCGCCCACGTCGAAGACGTCGGCACCTACTTCCGCAGCCAGCTCGAAGAACTTGCCACCCGTCACGCCGCCATCGTGGATGTCCGCGGCATGGGCCTCATGATCGGCATCGAACTGGATTCAGAGGCTCTCGCAACTGAGATCGCCGCTGAGATGCTCGATCGCCACATCATCATCAATCGCACCAGCGAGACCGTCCTGCGTTTTCTTCCGCCCTACATCCTTGAGCGCAAGCACGTCGACACCGCCATCACCGCTCTCAACGAACTCTTCACCAACCACGCATCATCCGCAGATACCGACGCCGAGCTTGAAGGAGAACACCTCAATGGGTAGCAAAACAATCAGCATCGCTCCGGGCGAAAACCCCGTACCACCAGCCAAAGCCAGCCTCGGCATCCAGTCCGATACTGCCTTCACCGAGGCATCCAAGCGCCTCGCCGGTCGCGATCTCTGCTCCATCGCCGACTTCACCGTAGACGAGATGGCCGCCGTCATGGAGCTCGCCCACGCCGTCAAGACCAACCCCGAAGACTTTCGCCACGCCCTCGACGCACGCCAGATGGTCATGTTCTTCGAGAAGGCATCGCTCCGCACGCGCCTCACCTTCGAGGCCGCCATCAACACCCTCGGCGGCAACGCCATCTTCGTCGACCAGACCCAATCGCCCCTCGGCGAGCGCGAGTCCCTCGGCGACATGGCCCACAACATCGAGCGCTGGATGAACATCATCGTCCTCCGCACCTACTCCCACGACACCATCACCGAGATGGCCGCCTGCTCGCGTGTCCCCGTCATCAACGCCCTCTCGGATCTCGAACACCCCTGCCAGGCCATCGCCGATTTCTTCACCCTCGAAGAGCGCTTCGGCTCTGTAGAAGGTCTCCAGTTCGCCTACGTCGGCGACGGCAATAACGTCTGCCACTCCCTCATGCTCACCGCCGCGCAACTCGGCGCACACTGCACCGTCGCTACTCCCAAAGGCTTCGCTCCCAAGCTCGACATCATTCACAAAGCCATCGAGATCAGCGAGCAGACCGGCGGCACCATCACCCTCACCAGCGACCCTATTAAGGCCGTCACGGGAGTAGACGCCGTCTACACCGACGTCTGCACCAGCATGGGCTTCGAGCACGAGGCCACCAAGCGCGCCCCCATCTTCGCCCCTTACCAGGTCAACGAAGCCCTGATGTCCCACGCCAAAGCGGACGCCGTCTTCATGCACTGCCTCCCCGCCCACCGCAACGCCGAGGTCACCAACGCCGTCCTCGACGGCCCGCAATCCGTAGTCTTCGACCAGGCCGAAAACCGCATGCACGCCCAGAAAGCCTTGCTCCTCATGCTCCTCGGCGGAGCCAAGCGCATCCCCAACAACCGCAACCGCCACAACCGCTAAGCTCATTGTTCTTCGTAAATGCATAACTCATGCACATTGAATGTCAGAATTGCGCAACTAAACTCACACTCGAACTTGAATGGGTGAACCCTTCCGTCCGCAACCACACGATGGGCGAACAGATGCTTACGCAGGGGTCAATGACACGTGAGGATGGAAACTACTTACATGGGCACGTTGGTGTGTATATTGCACATCCAGATGATGCAATCAGCATGTGTCTAACAAGCGAGACCAAACGTCTTGCGGGATGCTGTGGACTAGACGGATGTGATGGGCCAAACCTTAAATGTGAAACTTGCAAGACCTACGTCGCGACCAAGATGACGGATTGCTGGATGGCACACTGCATAGCTTTCGACCCAAACACAACTCGCAAAGTGGCATAACGCTGAAGAGATTTCTACCCTTTCAACTCGACGTATTCGTTGCGTCAACTGAGGTCATCACTCCATGTCCGTAATCTTGGAAACCGTACCCGTAGGCCAAAAAGTAGGCATAGCCTTCTCCGGCGGCCTCGACACCAGCGCCGCGCTCCACTGGATGAAGCAAAAAGGCGCACTCCCCTACGCCTACACCGCCAACCTCGGCCAGCCCGACGAGGCCGACTACGACGAGATTCCCCGCAAGGCGCTCGAATACGGTGCCGAAAAGGCCCGCCTCATCGACTGCCGCCTCCCCCTCGTCCGCGAAGGTATCGCCGCCCTCCAGTCCGGGGCCTTCCACATCACAACGGCAGGCATCACGTACTTCAACACCACCCCCATCGGCCGTGCTGTTACCGGCACGATGTTAGTCACGGCCATGAAGGAAGACGACGTCAACATCTGGGGCGATGGCTCCACCTTTAAGGGCAACGATATCGAGCGCTTCTACCGCTACGGCCTCCTCGTGAACCCCGATCTCAAAGTCTACAAGCCTTGGCTCGACGCCACCTTCATCGACGAACTGGGCGGCCGCGCCGAGATGTCCGCCTTCATGGCCAAGTCCGGCTTCGGATACAAGATGTCCTCCGAGAAGGCCTACTCCACCGACTCCAACATCCTCGGCGCAACCCATGAAGCCAAGGACCTCGAACTCCTCACCTCCAGCATGAAGATCGTCGAACCCATCATGGGCACGTCCTTCTGGCGCGATGACGTAGCAGTAAAGCCCGAAGAGATCACCGTCCGCTTCGAAGAAGGCTTTCCCGTCGCCCTCAACGGCACCGACTATCCCGACCCCGTAGCCCTGCTCCTCGAAGCCAACAAGATCGGTGGCCGCCACGGTCTCGGCATGTCCGACCAGATCGAGAACCGCATCATCGAAGCCAAGTCTCGCGGCATCTACGAAGCCCCCGGCCTCGCCCTCTTCTTCATCGCCTACGAGCGCCTCATCACCGGCATCCACAACGAGGACACCATCGAGCAGTACCGCGACAGCGGGCGAAAACTAGGCCGACTCCTCTACCAGGGCCGCTGGTTCGATCCCCAGGCCATCATGCTCCGCGAAGCCGCTCAGCGCTGGGTCGCCAAACCTGTAACCGGCGAGGTCACAATTGAACTCCGCCGCGGCAACGACTACACCATCCTCAACACCGACTCCCCCAATCTCACCTTCCACCCCGACCGCCTCACCATGGAAAAGGGCGAATCCACCTTCTCCCCCCGCGACCGCATCGGCCAGCTCACCATGCGCAACCTCGACATCACCGACACCCGCGCCAAACTCCTCACCTACGCCCAGACCGGCCTGCTCACCCTGAGCAAGGGCACCGAGATGCCGCACCTCACCAGTACCACTGATAAGGACTGATCCGGCGGGGCCTCCCCTTGGCGACGAAATTAGTGTAGCCAAGGGAAACACCCACCGAAGCCAATGACCCAAACAGGCACAAAATCGATCCACCTCTATGACGGTGCCGTCAGAGACGACCTGCGCTATGGCTGGATGGAACTGCCTGGCCGCAAATCCACCGCCGTGCCCGTCCTCTTCCCGGAGCCCTTCACCAACACACCGATCGTCATGCTGGGTTTGATTGGCCTTTATGCCCTTCAGGGAAGCGAGGCCTTCGGTGTAGAGGCCCACGACATCACCCTTATGGGCTTCATCTGTCGTTCTGACAGTCACTCACGAAGACAACACCCGTATGCTCAAATTTCAATGGCTGGCCACAGACTCATAAACCCATGACACTTACCGGCTCACTACAAATTGATCTGAACACTTCGGAGTTCGCCCATCTCCGCCGCTCTCGCTCGGATAATCCACCCCTATCTCTTCCCGTGACCTTTCCACGCACTTTCGCTACACCACCAGTCGTTATGCTTGGACTGACTGGCTTTCATGGCGGAGGTGACCCCTTCAACTTCCGTTTCGAACCTTCTCAGGTCACGGACGGCGGCTTCAACGTCGTGCTGTCTACAAATCGCAACTGGGTTGAATCCCTCCAGATCTCCTGGATCGCCACAGACGCCTAGCTCGCGCGCGCAGAACGGATTCTCGTATGTCAGAACGATCCTTCCCCTTCGACAATCGCCTGATGCCGCATGAGGCCGCCGCCAGCAGAGCCTACGGCCGACCCGTAGCCGCCTCGGGCATCCCCACGGAGTCCGAACCAGCCTCCTTGCTCGCCGGCCTTATCCAAGGTTTCACCCAGACCCGAGCGCACCCGCAAGCAGGTTGGACGTGGTGAAGATGACATTCGTCCTCGGCATGTTGTTGGGTCAGCTTCCCTACAACGCAGGCATCGTTCATGTCCAACCGCTGCCCGCCAGCGCAAAGATCGTCGTGCAGCCCTGGCGGTGGGATTCGCCAGTGAAAGTCCGTCCAGGAGATGAATGCCCCTACACAGCCCGCCTAAGCGGCCAGCGAGTTCGCCGAATGTTTGCAACCTATCACCTGCTTCGACAGGGCGAGGAGCACGATTTCTATGCATGGTATGGATGCTCCGCCAGTGGCACCTTGACTGTCGATGACAAGTCATTCAACTTCATAGTGCGCCCGCTGAATCTGCTTAGCACCAACTGGCCGGACGGGCACTGGAAGCCCCTTGGTGGCAAACACTCCGACGATCCATCCGGCAACTAAGACCGACTTCTACTCCTTTACTGAAAGGTCAGTTACAACATCATGTCAACAGAACAGAACGCCTCAAAAATGTGGTCCGGCCGCTTCCGCGAACCCCTCGACCCAACCTTCGAATCCTGGCAGCGCTCCTTCCCCTTCGACTACCGCCTCCTCCCACAAGAAGTAGCCGCGAGCAAGGCTCACGCCCGCGCCATAGCCGCCGCAGGCATCCTCACCGAGCCCGAACTCACCACCATGCTCGAAGGCCTCGACCAGGTCCTCAGCCAAACAACGCTCACCCCAGCCGTCGTAGCCGAAGCCCCCGAAGCCGAGGACATCCACCACTTCACCGAACTCCAACTCACAAAGATCATCGGCAACCTGGCCCTCAAGCTCCACACCGGCCGCAGCCGCAACGAGCAGATCGCCACCAACATGCGCCTCTTCGTCCGCGAGGCCATCGACACCACCCTGCAGGGCCTGAAGAACTGGCGCGAAGCCCTCCTCGACCTCGCCGCCCGCTCCGAAGAAAACGTCATGCCCTCCTACACCCACCTCCAGCGCGCCGAGCCTGTCCTTGTCGCCCACTGGCTCCTCGCCTACGTAGCCATGATCGACCGCGATGCCTCCCGCCTCACCGACGCACGCAAGCGCATGAACCTCTGTCCGCTAGGCTCAGGAGCCGTAGCCGGAGCCACCCTCGCCCTCGACCGCACCATAGCCTCAAGAGCCCTCGGCTTCGACGCCCCCACCCCCAACTCCATGGACGCCACAAGCGACCGCGACTTCGCGCTCGACTTCACCCAGGCCGTCGCCACCCTCGGCATCCACATCTCCCGCTTCGCCGAAGAACTCACGTTGTACTCCACTGCCGAGTTCGGCTTCCTCGACCTGCCCGAGCGATTCTCCACCGGCTCATCCGCCATGCCTCAGAAGAAGAACCCCGACCTCACGGAGCTCATCCGCGGCAAGTCCGGCCGCCTCATCGGCGCATCGACCACCCTCGCCGTCCTCATCAAGGGCCTGCCTCTCGCCTACAACAAAGATCTCCAGGAGGGCCAGGAGCCCGTCTTCGACGCAGCCGACACCATCGCCGGTATCCTCTCCGTCCTGCCCGATTTCACTAGCTCCCTCCGCTTCCGCTATGACTGCATGCAGGCCGCCGCCGAGACCGGCTACCTCAACGCCATGGCCGCCGCAACCTACCTCTCGAACAAGGGCGTGCCGTTTCGCAAGGCCCACGAGATCATCGGCAACGCCGTTCGCCACGCCCTCGAAACCCACCGCGAACTCAACGACCTCACCCTCGACGAACTCCAGACCTTCTCCGAAGCCTTCGCCAAGGACTTCTTCAAAGCCATCACCCTCGAGGCCACCCTCGACTGCCACGACGTCATAGGCGGCACCGCCCGCACCCGCGTAGCCGAAGCCCTGACCGCCGCCCGCGCGAAGGGTGGGACCGCATAAGTCACACCTCCACCAACAATAATCTGAGAAAATAAATACAGGAGTTATCAAAGGAAGTTGTCGACCTCGTACCTCATGCCGCTCAGCGAGTCCACCGCATCCTCCCGCACACGGGTTGGCGGAGCTACTGTGCGCAAGGCCAAGCTGCAGGACGCCGTCAACATCTTCGACCTCGTCAACTCCCTCTCCGGTGACGGCACCCTCCTCCGCCGCTCCTACGCCGAGATCTGCGAGAATGTCCGCGACTTCGTTGTCGCCGAGTCCGAAACTGGCGTCTTCCTCGGCTGCGGAGCCCTCCACCTCTATGGCCCCCATCTCTCGGAGGTCCGCTCCATCGTCGTCAAACCCGAAGCCAAGGGTCAGGGCGCAGGCGGCAAGCTCCTCAACCTCCTGCTCGCCGAAGCCGAGGACCAGGGCGTCCTTTGCGTCTCCCTCTTCACCCGCATCCCTGACTTCTTCTTTCACTTCGGCTTCCGCGTCGTCGACCGCACCGTCCTGCCCGACAAGATCTACAAGGACTGCCAGGCCTGCCCCCGCCTCTACGCCTGCGACGAAGTAGCCATGGTCCGCGGCCCCCTGCCGCGCATCGCCGTCCTCGGCCCCAGCAAAATCGCCGAACCCGAACTGGTCAAACTCCAGACCGGCACCATCCCCCTCGATCACTAAGCGACGTCGAGTCGATTGCTTCGCCCTACCTTCAAAAGGTCGCGCTGGGCAGTCGTTCCAGGGCGCGGCTTTTTGCAGGAAAACAAAGACAACACTTTCATGAGCCGCCACGCTTGGCTGGTGGCATAATGGCCCTTACCATAATCACCGTCCAGGAAGAAAGGCACGGGCATGCCCAGCCACCGACGCTCCAAGCCTGAATCGCACAGTTTATGACACACACCCGGCAAATGCGGCCACCCGGTACTGAACTCATGGATCTTGGGGTCGACACCTGGTCGGCGATGAAAGCCGAGGAGCGGCTCGCGTTTCGAAACACTCTCGACGCAAGTTACTACCGATATGTTGATGAGTTCTATCAACTGGCAAATGACTGCGTAGAGCGGTACGACGCGGCAACCAGCCGTCACGCATTGTGGCGGCGGCGCGTCATTGTCGGGACAGGCATCGTGGCCATCATCAATCTTCTGGCAGCGAACTATAGCCTCTCTCAGTGGAGCAAGAATATCCTGCCGATCACGGCTGCAATGGCTGCGCTGGCACTTACGGTCTTCGCTAATCTCGAAAGCTTTTACAACTTCTCCGCCCGTGCACAGGCGTATCGAGAGTCCAGAGAACTGTTCCTCGATGCGGCGCGCGAATCGCAACTTGTCTGGGAGGTCTACGTCCAGCCGTTCGATGATCAGGCACGTGCTTGTGCCAACGGCGCTGAGTTATATCGCCGCGTCATTGCCGTAGATCGCGATCTGCGAAGCAAATTCAAAGAGTTGACCAAGACCAAAGACGGCGGCAAGGGCGCGGCCTCGCATGGAAACTAAAAATACAGATTTCTCAGGTCTCGCCACCAGCGCCCAGATGGTGGCGAGTGCCTATGCAGAGATTCAGACTCCAAGGGAAGCGACGCAGGACGGCACCCTCCGGCCTAACGAACCCGGGATCCGAAAGCTCGGAACATATAGACCCCCTAAAGTTGAGTGGTTCACGCAATGACGGAGATGACCATCCCCTCACAGCAGAAAACAGAGATCATTGCTGTTTGCAGCGGCAAAGGTGGCACCGGCAAAACGCTGCTCGCTTCGTGCCTTGGCTACGCTCTCATCCGGTCCGGTCACAAGGTACTCATGATCGATGGAGATCCTGCGACCTCGGGTTTATCGCTCTTTCTTTTGGGTCCGAAGGGCATGCGACAAGCCAGCACCTTCGACAACTCGAACACCTTCGTCGGATTGCTGCAGGACTTTCAGCAATCCGGCACAATCCATGCAAATCCGCGCACGATTCATCGCAGCGCTTCGGACGATCATGGCATCTCCTACGACGCCATCATCTGTACAAACACCCTCTATGGCGAAAAAGGCCTGCAGGCAGAGGCAGCCGTGCCCGACCTGGATCAATCCTCATTCAGGGCAGGCATTCGACGGCTCTTCGAAGATCTTCGGAACTCCGGTGAGTTCAGCTACGTCATTGTCGACACGCGCGGCGGCTTCGCCTTCGAAAGCACCGATGTCTGCGCCCTCGCCGACAGCTTCATCGTTGTGACTGAGCCGACAATCAGTTCCTTTTATCAGGATCGCAATCTTGTCCAGAGAATCAACCAGGCGGTAGCTCAGATATCGTCGCCATCGGTCTTGAGAGCCGTCGTGATCAACAAAGCCACCGACGTGGCAGACCGTAATAAGAAGTCCTACCTGGAGAATCTTGAATTCTCATTTCGCAATGAGTTGACTAAAGAATTCGGGATAGACTACTCCGTCACGCACGCTATACCAGCGGACCTCTCAGCGCTCCACTCCTACAAAGAGCAGAAAATTCCTTATGTCGGCGCTCCCGGTTCCATGTTTTCCTACGCCACTCTCTCCGCATTCTCGGATATTGTCCAGGTCGTCACGTCGCGATGGTCGAAGGAACAGGTCGCTCGTTGGAATCAGTTGATCGATGTCGTCATCTCGGCGATCGATGTAGAAAACAAGAAAGATGAAACAAACAAGAAGGAGATCGCGGATCGAGAAAAGGAGTTGGTCGAGTTACGTTCCGGAAGGCTTCTCGTAGAACGTCAACTCACCTCGCTTCGTGAGGAGTTAGAAGCGAAAGACACAGTCAGAGCGCTTGAACGGGATAAGAGCTACCGAAGTGAAGTCATGCAGTTGACCCAGACAAAAACTCGGAAGTCCTGGCTGGTGGCAACGGGTGCGGTCATCGTAGCAGCACTCGTCGTAGTCGGCGCGTTCTACATCCAGTCTGTCGAACGCCGGAACCAGGCAATCCAGGTGAGACAGGAAGCCGCAAAACGTGATGCAGATCTTCTAGACACGCAGCAAAAACTCAATGTTCTGCAATATCAACTGTCCTCACTCGCATCATCTAAGACCAAATCAGAGAACTTACCCTCTACTCCAATACCAGTCCGTTCTTCAAATTGTTTGTCCGTCGCAGGGAATGACGGAGCAGGAAGGTTCGGAGTCATCTTATCGAACGACACCGACTTGCAAGCCAAGGGTCCCGGAGCTCCCAGTGCCATCTTTGAAGCACAGATCGCCTCGCAGCTGGGTTGTAGCGGTGTGACCTTGTACAAAAATTATGGGGACTACATGACGGTGGTTCCCTTCGTCACGCAAAGCAACGCCACGGATGCCGTGACCAGGCTTCAGAGCTGGACCAATGGACGCTGGAAGACGGCGTATGTCCGTCCGCTGGACTCCTGGTGCTCGCGGCCAGTCTCCCAGGGCACCTCAACGATCAAGACGTTCGTCATTCCCGTCATCTCCTGTTCCCCCTCATCAGCCAAAGAGTAACGACAGCTACGAAGCAGGCGAGGACCCAGGCGCGAGATACTCCCCCCACAGTCAGCAGGAAAACTTGCAAGGTAAGCTGTCTATCCCATAGACTGACCTCATGCCGCGCAAGACCTTCGACCTCGCCGTCACTGACTTCGCCCACTCCATCGGACTCCTCGTTCGCAGGGCCCGTAGCGCAGCAGCCTCCGAGCAACTCTCCTGGACCGAGGTAGCCGTCCTGAGACGCCTAGCCCGCGAGGGCCCGGCCACCACCGCCGATCTCGCCCGCATCCAGGGAATGCGCCCGCAATCCATGCGCCCCATCATCGCCACGCTGGAACAACTCGGCATGATCCGCCGCACCCCCCATGCCACCGACGGCCGCCAGGTCAACATCGAACTCACACCAAAGGGCATCGCTGCCCAAAAGAGCGCAGGCGAAGCGAAACAAACCTGGATTGCCAAAGGCATCGCTGAGCTCGATCCCACGGACCGCGAGATCCTCTTCGCGGCCGGAGAGATTATCAAGCGCCTGGCAGAAACGCCATGAGCAACGAGCCGATCGCAAATTCCTTCGCTCACGCCTGGCGAGCCCTCCGCCATCGCAACTTCCAGCTCTTCTTCTTCGGCCAGGGCATCTCCGTCATCGGCAACTGGATGACGCGCCTCGCCACAACGTGGCTCGTCTACCACCTCACCCACTCCGCATGGCTGCTCGGCATCGTCAGCTTCTCCGGCCAATTCGTCTCCTTCGCGCTCGGTCCGTTCGCCGGCGTATGGGTGGAACGCCTCGACCGCCGCAAGCTGCTCGTCTGCACCCAGGCCCTCGCCGCCGTGCAGTCTCTCGCACTCGCCGCGCTCACCCTGGCTCACATCATCACACTATGGGAGATCATCGCCCTCACCGCCCTGCAGGGCATCATCAACGCCTTCGACATGCCCGGCCGTCAATCCTTCCTCGTCCAGATGGTCGACGATCGCAACGACCTCAGCAACGCCATCGCCATCAACTCCTCCATCCAGAATGGAGCGCGACTCGTCGGCCCCGCGATAGCCGGTCTCGTCATCGCGGGCTTTGGCGAAGGCGGCTGTTTTCTCATCGACGGTCTGAGCTACTTCGCCGTCATCGCCTCCCTGCTCCTCATGCGCATCAAGCCGCTCGACGCACACCGCACCAAGGCCAACATGATTCAGCAGATGCGCGAGGGCTGGGACTACGTCCGCACCTTCCGGCCCATCCGCACCATCCTGATCCTCTTCGCGCTCGTCAGCCTCATGGGCTACTCCTGGTCCGTGCTGCTACCCGTCTTCGCCGCACAGGTCCTGCATGGCGGCGCATCCACCCTCGGCTGGCTTATGGGAGCGTCAGGAGTCGGCGCACTCATCTCGGGGTTGTCACTCACCCTCCGTAAATCGGTAGTCGGCCTTACCCGTATGGTGCAGATAGCCGTCGCCATCCTCGGAGCAGCACTGATGCTCTTCGGCCTCTCCCACACCCTCTGGCTGTCCATCATCCTCATGGCATTTGTCGGCTTCGGTATGCTCCAGGGCGCATCCGCCAGCAACACCATCATCCAGTCACTCGTGACAGAAGATAAACGAGCCCGCGTGATGAGCTACTACACCATGGCCTTCTTCGGAGCAGCCCCCTTCGGCAGCCTCTTTGCCGGAGCACTGGCCGACCGCATCGGCGCTCCCCACACCGTCATGCTCACCGGAGCCTGCTGCATCGCCGGTTCCCTCTGGTACACCTTCGAACTGCCAAAGATCCGAGCCGTCATGCGCCCCATCTACCAGCAAAATGGCCTGCTTCCAATCCCAACATAGGTCATCGTCTGTCCTCCCGCAGCATCCGCTTCTCCCTCACCCAACCGCACCCTCGAGAGGAATCCCATGCACTGGTCCAACTACGTCGCCTGCTTCTTCGCCGGAATGTTCCTCGCCAACGCCATCCCGCACTACATTACGGGTGTCTGCGGCGACCCCTTCCCGACACCCTTCGCGAAGCCACCCGGCAAAGGACTCTCATCGCCCATCATCAATGTTCTCTGGGCGCTCCTCAATATGGTCATCGGCTACCTCCTCTTTCAATCCGGCCACGTCCTCACAGACGGCGTCACAGCGCGCCTCATCTTCTTCGCGGGTGTCATCGCCATCAGCATCATGCTCAGCATCAACTTCGCTAAAAAGCACTCCCGCTAACCCGCACGCAGAAGGATCACATGCCCGTCACCCAACTCGACCCCATCGCCGCCCTCATCATCATCGACCTCCAAAAAGGAATCGTCGCCATCCCCACCACGCCCACCACAAGCGAGGTCGTAGCCCGATCAGCCGAACTGGCCAGCGCCTTCCGCAAGCGTGGCTTACCCGTAGTCCTCGTCAACGTAACCGCCGCTGCTCCCGGCCGCACCGACGCCGGTCCTCGCAACTTCGCCTTCCCACCCGACTGGACCGACCTCGTCCCCGAACTCAACCAGCAACCCTCCGACTACCTCATCAGCAAGCAGCGTCCCGGAGCCTTCATCGGCACCACCCTGCACCACTACCTGCAGGAGCAAGGCGTCACCCAGATCTTCCTCACCGGCGTGGCCACTAGCAACGGAGTCGAAGCCACCGCCCGCAGCGCTTTCGACCATGGCTACAACGTGGTCCTCGTCACCGACGCCATGGCCGACCGCAGCCCCGAAGCCCACCAATATTGCATCGAAAAAGTCCTACCCCGCCTGGGCGAAACCGACACCACCGAAAACATCCTTAATCTAATGCTCTAAACAATCCGCCTTATCCGCGAATCTCCGCGCCATCCGCGGTAGCCCTTACAACTTCACAGCCCGCAGCCGCAGCGCATTCCCGATCACCGACACCGAACTCAAACTCATAGCCGCCGCTGCAATCATCGGGCTAAGCAACATCCCCGTCCACGGATAGAGAACCCCTGCCGCCAGCGGCACCCCAAGCGCGTTATACACAAACGCCAGCACCAGGTTCTGCCGGATATTCCGCATCGTTGCATGGCTCAGTCTTCGCGCCTTCAGGATCCCGCGAAGATCGCCATGCACCAGCGTGATCCCGCCCGTCTCCATCGCCACATCCGTCCCTGTCCCCATGGCAATCCCCACATCCGCCTTCGCCAGCGCCGGAGCATCGTTCACACCATCCCCCGCCATCGCCACCACGCGCCCCTCACCCTGCAGCCGCGCCACCACCGCAGCCTTACCCTCAGGCGAAACCCCCGCCTCAAAATCGATCCCTAACTTGCCCGCAACCGCAGCCGCCGTGGTCTTATTGTCCCCCGTCAACATCAGCAGTTTCAGCCCAGCCCCCTGCAGTTCCCGGATGGCCTCTGCCGTCGAAGCTTTCACAGGATCAGCCACCCCCAGCATCCCCGCAAACCGCCCCGCCACAGCCACGAACAAAACCGTCTCCCCACCACCCCGCATCCCCTCAACCTGCGCGCCAAGCTCAGCCGGAACCGCAGCCCCCATCCCCTCCAGCAGAGCCTCATTCCCCACCCCGACCTTCTGCCCATCAACCTCGCCGCGCACACCCTGCCCCGTCACCGAAGCGAACCCCACCACCGCACGCGCTTCTACCCCACGCGACGCAGCCGCAGCCAGCACCGCACCAGCCAGCGGATGCTCACTCGCCCGCTCAAGTCCAGCCGCCACCCCAAGCACCTGCTCTTCCGTAAACCCCTCCGCCGCCACAATCGAGGTCACTCGCGGCTTGCCCTCCGTCAGCGTCCCCGTCTTGTCGATCACCAGCGTATCCACCTTCTCGAACCGCTCCAGCGCCTCTGCATTCCGGATCAGGATTCCCTGCCCCGCACCCTTGCCCACCCCGACCATAATCGCCATCGGCGTAGCCAGCCCCAGCGCACATGGGCAGGCAATAATCAGCACCGCCACCGCATTTACCAGCGCATGCGCGAAGTGCGGTGCCGGTCCATACATCATCCACACCACAAACGTAATCACCGCCGCCAGCAGCACCGCCGGCACAAACCACGAAGCCACCACATCCGCCAGCCGCTGGATCGGTGCCCGCGTCCGCTGCGCATCCCCCACCATCGCCACAATCCGCGCCAGCAGCGTCTCCGCCCCCACCCGCTCCGCCTCGATCACGAGCCCACCAGTCCCGTTGATGGTCCCGCCAACAACCTTCCCACCCACCGCCTTTTGGACCGGCACTGCCTCGCCCGACACCATCGACTCATCGACCGAGCTACCGCCCTCCAGCACCACGCCATCCACCGGAACCTTCTCGCCCGGCCTCACCCGCAGCCGATCCCCCACCTGCACCTGCTCCAGCGCAACATCCGCCTCCACCCCATCCTTGCCGATCCGCCGAGCCGTCTTAGGAGCCAGCCCCAGCAGCGCCTTGATCGCCCCACCCGTCCGCTCCCGAGCCCGTAGCTCCAGCACCTGCCCCAGCAGCACCAGCACGATAATCACCGACGCCGCCTCAAAATAGAGCCCCAGCGTCCCGTCACTTCCACGGAACGAAGCCGGAAACACCCCCGGAGCCACCACCCCCACCACGCTATACACGTACGCCGCGCCCGACCCAATCGCGATCAGCGTAAACATATTCAGGCTGCGATTCACGATCGAAGCCCATCCCCGCACAAAGAACGGCCATCCCGCCCACAACACCACCGGCGTAGCCAGTGCCAGCTCCGCCCACGGCACCCACGTACTCTCCATCAAACTCGCCAGTGAGTAGCTCGGCACCAGCCCCACCACCATCACCATCAGTAGAGGCAGCGTCAACGCCAGCCCAATCCAGAACCGCTGCGTCATCGCCTCCAGCTCCGCGTTCGGCTCATCGCCAGCCACAGCCGTCCGCCGCTCCAGCGCCATCCCGCAGATCGGGCAGTCCCCCGCCTCCTGCCGCACAATCTCAGGGTGCATAGGGCAGACGAACTCAACCCGCACCTCCGCTGGTCCCACCCGATCCAGCGCCATCCCACACTTCGGGCAAGGCATCTGCCGATCCACCATCACCTCAGGATGCATTGGGCACGTATACCGCGCCCCCGCCACAATCGGCTCCTCCACCTTCGCCGCAGAACCATCAAACCGTGCAGGCTCCGCCGCAAACTTCGCTAGGCACCCCTTCCCACAGAAGTGATACGTCTTCCCGGCATGCTCCATCGACCCCGCCGCCGTCTTCGCCTTCACCTTCATCCCGCAAACCGGATCGATCTCCACCCGCTCATCCAAACCTGCCATCGCCACCGCCCTCGGTAAACCACTCACTTATATGATGGACCTCCGCCACACTCGGCTCTTCTCACAGCAACCACAACGAACCGGGTGCCCCATGTCCCGCCCCCGGGACATGGGAATGTACGACGCAAGCCATCGCGTCGATCCAAGTAAACCTTTCTTCACCCATTCCCCAGATAACTGAGCGAATTCGAAGGACCTGCGGTTGCCCTTGCCTCTCTGCCCTCCCCAGAGAAACCTGCCGTATCCGTTCTTATCCGTCCCTCCGCGCCGATCCGTGTAAGCCTTCCTTCGCCCACCCCAAAAAACTGTCATCCTGAGCGAAGCCGAAGGACCTGCGGTTGCCGTTGCCCTCCTTTCCGCCGCCTTGAGAAACCACATCTACTTCCACCCAAGTAAACTAGGACAGAGACGAAACCATGGCGACCGAGACCGCAGAGCAATTCACCACCACGCGCAAGCTCATCCTCCACGACGCCCTCGCCTTTCTCACCCTCACCGCCATCACCATAGCCCTCTTCGCCGTCACCCTGCTCCTCTTTCACTCCTTCGAAGCGCACCGCGCCGAACTCGCCATCCGCTGGGCCGGACGAGGCCTAGCCGCCTTTCAGGCCAATCAGCCCGTACAGGCGATTACCGCCTACCGCACCGCGCTCACCTACGACCCCGACCAGCGCAGCTACGAACTCATGCTCGCCCAGTCCCTCGCCCGCGCCGGCCGCATCGAGGAGTCCTACACCTACTTCGTCGGCCTCTGGGAGAGCCGCCCCGGCGACGGCTTCATCAACCTCCAGCTCGCCCGCCTCGCCGCCATTCGACGCTCCGGCAAGCTCTCCGGCGATCCCCAGGCCGCCATCAACTACTACCGCGCCTCCATCTACGGCACATGGGAGGGCGACGCCATCGAGCGACGCCGCGCCGGTCGGCTCGAACTTGCCCGCTACCTCATCGCCCAGCACGACCCCGCCGCCGCCCGCGCCGAACTCCTCGTAGCCGGAGGCAACGCCCCCGACGATTCCCAGCTCGACCTCACCCTCGGCAAGCTTCTCGACCAGGCAAACGCCCCCCAGGAAGCGCTCACTTACTACAAGAAAGCTCTCGTGAAGCAGCCGAAGAACCTCGAAGCACTAACCGCCGCCGCACAGCTCACCTTCGCCGCAGGCGACTACACCACCGCCAGAAGGTTTTTCGAACGTCTCGTCCACGAAGCCCCCGAGAACGCCCAGGCCGCGACCCTCCTCGCCCAATCTCAACTCCTCATCCAACTCGCCACACCTGAATCCCTCGCACCGGCAGAGCGCGTCCGTCGGATTCTCGCCGAGCTCCCTATCGCGAAAAAGCGCCTTACCGACTGTCTCGCCGCCGAACCATCGACCGAGCTGCAACCACTCGTCACCCGCTGGACCACCGCCGAACCCACCCTCAACCGCAAAGCCTTCGTGTCAGATCCAAACACCCAGATCGCCGCCATCCAGCTCATCGATGACACCGAGCTCACTACAGACCAGCACTGCGCCGCTCCCACAGGCACCGACGCACTTTTGCTGCTTCTCGCAAAATCCGCCCATCCTGTGACCAGCAACGACTAGCCCATCATCCGCAACCGGCAGAATAAAAGTGTCCGGTTTGACAAATCCGAGCCTCATAGACCCCCCGTGAGGAAGACGAGGCGATCAGAGTACCGTACCTCAGCCCGACGAAGTCCAGACCTAACCCGCCTGTTTAGAAGACTTTCGTACTTCAGGTACGGGGGGTGGGGTACCTTCAAATGAGGGTCATCTTCGCCAGATTCTGAATGGCCGACAGCTAGCCGTCCAGGCATCAATCTCTGCCCTTGTACCCTGAGAACTGCGCCACCAGAAATGCACGATGCCAACAACACCTGAACCCATCCTCGATCCATCGCCAACACAATCGCCAGCAGGTCGCGAAGACCGCATCTTCCTCGTGCTGTCCATCTTCATCGGCGTCATCTCCGGTCTGCTCGTCGTCGCCTTCCGCATGGCCATCGACTGGCTCACAGTCCTGCTTCGCGGCTCCTCACCGCAGCCTCATCAACTCCGCCTCATCATCGTCCCGACGCTCGCCGGCATCGTCATCGCCCTGCTCGTCCGCTATGTCTTCCCGGAAGCTCGCGGAAGCGGTATCAACCAGACCAAAGCCGCGCTCTACATCCGAAACGGCTACATCTCTAGCCGAACTGTAGTCGGCAAGTTCCTGCTCTGCGCCCTCGCTCTCGGCGCTGGCTATTCATCCGGTCCAGAAGATCCATCGCTCCAGATCGGCGCAGGAGTCGCCTCGCTCGTCAGCCGCCGCTTCGGCCTCTCGCGCGCTCGCCTCCGCGTCTTCGCCCCGATCGGCGCAGCAGCAGGCCTCGCCGCAGCCTTCAACGCCCCGATCTCTGCCATCCTCTTCGTCATCGAGGAGGTCATCGGCAACTGGAGCGCTGCTGTCCTCGGTTCCATCGTCCTCTCCGCCATCTCCGGAGTCGTCGTCGCCCGCGCCTTCTGGGGAGCAGCGCCGATGTTCCGCATTCCCGCCGTAACCCTCGTCGACTCCCGCGAACTCCTTGCATATGCAGTCCTCGGCGTCGTCGGCGGAATCGCCTCACTCGTCTTCACCAAGGCTCTCGGCTGGCTCAGACCACTCGCTCGCCGCCAATCCGCAGCCTGGCAGCTCGCGCAGCCCGCCATCGCAGGCTTCCTCGTCGGCTGCATCGCCTATCTGGGACTTCCGCAGATCATGGGAGCTGGATACGATGTTATGGATCAGGCCATGCACGCGCAGTTTGCCTGGAAGATGCTGCTGCTCCTCGCTGCCTTCAAGATCATCGCCACAACCATCTCCTTCTCGAGCGGAACGCCCGGCGGAATGTTTGCCCCCACGCTCTTCATCGGAGCCATGCTCGGCGCGTCAGTCGGCACCTTTGAGAAGCTCTTCTTCCCCCATCTCACCGGCTCAGTCGGCTCCTACGCTCTCGTCGGCATGGGCGTTCTCTTCGCCGCCTTCATGCGCGCTCCGCTCACCTCCGTCTTCATGGTCCTTGAGGTCAGCGGCAACTACTCTATCGTGCTTCCCGTCATCATCGCCAACACGATCGCCTACCTCATCTCACGCTCGCTCCAGCCAGCGCCGATCCTCGAGATCTTCACCCATCAGGACGGACTCGACCTGCCGTCCATGGAAGAGCAGCGCGAAGAGGCAAACCTCCACCTCGAAGATGCTCTCCACCCGATCACCGTTCCAGTCCTCCAGGGCTCAGAGACCATCGCCGAGACCATCCGCTCGCTCGCCCAGTACAGCGAAAGCACCGACGAAATCGCCATCCTGATCCACTGCACCGATCAGCTTTGGTACGCGGCAACTCGTCACGAACTCGAAGCCCTCATGACCGAAGACGAAGCGAGCCTCGAAGCCAAACTGGGTCCCGAACGAACGCCAGTCCTCTTCCCCGACCTACCCCTCTCAAGCGCCTTGCCTCACTTCCAGCGCTGGCCGCTTCTCCCAATCACCAACCGAGCCATGCGAGGCTCCCTCGAAGGCGCTGTCTCTCTCGAAGACGTACTGAAGCGTTACCAGCAACACGAACCCTCGCACTGAACCGCTGTCTGTCATCCCCAAGTACGATGGAGTCTCTGATGACGACCGCTCAAGGACTCCAACTCGTAGCCGCTCTACTCTCCGTCATTCTCCTGACGGTCCTCGTCCTTCGCGTCAAGATCCACCCGTTCCTCGCGATCCTCTGCGCCTCCATCTTCCTCACCGTAGCTGGCAGAGTTCCCGTAACTCAAGCCGCAGCCTCCTTTAGCACCGGCGTCGGAGCGACCCTCAGCCAAGTCGCCGTTGTCCTCGGACTAGGCGCAATCCTCGGCCAGATGCTCGCCGCATCCGGCGGAGCCGAAACCATAGCAGCCACGCTCCTCCAACGCTTCGGCGAGAAGAACCTCTCGTGGGCAATGCTTCTCCTCGGTTTCGTCGTCGGCATGCCTGTCTTCTTCGAGGTAGGATTGGTCCTCCTGATCCCGATTGCTCTTACGGTGGCTCATCGCAGCCGTCGCGCACCGATCGCCGTAGCGCTTCCTATGCTGGCAGGATTGTCCATCGTCCACGGACTCATTCCGCCCCATCCAGCAGCGCTCCTGGCCATGACGATCTACCACGCAGATATCGGGAGAGGCATTCTCTACGGTCTGCTCATCGCCCTTCCGGCCGCAGTCCTCGCCGGTCCGATCTACACTCTCCTCATCGGGAGAACACCCGTGATGCAGCGTCTCAGTACCGATCTGCTGGTCGAAGAGATCGAGGGCGAAGGACGTCGTCCCGGCATTCTCCTCGCCTCATCTATCACCCTGTTTCCCGTAATCCTGATCCTCATTGGCAGCCTTGCCGACAAGCTCACCCGTCTTGGAAGCCCAGTCAACACAGGACTTCACGCCATCGGGGTCCCCTGGGTCGCGCTCCTGATCGCCGTCCTCTGGAGCTTCTATGCCCTCCACCGCACTCGCGGCATCACCCTCGCACGGATGGAAGAACTCTCCCAGCAATCCCTCGCCCCAATGGCCGGGTTCATCGTCATCCTCGGCGCAGCAGGAGGCTACTGCCGCATCCTGCAGGATTCAGGTATCGCCCAGACCATCGTCTCTGCGGCGCTGCGGGCGCACCTGCCCCTGATCTTGCTCGCTTGGCTCATCGCGGCTGGTATTCGTCTCGCGACAGGTTCAGCGACCATCTCGATGATCACCTCCGCAAGCATCACCACCGCCGCAATTGGCACAACCGTCGTTCCTCATCCGGAGCTACTCGCCATCGCCAGCGGAGCCGGCTCGCTCATCTTCTCTCACGTCAACGACGGCGGCTTCTGGATGATCAAAGGCTTCCTTAAGCTCTCGCTTAAAGAAACCTTCGCCACTTGGTCCGTCATGGAGACCATCCTCTCCATAGCGGGACTCGTCCTTGCCCTTCTACTCTCCGCGATTCTTCCCGCCTAAGCTTCAGCCGTCCGTGTCGGTTTCGACCCCACATAACCGTAGTACGCGATAAAGATGTAGCAAAGTACCGGCACGACGAACGCGTGATGGATACCGATCGCGTCCGCTAACTTGCCCTCGCCGTAGGGAATGATCGCCCCACCAACAATCGCGGCTACCAGCAAGCCCGAACCCTTACCCGTGAGCGGCCCAAGCTCCGCGATGCCCAGGGTAAAGATCGTCGGGAACATGATCGAATTGCACAGCCCGACCAGAAGGATCGTCCAGACGGCAACATGGCCAAAGGTCAACATTGAGGCAATCACAAGCAGCGCCGCGAGGATTGACACCATGCCCAACACTCGACCCGGGCGGAACTTCTGCAGCGTAGCTGAGCCGATAAACCGACCGATCATGGCGCCGAGCCAGTAGAGCGACACCAGCTTCGCCGCGACCTGCACGGTCAACCCGCCTGTATCCGGCTGCGTGAAGTAGTTCACCAGGAAGCTCCCAATCGCCACCTCCGCGCCCACATAGACGAAGATCCCGACTGCTCCCAGCACCGTATGTTTGTACTTCCAGATGCTATCGCCCGTATGTCCAGCGCCCGGCCGAAAGTCCTGCGTCTGCTCGATCTTCGGCAGCTTGACGATCGCAATCGCCAATCCGAGCAGAACCAGCGCCAACGCGATGTAAAGATACGGCAGTTTGACCGACGACGCCTCGTGAATCTTGTAGGCCTGCAAAGTCGATGCTGACATCGCCCGCATCTCCTCAATCGTCTTCGGAGCCGCACTCAGGATCAGGATGCTGCCGAAGTAAGGCGCCAGCGTTGTGCCCAGCGAATTGAAGCCTTGCGCCAGGTTCAACCGGCTCGAAGCCGTCCGCTCCGGCCCGAGCACGGACACGTAAGGATTTGCCGAGACCTGCAGCGTCGTGATTCCTGCGGCCAGCACGATCAGCGCTCCAAGAAATAGAGGGTAAGAAGGAGCAGCCGCAGCCGGTATAAACAGCACCGCGCCAACCGCCATCACCAACAGCCCCACAACCATGGTCCGCTTATAGCCAATCCTTTCCACCAGCTTGCCGGCAGGCAGCGAGAAGATGAAATAGGAGGCAAAGAACGCTGACTGCACAAGACTTGCCTGCGCGAGGCTGAGGTCAAAGATCGACTTCAGGTGCGGAATCAGGATGTCGTTCAGCGACGTTAGGAAGCCCCACACGAAGAAGAGCGTCGTCACCATCGAGAGCGCGGCCGTGTTGGTCGTCCCTGGGTTATTGGCCGTTCTTGCCCCGGTGTTCGTAATCGTTCCTGCCATCAGCTAGGTCTCCCACTCATCGCGCTCATTATGCCGCGGTCAGCGATCATGGTGTCATCTACCTCCCCTGACCGTCAATCAAACGCCGTCAATCGCGGGCTCATGAGCCGAGGGCATGCGATATACTTAGGTTATATAGCTACGGCGTATGTCCTCGCACTCTTCCGTGCGGTTGAACGTCGGGAGCTTCATTCATCACCAGGAGCGGGATCAGCATGTCGACACGAAGATCGGTCGCCTTATCCCTTCCGGTGTTCCTTTTTGCCTGCCTGATCCTTGCGGCCAATGTCCGAGCCCAGGATGCCGTCACCTTCCAGTTCGACGAAGCCAGTTCCCATCCCTTCGTTGTTCTCCGATTCGAGCTTGAACCCAAAGCAGGAGATGGTCTCACCCAGGCACGGCGAGTCAGCACCACCCAGAAAAACTATCGGCTTACGCCCTTCGACATTAGCAATCCGGTGCTACAGGCCAGCGATTCCTCCAGCCTTGTGCCTGCAACTGAACTAGCGCGTCAGGTGACCGCCGCGCAGTGCTTCGGTGTCGGTGCGCAAGCCGCTCCCTGAATCCTTCCTTCATAAATTGTTGCGCCGTTCAGCAGGCTTAGCCTTGCTGCACCATTTAGACTTACCGATGGGCTGACCCGCGCCCGCGCACCCCGAGAAGGACACTACGTTGCTTAATACAGTTATTGCCAAGGTCTTTGGAACCAGTAATGAACGTGCCGTAAAACGGCTTCTGCCAATTATTCAGCAGATCAACGGCTTCGAGTCGGCCGTCGAGCCGCTCACCGACGAGCAACTCCGCAACAAGACCGTCGAGTTTCGCCAGCGGATCGCTGATTCGATTGCATCCGCAAACGTAGCGGCCGATGACGCCGACGCCCTCTACGCCGCAGAAAAGGTTGCGCTCGACGCCATCCTCCCCGAGGCCTTTGCTGTCGTCCGCGAGGCCGGTAAGCGCATCGTGGGCATGCGTCATTTCGACGTTCAAATGCTCGGCGGCATTGTCCTTCACTCCGGCAAGATCGCCGAGATGAAGACCGGCGAAGGCAAGACGCTCGTCGCCACGCTTCCCTGCTACCTGAACGCGCTCGCCGGTCGCGGTGTCCATGTCGTCACGGTCAATGACTACCTCGCCAAGCGCGATGCCGAGTGGATGGGCAAGATCTACGGCTTCCTCGGCCTTTCCGTTGGCGTCATCGTCCACGACCTCTCCGACCAGCAGCGCCGTGAGGCCTACGGCTCCGACATCACGTACGGAACCAACAACGAGTTTGGCTTCGATTATCTTCGCGACAATATGAAGTTCGAGCTTCCCGATCAGGTGCAGCGCGGCCAGTACTACTGCATCGTCGACGAAGTAGACTCGATCCTCATCGACGAGGCCCGCACCCCGCTCATCATCTCCGGTCCTACCGATCAGACTACGGACAAGTACGCCCGCGTCAACCTCATCATTCCCAACCTCGAGCTCGGCGAACTCATTGAGACCATCGACAACAAAACATGGTCAGGCGACTTCGTCATCGATGAAAAGTCCCGCTCCATCACCGTCACCGATGAAGGCTGGGAGAAGATCGAAGGCCTGCTCGGCATCGGCAACATCGCCGACCCGGAAAACTGGGATCTGAAGCACCACGTCGAAACTGCCATCAAGGCTCACAACCTCTACAAGCGCGATGTCGAATACGTGGTCAAGGACGGCGAGGTCATCATCGTCGACGAGTTCACCGGGCGTCTCATGCCCGGCAGGCGTTGGTCCGACGGCCTGCACCAGTCCGTCGAAGCGAAGGAAGGCGTGGCCATCCGCAAGGAAGACCAGACGCTCGCCACCATCACCTTCCAGAACTACTTCCGCATGTACAAGAAGCTCTCCGGCATGACCGGCACTGCCGAGACCGAGGCCGCCGAGTTCGACAAGATCTACAAGCTCGATATCGTCGTCGTCCCGACCAATCGCACCATGCTGCGCCTGGAAAATGCCGACGTCGTCTTCCGGACCACGAAGGAAAAATACTTCGCCGTAGCCGATGAGATCTCGCGTCTCCACCTCGAGAAGCAGCCCGTTCTTGTCGGCACCACGTCGATCGAGAAGTCGGAACTGCTCTCCGACATTCTCAAGCGCAAAGGCGTTCGCCACGTCGTTCTCAACGCAAAGTTCCACGAGAAGGAGGCCGAGATCGTCGCCCAGGCAGGACGCCTCGGCATGGTCACCATCGCCACCAACATGGCTGGCCGCGGTACCGACATCCTGCTCGGCGGCAACGCCGACTTCATGGCACGGCAGGATCTCGTCAAGAAGGCTCAGGCTCGTGCCGTCTCCGCCGCCGAAGGGGCCATTTCGCCGGTCGCCGCTCCCGGCATGGTCCGCTTCTACTATGCGAGCCAAGAGTTCGAGACGACACAGGCTTCATGGGACGGAGCCATCGCCAGCCACGCTGCCGCAGCACAGGTTGAGCACGACGCGGTCGTGGCCGCCGGTGGCCTCCACATCATCGGCACCGAGCGACACGAATCCCGCCGCGTCGACAACCAGCTTCGCGGACGCGCCGGACGCCAGGGCGATCCTGGCGCTTCGCGCTTCTACCTCTCGCTCGAAGATGACCTCATGCGCATCTTCGCCCGCGAGTGGGTCTCCACGCTGCTTCAACGCCTGGGCATGGAAGAGGGCGTGCCGATTGAATCAGGCATGATCTCCCGCCGTATCGAAGCGGCACAGAAGGCGGTCGAAACGCAGAATTTCGAATCGCGCAAACACATTCTTGAGTACGACGACGTCATGAACAAGCAGCGCGAGGCCGTCTACGGCCTTCGTCGCCAGCTCATGGAGGGTGTCGACCAAAAGCAGCTCATCACGGAAGACTACCTCTCAACGATCCTCTCCAACATCCTCGATGAGAACGCCCCGGAGAAGGTCCACGCAGACGAGTGGAAGTCTGAGGCCATCTTCAGCCAGCTTTACGACCTCTTCGGGGCACATCTTGAGAGCGAAGTTGACATCGCCACACTCAACCGGCACGAGCTTGGGGAGAAGATCTTCGAGACGCTCCGTGGTCGCTACGACATCAAGGAGCAGATCCTCGGCGCACAGGCCATGCGCTACCACGAACGCATCGTGATGCTTTCCGTCCTCGACGGTCTTTGGAAGGATCATCTCCTCGCTATGGATCACCTCAAGGAGGGCATCGGTCTTCGCGGCTATGCCCAGCAGGACCCGCTCGTCGCCTACAAGAAGGAGTCCTTCGAGATGTTCGAAGGTATGATGATGCGCTTCCAGGAAGACACCACGCGGCACCTCTTCCGTATGCAGATCATCGGCCCCGATGGCACACCGATCGAAACCGCCGAGCAGCTTGCCCAGGCTCAAATCCAGGCACCTCCTCAGCAGGAAGCATCGCCAGTACCTGAGCTGCAATCAGCGGTCCAGCAACGGCTACCGGGAGGAACACCGGACATCATTCCCGCCGCCCCGCAGCGACAGGCTGTCCCGGTACCCACTCGTCCAGCATCGACCACCATCGACGCTCTGGAACGCGAGTTCGAGAAGAAGAAAAAACGCGAGCTTGAGCAAGCGCGATCAGCAGGTGCTCCAACAGCCAACGGCAGCGGACCACGGCGCAGCGGCGAGAAGGTCGGCCGCAACGACAAATGTCCCTGCGGCTCCGGCAAGAAGTACAAACAATGTCACGGTGTCAACGACGCATAGGACTCATTGAGGAGCTGGAAATGGTGCCTCGGGGTACCATCTCTTGTCTACTTGGCAGTGAGATCGTCGAGCAGCAACTTCGCCTTCGTTGCCAGGGTCTTGGCTGCCTCCGCATCGCCCGTGCCCAAGGCCTGCTTCGCCTGCTTCAGAAAGTATCTGACGTTGCGGAGTTGCGCCGGCTGCGATCCTTGTGCACTCTGCTGAAGGTCCTGGACCCGATGCTCACATGATTCGATCAGCTCTGCCGTTGCCTGCTGTGTCTTCGGGCTGGAGTCACCGCCAGCCGACAACTCTCCGATCGAGCCCTCCGCCGTCGGAGCAGCCATCGCCGCATCGACTGGCGGTGACACAGGCTCAACTACCGGCGCCTTGGCCGCATTCTTCTTGGAAGCACGCTTTGGTTTGGCCTGCGTAACTTTAATCGCAGGCGCTTGAGAGACGCTGTCCGGCGGCGGGCTGACCATCGACGGCGACTCAGGGGTTGGTGGCTGGGCGTCGGGAGCCTGCAGGATTGGCGGCAGCGTTGGGGGTGCCTGCCGATGATGGCAGCCACTCAGGATCAACGCCGTCACAAGGCTCATAGCGCCGCATCTTAGCCGACCCTTCGCACCGCCCGCCCAAATGTTCTTCAAGAGTGTTTCTCCAACTCTGTCATTCTTAGTCGTCCCAGCTCGCGGGAGTTAGCCCCGGAACTCGCAGAAATTACCGGAAGACGCAATGTAAACGTCGTTCCAGCGGAAAGTGAATCAGGCCGAGGGTTCGTACTTGATCGTACTTCCAATGCGCCGCCGTGCATCTGCAAAATGCGGTAGGTCATGGCGAGTCCGATTCCACTTCCCATCGTTTTGGTTGTGAAGTAGAGATCAAAGATACGCGGCAGCAACTCTGGAGAAATTCCTTCCCCTTCGTCGATCACCTCAATCACTGCGTTCTGTCCTTCACGACGCGCTTCGATCCGTATCAGGCCACCGCGCGGCATCGCCTGCATCGCATTCAAAAGCAGGTTGAGAAGAGCCTGGCGTATCAGGTCGTTGTCGACACAAACAGTCAGCGGCACCGCGGCCTTGATCTCGATCTGAACGCCATTCTCTGACATCTCTGTACCAGTCAACTCGACAACAGTCGCGATCAGTCGTCTGAGATCGTACTCGCCCAGGTGTAGCTCCATCGGACGCGTAAAGTCGGCCAGTGTCTGCACCACGCGGTCCAGGCGCTGCATCTCTCCAGCAAGGATATCGACATGGCGCTGGGCTCCCCGGGCCGCATCCCCGTTGTCGCCAGCAAGCTTGCTGCGGAGCAGTTCCAAGTGAAGCACCATTGCATTGATCGGATTCTTGACCTCATGCCCAACGCCTGCGGTGAGGCGGCCGATTGCCACTAGCCGGCGCGATACCTCCAACTCCTGCTCTAATTTCTCAGCAGACTCCATATCGCGTAGCGTAATCAACGCGCCGGCCTCTCCTCGTCCACTCGCATCGTGGATACGATTCATTGAGAGCTGGATGCGTCGACCATCTTCAAGAGTAACGGTCTCAGCAGTGGTTTTGGATTCGCTGATGAATGCCGTCAGCGCCGCTGTTCCTAATGGCGAATCCAGAGAAAAAATGTCTTCAAGCAGCTTGCCTACGAGGATCTCGTCGCGTCGATCAATGAGGTGAGCTACCGCATCGGAGACCATCACGGCCCGGCGATCCGCCGTAAATAACAAAACTCCGTCCCGCAGCGTGTCGAGCATCTGGTTCAGATTCGATTGCAGCGCAGTGTACTCCGCCTCCGTGGTCCGCATGCGGCGACCCAGCTTATCGATGGTGCGGGTTACTCTCACCACAGCGTCGTTCTCTGAACGCAAAGCCGGAACCAGCGGTTGCGGTGCTTCCTCTACCTCTGACTGTGTCAGCTTCTCGAGTTGCTCGCTGATCCTGTTGATCGGCTTCAGCGCTGCATTGGCCAGCAAAGCTGCCGCCGCCATAGAGACCAGCGCAGCCGCCATTGCGACCCACAATCCTGTCCGAAGCAGGGGTGTGGATGTCGCCCGCATAAAACTCGATCTCAGTCCCACATGCACCACGAGAAATGGCAGACCGTTCCTATCCAGAGGAACAGCAATATCCAGCACATGTGGCTTGCCGAACATCTCCCGAACCTGGAGCCAGATGCTTGCATCACGCACCTCGCGGAGGCTCATGAGTGAACTCGCTTGCTGATCGAGGGAGTCCGGATCGGTACTCACCAGCGTAAGACCACGCGCATTGGTGACGCTCACCTCCTGCACGGTAGGCGAGTATCGGATGATCGCGTTCATGATGTCGGCCAGAGGATCGTGGCTGCGCAGAGCGTCCAGTACTGCCGCCTGCAAGGCTTCATCCGAGCGGTCAATGGGAGGATGCTCGCGCAGGCCTGTCTCAATCGCCTGGCGCGTCATCAGGACCACTTCGTGAGCAAGCACCTCATTGTCGGAGTTCGTCTGAGAGATGCGCTGTTTCAGCAATGCGCCCAGGAACAAGGCAGACAAAAGAAGCACTATCGCAAAGGTCATTCCCATTGCCGATAGCACCAGCTTCGTCCTCAAGCGCATTGGCTAGGAAACTCCGTTGGCAGCTGCGTTATATTCTTTCAACTTATTCTGCAGCGTCTTCGAGCTGATGCCAAGTATCTCCGCAGCCTTCGTCTTGTTGTTGTGCGTCGAGATCAGTGTCCGCAAAATCAACTGCTTCTCTGCTTCGTTGACCGTTGTACCCACCTGAACGCGAACCGCGTTATCGTCTGCAGTCTGCCGCTGGGGCGCCATCTCGTACATCGGCACGCCGCGTGGCATCGCTCCGTGCGCAGCCGGGGCAAATCCCGGCTCGCCGAAGCGCGGCGGGAGATGCTCGATCCCGAGAAGACCTGTGCCCGCAAGAATCGTCGCGCGTTCGATCGTGTTTCGCAGTTCGCGCACATTCCCCGGCCAGTCATAGGCCACGAGCCGTGCAAGTAGTCCGTCCGTCAATCCAGAGACGGAGCAATGGTGCCGCTCGTTCATAGCATCGATCATCTTCGCCGCGATCGGCTTCACGTCGCCACGATGCCCTCGAAGAGGAGGCATCTGGATGTTGAAGACATTCAAGCGATAGAACAAATCGCCCCGGAGCTCACCGTTGGCTACAGCCTCCTGCGGATTCTTATTCGTCGCTGCGATTACCCGTACATCAACCGGTGTCTCGACCTTGCTACCCAGACGCCGTAGCTTGCGGTCTTCGAGCACTCGCAGAAGCTTCGCCTGTGTGGCTGCCGGCATCTCGCCGATCTCATCCAGCAGCAGCGTTCCTTCTTCAGCCAGCTCGAAACATCCTGCTCGTCGTTCCACTGCACCGGTAAACGCACCGCGCTCATGCCCAAAGATCTCGCTCTCAATCAGCGTCTCCGGGATTGCCGCACAATTCACAGCCACAAACGGCTTGTTCCGGCGGGAGCTTAGATCGTGCAGAGCACGAGCCACCAACTCCTTGCCAGTCCCGCTCTCGCCCGTTACCAATACTGAAACGTTCGACGGAGCGACCCGCTCGATCAGCGTAAAAATTGCCTTCATCTCCGGCGAATTTCCTACCAGCGGACCGAGTACACCCGTATCCCGCAGCTGTCTTCTCGTCACCTCAAGCGCAACGTCGGCCTCGCGCTGGCGGCTCGCGTTCTGCAGAATCGTCTTCAATCGCACCGGTTCAACCGGCTTCGGCAGGTAGTCGTACGCGCCCATGCGCATTGCCTCAACGGCCGATTCAATCGACCCCTGCGCGGTCAGTACCACCACGGCAACCCGCTGCGGCAACTCCATCAACCGACTAAGCAACTCCATGCCATCCATCCTTGGCATCATCAGATCGGTGACAACGATCGAGGGGGACCACTGAATGACTCGCTCCAACCCCTCTGCACCATCTGCAGCACACTCCGCCCTGTACCCCCAGGATTCGACCAGCTCTGTCAATCCTGTACGGGCGTTCTGCTCATCCTCGACAATTAAAACCTTCTCCAACCTGTACCGTCCTATCTATATGCCTCGCCAACATCGCGCACTGGGACTTTATTTCCTATTAGGACGTAAAAAAAACGCCCGTGATATCAGCAGGCACGTCGCTATGTTATAGTTTCGCACCGATGAGGGACTTATGTGACATTGCTGACACCAAGTTACCTATGCCGTCCGCAACTTATAAATTAGTCATCCCAAGTAACGTACCTAATGGCAGTCCGAATATTTGCCGCTCTTCGGTAATTTCTGGATGTCGACATCCTCACGTTATTCTTAAAGAATGCTAGAAGCCGAGATCACCCCGGAAGTTTTTGTCGCATACCGCCAACAGCCCACCGAACCCGATATGCCGAAGCTCATCCTGTTAGACGTACGCGAGCCGTGGGAGTACCAGGCAGCACATCTGCCGGATTCAATCCTCATTCCGATGGGAGAAATCCCCTCCCGCGTTCACCAGGAACTCGATCCCGACGACCACATCGTCGTCCTCTGCCACCACGGAGCACGGTCACTGAGCGTCACCATGTGGCTCCGGCAGCAAGGCTTCGAGCGTGCGCAGTCACTGGCAGGCGGCATCGATCACTGGTCGCGCACCATCGACCAAACCGTTCCGCTCTACTAGCCCCCGCTGGTCATTTCGCAGCAAAGCGGAGGAATCTGCTTCTTCCTCCGCCGCTCCGCCTCAGTTTCCTGAAGCCACCCGCAAGTCCCCGCCAGTCATCTCCCGCGGCAGATCTAGCCCCAGCAGCCCCAGCACCGTAGGCGAGATATCCCGCAGGCTCCCACCCTCCCGCACCGCTCCACCCTGGTCTGAAACCAGCAGGAACGGCACCGGATTGGTCGTGTGGGCCGTATGTGGACCACCCGTAGCCGGATCGATCAGCATCTCCGCATTGCCATGATCCGCTGTCACCAGCAGGCTGCCACCCCGTTGCCGGATCGCCTGATAGATCCGCCCAAGCTGCGTATCGACCGTCTCCACCGCTCGAATCGTCGGCTCCATCTTGCCTGAGTGTCCGACCATATCCGCGTTCGCGAAGTTCACGATCACCACATCGAACGCCGTATCGTTCACCGCTCGAATCACTGCATCTGCAATCCCCGCTGCCGACATCTCCGGCGCAAGATCATAGGTAGCCACCTTCTGCGATGCCACTAACTCCCGCTCCTCACCCGGAAACGGCTTCTCGATACCGCCATTGAAGAAGTACGTCACGTGCGCATACTTCTCTGTCTCCGCAACTCGCAGGTTTCGCAGATTCGCCTGGGACAACAAGTTCGCCAGCAGGTTGTCCATCGACTCCGCCGGTATCACGATCGGCAGCTTGAAATTCTTGTCATATTGCGTCATGCAGACGTAGTGCAGGTCACGGGGAACAGTGTGCCGCGGAATCTCCATATCCAGCTCCGCAGCCTTCGGAAGTGCGGCCCCGCCATCGGCCGTAAGCCCCGAATTGCGCGTTAGCACCCGCGTGACCTGCCGCACCCGATCCGCTCTGTAGTTGAAGCTGATACAAACATCTTCATCACGAATGAGCCCGACTGGCTGTTGATCGCCGTCGACACAGGTAAACGGCGGCAGAAATTCATCCGTCACGCCATTTGAGTAGCACTCCCGAATCCGTGCCATCGGGTCAGCATAGGAGCCACCTTCAGCCTGGCCGGTCACCATTGCGTCGAAAGCCTGCTTTTCCTTCTCCCATCGCAGGTCACGATCCATCGCAAAGTAGCGCCCCGACAGGCTCGCAAGCCTTCCCACACCATACTCGCGAAACTTCTGCTCCAACTCCTCGACGTAGCCCGCCCCACTCGTCGGCATCGTGTCACGCCCATCCATAAACGCATGCACGAAGACACGCGTCAGCTTATGCTGCGCCGCCATCCGCAGTAGCGCGTAAAGATGTCTCTGGTGCGAATGCACCCCACCGTCGGAAAGCAAGCCAAGCAGGTGCAGAGCCCGCCCCTTTTGTCCTGCAAGCTCGAACGCCCGCGTCAGGGTCGGGTCGGTAAAAAAGCTGCCATCCATCACCGCCGTATCGATGCGCGTCATATCCATCCGCACAATTCGCCCGGCACCAAGATTAAGGTGTCCGACCTCGGAGTTTCCCATCTGCCCATCCGGCAGACCGACGAACTTCTCACTCGCTCGTAGCAGCGTGTTCGGGTACTCCGCCAGCAACTTGTCATAGACAGGCTTCCGCGCCTGCGCGATAGCATTCCCGTGCGTCTCAGCACGGTAGCCCCAGCCATCAAGAATCGTCAAAACAATCGGTTTCGGCATGCAAGCCAAGAATAGCAAGATTGGACAAGCCCGGCACACACGCAATGTCTGACACCCAGACAGCATCACGCAAGCCAGCACAAACGATTTAGTTATATGCTTACCCCGAACTTAAACAGGCCCGCACGACGAGGATTCGATGAGCGCCCCCAAACACCCTCTTCTTACGCACACGCGACAGCCCAACCGCCGTCATTTCCTCTTCGGCGCAGCGGCGAGCTTTTTCGCAGGCACTCGCAACTACGCCTTCGCCGTGCAGTCCCCTTCGGCAATCCATTCCGCAACGATCAGCGCCGTCGAGGTACTCGAACTGCATGGACGTTACACCACCGCAGCCGGCATAGATGGCCAGCCCCAGGTCAACCCGCTCGATGTCTACGACGACCTTCGACCGGCGCCCTACGCCGATAAACCCTCAGGCTCAAAAGAAGTCCACACCACCGCGACCTACCTGCGCATCCGCACCGCAGATGGCATCGACGGACTCTACGGCCCTATTGAGAAGAGCGCCGCGCTCATCGTGCAGGAAGAGTTGCGCCCCTTCCTCATCGGCAAAGATGCGCTCGCGGGCGAAGCTCTCTGGGACGAGATGTACCGCTCCAATCGACAGTCGCGCGATGGCATCTTCATGATGGCCATCAGCGCCGTCGACAACACTCTCTGGGATATTCGTGGCCGCTTCTACAACGTACCCGTGTACCGTCTGCTCGGCGGCCCCACCCGTGCCTCTGTCGAGATGTACGCAAGTTGCCTCGGCTTCTCGCTCGATCCAGATGCAGTCCGCACCCGCTGCCTCGCCATCCAGAAAGAGGGCTTCCGTTACCAGAAATGGTTTATGGGATATGGTCCCGGATCCGGACCCGAAGGCATGCGCAAGAACGTCGAACTCGTCCGCATCCTGCGCGAGACCCTTGGCGATGACGCCGGCATTATGTTCGACGCTTATAGCGGCTGGGATCAGGACTACGCCCTCGAATGGGCGCACCAGGTTGAGAAGTACCGTCCACACTGGATGGAAGAGGTAACCCATCCCGAAAAGATCGACAGCTTCGCAGCCATGCGCCGCAGCACCACCGTACCCATCGCCTCAGGCGAGCATTTCTACGGTCGATGGGAGGTCGAACGCTACCTGCAGGCTGGCGCGCTCTCCGTCGTTCAGGCTGATCCGGAGTGGTGTGGCGGCACCTCCGAACTCCTGCGCATCGGCACCGTCGCCTCCCTCCACGACGTTCCCGTCCTGCCCCACGGACATAGCCTGCGCGCCGCGATCCACGTCATCGCCAGCCAGTCGCCCATGACGTTTCCCATGGGCGAGTACCTCGTCAACAAGATGAAGCATTATCACCACTTCGAGAGCAATCCACTCACGGTGGAGAGAGCCCACATCGCCCTCCCCACCGGCCCCGGATTCAACGTCCAGCTAGACCCCGCGAAGATTGAATCCCAGACCGTCTGGAAGAGCGAGTAGTCTTACTCACCGAAGTTCAGCGACTCAATTCCTAGGAACGCCGCCGACTGGCCAAGCTCTTCCTCGATCCGCAGCAACTGGTTGTACTTCGCAATCCGATCCGTCCGGCTGGCCGAGCCCGTTTTGATCTGTCCCGCACCTGTACCCACTGCCAGATCCGCGATGAACGTGTCTTCCGTCTCGCCGCTCCGATGCGAAATGATGCTCGTGTAGCCATACCGCCGAGCCACTTCAATCGCCTCAAGCGTCTCAGAAACGGTCCCGATCTGGTTCACCTTGATCAGAATCGAGTTCGCCACCTTCTTCTCAATACCCTCGCGCAGCCGTCTCGTGTTCGTCACGAACAGGTCATCCCCCACAAGCTGCACATCGCCGATCTGTTCCGTCATCAGCTTCCAGCCGTCCCAGTCATCCTCCGCCAGTCCATCCTCAAGCGAAACGATCGGATACTGCCGCACCCACGACTCCCAGAAGTTCACCATCTCCGCCGAGGTCTTCTCCGACTTGTCCGATTTCTTGAAGACGTACCGCCCGGTCTCCTTGTTGTAGAACTCGCTCGCTGCTGGATCGAGCGCGAGCGCGATATCCTCACCCGGCCGATAGCCCGCCAACTCAATCGCCTCAAGGATCAGTTCGATCGCCTCGGCATTCGACTTCAACGACGGAGCAAAGCCGCCCTCATCGCCCACCGCCGTGCTGTAACCCTTCTTCTTCAACACGCCCTTCAGGGTATGGAAGACCTCCGTCCCCCACCGCAGCGCATCCGAGAACGTCTCCGCGCCTACCGGCATCACCATGAACTCCTGAAAGTCCACGTTCGAGTCCGCATGCGAACCGCCATTGAGGATGTTCATCATCGGCGTAGGCAGAATGCAGGCATTGACGCCACCAAGATAGCGATACAGCGGAATCTTCAGCGCCTCCGCCGAGGCCCGTGCACAGGCCATCGACACCGCAAGAATCGCATTCGCACCCAGCCGCGACTTGTTCTCCGTACCATCGATCGAGATCATCGTCGCATCGATCAGCCGCTGGTTCGTCGCATCCATCCCTGCAAGCTCCGGCGAAAGAATCGTCTCAACATTCTCGACCGCGTTCAGCACGCCCTTGCCGAGGTAGTGCTCCATATCTCCATCGCGCAACTCGACCGCCTCGTGCTCGCCCGTCGAGGCACCGCTCGGCACCGCGGCACGCCCACGCGCTCCTCCATCCAGAACCACATCAGCTTCAACAGTAGGATTGCCCCGGGAATCGAGAATTTCGCGTGCGTGGATGGAGACGATTTCGGTCATGGCTGTCCTGTTTTCCTTTGAGTTAGGCGTGGCGCGCTGCTGCTGCTGCACGACGCGATGGTTCATGCGGTCGTTCAATTTGGCTCGGCGGTCGACAGCGATTGAGCCACCCGTCGTCCCGCCAATCGACTGCACTAGTTCTACTTCATTCGATTTCACTAGGTCGAATTCTAGCAAGCTCTGAGTGCCACATGCTCACAGACCGGTGAATCCACAGTCTCCATACACACCACAGCCGTAAACCGAAGTCTATTGACCGCGTCGATTCCCTTCGCACGATTTCATCCCGAACCGCCGCGCAACCCTCTACGCTCGACACTAGCGAACCAGATTCTAAACGCGCCCATTTCCACGAAACAGATTTCAACGAACCAGAGGACCCTGCCATGAAGCTCCCGCTCACGACTGCTGCTCTTGCCCTATCGGCTGTTGCTTTTGGACCCGCCACCCTCGCAGCCCACGCGCAGGCCGGGGCGACCGGCGTCTCCCATCCCGACACGACCCCCATCACGGTGGAGTCCAACGACCCCGCGCCGCAGCCACCAGCGACCCATCCAAAGCCCTCCGCCTATGTGCCCTACAGTGCGCCGGCACCCACACCACAGACATACACGGCTGCGCCCGCGCCGAAGCGCTTCAATCCGGATGGCGAGATCGTCACCACCGACACGCCCGTCTCCCAGCAGGGTGAGGACAGCACCTATCGCCCCTATCGCCCGGCAAACGGCTCAGGCCTCACGACACGCGCCGAGGCTGATCCCGATGCTGGCGTTGTGATGGAAGTTCCCCTCGTCGCCGGCGAGATGCCCGAGGGCACGCTCCTCAAAGTCCGCATGAACAACGCCCTCTCCACCATCAGCACGACTCGTGGCAGTGCCTTCTCCGCCACCGTCAGCGACGACGTCTTGCGTGAAGGTCACGTCGTCATCCCGGCAGGCTCTATCCTCGACGGTCAGGTCACCGAGGTGCGCGGAGGCCATCGCATCTCTGGTCGTGCCGCCATCCACCTCGAGCCGCGCCGCGTCACGCTTCCCGACGGCACCTACTACGTCCTCCACGCCCAGGTAACGGATACCGGCGAGCCCAGCAACGTCTCCGTCAATGGCGAGGGCACCATCCTTCGTCGCGATCACGCCAAGGAAACTCTTGCCATCGTCACCGCCACCACCGGCGCAGCAGCCGTAGCCGGAGCCATGATCGGCGGCGGAGTCGGCGCAGCCGTCGGAGCCGGTATCGGCGCAGGAGCCAGCACCATCCTCTGGCTCAAGCAGGATCGCCAGACAGCCCTCCCCCGCAACACGGCTCTCATCTTCTCGCTCACTACCCCTATGCGCATGCGCCCCATGCAGGATGGCGCGCTACTCCGCTAGGCTGCAGCAGCAGTAAAAGGCAACGGCACCTCGCCGTTGCCTTTTTGTTTGCCATTCCCAACCCAAATCTGCAGGCCTAAATCTCTCGAACCTGCGCCAATAACCGCTTCCAGTTTTTCTGATTCTTGCGATAGCTCTTCTTCAGATCCTCAAGAATCCGCTCAAAATCGGCATGGCCCACCAGATTTCGCCATGCCGGATTCTTTGAAAACCATGGGAAATTCTCATTACCCAGGTAGATGGCCCGCCGCAGCCAGTGCAGCGCCTCCGATTCGTCCCCCTCAAGCGCGAAGTAGGTAGCCAGCCGATACGCCATCTCCGCATCGGCCTCAGCCGCCGAAAGCGTCTCATCCACGATGAAGGACGCCGCCTTCTCCCGCTCCCCAAGCTGCACATAGCAAAGCGCAATGGTCGGATAGACAATCCGCAGCGAGTTCTCATCGCTAATTACGTTCTCGAGCGTCTCAATCGCCAGCGACAGGTTTCCCGTCCTCATATATTGATAGCCCAGAGAAATTCGAAGCAGTGGCTGTTTTGGTTCCAGCGTCAAACCCTTCTGGATCTCATCCGCCGCCAGCTCCATCTGGTTCTGGTACTGGTACACCCGCGCGCGATTGTTATAGATCAGCGCCGCATTCGAAGGATTCATACGCAGCGAGATATTGAACTGATCCAGCGCCTCCTCATACATGCCGTCGATCCGCAATGTCTGACCTGCCACAAGATGCACGTTCCAGTCGTTGCCCGCCGTCTGCAGTAGATGTTCAATCCCGTGCCGGGCCGACTCTTTCTCACCCCGAGACAGCAGCATATAGACACGATAAAGATTCGACTCCACCGATCCCGGGTCGAGCGCCAGCGCCTTATCAAACGCCCGCCTCGCCTCAAGCACATGCATCTGGCCACCCAGGCCATGCCGCGCATACTGCAGGTGCGTTATCCCGAGCCCCGACCAGCCCGCCGCATACTGTTCATCCTGCGTCGTCACGCGCTCAAACAACTCCCGCGCCCGGTCAAGATCCTCCCTGCTGCCAGTCCGCGACATGAAGGACGACAGCACGGCACGGGCCTGCAGGTAGTCCTCGGAGATATCCTGCGTCAGCGACCCGCCCCGCGAGACCTCGTTTCCCTGCAGCCCGCCAAACCCCTGTAGCGTGCTGAACACTTCGTTGCAAATCTCTGTCTGCACCGAGATCAGATCGAACGACTCCACGTTGATCGACCCGCCCGCCCGCACACTTTGCGTCGGCACATCGAGCAACTGCCAGTTCAAATCGAACCCGGCATCCGACCGCAGAAAGTTTCCCGCCAGCACAAACTGCACCAATAGCTTTTTTCCGATGCTCAGAGGGTCAAGCTGCTGCGTCGGAACTGCCATCAGAGAACTCGACGGCCGCACCACCAGCGTTGGCATTCGCGCCAGCCGCGCCGCGATGGCATCTGCCAGGGCATACCCGTAGAGCGGCGTGGAATCAGCCCCGCTTACATGGCCGAAGTTGATAAACGGCAACACCACAATGCTGTTCGGCTTGCCCGTGTGCGTCGTATTGCTTTCGCGAAATCGCTCGGCTAGCATCGACAAAATACCCGTCGTGCGCTTCTCTTCCTCCGGCGAATCGAGTTGTAGCCGACCCTGAGAAGACTGCAATCCCCCACCGTTATCCCCCGGCATCGAGATAAAGTCGAGCTGCTTGTTATGCATGATCGTTCGCAACCCCTCGCGAACATCCGCAGCCGAAGCAAATCGCGCCGAAGGCTGCTTCTCCAGGCACCGAAACACAAGGCTCTCAAACTCCACCGGCAGGTTCGGTGCAATCTCCCGCAGCGACGGTGGATCTGCATACTGGATCGCCCGGATGCTCTGGAACTCCTGCGCATCCGGCCGGTGAAATGGATGCCGCCCCGTAGCCAGCTCATACAGAATCAGCCCCAGCGCGAAGATGTCGGACTGCACACTCGACTGCCCGGTCACAAACTGTTCCGGAGCCATATACGCAATCGTCCCGCCCCGTGCTGTATACGTCGCGCCTGGCGCCGGAACCCTTCTGTTTGTCGGTCCCGAAGGATCGAACTCCGTCTGGTCGAGGTTCAGCCGTCGCGCCAACCCGAAGTCAAGAATCTTGATCAATCCGCCATCGGTCAGCATGACGTTCGCCGGCTTCAAGTCACGATGGAAGATTCCCAGATTGTGCGCGGCCGACAGCCCATCCGAGATCTGGATCCCGCACGACAGCACCAGTTGCAGACTCGCCGGACCTGCCGCAATCAGCTTGTCCAGGGATTTGCCCGGGATGTACTGCATGACGATGTACGCCTCGTCCTCACCCTCCGCCTTCGTCTCGCCCACATCGTAGATCGCGCAGACGTTCGGATGGTCGATTGCCGAGGCCAGCCGCGCCTCGCGGAGCTGCGTACTCCGCATCTGCTCCAACGTAAGATTGCCCCGCTTCAGAAGCTTCAATACCACCGGCCGCTGCAGCAGCGTATCGGTAGCCAGAAACACTACGCCGCTGCCACCAGCGCCGATCTTACGGATAAAGTCGTAGTGCTCAATGACGCGACGCTTCATCTCTCCATTATCGCAAGGCCCGATGTGTGAATCGTGAACGCAACGTTCGCTCGCCGAGGCGTGACCCGATTCAGCACTTCGTCCATAGCCTAAGCGGCCTGATTCTGGGTAGCCCAATGCGGTCCCGATTTGGACACCACTCCAAAGAAAGATAGAAAATGTAAGAACGGTCTACACTGAGCGCCACATTTCTGCATCAGAACAAAAGATCAGACATCACCGCCTCAGTGTCCATTTGTTACAGAAATCTCGGCAACTAAGTTTACCCACCACTCAGTATGTAGCTGCGGATTTTGATGACCCCTGCACTCCTTCTCATTGACGACAATGCCATCCAGGCAGCCACCCGGCAGACCATCCTTAAGCGAGCCGGATACTTCGTCATCGCCGCTCTGAATCCGCAGCGCGCCCTCGATCAGTTCCAGCGAAACGAGTTTCAGGAAGAGATCGGCCTGATCATTACCGATCACTTCATGCCTGGCATGACCGGCTCCGAATTTGTCCGCGAACTCCGAAAAGACCACACCGAACTTCCCGTGCTCGTCATCAGCGGCATGGAAGAGGTGGAAGACGAGTACGCCGGCATGAACATCTCGTTCCGCCTCAAACCCCTGATGCCCGACGAACTCTTAAGCAGCGTCCAGACACTACTCGCAGCCAGTCACTCCGTGCGGTAAACGCCGCATCATTGCCCTCGTCCCGCACCCCTGCGAGAATAGTCTTGAGGCAAGGCGACCATGCAAGCACATCCCATGCCGGAGTTTGGCAGCTTCGCCCTGCTCCTGGCCCTCACGCTCTCTGTCTACACCCTGCTCGCCGGGGCGTACTCTCTTTGGCGCCCGTCCGTAGCCGCTGGCCCGGACACCGCAGGCCGCCTCGGTGAGACGGCTCGCCGCGCCGGGATGAGCAGCTTCCTCGCCATGAGCTGCGCCGCGCTCGCCCTGGTCTGGGCCGCCTTCACCAACGACTACTCCGTCTCCTACATCCTGCACCACACCAATAAGGCGCTCCCCGGAGCCTACAAGTTCGCCGCCCTCTGGTCTGGCCAGGAAGGTTCCCTCCTCCTCTGGGCTCTTCTCCTGAGCGCCTACGGCTTCGTCCTCCGCGCCCGCCACCGCGTTGACGTCCGCCTCTCCGCCTACGCCTCCACCATCCTCGCCGGAGTTCAGGTCTTTTTCCTGCTCCTGCTGAACTTCGCCGCTCCACCCTTCGCCATCCAGCCCGGCCCACGCGCGCTCGACGGCTTCGGCCTGAACCCCCTCCTGCAATACCCCGAGATGGTCATGCACCCGCCGATGCTCTATCTCGGCTACGTCGGCTTCTCGGTTCCGTTCGCCTTCGCCCTCGGCGCTCTGATGATGCGCTACCCCGGTGAAAAGTGGATTCACATCACCCGCCGCTGGACCATGGTTACCTGGCTCTTCCTCACCGTCGGCATCTTTCTCGGAGCCCACTGGGCCTATTCCGTTCTCGGCTGGGGCGGCTATTGGGGCTGGGACCCGGTCGAAAACGCCTCCCTCATGCCATGGCTCACTGGCACCGCCTTCCTCCACTCCGTCATGATGCAGGAGAAACGCGGCATGATGAAGTCCTGGAACGTCTGGCTCATCTTCTCCACCTTCATGCTCACGATCCTCGGCACGCTGCTCACCCGCTCCGGCATCGTCAGCTCCGTCCACGCCTTCGCCCAGTCCTCCATCGGCGACTGGTTCTACGGCTTCCTAATCATCGTTTTCGGCATATGTCTTTTTACCTTCTTCAAGCAGCGCGACCACCTCAAGTCCGAGAACAAGCTAGGCTCCCTTGTCTCCCGGGAATCCAGCTTCCTCTTCAATAACCTCGTCCTCCTCGCCGCCTGCTTCACCGTCCTCTGGGGAACCCTCTTCCCCGTCCTCTCCGAATACGTCACTGGCTCGAAGGTCACCGTAGGCGCGCCCTTCTACAATCGCGTCAACATCCCCGTTGGTCTCTTCCTGCTCTTCCTCACCGGCATAGGCCCCCTGCTCGCCTGGCGCTCGACCTCCATCCGCTCCATCCGCAAGAACTTCGTCCTTCCCAGCATCGCCTTCTTCACTATGCTCATCGCGCTGCTCGTCTTCGTGGACCGCCCATGGAACGACGGCGATGACATGCAGTCCATGATCTTCTCCCTCATGACCTTCTCGCTCGCCGCGGGCGTCATCACCGCGATCTCGGCCGAGTTCCTCCGCGGAGCCAACGTCCTCCGCACGCAAACCGGCAAAAGCCTCGCCGCCTCGATCGTCCTCCTCATCCGCCGCAACACCCGCCGCTACGGCGGCTACATCGTCCACTTCGGCATCGTGGTCATGTTTATCGGCATCGCCGGTGGAGCCTTCAATCAGCAAAAGGAACAGGAGATGGGCTACGGCGACACCCTTACGATCGGTGGCTATCGCCTCGTCTGCCAGTCCTTCACCCAGGATTCAAACGCTAACTTCGACACCGAGTACGCTCTCCTCGACGTCTACAAGGGCGGCAAAAAAATCACCCAGCTCACCCCCGAGAAGCGTTTTTATCACGCCAGCGAGACCTACGCGACCATGGTCGCCGACCGCACCACCCTCCAGAACGATCTCTACGTCATCTACGAGGGCAAGAATCCCGACACCGAGAAGCCCATCATCAAGGTCTTCATCAACCCCCTTATTGTCTGGATTTGGATTGGCGTAGCCATCGTAGTCTTCGGCACCTTCGTAGCTCTCGTTCCCAACCTAACTAAAGCGGCCATGACCTCCGCCCCAGCCCGCATCGAGCGCGAAGTTCCCGAAGCCGAGGTCCATCATGCGTAAGCTCTTCGGCTCCCGCCTCCTCCAGGTCGCCGTCCTCACCTGCCTTATGGTCATCATGCTCGGAGCCAGCGGCGCAACCGACCCCGCCGCCCGCTTCAACAAGCTCGGCCACGAGATGATCTGCACCTGCTCCTGCGGCCAAATCCTCATGGAGTGCAACCACGTCGGCTGCCCCGTCTCGGGTCCCATGATCGAAGAGCTCCGCAACCAGATGCTGGTCTCCGGCTCCACCAACACCTCCATCCTCAACTGGTTCGCCGCCAAATATGGTGCAACCGTCCTTGCCTCTCCCATCCGCGGCGGCTTCGACAACGTAGCCTGGATCGCCCCTCTCCTCGTCTTCTTTCTCGCTACCATCGGTACCGCCGTCGTAGTCCGTGTGTGGAAGATGCGCTCCACCTCAACGCCGCTCACGGCCTCCGCTTCCAGCCATCCCGCCGACCAGGCACTCCGCGACCGCATCCGTCGCGAGACGGAGTACTAAATGGGCATCCTTGCCGGCGTAGTCATCACCCTTGGCCTCTTCGCCTACATCTTCTGGCCTGATAACAACCCCTTCCGCCAGCGCGACAAAACTCGTGTCGACTATCTCCGCGAGCGCAAAGAGGCCATCTACGACAACCTCCGCGACCTCAACTTCGAGTTCCTCTCGGGCAAATATCCAGAGCAGGACTACGCCGACCAGCGCTCCACTCTCGAAGATGAAGCCGCCACAGTCATCGCTGAGATGGACACCCTCACGGCCCGAGGCATCACAGGTCGCGCCCGAGCCTAGCCTGCCGCAGTCGCTTTTTTTCGACCATCCCAAAGCGAATTTGCGTCTGCCGTCCCATGCGACATCGGGAACAAACAAATAATCCCCACCGCGTAAATAACCGCACCCAACCACGCCGGTGCAATGTGCGACACGATCAGATAGTTCATCTTGTAGTGCACGCCGATCGCACATCCGAACCCCGTCACGCCACCCACGAGCAGCGCCTGCCACAGCGCCCGGCTAGGGCAAGCTTTCCATACGATCGCCAACACCGTCAGCCCACAACAAGCCAGCCCTCCCCCAAACCCCGCCCGGTCGTGGGCGATCAGCGGAATGAGGTGCAGGTTGATCGCGTTCAGCTCCGCAGCCGTATAACCCAGGTACGTCATATCCTGCGGTACAAACACCACGGTCGACCCGAGGATCGTAATCACCGCACCCGCAACCGCCATCCCCGCACCGACAAACAGCAGGCAGGCGCGCCCAAAGCCCGCTCGCGTCCGGAACGTCAATGGCACAGCCGGTCGCAGCAACGAGCTCAAACCCTCCCTACGCACCGGAAGCAACCGTCGCGTCATCCATATACCCGCGACAAACAACGGCAGCATCCCCGCACTCGCCACCGCATGCCACGTATCAAGATACCCATAGATCAGATACGCCAGAAAACTTAGAAAGCCCCAGCTTCCCGAAAACAGCAGCGTCCACCAGGCCCAGGCTTCCCCGTCGCGCAGCGGAAACGCAATCAACCATAAATACAGCGTCCCAATCGCCATCAGGGTTCCGCCAAAGCTCACGCGATCATGAAAGATAAAGTGGACGACGCGACACGCATGCAACGCGCACAACTCCTGCGGCTGCATCCCGAGGTAGGCCACATCATGCGGCAGAAACGACCCCGTCGCCGACAGGAACAGCGCAAACAGACCAGAGAGTATCAGCCCCAGCGCAACCAGCATCAGCAAAGGCCGTCCATCACCCGCCAGTTCCTTCAGCAGGCCGACTGGCTCAGCAACCGGCGGGGCCTCCGCAGAGTATCTGGTCTTCGTATCAAGATCTCTCATCACCAACCACCGGCCTCAGTCTACAGAACATCGCACCTACACCTTCAGCACACAAGCATCGCTCCGCCAGTACAGTAAACTTGTATTGTGACCTTCCGACCGCGATACACCCTTCTCATCGCCGCCATGGCGACCGTGTCTGCTCTCGCACTCCCAGCGAACGCCGCCTCCTCCATCACCGGCACCGTCACCAACAAGACGAACAACAAGCCCGCCGCCGGAGACGACGTCACGTTGATCCGCCTCGCGCAGGGTATGCAAGAGTCCACGCATACCAGGACCGACAGCAAGGGCCGCTTTACCCTCGACGTCCCCGACGAAGGCATCCACCTCGTCCGCGTCACCCACGACAAGGCGAACTACTTCCGCCCCGCACCTCCCGGCACCCAGTCCGTTGAGATCGACGTCTTCAACGCAGCCACGCACGTCACCGGCGTCACAGGCGAAGCCGACGTCATGCGCATTCAATCCGATCCCGGCGGCAACAGCCTCCGCATCGTCGAGAACTTCTTCGTCAAAAACGAGTCCACCCCACCCATGACGCAGATGAGCGACCGGCCGTTCGAGTTCTACCTTCCCGCCGGAGCGATCGTCGAAGGCTCCGCCGCCCTATCGCCCGGCGGTATGCCCGTCCAGGCCGCGCCAGTCCCCCTCGGCGATCAGCCCAACCACTACGCCTTCGTGTTCCCCATCCGCCCCGGCGAAACCCGCTTCCAGATCACTTACAAGATCAACTACACCGGCACCTTCAAGTTCTCGCCGCGCCTCGTCCTGCCCACCGACACCATCGCCATCATGATGCCGAAGAGCATGAAGTTCGACGCTGGCAAGACCACCTCATACTCCCCCGTCACCGAAGAGACCACCGCGCAGACCTACGTAGCCCGCACCGTCGTTCCTTCCGAACCCCTCGACTTCACCGTCTCAGGCACTGGCCAGCTCCCCCGCGATCCCGCCCCCGGGGCAGGTGGCACAGGCGCAGGCGACGCCACCGGCTCACCCGTCGGCGCAACAGCGGGCGACACAACCCGCCCCGCCCCCGGCACCGCCGCCAATGACACCCGCCCCGGCGGTGGTCTCGGCAACCCCATCGATCCAGACGGAGATAATGACCCGTGGTCCAAGTACAAGTGGTGGATTCTCGGTGGTCTCGGTCTCGCCCTGGCTGCGGGAGCGGGCTTCATGCTCAAAGCTCCTGGTGCAAAATACATCGCCACCTCGCCGCTTCCCAACAATCCTGCAGCCCCTGATCCCACAGCGCCCTTCGTCGGCCAGGGTTCCAGCACCGTACTGGCCGCCCTCAAGGAAGAGCTCTTCGCTCTCGAAACCGACCGCCTTCAGGGCCGCATCACCGAAGCTCAATACCTGTCCAACAAGTCAGCCCTGGAAACGGTCCTCGGGCGCGCTCTAAGCCGCATTGAAGGTGCACCCCTCTGATCTGCGGTCCTGAGCGAAGCCCGCGCTACAACCCGCCTTGGGCTATGAGTCCACTAAACCAGTAAAATAGAACGAGAAAACAGAAGCAACAACTGGTGCGCCTTACTGGAATTAAAGTGCAGGTCGTGATGCTAAGTCCCCTCAATCGAATACTTTGGGTATAACTCGCCCGGAATGAATACTTTAGGTGGAACCGAGCATGCATCTCGCTCATTCTGAACCAGTTAGCTGGACTTACCATTCGTAAAGTACACCGGGTACAAGGCACGAGGAGACGAACAGGAGTGACGACGACCCTACGCGCAATTCGCCTCCTGACCATCGTGCTCTGGGTTGGCAGCCTGCTCTTCTTCGCCTTCGTCCTTGCTCCGGTTGCCTTTCACGTTCTACCCAGCACCCACGAAGCTGGACTTGTAGTCGGCGGAACGCTGATCGTCCTGCACCGCATCGGCCTCATCTGCGGCACGCTTTTCCTCATCGCCACCCTGGTTCTCAGGCCCAGGCTCTACACGATGCAGACCGCCTTAATCGTCTTCATGCTCGCCGTCACCATCTACCTCCAGTTCAGCGTTCTTCCCAAAATGGAGCGTGACCGAGCCGAAGTTGGAGGCGACATAACGGCAGCGGCCATCGACAATCCAGCCCGGGTCGACTTCGACCGCCTCCATCCGCTTTCGGAAAAGGTCGAAGGAGCCGCCCTCTTCGCCGGTCTCGCAATCGTGCTCCTTATGGCTGCTGAATTACCAAAGCAGCTTCCCAAGTGACCACCAACTTCTGGCTCAGCATCGCGCTTGGTCTGGGCGCAGGACTAGCTGATTATCTCGGCGGCTTCCTCCTAGTGCGCCGCTCGCCATCGATCCGCGCTCTACGCTACTTCGTCGCCCTCGGCGCTGGCTTCATGCTCGCCGCCGCCATCCTCGAGATGGTCCCCGAAGCAATGCACGTCAACCAGAGATGGGCACCTGCGCTCATCCTCCTCGGCTACTGCGGCGTTCACCTGCTCGAGCACACGCTCGTTCCGCACTTCCACTTTGGCGAAGAGACGCATCACCATGAGTTCATGTCGCCGAAGACAAGCTACTCCGTTCTCCTTGGCCTCGCGACGCACACCTTCTTCGATGGCATCGCCATCGGCTCCGGCTTCGTCCTCTCGAACTGGCTTGGCTGGATCATCTTCATCGCCGTCTTCCTTCACAAGATTCCTGAAGGCTTTACAGTCGCATCGGTCATGCTCGCGGGCGGCCAAAGCCAGCGAGCCGCGCTCAACTCCGCACTATTCCTCGGTGCAACGACAGTTCTCGGCGTCCTTGTCATCTCGCTCGTCCCGCGTCTCGTCTGGATCGGCCTTCCGCTTTCCGCAGGAGTCACGATCTACGTCGCCGCAACCGATCTCGTTCCCGAGGTCAACCGAGAACCCGGCGTTCGCATGGCGCTCATCTTCTTCGCCGGAGTGCTTGTGTTCTTCCTCCTGCGCCTTCTCGCCCCGGCCTGAATCACTGAACGCTTAGCGTCACCAAAGCCGTATGCTGCAGAATCGCGCCGCTCGGTGTCGTAGCCGTTCCAGTCACAGTAATCGGATAGCTCACCAAAGCCGCCGAACCGCCTGCCGTAACCACCCGATCACCGCAACCAGCCAGCAGCAGGCATGAAAGCATCACCGCACCCACGAATCTCCTTCGCCACCAGAACGGCAGCAGCGAACAGACCACCCCTGCAAAGATCGCCACCGCTCGATTCGCAGCAGCAGCCTTCGACGTCTGTACCGTCAACGTAAACGTGGTCACCGCACCGCCCGGCGGTAGATAAGCCGGGTTGAAGCTGGCTGTAAATCCAACCGGTAAAGCCGAAGCCGCCAGCACAATCGGGCTCGACAGCGCGACCCCCTGCGTCTGGGCCGCGAAGCTAAAGCTCGCCGCACCACCTGACGCAATCGTCTGCCCCGACGGCCCTGTCAAAGCCAACACAAAGTCGCCAGTAGCACCCAGTGTCACAGCAATCTCCAGCGAAGTAGCCGTACTCTCTAGAAAGTTGCCATCGCCCGCATAAGCCAGACTCAGCGCATGTGAACCGATACCAAGCGCACTCGTCGCAAAGCTCGCCGCACCACCTGAAAGCGGCACCGTCGCAACCAACGCGCCGCCATCCAGCACAGCCGCAGTCCCGGTCGGGGTTCCGCTCGTTGCACTTACAACCTTCATGGAGAAGGTCAATGGCGTCCCCGCAACAACGCTCGTCGATGCGCTCGTAATTGTAGCTACACTCGAAGCCTTGCCAATCGTCACAGCCGCGCCAATGAGCGGAACGAGTCGATAGTTCCCTGCTGCAGTCCCGGTCAGTGCTCCATTCACCGAATACGAGCCAACAGGTGAAAGCGTAGTCGCAGCCGTAGAAAGCACCAGCGCGACGGTCGCTGCATCCTGTGACAGAACGCCGCTCAGCGACGCGGTCAACACGGGAACAACTTGCCCATAGATTATGCTCGTCGACACCGCAGATCCAGTCACGGACAGAGGTGCAACGGTAATTTGACTCACGAAGCTCTGAGCCGCCGCATGGCTCAAATCGCCCGAATATCTCGAGAAAACCTGATGCACTCCGGCGCTCAGCCCCGGCAAGCTCACCACAGCTACATTGTTTGTAAGCGTCGTAGATCCGAGCGTATTCGTTCCCATCGCAACGCTCTCAAAAAAGGTGACGCCGCCCGTTGCCGCACCGCTCGTAGACAGCGTCGCCGTCAGCAAACTCGTTCCATAGGTCATCGTCGAAGGCGACGCCATCATCAGCGAGCCTTGCAGCGCCGCACCGAGGCCCGCGATCGTCACAATCACGTCCGCAGCATTAATCTGCCGCACCCGTTCGTTACCTGCATCCGCGAGCGTCACGAGCCCTGCAGGCGAGATTGCTGTTCCTCGAGGCGTATTCAACCCGGAAGCCGGAGCAAGCCCCCCATCACCAGAAAGCGTTTGTGTTCCATCCCCCGCAACCGTCGTCATTGTGCCATCAATCGCAATCCGTCGAACACGCTGATTATTCGCATCCGCCACGTACACGTTTCCGGCAGCATCGACCGACAAGCCCCTGGGCAGCGCCAGTAATGCCTTTGCAGCAACACCACCATCGCCCGCGAACCCCGCGTTTCCGGTGCCTGCAACGGTCGATATGAGCCCTGCGACACTCACCTTACGAACGCGATGATTGTGCATGTCGGCGAGGTAAAGATTGCCTGTCACATCCACAGCGAGGCCGCTCGGCGAGTCGATGGGCGCAGCAATCGCCGGACCACCATCGCCCGAAAACCCCTGTAATCCACTCCCCGCAAAGGTCGTGATTACTCCCGTAGCGATTGCCACCTGGCGAATGCGATGATTGCGTGAATCAGCGATAAAAAGATTGCCGCTTCCATCAAGCGCCAACGCTGCAGGCTGATCGAGCCTCGCCCGCGTAGCTGCGCCGCCATCACCACCGAAACCTGCAAGGCCGTTGCCTGCAACCGTTGACATCATTCCTGAGATCGCATCGATCCGGCGAACCCGCTGATTGTGAGAGTCAGCGATGAACACATTGCCCGCCGTATCAACCACAATGCCCGTTGGAGAATCCAACCTCGCGGCAGCCGCCGAACCGCCGTCACCCGAGAATCCCTGGGTTCCGTTTCCCGCAATCGTTGTGATGGCTCCCGTCAAATCCACACGGCGGATCACATGACGATTCGTCTCGGCCAGAAAGAGATTTCCCTGCCCATCGAAGGCAATCGCGCCTGGCAACAGCAGCGGAACCGAGAGCGCTGGAATTGCCTGACCCCAGCCGCTTCCTACAAGACACAGCAAAGCCACGATCCACAAGGAACCACTAGTACAGCACAGCGGGAGTTTCCTGCTCAGCGTTCCCATGGCGTTTGTTTACTGGAAGCTCCGATTTTAGCCTATCGGCGTCTCACCACTCTCGCCGACATCGTCCGTCCAGTTGCAGCCGCACTTGTGACATCGCCGCGAGTCCTTCGTCACCGGACTTGGCAGCGGAAAGCCAAGCAGGAGGATCGACGTTGCGCCGACCTTCGTATCCAGCGTCTCAGAGCTGATATCGAGTGATCCACACTGCGGACAACGCGGCTGTTCGTAGTCCGCCTCGCCTTCCACAGCGATCGACTCTGGAATCGGCTGCGACAGAATCGCCTCCGCAGCCTCGACATCCCGGTCAGCAACCTGCAGACGAATGCCGCCCATCAGGTTCGACCAAAGCCAGTCAATCCGCACCGTATTCTCATCGCGCAGGAAGCAGTCGATGCCGGCTGACTCAAGCGCACTTCGTGCCATCGCCGCCTCGGAGGAATCGCGGTAGCGTCGAAGCACCGTCACTCCGCTAAGTGGCTCTTCTTCATCCGCGACCAAAGGAATCTCGAGCGACCTTCGGGTAAACTCAGCCCGCACCAACGCCTGCATCTCATCCGTCAGTGAGCCGTACTCCGCGCCTAGACGTTCTACCGCTGCATCGTCCATTTGCTGCATCTGCAAGGCCAAAGCAACGTAGTCAGGGGCCGCATCGTTCGTGCTGAAGCTCACTCGGCCACCGTTCTATTGCGGAGCTCGCCCAGGCCTTCAATGGTAATTACGACCTCCTCATCCGGCTTCAGCCATCGCTGCGGAGTACGCCCAAGCCCAACACCCTCGGGTGTTCCCGTGCTCACGATGTCGCCAGCCTCGAGCGGCGTCAAGCTGGAAAGATGCGCAATAAGCGCGGGAATCTTGAAGATCAGATCGCTTGTGTTCGAGTTTTGTAGTGTCTCGCCATCGATCGTCAGTCGAATCGATAGGGCGTGTGGATCAGCGATCTCGTCGGCAGTCGTAATTGTCGGACCCATCGGGGTAAAGCTTGGAAACGACTTGCCCAAGGTCCACTGTGACGTTGCAAGCTGCACATCGCGTGCGCTCACATCATTAACGATCGTGTAACCGAAGACGTACTCCATCGCCGATTCTGCAGAAATCTGATATCCAGGCTTCCCGATCACGAATGCCATCTCCGCCTCGTAGTCCGGCTGCGTGCTGATCTTTGGCAGCACGATTGGCTCTCCGGTAGCAACCACGGAACTCGAGAGCTTCATGAAGACCGTTGGCACCTTCTGCACCGCCATCTTCGACTCAGCCGCGTGACTCTGATAGTTCAGACCGATGGCGAAGATTCGCGGCGGGCGTGGTATAGGCGCATGCAGCGTAACATCAGCCAGCGGAATACGTATGCCTGTCTGCAAGGTGGCCTGCGCGCCGTCGAGCCCTTTCGATCCATCTTCAATCAAGGCTAGTACCGTCTTATAGCCCAAGCCGGAAAGATCAACGACTTCATTCTCATTCACCAGAACACCCGGCGTGGGAACAGGAGAAGTGGCAGCGGTAAACGTAACGAATTTCATGCGTGAGCAGCTCCAAAGGTAACGATCGGATTGATGGCAACAACGTACCTAGAGCATACCGCGCCAGTCGATGTTAGATTCATCAGCAGCACCGGGAGAGACTCGTCTCTCGATGTTGCGGGCTTTACACCGTCAACCCACTGAAGGCGAAGCTGCAATCATTCGCGGGACAACTGATCGTTCCGTCCGACCGTCACATCCTTTTGGGAGATAGATTCCATGATTCTGGGCATTGCACCATTCCGCCGTACGACGATTCCCGCGACACTTCTTCTAAGTTTTGCCCTGGTGCTGAGCGGGTGCAAACATGCTGCTGCGCCTGCTGCCGGAGTGCGCAACTCTGACGGCTCCATAACGAACGCAGATGGCTCGATTACCTATCCGGCTGGCACAATTCCTTCTGCACCTGTACAGACGCCTACTAGGAATGCTGACGGCTCAATCACAAATCCTGACGGTTCCGTCACCTACCCGGCAGGGTCGACCCGCGCGGAGAAGGCGCAACAATCGCCCGCTCCGCAGGCAGTTCAGACCCAGACCCAGCCTGCCCCTGTTGAGAGGCAGGCACCCCCGCCACCCCCGCCCGTCCTGCGAGTGGTCCGAAGCGGAGCAGCAATTCCTGTCACCATCACAGAGACGCTTAGCGCAAGTAGGAACAACGCAGGAGATACGTTTACGGGCGTTCTGCGCCGTGATGTCACTACTGCAAGTGGTGAAGTGGTCTTTGCCCGCGGAACGCAGGTGTATGGTGTGATCGCTGCTGCGAAGGGCAAGGGCCGGTTCAAGGGTGCTGGCGATCTGGCGATTGAACTGACGCGCATCGGGGGAACTCGCGTAAGCACGACCGAGTATGAGGCAGTCAACAAAGGTCGTGGCAAGCGTACCGCAGGGTTTGTTGGCGGCGGTGGTGGTCTTGGAGCCATCATCGGCGGTATTGCAGGAGGCGGAAAAGGAGCCCTCATCGGAGGACTGGCTGGTGCCGGTGCAGGTACGGCAGGTGCGGCCTACACAGGAAATCGCGATGTCGTCATCCCCTCCGAGTCTGCAGTGACTTTTACGCTCACGGAAGCGATCTCGGTTCGATAGCAGCGCTTGCACTGAAAGGACGGCGGCCTGCGGGTCGCCGTTCCTGTTTAATCCTGAGATCAGCTTTGAACGACTAAGATGAAAGCATGCGTCTAACCCCTGTATTCCTTCTCTCCGCAACCGACGCCGCCCACTTCCCTGGCGAGGCGAAGACCTACGGTGCACCGGAGATTGCGTTTCTCGGCCGCTCGAATGTGGGCAAATCCTCCCTGATCAATGCTCTTCTGGGCTCGAAAGAGGCACACGTCTCCTCGACCCCGGGCCGTACCCGTGCCATCAACTTCTTCGCCCTGCATGAGGGCGCCGGCGAGAAGATGAAGCAAAAGCCCACGCTCATCTTTGCCGATCTACCCGGCTACGGCTATGCAAAGATCTCGAAGTCCATCTCGGCGGAGTGGCCGAAGTTCATTGAGCCCTATCTCGCCGAGCGAGAGGCACTCGCCCTCGGAATCTGTCTGGTCGATACCAACATTCCTCCCCAGCCAAGCGATACGCAACTGATCCACTACTTTCAACAGACCCAGCGACCGTATCTGGTCGTCGGAACAAAAGCCGACCGACTCTCCAACAATGTTCTCGCGAAGTCGATTGCCGCGTTGAAGCGCTTCCACGAGATCGACGAGGTCCTACCTATCTCCGCCAAGACTGATGCAGGAACCAAGGCGCTCTGGGGTCGCCTTATGGCGGTCGCCGGCTAACTGCCTGCGGCATGCCTTGGATATTAGGCGACCACGAAAGTACTTCGGGCCGCCCTCCTATCTGGATATCGGCGTTAGTCTCCGTAGTAGTCAAGGCCGAGATGCGTGATCAAATCTTCACCCATAATGTGCCGTAGCGTATTTTTCATCTTCATCGATTGAATAAACAAATCATGCTCCGGGTAAACGCCCCTGGCTGAATCTGGCGCTTTGAAGTAAAAGCTGAGCCACTCCTGGATACCAAGTCCGCACAGGCTAGGCGTTCGCGCTGCAAGATCCATAAAGAGAATCAGGTCGAGCGCAAGCGGCGCTGCAAGGATCGAATCGCGGCAGAGAAAGTCCACCTTCAACTGCATCGGATAGCCGAGCCAGCCGAAGATGTCGATATTATCCCAGCCCTCTTTGTTGTCACCACGCGGCGGGTAATAGTTGATGCGCACCTTGTGGTACAGATCCTTGTACAGATCGGGATAAAGCTCCGGTTGCAGGATGATATCGAGCACGCCAAGCTTCGATTCTTCTTTGGTCTTGAACGACTCAGGATCGTCCAGAACTTCGCCATCGCGATTGCCGAGAATATTAGTGGAGTACCACCCCGCCACACCTAGCATGCGCGTCTTGAACGCAGGCGCCAGCACCGTCTTGATGAAAGTCTGTCCTGTCTTGAAGTCCTTGCCGCAGATCGGTGCGTTCATTTTCTTCGATAACTCATTGAGCGCAGGAATATCGACGGTAAGGTTCGGAGCACCGTTCGCAAACGGAATTCCTTCCTTCAAGGCGGCCCAGGCATAGAGCATCGACGGGGAGATATTTGGATCATCCTCAACCAGTCCTTTTTCAAACGCCTCCAGAGTCTGGTGAACCGCCGTCTGCTGCAGGAAAATCTCGGTCGACCCACACCAGATCATTACCTGGCGGTCCGTCTTCGTCTTGAACTCTGCGATGTCATTGCGAATCTGGTTCGCAAGATCGCACTTATTTTTGCCGGTTTTAATCTTCTTTCCGGTCAGCCGTTTGACGTAATGCTGATCAAAGACCGCCGGCATCGGCTCGATGGATTCCAGATACGGCCGGATGGACTCAAGCTGGTCACGGTCGAGCACCTGGGCCGTCTTCGCAGCGTCGTAGAGATTGCCGCCGAAGATGTCCCACCCAGTGAAGACCAGGTCGTCGAGTTGCGCGATAGGCGTGAAGTCTTTAATCAGCGGACTTTTTGCATCGGTGCGCTTTCCCAACCGAATAGTGCCCATCTGCGAGATTGATCCGATAGGCTTTGCGAGTCCCTTGCGTATAGCTTCGACGCCGGCGATCAGGGTAGTAGCAACGGCTCCCATCCCGGGGATCATGACGCCAAGTTTTCCGGTGGCGGGCTTGATGCTGGCCGCCTCACGTCCAGCGGCTTCTGGTGTAGACATTTTTGGCAATTTCCTTCTAGCTGCGATGTTCCGAGCAGGCTCGGACAGGTCAGTATTACCCGTCGCAAAGCACCAGCGCAAACCGGGAAGAGCGTGACCGGTAACTTAGCGGAAAGCTGCTAAACCCGCATTTCTATTGCACCATGCAACTAGAGGTGTCACTCGAAATAGAGAGGAGTTTAGGTAGAACAGGCTCGAGACGAATACCTCAAAATGTCTGCCCCAGGCGTCGTGAGCGGCGGGGCAAACGTCGCTCGCTGATGCACATTACCCGTCGCTAAACTGACTCTCCAACCCGGATGCGATTCTTCCAGTGCGAGACCACAAACCAAACGATGCCAGCGAGCAGGAGAACCTCCACGCCAAGGTGAAAACGATGAAAGATTGCTTTGAACTGGGGATTCGTATCCCACTGCGCTCCAAGCTTCATCCCCACATAAGCCAGCGCGTAGCACCATGGCCACGAGCCAATGAAGGTGTAGAGATGGAAGCGAAACTGGTTCATCTTTGCGATACCGGCTGGCAGCGCGATGAACGTCCGAACAATCGGCAGCATGCGCCCGATCAACACCGTAATCGAACCGTACTTCGCAAAGAAATGCTCACACAGGTCGAGGTCTCGCCGGCTTAGTAGAACGTAGCCGCCGAATCGTTCGACCATCGGTCGACCGCCCTTTGCGCCTACCCAATATGCCGGAATTGAACCTATATTCGAGGCCAGCGAAGCCACGGTGGCCAGGATAATGAGCTTCCACTGCGTTGTCGCCAGCGCGTATCCGGCCAGAGGCATGATTACCTCAGACGGAATCGGGACACAGGCAGACTGGATCGCCATGAGCAAGGCAACACTGGCATAGCCGCCGCTGACAATGAAGCCTATAAGGAGGGCAAGAAGTTTTTCTGACATGGCTCGTGCAGTATAACGGGTCCACTTTTGGGAACGCTGTTTTGCCAGCAACTGACGGTTCGGGAGACAATCGAACCATGGCAGATTCCGTAACCACCGAGGCCGTCAGTTCGGCTTCCGCATCGTCTTCAGCTTCATCTGTAGCAGTAGTGGCGCCCACCTCAGTCGGACGTCCTGCAAGCAGCTATGGTGCCGCCCCGCACGATCCCTCAAAGCCGCCTGTAAAGCGCCAAATTGTCTGCTTTAGCTTCTACAAGGTCATGCCCGAATGGCGTCGCCTGCCCGCCGAGGAGAAGGCCGCACATAAGAAGGCCTTCGCAGATGTGCTTGCCAAGTGGAATAAGCCCGGCGAGTTTCTTTCCCTCACCTACTCCACCGTCGGAACCCGCGGCGATGTTGACATGTGCGTCTGGTCTATCGGATATGCAGTCGAAGAGCTAAACCGCATGCGTAGCGAGCTGATGGGAACTCCTCTCGGCGGGTATCTCAACTCTCCCCATAATTTTGTCGCCATGACCAAGCGCTCACAGTACCAAATCGATCGCGAGGATGAGAGCGAAGGCGAAGGTCGCGGAGCAATCCGTCCCGGAGGCCAAAAGTACATCTTTATCTATCCGTTCTGGAAGACTCGCCCTTGGTATCTCCTTCCCGCTACTGAGCGTAAGCGCCTTATGGACGAGCACATTCGCGTCGGCCTGATGTACCCGCGCGTCAAGCTCAACACTACGTACTCCTTCGGCATCGATGACCAGGAGTTCGTCGTGGCCTTCGAGACCAACTTTCCCGAGGACTTCCTCGACCTCGTCCAGCAGCTCCGCGAGACAGAGATCAGCATCTACACCCTGCAAGATACGCCGATCTTCAGCTGCGTCCGCTTGCCTGCAGCCGAGATGCTTGATCGCCTGGGATAGTCCATGGCACCGAAGTCTTCAGTCCCGGCAAAGCCGGTCCGCGCCATCCACTCCGCTCCAGTCGGGGCGAAGGCGCGGGCCATCGCCGCCACTGTGTCAACCGCCCCAAAGAAGCGCACCGGCAAGACGAAGAAGCCGCTCGCTCCCGAGCGCATCACTGCAATCCTCGCCATACTCAGCAAGACATATCCCGATGCAGTTTGCGCCCTCAATCACCGCAGCGCATGGGAGCTGACCGTAGCTACCATCCTCTCGGCGCAGTGCACGGACGTCCGCGTAAATATCGTTACTCCGGCGCTCTTCGCAGCGTTTCCGACACCGAAAGCGATGGCCGCGGCGTCCCTGCCCGAACTTGAAGAGCTAATCCGCACCACCGGCTTCTACCGCAACAAAGCGAAATCCATCCAGGGAGCCGCGCGCACTGTCGTCGAAAACTTCGGCAACAAGGTTCCTCAAACGATGGAGGAGCTGCTCACCCTGCCCGGGGTAGCTCGCAAGACTGCCAACGTCGTCCTCGGCTCCTGGTTTGAGATTGCCGATGGCATCGTCGTCGATACACACGTCCTTCGTATCTCGCGCCGTCTAGAGCTCACCCAGGAGACAACCCCCGAAAAAATTGAGCGCGACCTCGTTAAGATCATCCCTCGCGACCATTGGATCGATTACTCCCACGAAATCATCTTTCACGGTCGGCAGATCTGCATCGCCCTCAAACCCCGCTGCGCCGACTGCACCCTCGAGAAGCTTTGCAACTCTGGCGATAAGATCTGGTCTTCCCACTGACTTGCGCACGGTAATCGGCCATTCCAGTTTCCTCAGTACAGACGCTGTAAAATCGCGACTGTAGCATCAAAGGTTTTAGGAGACGATTGACATGAAGCTGACCCCAGGAAAACTTGCCGGACTGAAGGCTGTCTCAGACGCCCGCGGCGTCATCGCTGCCGCAGCTATGGATCAGCGCGGCTCGCTTCAAAAATCCATCGCCAAAGAGCGCGGTGCGGCCTCTGATTTTCACGATCTCGAAGAGTTCAAGGAACTCGTAACCGACGTTCTCACTCGGTACTCTTCCGCCATTCTGCTTGACCCGGAGTACGGCCTTCCTGCAACTAAGCTTCGCAACTCTGCCGGTCTCCTGCTCGCCTATGAGAAGACGGGTTACGATTCCGCTACTCCCGGACGACTGCCCGACCTGCTCGACGTATGGTCCGTACGTCGCCTCAAGGAGGCTGGCGCTGACTGCATCAAGATTCTTCTGTACTACACCCCATTTGAGAAGACTTCGATTAACGACCTGAAGCATGCCTGGATCGAGCGCATCGGCGACGAGTGTCTCGCCCATGACATTCCCTTCTTCCTGGAGTTCGTTGGCTACGATACCGACGGCGGTGACGAAAAATCCCTCGGCTACGCTCTCAAAAAGCCTGCAATCGTCTCCGGCTCTATGGCGGAGTTTGGTAAGGCCCGTTACAACGTAGATGTTCTCAAGGTCGAAGTTCCCGTCCAAATGGCATTCGTTGAAGGAACAAAGGCCTACAAGGGTGAGAAGGCTTACACCCGCGCTGAAGCTCTTCAGCACTTCCGCGACGCTGAGCAGATGACGCACAAACCCTTTATCTACCTATCGGCCGGTGTCTCGAATCCAGTCTTTATCGAGACCCTTGCTCTTGCAGGCGAATCCGGTACCAAGTTCAATGGAGTTCTCTGTGGCCGGGCGACCTGGGCCGACGGAGTTCCAATCTTCGCTCGTCAAGGACCCAAAGCTTTCAAGGATTGGCTTGAGACCACGGGCGTAGAGAACATCCAGAACGTCAACAAAGCTCTCGAAGCTGCCACCCCTTGGTACACACGCTTCGGTGCTACCAGCCTCGAAGAACTCGGCTGAGTCGCTTCGCTCCTGAACAAACGCCTGACGGCCCCTCAGCGTCAGGCGTTTTGCTTTTCTACAGATCGTCCTTCGATCATCAGCCATGCGCACACCGCGCTCGCTAGCGCCAAGCCGGTGGCGATTGCCAGCACCCGGCGATATCCCGCCACAAACGCCTCATCCACGGCGAGATCTATCCGCACATCATCGGTCTCTATACCCGCCAACTTCGAGCGCTGTCGATCAATGGCCTGTCGCTGTACCGGCGACAGCCCCATCCCCTCAAGACGCCTGTTCAGCTCTTGATTGAAGCCAGCAAACAGGACCAATCCCAGTGCAGCCACCGCTAGCAATCCCGCAATGCGCGAAACGGCATTGTTAACGCCGGAAGCAACGCCAGCCTGCTCCTCAGGCAATGAGGACATCACCGTGGTAGTCAGCGGAGCGACACAGATCGCCAGCCCTAAACCCAACCCGAGCACCGCCGGAAAGAATGTAGTCCAGTACGATCCACCAATCCCGGGGCGCATGAATAATGCCAATCCCACTGCCGCAATCAGAGGCCCAATTGTCAGCGGCAGTCGTGCTCCATAGCGCACGACCAGGCCGCCCGACCAGCGTGAGAGTACAAAGATCAACAGGATGAGCGGCAGCAATGCACCACCGGCTGCCGTAGCGGAGTAATGCTGCACCTGTATCAGATCGAGCGGAAAGAAGAACAATACACCACTCAATGCTCCGTACAAGAAGAAGGTGATCAGATTTGCCCCGCTGAATGCACGCGACCGAAAGAGCCCCAGCGGAATCATGGGGATCTTCGACCGCGCCTCCACCACCAAAAACGTTCCGAGAGCCGTTAGACCCACGACCCACGCAACAGATATGGCCAGTCCGCCTCGTTGCGCTTCGATCAGCGCAAAGGTAATGCTGCCAAGTCCGACAGTAGCCGAGATCGCTCCGAACCAGTCCAGCCCTTTACCCGAGTGCTCATTACGACTCTCAGGCACGCGCCACACTGTTAGCCAGATCACCACCGCAGCCAGCGGCAGGTTGATAAAGAACACCCATCGCCACAACGCATGTTGCACCAGCCACCCGCCCGCCACTGGTCCAACCGCCGTGGTGATGGCCGTAAACGCCGACCAGGTTCCGATCGCGCGCCCACGCTCGCTTTCTGCAAATGAAGCACTGATCAGCGCCAGGCTGCCCGGTACCAGCAGGGCCGCGCCAAGACCTTGCAGCCCACGCGCAGCAATCAGCCAGCCGGTGGAGACAGCGAGACCACACCCCGCCGAAGCCAAAGCAAACAACCCTACACCAAGAAGATAGATCCGCCGGCGGCCATACAGATCCCCAAGCGACCCGCCGACCAGGAGAAGTGACGCGAGCAGCAAGGCATATGCTTCAACCACCCACTGCACATCCATCACCGTAGCGTGTAAATCCCTCTGTAGAGCGGGCAGAGCGACATTTACAACCGTCCCATCAATGAACGCCATGCTCGAGCCTAAAATCGTGGCCGCGAGCACAATTACTCCCGCACTAGCTCGTGTCCCTCTGCTCACCTCAGAGCCGTTGGCAGGCGTCATCTATCCTCAGTCACGGTTCATCGGGACTCTTGCTGTCAGCCTGAGCTTACTCCCACTCAATGGTGCCTGGCGGCTTGCTCGTGATGTCGTACACCACCCGGTTGATTCCCCTTACCTCGCTCACAATTCTGCTCGAGATTGTACGGAGCAATTCGTACGGGAGTGCCGCCCAGTCCGCCGTCATTCCGTCTTCACTCTCTACGGCGCGGATTGCACACGTGTTCGCATATGTTCGCTGATCCCCCATCACGCCCACGGACTTCACCGGCAGCAGTACCGCGAAGCTTTGCCACACCTTCCGGTACAGCCCAGCCTTCTTGATCTCGTCGACGACGATCTGATCCGCCTCCTGCAAAATTGCTACACGCTCTGCTGTTACCTCACCCAGGATTCGCACAGCCAATCCAGGTCCTGGAAACGGCTGACGCTCAATGATCTCGTCCGGCATTCCCAGGTCGCGCCCGATCCGCCGTACCTCATCCTTGAAGAGATCCCGCAGCGGCTCGATCAGCTTCAGCTTCATGTCCGCCGGTAAACCACCTACGTTGTGATGGCTCTTGATGGTGTGCGACGGTCCATGCACGCTGCTCGACTCGATTACGTCGGGATACAGCGTCCCTTGCACTAGCCAGGCCACCTCTTCGCCAACATGCTTCTCTGCCTCGAAGATCTTTTTCGCTTCGTCGTCGAACACTGAGATGAATTCGCCGCCGATCACCTTCCGTTTCGTCTCCGGATCAGTGACACCCGCAAGCTTCGTCAGAAATCGCTCCGAGGCATCAACGGCGACCACGTTCAGCCCGAGCTGCTCCCGCATCGTCGTCTGCACCTTCGCAAACTCATCCTTACGCAGCACGCCGTTGTTCACGAAAATGCAAGTCAAGCGATCGCCAATGGCCTTCGCTACCAAGACCGCGGCAACACTCGAATCCACGCCGCCGCTCAAGCCGCAGATCGCATGGCCATCGCCTACCTGCGCACGCACCCGCTCCACCGTTGTCTGAATGAAATGCTCTGGTGTCCAATCCGCTGCACACCCACAAATATCCATGCAGAAGTTCTTCAGCAACTCCATTCCCTGACGCGTATGCGCCACCTCAGGGTGAAACTGGACCGCCCAAATCCTGCGCGCCTCGTCCGCAATTCCCGCCACAGCGTTTGCCGTCTGTGCCGTCAGCACAAAGCCCGGGGGCAGCGTCTTTGCCTCGTCCCCATGCGACATCCAGACATCCATGGTCTGCGGGAGCCCACGGAACAGCGGAGTCTCCGCTATCACGGTAACAGCAGCATGGCCGTACTCACGTGCTGGAGCCGGCTCAACCTTTCCACCGAGATGATGCGTAATGAATTGCAGGCCGTAGCAGATGCCAAGCACGGGAACGTCCAGCGTCAACATGCCGACATCCGCATTGGGAGCGTCAACGTCATACACGGACGACGGTCCGCCAGAAAGGATAATCCCCTTCGGATTCAGCGCCTTGATCTGCTCCAACGGCACCGTACACGGCAACACGACAGAAAAGACGTTGAACTCACGGATACGTCGGGCGATAAGCTGCGTGTACTGCGATCCGAAGTCCAGAATGACAATAGTAGAGGTGTCCAAGATGGTTCAAGTCTAAACCAGCGCCGAGACCAGCCAAGTCAGTCGGGCCGCTTCGTGTTGTTCACCGCGCCGATGATACCGGCACCTGCAACAAGAACCGCCCCAGCAACGATCCACTGCGTGTGCACGTGTGCCAGCGTTGCCACGTAGATCAGACCACCAATGATAATCACGACGCCGATAGCGTAAATGCCGAATGATGACATGCGGAGCTCCTCAACCTAAATTAGAGACTTAGACTGAGACGCTATTTTTATCCTTCGTGATCGAAACAAAGCTACTTATCTGGCGCGCCAGCTGCCGAAGCGCGCCATAGATCGAGGTAGGCCACCAATCGCGCCACATGAAAGAAGTCGGAACCGATGAAGTAAAGCACCATCACGCCGCACCACCACCACGTCAGGAACGTCTGTGACGCCACTGTCTCGAATGGCAGCGGGCTTGCCGAGAAGACCATTGCCAGCACAATCAGCGCAATCTTGACGATGCCCAGCACCAGATTGATCTCGACGAGCTTGATCTTCAACGCACCCAGCCGAAAAGATGACCTCAGGCTCTTCCACGCACCCCAGCCATGCAGCATCGCAAGCAGCGGCGCGACCGAAAGTCCCCAACTTACCACGGCCCACAAGGTAAACAGCCCAAGAGTAGCCACGATAGCCAGGCCGAAGTACAACACCAGGCTAGGCTCCTGATTGCTCGCGATGGGGCCTGTTACGGCGACCTCCGCGGCCCATTGTAAGCAGAGAAACCAACACATGAAGCTCACACACAGCGCCGTCATGCGGATCGCCTGCAACACCATGAGCGTTATAGGCCGTGCATGCAGTCGCTCATCAGCCCTCTGCAATACCAGTGTCCTCCCCAGAGAAGACACAATCACCCAGGTAACCAGCAGCAGCGGAACAAGCCACACGGCGACCGCCTCATCTTGCGGTCCAAGCGCAAGCGCAGCCTTCCCAAGGGTCACCGAGCTTTTCATCGGATCGAGCAGCGTCATCTGCTTTAACCCTGCATAATCCAGTTGCGTTGCAAGCAGAATCCTTACTCCCTCATGCCAAATCAGCAGCAGCGCGGGAATTCCATACACCCATCGCCAAAGCACCTCAAAAGCTGTCAAGACGGGGCGCTTCCGCACCCAAGCCAACGTCGCGACAAAGCTCTGCGTCACCCGTTCCGACTGCGCCGTCTGCGAGACAGCCCGATAATCAAACGGGTCTGGAAGAGGCGCCATTACTTCACCACAAAATTCACGAGCTTGCCCGGCACCACAATCAACTTCACCAGCGTTTTGCCCTCGATCCTCGCAGTCACCTTGAGATCCGCCATCGCAGCCGCCTTCACCACATCTTGATCGCTCCCAGCAGCAACCGTCACCACGGTCACCAATTTGCCATTCACCTGGACCGGGACCTGCATTTCATCGTCCTTCGCAAGCTCCGCATCGGCTACCGGCCATTGTGTCCGAAACACCACACCCTCGCCACCTATCTGCGACCATAACTCCGCTGAAAAGAAAGGCGCGAACGGTGCCAACATCAGCACCAGGGTGCGAAATACTTCTGCGACCGTTGCAGCAGGAATTTCACCGGCATCCATCGCCGGCTCCGCTGCCTGGATGTCATTCACTAACTCCATCACAGCCGCAATACTGGTGTTGAAGTGCCACCGCCCGCTGAAGTCCTGCGTGATCTTTTCGAGCGTTTGGTGCAGCTTACGCAACAACCTCTGCCCCGCCACGGACTGCCCTGCCAACATGCTCACGACCGCATGCGCACCCTTGTACTTCAACGTCAGCCGGTGCACTCGATTCAGAAAGCGCACAATCCCGCCAACGCCCTCTTCCTGCCAGTCCAGGTCCCGATCCGGCGGAGCTGCAAAGAGTGCATACAACCGCGTCGCATCTACTCCATAGCGGTCGATCATCAAATCCGGACTCACGACATTGCCCTTTGACTTGGACATCTTTGCGCCGTCTTTGATCACCATGCCCTGCGTAAACAGCCGCTCCACTGGCTCGTCGTTCGAGATCATACCTAGATCGCGCATCACCTTCGTCCAGAACCGGGAGTAGATGAGGTGGAGAATCGCGTGCTCCACTCCGCCAATGTACTGGTCAATCGGGAACCAGTACGACGCCTTCTCCTTCGAGAACGGCTCCGTGTCATTCTTCGCATCGATATAGCGGTAGAAGTACCAGCTCGAATCGACAAACGTATCCATTGTGTCCGTCTCACGGCGCGCTGGGCCGCCACACAATGGACACGTCGTATTCACAAACTCGGGTACGCGTCCAAGCGGCGATCCACCCTCCTGCGTAATCTGGATTTGCTCCGGCAAGATCACCGGCAGTGCACTCTCCGGCAGCGGTACCACCCCGCCCGGCTCCACTCCATCATGCCCTTCTTCGCAGTAAACCATCGGAATCGGCGTCCCCCAATAGCGCTGGCGGCTTACTCCCCAATCCTTCAACCGATACGTGACCGTCGGCGTACCAAATCCGTTTGCTTTCGCAAACGCACCCATCTTCTCCTGTGCCTCGAGACTTGCCTCACCCGTCCAGGCACCCGAGTCAATCAGCACCGCCTCATCCTCGCCCAGGTAAGGCAGCGCCAACTCATCCGTATCGACATTTGGAGCGATTACACGCTTCAACGGTAGCCCATACTTCTGCGCAAATTCGAAGTCACGCTCATCATGCGCAGGTACGCTCATGATGGCGCCCGTTCCATAGTCCGCGAGGATGTAGTTCGCTACCCAGATTGGCACCAGTTCACCATTGAACGGATTGACCGCAAATCGCCCTGTCGACACGCCGTGCTTCTCAATCGCGCCCAGATCGCCAGCCTCACGAGCCGCCTTTTGCTGCGCTAGCATCTCTTCAACCTGCGCAGCCAGCAGTTCGTCTTTCGCCGCAAACGCCTTCGTCACCGCATGTTCTGGAGCCAACTGGACCGAAGTAGCTCCGAAGATCGTGTCTACCCGCGTCGTAAAGACGGTGATCTTTTCCTCACCCTCCACCGCGAAATCAACCAGCGTTCCTTCGCTCCGTCCGATCCAGTTCTTCTGCATCGTGCGGACCTTCTCCGGCCAGCCGTCCAGCGTCTGCAATCCCGCCAGCAACTCATCCGCATACTTCGTAATCCGCAGGAACCATTGCGTCAGCTCGCACTGTTCGACCAGCGTGTCCTCATGTCGCCAGCAGCGCCCATTGATCACCTGCTCGTTCGCCAACACGGTGCAGCATTTCGGACACCAGTTGACTCGGCTCTTCTTTCGATATGCCAGCCCTGCTGCGTACATCTTCAAGAAAATCCATTGATTCCAGCGATAGTAATCCGGAAGGCACGTCGTTACCTCGGTTGCCCAGTCGTAGCTCAGCCCGAGCCGCTGCATCTGCTTCCGCATGGCAGCAATGTTTCCCAGCGTCCATTCGCGCGGAGGTACGTCATTCTTTAGCGCAGCATTCTCCGCTGGCAGTCCAAATGCATCCCAACCCATCGGGTGCAGTACATTGTGGCCACGCATCCACATAAAGCGAGCCAGCGCATCACCGATCGCATAGTTCCGGACATGCCCTATATGCAGCGCACCACTCGGATACGGCAACATCTCCAGGCAGTAGTACTTCGGCTTGCCCGAATCATGCGGCTCAGCCGCGTAAAGCGTTGGATCGGCATCCCAGAGGGCTTGCCACCGTGGCTCTATCTCCGCCGGGTTGTATCGCTGGATGCCGTCACTCTCATGCTGGTTCTGTATTTCGGACATAGACGTCCATTGTAAAGAAATTGTTACCCTGCGCCGCTAAGCCTCGCCAGTCCGGGTCTGCTAGCCAGCCGACAAAGCTCGCAGCACTCCGACATTTCGCGCCTCGTCGCCCGGGGCGTCCACCGGCGTCTCGGCGATAAATGCCGCATGCTTAAACCGCGAATCCTGCAGCAACCGTTTGAACGCCGCCGCACCGATAGTCCCTTCTCCAATATGCTCGTGCCGGTCCAGCTTGGAACCACGTGCCGCCTTTGCGTCGTTGCAATGCCACACCCGCACCGCCTCGAACCCGACCGTCTCGCCGATAAGCTTCGCGGTCTCCACATACCCTTCCGGCGTCACAATGTCGTAGCCAGCCACATGCATGTGACAGGTATCCAGACACACTCCCACCGGAGCACATGCCTGCAGCCGCGCCACAAGCTCTGCCACCTGCTCTAGGCTCCCACCTAACGAGAATTCTGCTCCCGCCGTATTTTCAATCAGAATCTTGAAGTCCTTATCCTGCCACGCTATACCTTCAATCGATCGCTCTATTGATTCCACCGCCAGCCGCAGCCCCTCCTCCCGCGTCAGCCCTTTCCAGCTGCCAGGATGCAGTACGAGGTACTCCGCCCCAAGCGCCAGAGCGCGCTCCACCTCGCCCTTGAAAGCAGAGATCCCGTTTAGCCGGACGCCCTCCGTCTGGCTGCATAGATTGATGAGATAGCTCGCATGCACCGATACAGGTCCAATGTCGTGTGCCGTTCGCAACTCCCGCATCTTCGCCGCATCCTCCGGCTTCACATCTGCAGCTCGCCACGTCCGCGGACTCGACGAGAATATCTGAAAAGTATTCGCCCCCGCCTCAACTGCCCGCTCCACTGCCTTCCACGTCCCACCTGCCGTTCCTAGATGGACGCCAATTCGCTTCTTCGAACCCAGCTTTGTATCGATTGCCATGTCCCGAGCCTATCGCAAACTCCTGCGCGCCGGCAGTCATCCCGTTCCTGTCAGGCCGTACACTCAATCGACCACAAACGCGCTACAAACTGAAAGGATCCATCATGCCCGCGCCCCAAAGCCCTAAGAGCCACATGAGATTCGATCCGATTCACCACTACGTCATTACGCCAATCCTGCTTTTGAACTTTGTCTTCGCCTTCTTCGTTTGGAACAGCGACTACAGCCAGCATCCCTTTCTCTCATTCTGGTGGATCATTCTCTCCTTAGCTGTCCTTCTTCTATCCATGAAGACCCGTACCTATTCCCTCCGTATCCAGGATCGCCTCATTCGTCTCGAAGAGCGCCTGCGCCTCACTGCCCTGCTACCATCCTCCGAACATAACCTGATTCCTTCCTTTACGACCCGCCAACTCATCGCCCTCCGTTTCGCTGGCGACGCCGAACTTCCCACCCTGGCCCGCCGCACCCTCGCCGAGAATCTCAACCCAAAACAGATCAAAGAAAGCATCACAAACTGGCGCCCAGACCACGACCGCATCTAGTTTCAATGACTTGGGTGGGTCAGATCAGGGGGCCGCGCATCGTAAGTTTCTAATCCACATCTCTTATATGGCGAGATGGTTGCTCGGGTTTTCCTTTCCATGCCTGCTTCTTTCGTCTAGCATGGTTACAGACCCATGACACAGCGACTCGAAGTGCAAGAAACCGTGGCAGAGGAAGCCCTGGAACCAAAGGTGTTCCCTTCCTCCTCCGGGCATATGTTTAACAACTACTTCACGTCCGGCCGGACCTGGAGCTTTAAGAAGAGCGGCCTTCTCGATACCCGGGCCCGTCGCATCTTCGAAACAACGGCCTTGGGCTGCGCGCATGACGCCTACCCGTTCCACATGCCGCTCGAAGCAAAAGCTGGACCGCGCGTCCAGGCTGACGGTCACCAGATGCTGATGATGTCGTCCTACGACTATCTGGGGCTCATCGGCCACCCGCGCATCGACGCTGCCGCCGTCGCCGCCATCGGTCGATATGGCACCAGCACCAGCGGAGCCCGCCTTCTCACCGGAACTCTCGATATTCATAATCAGGTCGAGCGCGATCTCGCTGAATACAAAGGCACCGAAGCCGCCCTCACTTTCTCCTCCGGCTATATGGCCAATCTAGGCCTCATCACCGGCCTTTTTGGACCATCTGATCGCATCATCATCGATGCCCTTTGCCATCGCAGCCTGCTCGATGCCTGCAAAATGGCCGGTGTTCAGGTCCAGCGCTTCCGCCATAACGACCCTGAAAGCCTCCGCGAAGAGATCAAGAAGGGTCCGCCAGCGAACCGCACCGTCATCATCTCTGACGGCGTCTTCTCCATGGACGGCGACATCTGTTGCCTCCCCGACCTTATTGCAATCAAGAAAGAGTTTGGCTGTTTCCTCTTCATTGACGAGGCCCATGCCTCGGGCGTCCTCGGCGCCACCGGTCGCGGCACGGATGAACATTTCGGCATCGATACCAGCGAAGTCGATCTCTGGTCCGGCTCTCTAGCCAAGTCGATCCCCTCCGTGGGTGGTTTCGTTGCCTGCTCGCAGGAGGTTGCTATTTTCCTCCAGCATGCCTCTAGCCCCTACATCTTCTCCGCCGCAGTAGCCGCCTCTGCCGTTGCCGCTATCTCTGAAGGCCTTGCCATCCTCAAGGAAGAGCCTCAGCGCGTCGCTCGCCTCAAGGCAAATGGGGACTTTCTGCGCCACGGTCTTCAGGACCTCGGCTACGACACTGGCCTCTCTGAAACAGCCATCATCCCCGTCGTCCTGAATGATGAGATCACGACCGGCCTCTTCGCACGCAAGCTGCGCAACTATGGCATTATTGCTGCCCCGGTCATGTTCCCCGCAGTCGCCCAGGGTGTAGCCCGCCTCCGTCTCTGTGTCACCGCCGGACATACCCCCGAGCAGCTCGATTTCGTCCTGGACGTCTTCCGCCAACTCGCTAACTAAGAACTTGGGTGGGACGACGTAGGTCCCGCTGCTCATAATCGCTTCATCGCGGCTTTTGGTCGCCAAGGGACCGCAGTGACGACCCTCATCACCGGTGCAAGCGGCTTCCTCGGAGGCCGCATAGCCCAGCTTCTATCGGCCCAGGGCGAAGACATCATCGTGCTCGCCCGTCCCACCTCCGCCCTAACCCATCTGGCCAATGTGCCCCATCGCCTCGTCGAGGGAGACCTCTCCGACCCAGCCAGCCTGCAGCGAGCCGTGACCGAAGCAACTCGGATCATCCATTGCGCCGCCTGCTCGACCGATTGGGCACCTTGGCAGACCTACTACGGCGCGAATGTGACCGGGACCCAGAACCTCGTCGATGCCGTCCTGCGCTCCGACAAGATCGAGCGCTTTGTTCACATAAGTACCACCGACGTCTACGGCTACCCGCCTGCGCCCTGCGACGAATCCACCCTCACCCGCGACGCCGGGCTCCCCTACAACCAGACCAAGCGGCTCGGCGAACTAGCCGTCTGGAAAGCCCATCAAGATCACGGCCTTCCTGTCACCATCCTTCGCCCTGCCACCATCTATGGTCCACGCGGCAAGGACTTTACAGTAGAGATCGCCACCCTGCTTCGCCAACGCCTCATGGCCACGATTGATCACGGCGGCGCGCCAGGCGGTTTCGCCTATGTCGATAACGTAGCCGAAGCCATCCTCCAGGCCTCCACCCATCCAGCAACAATCGGTGAAGCTTTCAATTTGGCCGACGGAACCGAGGCAAACTGGGCAACCTACCTCAAGCTTTACGCAGAAGCCTTAGGCACTAAGCCGCCCTGGATCAACCTGAGTCTCACCGCCGCCACCGCGCTCGCCCGCATCCTCGAACTCCCACATCGCCTGCTCAGGCTGCCCGGACGGCCCCTTCTTACCCGACACGCGGTTCTGCTCCTCGCGCTTAACCAGGAGTTCCCAGCCGTCAAAGCAAAAGAGACCTTCGGGTTCTCCCCAAAGGTCTCTCTCGAAGAAGGCATCGCTCGCTCCGCCGCCTGGCTCAGCGATAAAACAAATGTCTAGTCTTCCAAGCCTGTTGCCGCCTTCGCGTCAACCAACTGCGTGATGCCGTCGATCATCTGCTGCAGCGTGGTCACCTGCTTCGCCTGCTCGTCATCGATCTCGACATCGAACTCCCCTTCGAGCTCGAAGAGGATATTGATGCGGTCCAGGGAATCGATGCCTAGCTCTTCAAACGTGCTATCCGGATGAACCGTTTCGAGCGGCACCCGGCGGGTCGTAGCGATGACTCTCAATACGCGATCTTGAATGCTTTCGGACATATGCCTCGATGCAGGCCGCCTACGATTAAGGGGCCTGCCGTTGGAGATGCAGGTAATTCATCTTCGTTATCTTACTCTGACATCCAACGGAAACATTTCCCTAGTACACGTCTCGCTGATAACGCTTTTGCTTCTTCATAGTCGCCAGGTACTCCTCAGCATGCTCGAGTGTGCCATTGGATCCCTTTGCAATGACGTCCAGCAGCGCCGTCTCCACATCCTTCGCCATGCGCGTTGCATCGCCGCAGACGTAGAAGTAGGCCCCTCGCTCCAGCCATGCATACAAATCCTTTGCTCGCTCCTGCATACGATCCTGCACGTAAATCTTCCGTGCCTGGTCCCGAGAGAATGCCGTATCCAGTTGCTTTAGTACGCCATTCTTGTGCATTGTCTGCAACTGCTCTTTGTAGAGAAAATCCAGTTGCTCGCGCTGCTCCCCAAAAAAGAGCCAATTATCACCTTTCTCGCCAAGCGCCTCGCGCTCCTCGAGAAACGACCGGAATGGAGCAATTCCCGTTCCGGGCCCGATCATGATCACCGGCGCGTTGCTATCCTCTGGCAGCCGAAAGTTCTGATTTGCATGCAGAAAGATTGGGATTCCCGCTCCAACATCCGCCCGCTCGCCAAGATGGCCTGAAGCCAGCCCCTGACGCTCCCGCCCATGCGCGTCGTACCGCACGACACGAACCGTAGTCTGAACATTCGTAGGATGGGCCTTCTGGCTCGAAGCAATGGAATACATCCGCGGCGTCAACCGCGACAACACGGTAAACAACTGCTGTGGATTCGTCACAATTCCCGGAAACTCCGTGGCCAGATCAACAAACTCCCGGCCCCAGCAATACTCCTCAGCACGTGCCTTGTTATCGGGGCCGACCATGTCCTTCAGACCATCGGTTCCCGGAGCAAGCTTTGCAAACTGGCCCACCGAGCCACGCGTCAGCTTGCCAATTGCAAGCCGCGTTCGTACCGCCTCTTCAAAGCTGATCTCGACCTTGTAGTGGTCCAGGACCCGCTCGTCGCCCGTAAAGTTGAGCGCCTTCAATACCTCTTCCACAGCCGCTGGCCGGTTCTCTGGAATAATACCCACCGCATCTCCCGGAAGATACGTCATCCCATCTTCCAGTGAGAGCTCCACGTGCCGCGTTTCCTTCTCAGATCCCGCCCCGGTCAAAAGCTCATTTACCAACACCTTTGAGTGAAACGGCTGATTCCGCGTGTACTTCGGGGCGTGCCCCTGATCCTTAATCTCTTCGGTTGTACTTGTCGTTGTAGTCATAGCAATCCTTAAACCCTAGCATGGCAGCCCACCCTGCTGCACCTGCGCTTTGCTCATTTAAGCAGGGCCCGCTCAGAGCCAGATGAATACGCGCCGCAGTTTCTGGCAGGACGCACCGCAAGGCATTTGTTTGCGGTCAGCCAGTCTGCGGCGGAGGGTACGCCCTCCCCATCCGCATGCGCGACCAACTCTACCCGGGCCGGAATGCTCAAACACCTCCGGTCGCGTCCGAAAGAACGTGGAGAGGTCAGTTTCAGGCGAGACCCCTTTGCTTCGACTTGCTCTACTTCATGCTCGCTGGAGGAACCATTCCGTTCATCCGCAGATACTCCACCAGCTGTCCATAATGATCAAAGCCGTGTGCGACCAGGGCACCTGCAAGGCTTGCCCGTGTCGAAGATCCCTGCACACTCTCAAACGCATTCTTCTCCGTCATCGCTCCGACCGCCTTGTGCGCAAAGGCGAACGACGCGGCCAGTGCAGCCACAATCTGATCTTTGTCGGTGAGTGTCCCAATGGACTTGACATCGACGTCGACCTTCAACCCACCGAGCGCTGAGCCGTAGAAGTAATTCGCCTGTGCGATGTGTCCCACCATCGACCCAAACGTCCGTACGCCTTTGTACTCCGTCGCCTGTCCCGGCACAAAGATCGCCGCACTTGGGGCAAAGTTGTACCTGTCTGCCGGCATCGCCTTTGCCAAGCCCATCATCTCCGTCTCAAAGTCAGTCAGTTGTCCGTTGAACGATCTGGAGGGCTCGATCAGCGTTCCTGGAGCAATCTTCGGGATCGCAGCACTCGTCTGCGCCTGCATGCTCACCACACAGCAACAACCAGCCAGCGCCAGCGTCATTATCATTTGCTTCATCATCACGTCATCTCCTCTATCGAACTAGCCCAAACGCGCCAAGCCTATCAGAATACAGAGAGCATCGATAGCCATTCGTATCGGGAGATGTGGTGCAATGAAGTATGCCCGCTATAACAGCTCCCGGTTCCGCGCAGAATCGCCAGCCGAGCATCCTGACCCAAACCCCACTCATGGCCCTCGCCATCGCCGCCTTTGGCATTGGTACGTCCGAGTTCATCATCATGGGCCTGCTGCCCAACCTGGCAGAAGACTTTCACGTCTCGATACCCAAGGCCGGCGCCCTCGTCTCCGGCTATGCTCTCTCCGTTACGATCGGCGCGCCCATCGTCGCGCTCGCCACTGCCAAGCTCGAGCGCAAGTTTGCACTTCTCCTCCTCATGGGAGTCTTCACTCTTGGCAACCTGGCCTGCGCCATCGCTCCTGGCTATAACCTTCTCTTTGCCGCGCGCGTTCTTACTGCACTCTGCCACGGAGCCTTTTTCGGCATCGGCAGCATCGTCGCTGCAAACCTCGTTCCCCGCAACCAGCGCTCGCAAGCCATCGCCCTCATGTTCTCCGGTCTTACCCTGGCGAACGTTCTGGGGGTTCCCGCTGGCACCGCCCTCGGGCAGGCCTTCGGCTGGCGCTCTGCCTTCTGGGCCATCGTCCCGATCGGCCTCATCGCCGCCACCTCCGTCTTCCTGCTCGTGCCTAAGCAGCCTCCCAGCTCAGCCCATCTACTGCACGAGTTCCGCGTTCTCCGGAAGCCGCAGGTGCTGCTCGTCCTTGCGATGAGCGTCCTCTCATCGGCTTCGCTCTTCTGCATCTTCACCTACATCGCACCCATGCTCGAGACCGTCACCCACGTCTCGCCACACGCCGTCACGCTCACTCTTCTGCTCTTTGGTGTTGGCATTACCATCGGCAATCTTCTCGGCGGAAGCCTCAGCGACTGGCGACCTATGGCCTTCCTCAACGGAGCGCTCATCGTCCTCATCATCACCAACCTCATCCTGCCCTTCGCCGAGCCCTTCCCCATTCCCGCTGTCGTCATGATCCTGATCTGGGGAGCAATTCAGTTCGCCGCCGGAGCGCCGCTCCAATCCCGCATCGTGGACCAAGCCTCAAGTGCGCCGAACCTCGCCTCCACTTTGAATCAGGGAGCCTTCAACTTTGGCAACGCCACCGGAGCATCGCTCGGCGGCATGATGCTCACCGCCGGCTACACCTACCGCCAACTCCCCATCGCCAGCGCCATCGTTACCTGCGCTGCCCTCGCGCTTGCTATCATCTCCACTCGCCTCGACCAGCGTCACGCACCACAGCGCGTTGAGGCATAGGCTTCCTGTTGGTTCTTGAGTATGGCTTTGAAAATTCAACGTGTGCAACTAAAGAACAAAGAAAGGCCGCCCACATGGAGCGGCCTTTTACAGATCGTGCCTTTATCTAGAACCGCAGCTTACCAGCCAGCTGAATGATACGGAATGAGTCGGTATACGTCGACGTAATCTCTCCAAAGTTAGCCGCCGTAATTGTAGTGATCGGATTTCCAAACTCCGGAGTATTGAGGAGGTTGAAGAAATCTCCTTTCAGCTCGAACGCCACACCATGATCTCCATGGGTCAACTGCGTCAGCTTCGCAATAGACATATCAATATTCTGCCGGGACGGTCCCCGGAAAGAATTGCGAGGCAGCGTTCCATACGTCGGTGTTGTCGGGATAACCTTCGCAACGTTGGTTAGTCCGTTCCGATTAAAGTTCGCCTTGGTGATGTACTGCGCTCCGCCATCGGCAGCGGTATTGGTATGCGGACTCAGTGTGGTGACCTTGTTTCCCGTCAAGTTGACTCGCACAAGTTGGGAGTCACCTGCGCCAGAAGGTCCAGGAGTCGTCCGCGACCGCGCCAGATTCGCGCTCACATCCAGCGGAAATCCAGACTGCCAGCTAACAATCGGGTACAGGCTCCACCCCTTGGTGAACACCTTCGGCACCGCTGAGAACGCCTCCGCAAATGGCAAATCCCATCCGCCTGAGAAGACAATCCGATGCTTCACATCCAGGTCCGAGACCGCATAGAACTGACCGGGGTTGTAGTACGGAACCTCACCGTTGCGCTGCCGGAAGCCCGACAGATTATCCATGTTCTTCGCAAACGTATAGGACAACTGGAAGTAGGTTGTACCGACATAGCGCATCGGAGTCGCCTGCTTGCGCAAGCTGCTCTGCAGGCTGTGATAATTTTCGTTCGTCAAATTCCGGAAGGTGTCGAGATAGCTGAAGTTCCCCGATCCGCCATTTGCCTGGTCGTAGACCCGCTGCGTACCCGATCCCTTCACAAATGGATTCGAGTCCACCAGTCCGGTGTACTTGTGTGAAACGCTGCCCACATATGCCATCTCAGCGGTCACGCCAGCTCCCAATGCGCGTTGGACTCCAAGATTGAATTGGATCGTGTACGGCGTCCTGAGGTGTGGATCGACAAAGTACACACCACCACCACCAAACGGAAGGAAGCCAGCCGCGCCAAAATCAAGATTCTGTGCCGGAGCCTTCGATGGAAAAGGATTCACCACGCCCGCACTAGTAAAGGGATTCTCATAGTAGCCAGTCCCGCTTGTGGTCAGACCCATCGGGTAATCCAGATTGAAGTCCGTGAATCCAAAGAACGGAGCCTGCCCGTTGAACTGCAGATTATCTTCGCCCTTCAGGATGTCGTAGAACATGCCCGTGCCGCCACGCAGGACGGTAGAACCCTTACCTCCAAAGTCGTATGCAAATCCAAAACGAGGAGCAAAGTCATTCTTATCGGAAAAGTTTGAGCCTTTAGGAGCGCCCTGATCTCCCGGGAACAACAATCCCTTGGGAGCACCCGTAAATCGGGTTGATTGTGCCCCCGTGACCAGCGAAAATGACCGGCCTTTCGTGTCTATCTTTGGCGAAGCAAACTCATACCGCAGCCCAAAGTTCAGCGTTAGATTCTTGGTAGCATGCCATTCGTCCTGCGCATACACCGAGGTGCTCTTGCTCCGAATGTTCGACGGCGCAGAACCAAACTGAAAATATTCATCCGGATCACCGACCAGAAATTGCGCATACCCCGTGGCGCTGCCCACAGTCGCAAATGCCGGATCACTTGGATCGTAGTTAGCCAATCCATAGAAATCGAATTCGCCATCTACGTAAAAGTCGTACAGCGTGTTGTTCTGATAGGGTGAGAAATCGCCACCGAACTTCACACTGTGCGTTCCCTTCTGCCAACTCAAATTATCCGAGTAGTCGAAGGTGTTATTGATCAGCGTCGTCGGTCCGTTCGGACTAAAACCAACTGTCAACGAGGTGCTGTAGTCGAACAGTCGCGTTGGCCCCGTCGCTTGGTCCGGCGTAATTCCTACGCCAAGCTGCGCAGGAGTCGGCAGCGTTCCCACCGGAATTGCATTCGTACTGTTGAGGCACTGCACGACAGCGCGAAACTCATTCAGCACATTCGGGGTAAACGTGTGGATATATCCCACGTTCGCGAGATGCACGATCGTCGACGCAGTCGTCGGTGCTGGAAGCGTTGAGCCACCTGCAAACGCCGAAAGCACCGGAGCCTTGTTGCGCGCCAGGGTCACCGAAAGCCGGTCCTTTGGCGTCAACTCAAAGTCGAAGCGACCGTTATATTGGTCGAACGGGGAAAGCAGCGCGCCAACCGGCGCAATCGTTCCACTCGCACTCGATGGGATCAGCGATGCGGCAATGTACTTCTTCGCCACGGGATCGATCTTTGTGGGATCAATGATCGCCTGCGTTTGCTTCAGCGGGTCAGTTTGAAAATAGGGATTGTCAATGAGCAGTTGCGCGATCGCTGGGTCTGGTCCGCCGTCTGTACCGGCGTGCGAGAAGTCGCCGCCAAGTTCAGCCGTCGTGAACACCTGTTCCACGCCCGGCAATTGAGAATTCTTCTGACGCTGTCCTTCGTACGAGAAAAAGAAGAAGTTTCGGTCCTTACGTGCCAGAATCTTCGGAATGAAGATCTCCCCGCCAATCGTCCCACCAAACTGGTGCCGCTTCAGATCGGAGCGCGGCAGCCCGTTCCGCTTATTGAAAAAGTCGTTCGCGTTCAAATAAGGATTACGCGCAAACTCAAACGCCGACCCGTGATATCGACTCGTTCCACCCTTCGACACGATCGTGATCACGCCGCCGCCGTTCCGCCCGTATTCAGCCGAGTAGTTGTTCTCCAGAATACGAAACTCTTCGACCGCATCAGGATTCGGGCTGAACACCACGCCGTTGTTGAGCAGGCTTGAATTATTTCCACCGTCCAACAGATACGTCACTGAGTCAGTTCTGCCGCCTGCCACCGATACCGTACCGGCACTCCCATTTCCCGGGTTCGTCGCATCCGTCACCCCCGGCTGCAGCCGAGCCAGATCGAGAATGTTGCGCCCATTGAGTGGGAGGTCAACCAGAGGACGCTCCGTCACGGAACCACCAACGGTTGAACTCACGGTGTCGATCGCAGCAGACTGAATAGTCACCTCAACAGCCTGCGTCATTCCCGCTAATGGCAACTTGAAGTCCACACGCTGTGACTGGTTGATCTGCAACACATACGAGGGAGACGTAGTAACAGCAAAACCATCCCGCTCCGCGCGCACCGTATACGTGCCGATTGGAAGCTGCGCGAATTGGAAGCTTCCTTGACGATCAGTCATCGCGGTGACCGTCACATTCGTAGCCGTATTCGTCACGGTCACCGTCGCTCCGGGCAGCAGTCCACCCTGAGAGTCAGCTACCTGGCCCAGGATCTTTGCCGTCGTATCCTGAGCCTCAAGCGCTCTTCCACCGAAGCAAATCGCCACAAGAACGAAGAGCCAAACCAAACTCCACATCTTCCGATGAAGCATCAAACCTCCAAAAGTGGAACAGTTAGGGTGCTACAGGGATCGTCTTCAAAGAAATAAACTGCAGACAGAGAAATACCTCTGCGAATCAACACGACTGAAACAAGGGATTAGCGTGACTATAACCGAGCAGTGGTAAAAAGCCAGCGCAAAATTTGTCATTTCTATGTCTTCGAAATCGACTGCACCCGATCAGTTCGCAACTGGATACACCACAACGGCGTAAACTTGAAGAATGCAGCGCATCTACATGGACGCCAACGCCACGACGCCTCTTCTTCCCGAAGTCTTCGAGGCTATGCGCCCCTTCTATATCGAGAGCTTTGGCAACGCCAGTTCCATCCACCAGCAGGGCCAGCAAGCCCGTGCCGCCGTAGATCATGCCCGCGAGTCGATCGCTCACCTGCTCCGCTGCCGCGCCTCCGAGATTGTCTTTACCTCTGGAGGCACCGAAGGCGACAATCTTGCTCTCTTCGGTATCCTTAACGCTGAAAATTCAGCCGCAGAGGAACCGGCCCACCTCATCACCACACAGGTCGAGCATCACGCCGTCCTCCACGCAGCCGAAGCCCTCGCCGCACGTGGCCTGGACGTGACCTTCCTTCCCTGCACATCCGCTGGCCTCATTGAACCCGAAGCTCTCCGAGCAGCTCTCAAACCAAACACAAAGCTCGTCAGCATCATGCTGGCCAACAATGAGACCGGCACCATCCAGCCGATAGCCGAACTGGCCGCCATCGCCCACGCCGGCGGCGCGCTCTTTCACACGGACGCAGTGCAAGCTGCGGGTAAACTCGCACTGGACCTTAGCCCAAAGGGCGCGCTCAAAGACGTCGATCTCCTCACCCTCTCCGGCCACAAGATGTACGCGCCTCAGGGGATAGGCGTTTTGTTTGTCCGCCGTAGCGTCCGGCTAGCCCCTATCTTTCACGGTGGAACCCACGAACGCCAGCGCCGCGCCGGAACAGAAAACGTTCCCGGCATCGTGGCCCTCGGCAAGGCCGCAGAATTGGCCGAGAGATGGTTGATCGCAGGTGCCCAACCGTTGGGATTAGCCTCCGGGTCAGCCAACCCCGCAGAACTCAGAAAGCTTCGCGACCATCTCGAGCAAGGCATTCTCTCCACCGTAGAAGAATCCGGAGTCAACGGGGCTGGCACCGACCGGGTAGCCAACACGACCAACCTCTACTTCGATCACATAGAAGCGGAAGCGCTTGTCATCGCTCTGGACTTGAAGGGTCTTGCCGTAAGCGGCGGCTCAGCCTGCCAATCAGGTGCAACAGAACCCTCTCACGTTCTCACCAGCATGGGCTTATCGGACAACCGTGCTCGCGCAAGCGTCCGCCTCTCCCTCTCCCGCCTTACCACCGCCGAAGAAGTTGACTATGCTCTCGCCCTCATCCCTGCAGCCGTAGCTCGCCTACGCACTCTGTCGCCGACCTACAAGAAGGCCGAAGCGCTTACGGTGGCTTAAAAAATGATCCGCCACCAGGGCGGACCATCGGGATCATTATCTCTGCTTTACAGATACCACGGAATGTTCACCACGATGATTCGCTGCTTGCCCTTCAGCAGCAATAGCAGTTTCAGCAACTGCACACGCTGATTGTGCAGCAGATTCTCCCACCAGTGCTTAACCACCAACTCCGGAAGCAAAACCGCCACCTTCCGCGTTGGATTTGCCTTCTCTAGTTCGAGGATGTAATCCATCACCGGTGTAATGATCTGACGATAGGTGGACATCAGGGAAATCAACTCCGGTTCCGGCATGTTTTCCTGCCGCAATGGCTCCAGCACCTTGGTATTCCAAACCTCGCACAGCGACTCCTCGCCCTCATCACAGTCCACATGAACCACGCGGATCTCCTTAGAGAGCAGCAGTCCGAACCGCAGTGCCTTCTCTGTAATACGATCCCATCGTGCCATCGGGATCACCACGATCGGCTGCTCCAGATGTGCCAGGTTCAGCGGCGTCATATCCCGCATCTCTGACCGTACTCGGACATAGTGCCGCTTCACCGCCATCATGATGAGGATCAAAATCGGCACGAGCAGCGCCGTAACCCACGCACCCGACATGAATTTGGAAGCCAGCACGATGATCGTTGTCAGGCCTGTAGCGACCGCGCCGACGCCATTAACAAACATGTGCCAGCCGCGTCCTTTATGGTCGCCTTCCTGCTTCTTCCAGTGAATCACCATGCCCGCCTGCGACAAGGTGAACGCTAGAAATGCGCCAATCGCATACAGCGGGATCAACCGATCCGTAACGCCCCGAAACAGAACAAGAATGACCGCCGTCAATCCCGACAACGCGTAAACACCGTGTGAGAACAGGAGCCGACGTCCGCGCAGAATAAATACATGCGGCAGATAGTCATGAAGCGCAATCGCCCGCGTAAGCCGCGGGAAATCCGCAAACGCCGTATTCGCGCTCAGCGCCAGAGCGAGGAACACGCTCCCCATCGTCAGAAAATAGAACCATCCCCGTCCGAAAACAGCCGACACCAGCAAGCTAAGCAAGCTCTGGTATCCCGCTTCGTCGGGGTTCATTGCCATAATTTGATAGCTCCTTGAGAGCCATGCAATGCCGTATAGCAGCACAATCAGAATCGCGATGATGATTGTCAGCGTGTACTGCGCCTTCTTCGCCCGCGGTTCGCCAAAGGCCATTACCCCGTTCGACACCGCCTCAACTCCTGTCATTGCGGCGCAGCCACTCGAGAACGCCTTCATCAGCATCCAGAGGCCCAGCAACTTCACCGTCTGCGGCAACGCCGGTGGCAAAACCGCAACCGAGTGCGGATGCCCACCCGCGGCGAATGTCTTGAACACGCCCACCCCAACCATCACCAGCAGTGTGCCAATAAACAGGAAGGTCGGCAGAATGAACGCTGATCCCGTATCTTTAACGCCGCGCAGGTTCACAATCACTAGAACCAGCAAGACCATCAGGCACAGCTCAATCGTGAATGGCTGTAGCCCCGGTATGGCTGAACTCAGCGCCGTGACACCTCCCGACACGCCCACCGCCGCCGTTAGAATGTAGTCGATCATCAGCGCCGCCGCAGCCAGCAGGCCAGCACCTTCACCCAGGTTTTCAGAAGCGACAGTATATGAGCCGCCGCCGTTCGGATACGCCGCAATTGTTTGCCGGTAGCTGAAGAACACGATCACCAGCAGAATCAAAATTGCCGTAATGATGGGCACAATAAACTGCGTCCCATACACACCGAGAGGAATCAGAAGCGCCATCGCAGCTTCGGGCCCGTATGCCGCCGAAGTCAGTGCATCCAAACCGAAGATCGGGATTCCCGCCGCAACGCCGATATGCTCTGCGCGCTCTTCACTCGTTGCGAGTGGTCTACCAAATAAAACATCAGAAATCGCCATGTCGTCTTAGATGGTACTTCCTTAGTACCTCAAATACCGACATTTTGAACTCGCTACTTGTTTGAAATGGGAAATAATTGGCCACGTCAATCGATCCGTCGATGGAAATGTTCATTTTGTAACCTGCGGGCGGTCGCGTGATACAGAAAATTCGCCCTGCCGGAGTGCGCGTTACACTTTATTCCATGTCCAGCCTTTACGAGATTCCCCTTCATACCATCGCCGGCGAAGCCACCTCCCTCACGCCCTACAAGGGCAAAGTTCTGCTCATTGTCAACACAGCCTCCAAGTGTGGCCTCACTCCGCAGTATGAAGGCCTAGAAAAGCTCTACAACACCTATCGCCATTGTGGCTTTGAGATCCTGGGCTTTCCCGCCAACGATTTCGCCGGCCAGGAACCCGGCACTAACGCAGAGATCCAGTCATTCTGCGCGACTAAATTCAACGTAACCTTCCCCATGTTCGAGAAGGTCACGGTCGTCGGTCCTGAAAAATCACCACTTTACGAGCTCCTCACAACTGCGCAACCCGTAGCCCGTATTGCCGACCCCGGCTTCAAAGACGGTCTCCGCAACTACGGCATCACCGTCAACGAGGCTCCCGAACTCACCTGGAACTTCGAAAAATTCCTCGTCAACCGCCATGGCCAGATCACCGGACGCTTCGCCCCCGACATGCTCCCCTCAGATCCCATACTCATCCAGGCCATCGAGGCCAATCTGCCCCCCCTCTAGGTTGTGGCGTTTACATCTAAGCCCCTCCTTCAACACCGTTGCGGAAGGAGGGAGCGTCCGCCTTTGCGCGAGGCCTCTCTCTTTACTTCAACTCTTCATGCACCCGAAACAAATCCCGCCTCGCTCCCGTACCCACCACATACCGTTCTGCCATCTCGCACGAAATAAAGAAGGCCGCCTTGACGCATAGAAACACTGCCCTCCTCCTCGCCGCAAGCCTCGTTAGCGCAGTCGTCGCAGCCCAAAACACGCCCATCAAGATCGTCGCCGATCTCACCGAAGCCCCGCGCAAGATCTACCACGCCGAAGTTGATCTCCCGGTAAAAGCCGGCCCCCTCACCCTTACCACCCCGCGCTGGATTCCCGGCAACCACCGTCCCACCGGCCCCGTCGACGACATTACCGGCGTAGTCTTCACTGCCAACGGCGAAGTCCTCAAGTGGCGTCGAGACGATGTAGACCTCAACGAGTTCCACATCAACATCCCCAAAGGCGTCACCACACTCCACGCTCACCTCGATTGCATTGTCACCGCCCGTATCTCGCAGAAGCTTGCCGTTCTTGAGTGGGAAAAGCTGCTCCTTTACCCAGCCAACGTTCCCGTCAAGAACATTCCCATCCAACCGTCCGTCAAGGTTCCCACCGGCTGGGGCATCGGCACAGCCCTCATCCCGACCAGCACCTACGATCCGCAGCATCCCACGGGCGGCCTCACCGACTTCGCCGCCACCACCGTCGAGCAGCTTGAAGACTCGCCCATCATCGCTGGAGCCTACTTCCACGAGTTCGCCCTCGCCCCTGAGATCACACCGAAGCACTTCATCGACGTCGTCTCCGACTCGCCCGAAGACTCCCAACTCCGCCCAGCCCTCCTCGTCGAGCTCAATAACCTCGTCCGCGAGACAGGCGCAGCCTATGCCTCCCGACACTACAACGCTTACCACTTCCTCCTTACCCTCTCCGACACAGCCGGCGGCGAAGGCCTCGAACACGGCCAGTCCTCCGACAACGGTGTAGGTGAAAAGGGCTTTGCTGACGAATCCCACCAGCTCGCCGAATCCGACCTCCTGGCTCACGAGTTCACCCACTCCTGGAATGGCAAATATCGCCGCCCTGCTCGCCTCTACCAGCCGACCTTTGCCGAGCCTGAGCAGGGCGACCTTCTCTGGGTCTACGAAGGCATGACGCAGTACCTCGGCAACGTTCTGGCCGCACGCTCCGGCCTCAAGTCGCAGGAGCAGTATCGCGACATCCTCGCCGCCTCCGCCGCAAGCCTCGACTACAAACCCGGCCGCGAATGGCGCTCCACCGAAGACACAGCGATTGCTGCCAGCATCCTCCGCGGCGGCAATCCCGCGTGGTCTAACTGGAAGCGCGGACAGGACTACTACCAGGAGGGCGAACTCTTCTGGCTTGATGCAGACACCCTCATCCGAAAGCAGACCGACAACAAGAAGTCCCTCACCGATTTCCTCCACATCTTTCTGGGCAAGGGCGGTAACACCGGACCCCTCATCGTCACCTATGAGCGCCCCGAATTGATCGCCGACCTGAATCAGGTCATGCCCTATGATTGGGCCTCCTTCATCCAAACCCACATCGACAACCTCAACACTCACGCCGACCTTGCCGGCATAGAACGTGGTGGCTACAAGCTCGTCTACACCGACAAACCCAGCAAGTCCGTTCGCACGATGATGTCTGCCGGCGGTCGCCGCGGAGGACCCGATGACTGGTACTCCGTCGGCTATCGCGTCAGTCCCGACAGTGTCATCTACGATGTTCGATGGAATGGTCCTGCAGATAAAGCCGGGATCGCACCGGGAATGAAGATCATCGGTATCAACGATCTGCTCTCCTCACCGGAAGCCGACATGGCCGCCATTAAGAAAGCAAAGACCGACACGGCGCCCATCCACTACATCCTGCAAGTCGGAAACACTCTCAAGCAGATCGACATCGACTACCACGAAGGCGAACGCTATCCCTCACTCCAGCGTGTCGACGGCACACCCGATCTACTGGATGACATCACCAAACCCCTCACCACCCCAGAGGCAGCCCCAGCCGAAACAAAGAAGGACATGTAAGGGAGTCAATTACACGCTGACATCCGTTCCTTGCGCAGTGTTGCAAGGAACGGACATCCAGCAACATTTGACTGCCTCGTTCATTGCACCTGCAAGCGTCTTCAGCAAAGATGTGTGCCTGCAGTGAGCGTCAGCTATATTGCTTCCACCAAGGGCCCATCCGCTACCTCACTCTTGGCGCGAAACCACCCATTCTGCACCACGCAAAATCCAGCCAACACCATCCAGATCAGGAAATTACGATCCCCTACAAGCTGCTTCGTCAAAAAAAGCGGTGCAAGCAGTAGCAGTGCCGTTCGTTGCGGCGTTCTCGACGAAGCCACCAACAGGATCACCAGCGGAAAGCACGCCACCAGTCCCATCGGCCACAGCGAAAGGTTTGCAAACAGGCAAGCCACTACGAACAGAAAAAAACTCTGAGCCTCACTCAGGCGTCGACCAGTTTGCGACCACAGCATCCAGGCCAGAAACACCAGCGGCACCGCCAACCCTATAAACACTGACTTAGGCCCAAGCACGAAGAGCGGATTCTGCCTGAATCCCGCCAACGCATGCTGAAACTCATAGACCACATCCTGTGTAACAATCAGCCGCCCAGCAAGTATCTTCAGCGACTCATACCTATGTGTCAGGAAGCCGCTGTGGTGTCCGGTCTCTGCGTCCAGCATGTGGTGAAAGTATTCGCGATACAAACCAGTTCCCCACCACGCCAGAGCTACCAGTGCTAGACCAGCCGCAGCCACACCACTCCACAGGACCGTTCGCCATCGCTTGTTCCCGAGAAGCCACAGGACGAGAAGCACGGGTGCAAGCTTAATCGAAATGGCCACCCCAAGACACAGACCACTCTTCCATCCATCGCCGAGGTAGAACGCCCCCACCACGAGCGCCAGTATGAACACATCTACTTGACCGAGATCGATGTTGGTAAACATTGGCACGCTCATAAAGAGCGCAAACAGCACCACCGTCTGTCCTGGGTGGCGTCGATGAAAGAAGTCCAGAATGCCGATCATCGTCGCAAGAATCAATATTCCGAAAAGTGCTTTGGCATGGTTGTACGATGCCCATCCAAATGCATAAAAGAACGGCAGCGCGGTTGGCGGGTACACGAAGCGACTTACCTGATTCATCCAAAGCGCATCCGAGTATTTCTCGCTGACATTGATCTGATTAACATACGGATCGAGATGGTCATGGGTCGCCATGGCCGCCACATAATACGCACGAAAATCACGGCAATAGGAATCGCGTACCAGGCTCCCGTACAAGCAACTGGCCAGCAGCATCAGGCCAATCAGGAAAATGCGCGGCGAAATATCGGAGCCCCATCTACTCATCACAGGGTTGGTCACAGCGCTAGCCAAACGATCTCCTCATAGGTTTCTAGTAGGTACGACTCTATCCTGAAACCGACCCATTCTAAAGTAACCGGGAATCATCTCTTTAAATCCATGAGCCTCGTCATATACTCCGACCATGCGCCACCTTCTAACCGCAATTCTCGCCGCAGCGTCTGTCGCCTCCGCGACACGGGTGCTCGCGCAAAAGCCGACACCACTTGCGCAGCCCGGCCATACTGTTGCGCCAATTAAATGGCCAACGCAGGATGGCGCATACGACATTCCCGGCTTCCACTTCAAAGACGGCGAAACTATCGCCAAACTCCATCTCCACTACCTCACCCTAGGCACTCCGCATCGCGACACCGCCGGCCTTACTGACAACGCCGTCCTCCTCCTTCATGGCACTGGCGGCGACGCAAATTCCCTCCTGGCACCCCAGTTTTCGACCATCCTCTTCGGCCCCGGTCAGCCCCTAGACATCACAAAGTACTACGTCATTCTCCCCGACGACATCGGCCATGGTAGCTCCAGCAAGCCCTCCGACGGCCTCCACATGCACTTCCCTCAATATGACTACGACGACATGGTCGCCTCGCAACACGCCATGCTCCTCGACGGCCTGCACGTCGACCATCTTCGCCTCATCCTCGGAACCTCCATGGGCTGTATGCAGGCATTCGTTTGGGGCGAAACCTACACGACCTTCGTTGACGCTCTTGCTCCATTCGCCTGCCTCCCCGTTGAACTCGCCGGGCGCAACCGCATGATGCGTTATATGGCAATCCAGAACATCAAGCTCGATCCAGCATGGAAAAACGGCGACTACACCACCGAGCCTATTCAAGGGCTCCGCGGAGCTAACGAACTTCTTCTGGCCATGGGCTCTGCTCCCTTACAAATGCAGAAGAACTTTCCCACTCGCATCGCCGCCGAGCAGTATGTCGACACCTATCTCGAACGCACCCTCGCCCACACCGATGCCAACGACCTCGTCTACTACATCAACGCCAGTCGCAACTACAACCCTCTTCCAAAGCTCTCCACCATCACCACACCGGTTCTGTGGATCAACTCTGCCGACGACTTCATCAACCCGCCCGAACTTGGCATCGCGCAGGCTACCGTCACCAAAATGCCTCATGCAAAATTCATTTTGATTCCCATCAGTGACGCCACCCGCGGCCACGGCACCCACACCCAGGCCGCCGTCTGGAAAGACTACCTCGTCGACTTTCTCGCCCAGACTGCAAAGAAATAATCGCGCTCCCATCAGATGACAAACGCATGACATCTCCACTCGCAAACTGCTGCGAGACTTGAAGCAGGAGATGTCATGCACGCGCGCCGAGAGCAAGTGTCCTGCCCCGCCTGGACCAGCGATCAACTCGACTCAACCACTCCGCCCGAGATAGAACCAGCCTACTTTGACGACTCTCTCCACGCCTGGGTCTTCAGTCGTCACGAAGATGTCCTTGCAGCCTTTCGAGCCTCAAGCCTTGTGCCCGCAGGCCCCCATGCCAAGGTTCATGCGCCGCCACCCGACGAATCTGCCCTCCACAACACGCGCAGCGAGACACAGGAAAGCCTCTCCTCCACGCAGCTTAGCCTGTGGCGAGATCAGTTTTCACCCCTGATTCAACGGGTTGTCGACACACTCCCGGAAGACCGGATCGTCGATCTCCTCGAAGACTACGCACGTCCCATATGCCTCTCACTCGCCGCAGCCATCACCGGCATCGCCCCCGAAGTGGCACCCCATCTCCGATCCATCGCTCAGCCCATATCTGCCTCTGCCGCCGATCCCCACGATCCTGTCTTGCGAACCGCCTCGAAGCCTGCCACCCTTACCCTTCGCGCCTTCTTCCACTCCGGTCCCGAGGCTCTTCGCGACTCAGGTTTTGTCGCCTTGGCGCACACCATGCCCAGCCTCATGGCGAACCTCTGGTACGCGCTTCTCCAGCACCCTCACGAGTGGACCCGTCTCCATCAAAGCATCGACACAGCCGAACAGGCGATCGAAGAGTTGCTTCGCTACGCCGGGCTACCACGCACCCTCTTCAGACAAGCCTCTGAAGATCTACACCTGGCCGGCTGCGCCATCCGCAAAGACGACCGCATCATCCTCAGAATCATCGCCGCCAATCACGACCCGCAACGCTTCCCGCATCCGGACCACGTCAATCTGACCCGTCGTGCCGCAGGTCATCTCACCCTTGGGGCTGGCCCTCACGCCTGCATCGCAGCTAACCTCATCCGCCAGGTTGCCACCTCCCTCACCGCTCCACTCCTCAAGCGCTTTGCAACAGGGACGCTTGCGGAGGAGGTGCGCTGGCAAGGCGGTTCAGGCTTCCGCTTTCCTGTAGCCTTGCGCGTTCACCTCAACACCCGCAAAGATGGATTCACGTCCAGTCCGCACCGCTCTCTTTAAAGCCGCTCGCGTAAGAGGCTCCCTGCCTCTTTGTAGCTAGTCACACTTTCAACCTATTGCCGCCTAACGGCATCACAGGCACAACAACCTGATCCCCGGCCGCAACTTCAACTTCTCCGCACTGGCCGCCCTCTCCGACAACGTCCGCTTCACCAGTCACCTTGCTGTCCGCGCCACCGTAAAACAGCTGGTCATCTGCTACAAAAGCCCCGACCGCGACCCGGCCGGCCAGGGCACCCCCAAATCTCTCCTTCGTCTCCCACGACAACTACATCAACTCCAATAATCGGGGCCTCCGCGTCGGCCCAGTCATTCGCTTCTAAATCGGCAGGCGGCGACGGAGTGCAACTTCTCCTTGCAATTATTTGTGGGCCGCTGTTCTAATCCATTGCACCCCCCGGATATCTGCTTGTCGGAGTGTCAGATGATCTCCTTGCGTCAAGGCCATCGTCCTATCGTGCGCTCATCAGCGTGCGGTTTGCTCCTTTGCTGTCTTTTCGCCTGTGCCTCGTATGGCGCAGCGCAAGAGGCCTCACAGGAGAACTGGGATCAGCCACTAACTTGGGCTCCACGAAGCGATATCGACAGAAATCTCTTTCTTCTCCACTACGTTCATTACATGTACTCGAACTCACCTGCTCTTGATGGTGACCCAAAGAAGATCGACGCCTGGTTTGCCACGCAACGGGCAACCTTGGCAGATCTCGACGGTGTAGCTCGCGCTCAGGGTGCAGATCAGCAGATACTTCAGATCTACGCGGAGACAATGAACTACATGTCTTCGGTTCAGACCTACCTGGCGCGTTTGAACATGATTAAACAAACCAGCGACAATCAGTCCCCGTGGGATGTCATCGCCAGCATCATCACGGGTGTGCAGACGAGCACGAAGGTCGAGGACACCTCAAAGCGGTGGCTATCAAGCGAAAACGCTTCAAGCGCTGGAACACTGGCCGGTTTCGCAGATGGCATTCTGACCTACCAGCAAAAGTCGGGTGCACGAGCCGCCAGCGATGCCGTAGCGATGCAGGAGGAGGCGAGAAAGCTTGAGGATGAGAACCGGCAGACGGCCTCCAGCCTTCGAACTCGCGCTGCAAGACTCACCGCCAAATATGGCTGGTCCAACGGCGAAGCCGCCTTCGATGGCTTTACGAGTCCGGATCTCAGCGATATGGTGGCGCGATCCCCTAGGGACCCGTTCCTTCAAGCCCGGTACGCCGACGCCCTTTACTCGCGAGCCAAAACTGGTAACGATGTCGTTCCCGCAATCAACGCCTACTGGAACGCGGCGCGTCTGGTACCGGATGATGCCGCCTTCTACCCTCTGCGGAACACCTACCTGCGTCAAGCAATCAACGCTGCCATCCATGCAGCCAATCTGGACAGCGGGAACACCTTCGCTCGCAAGAGTTATTTTGCCGGCAGTGCAACACGACTCTCTCGAACCTACATCTCTCTCGTCAGTCCGGATAACGGCTACGGGCAATACAAACTCGCAACCGCCCTCGGCTATGCAGGTCGTTATAGCGATGCCATCGAAGCAGCACACAAGGCATACGACTTGTCCCATGGGGCCTGGGAGAATAGCGTCGATTTCTGCGTGGTGTACGCAAGCCTGATGAGTCTCAGTGGAGACGAACAAGAAGCTGCTAACTGGATACTAAAGGCCTACACAAGGCACTACCGCGATATCAAGACGTTGAAGACCAACGATGACTTCGCGCCTCTCAGGAACCGCCTGCCGCAGCGTTTCGAGCAAATCACTTCACCAAAGGTCGTCTGGCATCTGCGGTTTGATACGCACCCCGCCTCTATAGTCATCCAGAACAACTCAGACTTCGACCTTGTACGACCCAAGCTGCTCGTCAGAGTACGGCAGGGGAATCAGGTTATCGAAAAACAGGTAGGTTGCGACCTGATCGAAGCCGGGCATAGCTGTCAGGTGGACAACGCAATTTCAGTTCCGGGCGATCGGGACGACGCCGAAGAAGCATCACTGATAAGCAATCAGTAATGTAAAGAGCGCCTTCAGCAAGCCTTTCCGGTCTGGATCCGGCTGCCACGCCGCGCAGTCCGCCCCCGCATGGAGACAAACCGTTATCATAAAGACAGCCGTATGCCCGCACTCGCAGCCGCACCTGAGACCATCGCCGTAGCCATGTCCGGAGGAGTTGACTCCTCTGCCGTCGCCGCACTCCTTCGCGCCCAGGGCCACACCCTCGTCGGCCTCACCCTCCAGCTTTGGAATCAGCGCCGTCTCGCCGGTCACGAAGGCATGCCCGAATCGGTCCAAGGCCGCTGCTGCTCTATCGACGACGTTTACGACGCCCGACGCGTAGCCGAGCAACTCGACATTCCCTACTATCTCGTCAACCAGCAGGCCCGCTTTGAGGCTGAGGTGGTCAAGCCCTTCGTCAGCGAATATCTCGCCGGCCGAACCCCAATCCCCTGCACCCTCTGCAACAACCACCTCAAGTTCGACCAACTCCTCACCACCGCCCAGCAGATCGGCGCCGACAAGATCGCCACCGGGCACTACGCCCGTAATCACTATGACGAAACCCGCGGCCGCTGGATTCTCTCCCGCCCCGCCGACCACTCGAAAGACCAAACCTATTTTCTGTTCGGTCTCACCCAGGATCAGCTCTCCCGCACCCTCTTTCCCCTTGGCGAGATGCAGAAGCCAGCCGTCCGCATCATGGCCTCCGAAGCCGGGCTCAACGTGGCCACGAAGCCCGACTCGCAGGAGATCTGCTTCATTCCTGGCGGCGATTACAGCGCCTTCCTCAAGGCCTACCTCGACGAGCAAGGCGAGCCGCTTCCCGACTCCTCGGGCGAACTTGTCTCCACCTCCGGCGAAGTTATGGGCCATCACGGAGGCATCCATAGCTTCACCGTCGGTCAGCGCAAAGGCCTCGGCCTCACCAGCCCAGACCCCCTCTATGTCCTCAAGATCCACCCGGACTCGCATCAGGTCACCGTGGGCAGCGACGCCGATCTGATGACCCGCGAGCTCAACGCCGACCGCCTCAACTGGATCTCGATTGCCGGCCTGTCCGGCGACGAAACAATCCGCGTCAGCATCAAGATACGCCACCGACACACCCCGGCCATGGCCACGCTAAGCAGCACCGGCCCGGAGACGGTCCTCGCCATCTTTGACGAGCCACAACGTGCCATCACCCCCGGCCAATCCGCAGTCTTCTATCAGGATGACGAGGTAGTCGGAGGCGGCTGGATCATCTAGCCGCAAATAATTAGGGCGCAGCCGAAGCCGCGCCCCAGCAAAACAAAGATCTCTTTACACATCTGGCCCACGATACCCACCGAAGCCTTTGGCCCGGCTCATCAGCACTTCCATCCCAGCCTTGAACCCACTCACAATCCCCGCAACCTGCTTCACCGGTATACGAATTCCATCGTGAATCGTATCGGCCAGCGCAGCCGTCCGCATGAGGGTGGTAGTTACAAGGTTATCGACGCGAGACACCTGCGCTTTGGTCTTGTCATTCACGTCCGTCAGCGTGGCGTCGAACTGCTGCGCCTTCGCCCGCACGATGTGGCTGGTCTCTGTAAGATTCTCTGTAATCACGCGGATCTTCGGCGTCATCTCCGCCATCAGCGACTCCGTGCTGGTGATGATGGGTATAGCGCGCTTATGAAACTCTTCAGCGATCACAATGAGTCGCTTATTCATCTTCATCGCGCCGAGAGCGAAAACCACCACCACAATCGCCTGAATCAGCATGCAGAAGGCTACTAGACCCACGAAGAACATCAATAGGCGCGAGTTCCCCGAAGACAGCGCACCTGGATCATCAATCCACATCCCCAACGTCATTCCACCCATTGCTAACATCGCCGCCACCCTCTTTGTTCCGACTTAACTCTCGACACCGCAAGGGGGCGGCTCTCTCAAGCGCGCCCCCGACATCCAAACCATCACAAATTAGGAGTGCGAATCAGACGTGGTCGTCGTGTAAGCATCCTTGCCGGCGTCAATCGCTGCGGCGACCTTATCCTGCTGCTCCTGCACGATTCCCTTACCCTTTTCAACATACTCGTTGAACTGGCTTCGGCCCTTCTCGTAATACTCCTTACCCTTATCGACGTACTCGCCCACTTGCTGCTTGCCCTGCTCGGTCAACGCCTGGGCGTGCGCCTGTGCCTGTGCGGCAAGATCGGCCGCGCGTTCTTTACCCTGTTGAGCCAGGACATTAGCCTTGTCACGCGCTTCTGAAGCGCCCGCAGCTATGTCGTTCCGCGTCTCTGCGCCCGACTTTGGTGCATACAGAACGCCAACAAGGGCACCTACGCCCAGACCTGCCAGAAACCATCCAAACCCGCTGATGCTGCTTTCGCTTTCGGCCATGTCACTCTCCTGTTCAGCTTCAAAGATTGTTGTATGAGATCCCGGTCTCTACTGTACGCGAACGTCGTTTTATAACAACGCTCTCCCGGGACACCCGATTGCCAGACCGCACTTTCCAGCCTGAGGGAAAATCAAGAGAATGTCTCCCTTTGGTGGATGCCCGACCCTCCCATTAGGTTGCGCCAGACCCTTCATCCATAGTACTTCTCACGCCTGCAGAGCCTGCTGTCCTGAGCAAAGCCGGCCATCCGCACTTCGCCGATCCGCTTGCACCCGTCCCAAACAATCCTGAACCCAACTCACCTTTTTGGAGTCTTAACCAAAGAAACAAGTATCCTGCAGTCTCAAGCACGAAAAGAAAGAGACCCATGCACCTGAAGACATCCGCAACCGCCGCTCTCGTCCTGGCACTGGCACTCTCCGGCTGCAAATCGAGCCCCCTGCCCGACGACACCGCGCTCAACACAGCGCTTCAGGCCAAGCTGACAGGCGACACCGCGATCGCCACCGAACCCATCCAGACCTTTGTGCAGGGAGGTGTCGCCACCCTCCAGGGATCCGTCAGCAGCGAAGCAGCGAAAGCGCTCGCAGCCAGCGACGCAGGTCAGGTTCCCGGTATCAAGTCGGTCACGAATCAACTCACAGTGCAGGCAGCACAACTCACGCAGCCGATACCCCCGCCACCTGTCGCCGCCCCGACCTCTGCACCTGCGCCGCCGCCCGTCACCCGGCCCACCAAACCCTCCGCCCGGGTTGAGGCGCCGATCAAGCATCCACAGCAGGCCTACAATCCGCCGCCAGCCCCTATCGAGCGCCGTCCGCTCCCAGAGCAGCAGGCGCAGCAGCCGATCGCGCCTCCCCTGGAACATCGCCCTACGCCGCCCCCTCCACCCGCCTTCCGCAACGTTACGATTCCGTCCGGCACCACGCTACCCATCCGCATTACCCAGACACTTGATAGCGCCTCCACCCAACCGGGCGACCCTTTTTCCGGAACGATCGCCAGTGACGTCGTCATCGACGGCCTCGTAGCCTTCCCTGCCGGCACGACGGTCAGCGGTAAGGTCGACGAGGTCCACGAAGCTGCCCACTTCAAGGGTGCTGCTCTCCTCACCATCTCCCTCGTCAGCATCAATCGTCGCGGCGACCGCCTCCCCGTCACTACCGACCCCTTTACCAAAGCTGCTGAGGGTCGCGGCAAAAATACTGCCGAGAAAGTAGGCGGTGGCGCAGCAGTAGGCGCTATTCTCGGCGGCATCTTCGGCGGTGGCAAAGGTGCCGCAATCGGCGGTCTCGCCGGTGGTGGCCTAGGAGCGGGCGCCCAGGGCGTAACCCGCGGCCAGCAGGTTCAGATTCCCTCCGAAACTCTCATTCGCTTCCGCCTCGCCAACCCTCTCGATGTTCGAGCCTCCACGGCGACTACGGAAGGCGACGCCAACCTTCAGCACCACGACAGCAACTAAGTTCTTAGGTAACCTGCAGTTGGAACTGTTTTCGCTTCCAACTCCCACCAAAGTTCGAGGTCTCAATAGTGACGCAGCCAGAACGCCGTCCGACAGGGTTTCTCACGCTCACCCTGCACGCGCATCTTCCTTATGTCGTCAATCACGGCACCTGGCCCCATGGCATGGAATGGCTCCACGAGGCTGCCGCCGAGACCTATCTCCCGCTTCTCCGAGTACTCGCCAACCTTGAGCGGGACGGCATGGCGCTCCACTGCAACCTCAACCTCTCGCCCATCCTGCTCGAGCAGTTGGCGCACCCCGTCTTCCTGGCGGAATTCCCTAAGTATCTCGGCCGCAAAATCGTCGCCGCACGCGAGGACGAGGCATTCTTCACCCAGTCCGGCGAGGCCCATTACGCCGAGACCGCCCGCTTCTGGTTTCGTTTCTTCACCCAGGCTCTCGAGCATTTTAATGGCCTCAATCAGGACATCATCGGTGGATTTCGTCACTTCAACGAAGTCGGCCTGATCGACATCATCACCTGCGCCGCCACCCACGGCTACCTCCCACTGCTAGGCACCGACGAGAGCGTCCGCGCTCAGATCCGTACCGCCGTCCAGACGCACCGCCGCCACATTGGCAGTCATCCCCGCGGCATCTGGAGCCCCGAGTGCGGCTACCGCCCCGCAGGCTCGTGGACCCAGCCTGTCCTCGACAACGGCACCACCGAGCCCCAACCCCCGATCGACCGCATCGGCGTAGAACAGGCTCTCTCCGAGTCCGGTCTTGAGTTCTTCTATGTCGATACCCACCTCGTCGAAGAGTCCCAGCGAGCCCCCTCCCCCTATCAGCTCCGCAGCGGCAAGCTGCTGTCGAACGGCAAGCTCCGCTACGAGACGCCCACCCTCCATACGCTCTCTGGCGAGCACCGCAGCCTCTACCAGCCCTATTACGTTGAAGGCTCATACGGTGGAGAACTTAACAAGCAGTACGCCACCACCATCTTTCCCCGCGATCCTAAAACCGGCCTTCAAGTCTGGTCCGGCGAAACCGGCTACCCCGGCGACGCAAACTACCTCGACTTCCACAAAAAGCGTTGGCCGGGTGGTCATCGCTACTGGCGCGTTACCGGCCACCCTGTCGACATGGGCGACAAGCAGCCCTACTATGCTCAGGAGGCGGACGCCCGCATCGCCGCCCATGCCAAGCACTTCGTCAATCTCGTCTGCGAGGCCATCAAGCCCGGTCTGAACGACGACGTCCCCCCGATTCTTTGCGCCCCCTTCGATGCTGAACTCTTCGGCCACTGGTGGTTCGAAGGCCCGCAGTGGCTCGAAGCCGTAGCCCGCGAGCTACACGATCACCCCACAGGTATCGCGCTCATCAGCTCCGTAGACTACCTCGACCAGTACCCCCGCGCCGGCTTCATCACCATGCACGAGGGCTCCTGGGGAGCCGAGGGCGCCAACCAGGTCTGGATGAATCCAGAGACCTCCTGGACGTATGCCCACATCTATCCGGCCGAGCGCTACATCCGCGATGTCTGCACTGCCACCACCTGGCGTACCTCACCCCTCGCAACCCGCATCGTCCAGCAACTCTGCCGCGAACTCCTCCTCCTTGAGTCCTCCGACTGGCAGTTCCTGATTACCACAGGTGCCGCACGCGACTACGCCGAGCTGCGTTTCCTCACCCACAACGACCAGTTCAACGACCTGAAGGCGATCTGGCAGACCTACGAGGCAACCGGCAGCATCAATGAGGAGCAGGAAAAGCGCCTTGCCGAGATCCACACCCGCGACGGAATCTTTCCCGACATTGACCCCGGCTTCTGGGCCAGCGGAGCCCATAACAACGCTGCTGAAACCACGATGTAGATACGAAAGCTCCGTCGCCTAGACCCCAGGTGCCGGAATGCTTTGGTCCCGCTGAAAGCTTGAGTACTCCAGAACAAGCCGCTCCACCACATAGGCGCTACCTTCAGCATCGAGCACTGAAAGCGCTTCATAGGAAGCAGGCCAGCACCGGTACACGTTGTACGCGACGGCCAGCGCCCCGGCAGGATCATAGATCTCAATCACAAGATCCTTCAGCACTCCGACAAGCTTCACACTGGTTCCCATCACCGCCTGCGCCCAGTTCTCAAAGGTCGGATCGGTCGTTACGCCGCGTTCCAACCCAAGCTGCGCTAACGTCGAGCGTCCCGGCCCGCTTTGCTCGATAGGGGACCCGCCGTCTCGCTCCAACACCACCTGCGTACTCCACTGCAGCCCGGTAACCTTCGATATTCCCGAAACATACTTCCCATCCCATTTCACGCGAAAGTTGCGATTCTCGAACGGACCTGTAACCAGCATGGCATCTCCCTGGCATAAATTTCTAATCGCCGAAGTCTAGCTCCTGCCACCTGTTGGGTCAAAAGAATCTTCTGCAGTCCGAACATCAGGACGAGCCATCCCGGTTTGCGCATCTCATGAATACACTCCTCGTGGCCACCTCACCCACACTCGCCCATCGCAGACCCCACCTGCTTCCGACTCCCCATCGCCGTGCGCGTCTCAACCCGCTGGCCCTATGGCATCTCCTCTCGCTCGATGCCCCCACCGTAGCTGCTCTTTGGACCTGGTTTCTCGCCCGCACCAATCGCGTCCACCTTCCTGCCACCGCCATCGCCGCCATGGCCACCGCCGTCTGGCTCCTTTATGCCGCCGACCGCCTCCTCGACACCCGTTCCTCCATTCCGCAGTCCCTCGAAGCCCGCCATCACTTCCACCAGCATCACCGTCGAGCGTTCTCCGTCGGCATCGCCGTAGCTACCCTGATCCTCGCTGTCCTGCTCCCAACCCTCGCCACCGAAGCTGTCCGCCTGTACCTTATCGAGGCCAGCTTCCTCACTGGCTACTTCATCCTCATCCACGCCACGCGCAGCGCCCACAGGCTCCCCAAGGAGTTGGCCGTCGGACTCTTCTTCGCCGCTGCCACTTTCATCCCAACGATCGCCCGCGAACCTGCCCTCCGCCTCCAACTCCTCCCTCCGGCCGTCCTCTTTGCCGCGCTCTGCAGCCTCAACTGCCTCTTTATCTACAAGTGGGAGCACCCCAACCCCACCTCGTCCGATACCCACCCCGCCACCCGGCTTGCCCTTCGCTACCTCGTGCCGATAGCGCTCACTCTCCTCATCGCGTCCGCAATCGTGACTCTTTTCGATCTCCAAACCCCTTGGCAGATCCCTGCCGCCACAACGCTGGCAACAATCGTCCTCCTGGTTCTCCATTACTACCGCCACGCCGTTCCTTCTACCACGCTCCGAGCCGCCGCCGACCTGGCTCTCCTAACTCCTATCCTGTTCCTTTTCAGGTAGCGGCTACTATCCACACAAGCTATGCCCGCCAACTTCAACCACATAGCCCGGCTCTACCGTTACCTCGAATACCTCACCCTTGGCCCCATCCTTCAGCGCACCCGAACCCACTTCCTTTCACACCTGCTCGACCGAAAACAAGCCCTGGTACTCGGCGATGGAGACGGTCGCTTCCTCGCCCAACTCCTCAAGACAAATCTCGGCATACACGCCGACGCGGTAGACACCAGCGCCACCATGCTTCAGCTTCTCCGCCAACGCTGCGAAACGACCGTTCACAGCGCTACCCATCGCCTCCACACACACAATCACAGCGCCCTGGAACACGCAGTCTCCAGGAAAACAGACCTGATCACCACCCACTTCTTCCTTGACTGCCTTACCCAGACCGAACTCGAAACCCTCATCGCCAAACTGTCTTCGCACCTGGCCTCGGGAACCCTCTGGCTCCACTCCGACTTCCGCATCCCCACCGGCCTTCTCAACCTCCCGGGCCGCCTCTACATCAGAATCCTCTACTTCGCCTTCCGCCTCCTGACCGGTCTGCGCACTACCCACCTCCCCGACCACGAAGCGCCGCTGCAGCAAGCAGGCTTCCAGCGAACGCACCAACATCTGAGCCTCTTCGGCCTGCTCACCACGGAGCTTTGGGAAAGAACTTAGCACCGATCAGTGCGGATGACACCGATCGAACCAGACATCAATTCCTGTGCCTCAGCTGCCTTCTGTCCTACAGCCGCGAGCCTTCATCCGTGCTCTTCCGCGCTCACCCGTGGTGAGCCTCTCAGACGGGATTGCAAGTAAATCGGTGTCATCCGCACTGAGCTGCGTTATGCCTCTCTCTGCCCAAGTACAATTCATCATGCCGCGAACCTACCTCTCAGCAGCCACCCTGCTCCTTCTCGCGCCCCCTCTCGCCTTTGCCCAAGGCAGCATCGCCACCAACTCCCCCACGCCCCTCTCGACCCGCGTCGTCGCCTACAACATAGACGCGAAGATCGACACCGGCAAGAAGGAGGTCGACGCCACCGAAACCCTTACCTACAAGAACCTCACCGGCCAGCCACTCACGACCTTCCCGTTCCATCTCTATCTCAACGGCTTCCAGCCCCAGTCCTCCTTCACCACCGAGACTCACTACACCGGCGGCATTCGTGACAACGAGAAAGACAACGACTATCCCCCTGAGAAGATGGGCAGCATCGCCATCGCCCACATCGACGCTGAAGGCTACGGCGACCTCACCCCGACCCAGCGCTTTCTGGCGCCCGACGACCACAACGCCGCCGATCGCACCGTAGCCGAGTTCACGCTGCCGCATCCTCTCGCGCCAAACGACTCCATCACCTTCCACATCGCCTTCCACGACAAGTTTCCCGTCTCCATCGCCCGCAACGGCTACAAGCGAGACTTCCTCATGGGCGGCCAGTGGTTCCCCAAGGTCGGTGTCTTCTGGCACGGTGCTTGGAACTGCCACCAGTACCACGCCACTACCGAGTTCTTCTCAGACTTCGGCACCTTCACCGTCCACCTCACTCTCCCCCGTAACTACGTCCTCGGAGCCACCGGCGTACCCACCGGCGAGATCGTCAATCAAAACGGCACGAAGACTCTCAGCTTCTACGGCGAAGACATCGGTGATTTCGCCTGGGCCGCCAGCCCGCACTTTCAGGTCACCGACGGCATCTTTCTCTCATCCCTCGGTCCCGTCCAGATTCACGTCCTCGCCCTCGCTGCTCACCCCGAAGCCGGCCAGCGCTACCTGAAGATCATGCAGCAATCGCTCGCAGAATTCGACCATCGCTATGGCCCCTACCCGTACAAAGTCCTCACGGTCATCGACCCCGAACCCGACTCTCAGATCGGCGGCATGGAGTACCCCACCCTCTTTACTGGCGACACCTCCTGGTTCGACCCCACCCACGTCACCGAGCTAACCGCCGAGCATGAGTTCGGCCACCAGTATTGGTACGGCATGGTTGCCACCAATGAGTTTGAGGACGCCTGGCTGGACGAAGGCATCAACTCCTACACCGAAGTGAAAGTCTTGAGCGCCATCCTTGGCAAAAACACCTCCTTCCTCAACAAATCGTGGGCCAATGCTGGGGATTCCACCCTTCAGCGCGTCACATACCTCTCCGCACCAGATTCGGACCCCGTCACCCGCCACGCCTGGCAGTTCCGCAACTCCGGCTCCTACAGCGGCGTCACGTACGGCAAAACCGCGACCCTCCTTACCACCCTCGAAGGCATCGTCGGCACGGACGTGATGGACGACGCTATGCGCACCTACTTCATGAAATACCGCTTCACCCATCCCGTCACCGAAGACTTCCTCCGCACCATCGAGCAAGTAGCCATCGCTCACGGCAAAGCCATCGGCGATGCACCCCCAAGTCCCTTCGCCAGCACCGTTCCCTTCTCGACCGACTACGCCGCCGCCCCACCCGTCAACTCCAGCCTGCGCCCCTTCCTCAATCAGGCCGTCTACGGAACCCAGGTCCTCGACTACCGTGTCGACTCCATCAGCTCCGATCCCGTCCAGTGGTGGCTCCCCGCGCCGAAGGACAGCAAGAGCACCCAGTACATCACCACAGTCAGCCTGCGCCGCAAGGGTGACTTCATCCTGCCCGTCACCGTTGAAGTCGTCTTCGAGGATGGCACACGCCTTCGCGACACCTGGAACGGCGTCGACGAGTGGAAGCGACTCACCTACACCCGCAACTCCAAAGTCGTCTCCGCCGAGATCGACCCTGACCACCTCGTCCTGCTCGACAAAGACCCCTTCAACAACAGCATCACCGAGCGAGCCAACTCCACCGTTCATCTCAAGCTGGCGAACCTCCTCCTCGCCGCGCAGCAGTTTGCCGAACAGCTCATCACCTGGCTGGTTTAGGAATTCGTTTGTCACAAGAACATCTGCACCAACTCAAGAGGCCTTCAACGTTATGAATGAAAATCGCAGCCTCCTCTTCCACGGTCTTGGTCTCACCCTGCGCCGCCTCCCGGCTCTCCTCTGGGCCTTCCTCTTCAACTTCGTCTTCTCCGCCCTGACCGTCGCGCACATCGCCGGAAGCATCGGCAAGATCACCGACACCTCGCTCGCCGCAGAGCCCCTGCGCCACGGCTTCGACCTTGGCACCATGATCCTTCTGAGCTTTAAGCTCAATGAAGGCACAGGACTCAGCCCTAACTCCGGCGTGTCCATTCTCCTGTACCTCGCCACCTACTTCCTCATCGTTCCCGGCACCCTGCTCTGCTACCAGACTGGCATTCCCGCCCGCCTGTCGACCATCCTTCAAGCCGGTCTCATGCACTTCTGGCGCTTCGTCCGGATCACCGTCCTCGCTGGCCTCGTCATGGCCCTCATCCTCGGTCCGCTCTTCGCGATCTATTCCCGCTACAGCGCCTACGTCGACGACCACATCGTCGGCCGTCCCGGAGTGATCTATGAACTCCTTGCCCTCGTCGCCATCGCTCTGGTCGCAGCCATCCTCCGGCTCTACTTCGATCTCGTCGAGGTCTACACCGTCCAACTGGGCCTCCAACTCCTTGCCAGCGGCAAGCCCGACCGCCGCGTCCGCAAAACCCTCCTGCCCGCACTCCGTGCTCTCCGCAGGAACTTCGGCCGCTCCTACCTGACCTTCCTCTTCCTCTCTTTCCTAGGCTTTGGAGCCATGGGCCTCGCCGCCCGCTTCAGCATCCATTCGCTCGCCCAGCCGCGCGTCTGGCCCACCTTCCTCATCACCCAGGCTGGACTCTTCCTCATGCTGCTCACCCGCTTCTGGCAACGCGGAGCCGAAACCACCCTCAGCCTTGACTACCCCATCCTCGAAGCTCCCATAGGCCGCACGCGCGCCACCTTTGTGCCTAACGAACCCGCTCCCGTCTCCACCATCAGCGCAGCCCCAATACCCTTCACCCACGCACACGTCACCGACCCAATCCCTCAGCCAGAGCCCAGCACTCCCTCTCTCCCCGAACCCGATCCTGCCATCTACCATCACAATCCAGGCTCCACTCCCGAGCCGGTTGATCCCGATCCCAGCGAACTTTAGGATCGGTGCAGGTCCGAATGATTACGCAGTTGTCAGACCACTCCGTAATGAAAACGACTTATAATTGTTACAGTTATATGAATTTATTTATTCTTCGCCACGCCAGCGCTGGCACCCGCCGCGCCAACCCACTTTTAGACGTAAAGCGTCCCCTGGACAAAGATGGCAAGCGCCACTGCCTCCAGCTCGCCCACGTCCTGAACGCCCTGAAGATCAACTTCGACCTCATCGTCTCCAGCCCTCTCAAGCGCAGCCTGCAAACCGCAACCCTCGTCGGCACGGAGACCGGCTACGAAGCGCCAGTCATGCTCTCTGCCGGTCTGGCACCGGACGCCAAGCTGCCCGACTTCCTCAAGCTCCTGCAGGAGTTCCGCAATCGCGAGAACGTCCTCCTCGTCGGCCATAACCCCAATCTGCAGGGCTTCCTTGGTGCGCTCGTTGTTCCCGCAAACCAGACTCCAGCGCAGATCCGACTTCGCAAGGGATCGATAGCCCGGCTAAACCTCACTCGCGGCCCCGCAAGCCTCCAGGGCCTGATGGACCCACGCGTCATCCGCGCTCTTTACGCCACTTCGACCAAAACCTCTCGCCGGAAGACAGCCAAGAAGTAAGCCGCCTCCTTCTTCAGCGACCACGCTTCTAACTCCGCCCCGCCACGTCCCGGCACCAGTTGCAGCACCACGCGCTTCGGATACACCAGCGTCCGCATCTTCACCACGGCGCTGGCCCGATCCTGATTTAACGCCTGTGCCAGTCGCAGCAGCACCACTGCCCGAGTTACATTCTGGTGCTCCTCTACGGGGATCGTCCGCATCACGCGATCCGCTGCCTCAGGCCGACTCTTCCCCATAAACCGCGCCACCGCACTCACCAGCAGCCGCTGCTCCGGCGAAAAACCAAAGATCTCCGAGTTGGCAATGATGTACTGCGTGTGGCGATGATGCCCCTGATGATTCATGAACTTACCGGCATCCTGCATCATCGCCGCGCACTCCAGCCAAAGCCGATACTCCGCCGGCAGCTCATGCACCCGGGCCAGTGCGTCGAACAGTTCGACGACATGCTGCCGCACCGGCTCCGCCTTCTTCTGGTCGATCCCATACCGTCGGCACACCTCGAGCACCGCAGCCCACCGCTCGTCCTCAATCTTCTTGTGGACCGAGGCCCGCAGATCGACCTCTCCCAGCATCTGCGCCAGCATCCCGTCGCGCAGTCCCAGCGAAGAGTAGCGAAATCCCTGCAGGCCCATCCGCTCCAGCAGGCTCGCATACACCTGCGCGCCGCCAATAATGATCTCTGAGCGTCGCGGCCCGATTCCTGGCACAGCCGCCCGATGCGCGTTGTCCATCTTTACCAGCCGGTCCGCCAGCCTCCGAATATCAACCGTCGGCGCCGCCAGCGTACCTACCTTCCGCGTAGCCCTCTTGGTCGCCGTCTTCTTCAGCGCACCACCCTTCGCCGGAAGAGCTGCACTCGCCTCCGCCAGTGCCGCCGCCGTTCCCGATGTCGCGATTACCAGCCCAATCCGGTGCTGAACGCCAAGTCGCCTCTCGCCACGCCGCAGCTCCCGCTCGATATATTGCTTCAACCGGGCGATGTCTTCCTTTGTAGGCGGATCGTTCTGCAGAAACTCCTGCTGCAGCCGCACCGCTCCCAGCGGCAGACTCACCATCTGCTTCACCAGCCCACCGTCCGATATCGTCACCTCGCAGCTTCCGCCGCCGAGATCGATCAACATGCACTTCCCGCGCGCCCCCACCTCATGCGTCACCACACCCAGGTGGATCAGCCGACCCTCTTCCAGCCCCGAGATCACTTCGACGTTCCAGCCTGTAGCCGACTTCACCCACTCCCGGAATGCCGCCGCATTGCGCGCATCCCGCATCGCGCTCGTCGCGACAACCCGCACCTTGTCAACTACATGGAGCTGCGCCGCTTTGTGGAATCGCTTCAGCGCCCCGATCGTGGAAGCCATGGCCTCAGGCGAAATCACGCCTGTCTGGAAGACGCTCTCCCCCAGCCGTGTCACCTCACGGTCTTCATGCAGCGTCTTCAAGCGGTGCATCTGCAACGAGGCAATCTTCAGTCGGCAGGAGTTCGAGCCGATATCGATCGCGGCAAAGGTGGGCATCGTCTAAACTCTCCCAAGGGCAGAAACTCTGAATTGAAAAGCGTCCCTTGCAAACGATACAGGGTCTAGATCAAATCCCTGTGCTGCCGCATCCAACACCAGTAAATTCGAGGTAAACCGCCAGCCGATGCTTCTTCAACACCCCATAGTCCAGACGGCAGCTTCCAGCCTTCGGACCGATCCATCCAACCCCGACTCCTCGAAGTTTCATGCAGGTGCCCCGCGACAATCCACCGCACTGGCCATCCTTGCCGGGTTGTGGCTGATTCTCTTCTTCGCCGCCCTCTTCGCCCCGCCGCTGCTCGACGATGCCGACGCCACCCACGCCAACGCCGCACGTCACATAGCCCTTACCGGCGACTGGGTCACGCTACACGTAAACAGTATCCGCTATCTCGAAAAAGCGCCGCTCCCCTACTGGCTCGTAGCGATCAGCTTCCGCATCTTCGGCTTCAACACCTTTGCCGCCCACCTCCCACAGGGCATCGGCGTCCTGCTCCTTGCCATACTCGGCTACGCCTGGGCTAACAAGGCCTTCGGAGCCAGAACCGCCTTCTACACCGGTATCGCAGTCCTCACTGCGGCAGGCGTCTTCCTCTTCACCCGGATCTTCATCCCCGAAGTCCTGCTCTCACTCCTCCTCTGTATCTCCCTCTACTGCCTCCTCGAAGCACTCAGCCGATCCAACACCAGATCTGCGTACGCCATGTGGGCTGCCCTAGCCCTCGCCGTCCTGACCAAGGGCCTTGTAGCCCTCGTCTTCTTCTTCGGAGCAGGCGCCATCTATCTCGTCCTCAGCGGCGACTACCGCAAGTGGCGCGCCCTCCGTCCCTTCACCGGCCTCCTGCTCTTCCTCGCCATCACCGCCCCCTGGCACATCCTCGCCGGTCTCCGCAACACCGGCGGCATGAACGGCCACGGCTTCTTCTGGTTCTACTTCATCAACGAACACGTCCTGCGTTTCCTCGGTAAGCGCATCCCGATGGACTACAACAAGCTCCCCGGCTATCTCTTCTGGAGCCTCCACCTCGTATGGCTCTTCCCCTGGGCGCTCTTCCTACCCTCCCTCTGCGACCAGTCGATCAAAGCCTTCATAGCCCACCGCCGCGCCAGCACCCCCATCTTCGAGAACTGGCCAGTCTGGACGGCCTACGGTGTAGCCATCCTCGGCATACTCCTCCGCAACCTCTTCCATGCTCCCTATCTCCTCGTCGTAGCCGCCGCCGGCCTCGTCATTCTTCTCATCGAACTCCGCCGTCGCCAGCGTCTCGAACCGGGCACCGCTCTACTCCACATCGAGACCTACGCCCAACGAACCACTCTCCTGCTCGCCGTCTATTCGGGCCTGATCCTCGTCTTCTTCTCCCTGTCGACCAATCAGGAGTACTACACCTTTCCTGCCTACCTCCCGCTCCTGATGCTCCTCATGCACGCCGTCGTCCGCTCGGAGACTACCTTCTCCATCGACAAGGCCTCCCGTCGTTGGATCACCGTAGCCCACGCAGCCTTCACCATCCTCGGCATCGCTATCTTCGTCGCACTCGCCTACGGCCTCTGGACGTCGCGTAAGGAAGCCTTCGTCCCCGACATCGGCGATCTGCTAGCCCATCGCGGCGTAGGCGACTACACCCTCTCGATGTCCCACCTCTTCGACCTCACCGGCCCGTCCTTCGCGGCTCTAAGACTCCCCGCTACCCTGGCCGCCATAGCCTTCGCCTTCGGACCAGCCATCGCCTGGCTCCTACGCCAGCAGCGTCGCCATCTCGCCGCGACCACCACCATCGCTCTCACCAGCGGTCTCTTCCTCATCGCCGCTCACATCGCCCTCGTCCGCTTTGAGCCCATGCTCTCCTCGCAGGATCTAGCCGAGAAGATTCAGGAGCTCGAAGACGACCGCGTCATCTCACGCGACAACGAAGTCCTGCTCTACGGCGACCAGGCCTACGGCTCCTCCATCCCCTTCTACCTCGGCGAAGACGTCGAACTGGTCGAAGGCCGCTCCACCTCCATGCTCTTCGGCTCGACCTTCCCCGACGCCCCGCACATCTTTCTCACCGACGCCGACCTTCTCGCCGGGTGGGGCACAGGCGAGCGCAAGATCCTCTTCGTCCCACTGGAAAAGCGCGACGACGTCGACAAGTTGCTCGGCTCCCGCCAGGTACTGCTCGAGGAGACCTCTGGCAAAGCGCTCGTCACCGATCGCCCACTCGATCGGCAGCCGCCTGTTGATTCCGTCCACATCCGTTCCGTTTTTCCAGCCCTGCATCTACCCCGTTGACGGCGGATGAGTACAATCACACCGTGACGTGTTAGGCTTCACTCCTCATAAATGCTAGACCTTTTGTCACCTGCACGACAGAACGATCAAGTCCTGCTCTCAGAAGGCAGCACCCACGTACGCTCCAACTCTTGGAGCCTGCGTTCGATCGCGATCATTACCTCGGCTTGGCTCCTCCTGCAGTTTGGCGGACTCTTCTCGCCCGGCCTCCTCGACGACGTCGACTCCATCTACATCGAGATCGCCCGCGAGATGCTCCACCGCCACGACTACGTCACCCCTTTCGTGAACGGCATCCGTTTCTTCGATAAGCCACCCCTTATGTACTGGATGGCCGCCGGTTCGATGCACCTCTTCGGCGAGCACGACTGGGCCGCCCGCCTGCCCCTCGCCCTCTCCGTCCTGATGCTCTTCTACGCGGTCTACGCCCTCGGCAAACGCCTCTTTAGCGAGCGCGGCGGCCTCTACTCCGCACTCGCCGTCGCCACCGCCATCGGCCCCTATCTCTACACCCGCTTCTATATCCCCGACATCCTCATCGCCCTCTGGATGACCCTCGGCGTCCATCTCTTCCTCATAGCGCTCGACCGCATCCGCACTCGGGTTTCTGCGCTCCTCCCCTGCCTCGCCTTCGCCGCCGTCCTCGCCCTCAATCTCCTCACAAAAGGCCTCATCGGCCTGGTCTTCCCCATCGGCTTCGTCCTCCTCTATCTCGTCGTCACGAGCCAACTCCGTCTCCTCGCCCGCCTCCACCTGCTCGCCAGCACCGCGGTCTTTCTCGTGATCGCCGCCCCATGGCACATCCTCGCCGCCCTCAGAAATCCAGCCATTCCTCTGCCTGCCGGAATCGGCCTTCCGGCAACCGGTGGGTGGGCCTGGTTCTATCTCTACAACGAGCACTTCGCCCGCTTCCTCGGCAAGCGCATCCCGCACGACTACGGCAACACCCCCGTCTGGCTCTTCTGGCTCTACCTGGCCATCTGGATGATCCCGTGGACCACCTTCCTCCCCGGAGCCCTCAGCGAGCACATCCGCAATCTCGGCCATCGCTACCCGGTCACCCTCCGCCAGCGCGAAGCCGCCCTGAGCCTCACCCTCTGGGCTGGCCTCGTCGTCGCCTTCTTCAGCTTCTCGAGCCGCCAGGAGTACTACTCCTTACCCGCCATCCCCGCACTGGCCCTGATGGCCGGAGGCCTCCTCGCCCGCGCCGAAGCCAGCCCCTCCGAGATCTCCAACCGCGCCCGCAGCAGCGCCCTCCGCTGGAGTCTCTGGCTCCTCGTCCCCCTCACCACACTCATCGCCGCAATCTGCGGATACTTCGCCGTCACCGCTCCCCGCCCCGCTCCCGGCACCGATATCGCGACCCTGCTCGCCGGCAACCCCGACCTTTACAATCTCTCCCTCGGCCACATCTTCGATCTCACCGGCGCAGCCATGGGCCTCTTCCGCGCCCCACTCTCCGGCGTCGCCCTTAGCATGGTCGCCATCGGCCTCGGCAGCTATCTCCTTCGCCGCTCCGGCCGTCCCTACGCCGCAAACCTGACGCTCGCCGCAGCCATGGTCCTCACGCTCACCTGTGTCCACGAGGGTCTCGCCCGCTTCTACCCCGCCCTCGGCTCAAAAGATCTGGCCATCGCGATCGACCACGTCCGCCAGCCCGGCGACCTCATCGTCCTCGACGGCGAGTACACCTCCGGCTCCACCCTGCCCTTTTACACCCGGCAGCAGGTCCACCTGCTCAACGGCCGTGTCAACACGCTCTGGTATGGGAGCTTCTGGCCTGACGCCCCGAAAGTCTTCGAAGATGAGGCGTCGCTCCACGCACTCTGGGCCAGCCCGCAACGCATCTTTCTCTTGACCTATAACACCACCACCCGCACCAACGACCTGACCCCCTACGGCGCAGTCCACAGCCTCGCAGCCAGCGGCGGCAAGACCATCCTCACCAATCGCTAGTGTCGTACGCGAAGCGCTAAACCTCACGCCGTGGCGCCCGGCGTCAGGGCGCTTTGGCAGCTAATCTTCCCTACTCCATCGCCTCGACCTGCCCGCCGCCCTTCAGACGATAGATCTTCCCGCGATAGTAGAAGTGATCCCCACCATAACTACCCAGCCACAACGCGCTCCCTAGCAAATCACGCAATGGATAGATCAGCGCGCCGTAGAGCCACCCATCATCGCCCATAACCCGCAGAATCGTACCCGCCTGCAGCCACCGATTCACCATGGCCAGCCCAATCCAGGCAAGCCCCAGCAGCGCATGTCCACTCGCCAGCCCCCAAGCCAGCCCGAGCAGTCCAAACGGCATGGCAAACGTAAGTCCACTCCCAAAATGTCCCCAGGGTCTCGACCGCCGCGTGCTCTGCATCCAGCGCAACTGGTTGCGAAACGACAGCCAGAACGGCGAATCCTGCACCATCAACCGGATCACATGGGTCGCCAGCAGCACACCTGTTCCCTGCTTCGACAACCGGTTCCCGAGCACGAAATCGTCTGCATAAAACTGCCCAAGCTCGCCAAATCCGCCGACGTCGTAGAACGACTTCTTCCGCACCGCCATCGTCGCGCCCAGCGCAAACTTCGTTCCCTCCAGCATGTCCGCGACCAACACACCCGAGGTCATCTCGACGCTCTTACCGACTGCATCCAGCTGCGGAGCAAGCCCACCCGTAGTCGTCCCCAGATACACGCACGAAGCCAGCCCGATATGCGGGTCTTTCAGATTCTGCACCATGCGTCGCAGATAGTCCGGCTTCACCCGAACGTCTGCATCGCTGGTGATATACAACTCATGTTTCGCCGCCGAATCCAGCTTCTCCAGCGAGTACACCTTCGCATTGTGGAACTTCGGCATCGGTTCGCCACAGGTCATGTAGTGAGCGTCCACATGTGGATAGCGCGCACCCACCCGCCGCGCCAGTTGCAGCCCCTCGTCGCTCTCCTGCCGTGCACAAAAGAGCAGTTCAAACTCCGGATAGTCCTGCTCAAAGAACGTCTCGAGATTTCTCTCCATCCCAGGTTCCGTCCCGTGCAGCGGCTTCAACACACTCAGCGGAGGCAGAAAGGTCGCTTCGGCGCGCTCGTCACGCCGTTTTCGGAGACCGAACCGGACTGCGGCCGCAATCACCATCAGACAGTAAATGCTCGAGGTAACCGTTCCAAACAGTCCGAGAGACAACACAATGCGAAGCAGCAGATGCATCTGAATCCTTACCGAAATTACGCGCACGTACGCTTGAAAGACGCAGCGTCCCGCACACCCCAGTTTAGTGCATATGCGAACCCTTGAGTAGCCAGCGCCTCGCTACACCTTCTTCTTCGCCGCCTTCACCGCAATCTTTACTGGAACGATCATTGGACGGCGCATCGGCACCAGTCCAGCAGGCGGATCCTGCTGCTGCATGCGCGACAACATCTCCGTCCGCACATAGTCGACAAACCCCTGCATCTGTCGATTCATCTCTTCCATTCGCTCGCGCATCTGCAGCACAATCGCGATTCCCGCGATATTTACGCCCAGGTCCCGCGCCAGGTTCAGGATGAACTCCAACCGCTCCAGATCCTCGTCCGTATACAGCCGTGTGTTGCCGTCGCTCCGCGAAGGCCGCAGCAGCCCCTCCCGCTCATAGAGGCGCAGCGTCTGCGGATGAATCTCGTACATCTCCGCCACCGCCGAGATCATGTACGCTCCCCGACTTTTCCGCTTCGTCGCCATAGATCCTAGCCTGCTTTTGACTGTCGCTGGGCTTCGCCTTTGACCGCTTGTGCTCCGGCCTTCAAGAGTAGCCGCATGGCATCGTTCACTTTAGTTGCGCCCGGAAAGCCGTAAACAGCTCCGGTTCGATCAGGACTAGATTAGTTCCGCGTTCAAATCGAGCAGCGTACGGGTTCCTTACTCCGCCCGCCAAGCTGTATTCCGCCCGCATTTCGTCCGGCTCAACCTTTTTCTTCTTCATAGTCCTGTCTTTCACCCCGCGTAACTGGCCGCGCACTGATTAGTCTGACCCCTTCGCCACGTTCGACGGACGCAACAATCAATAGTCGCTTACGGACTGATGTCCCAACAAGCAAAAATCTAGCCTAATCATCAGAATGGTCTGGATCGCTATAAACTTTAGCATCCTCGTCCTTGAAAACAGTTGCAGCCTCTTCAAAGGCCACGCCATGCTTCTGTTTGTTCGCGATAGCCTTCTTGCGGTCCCACTCGAAGTACATTCCCTGCAGCAGATGGAGGTGGCTTCGCTGTTCCCGCATAGTCCAGCATCCTCTTTCCTCAGTCTACAGGCGTGGCGAAACTATAACGCGACATGGTCCATCCGCTCTGCATCACATCATCAGCCATGAAGAAGACAACTGCCGCCTTTTACACCGCCCAGATCCTCACCGGCGTCATCGCCTCCGCTGCAGCCTACGCTCTGCTCCCCCGGCAGCTCAAACGCGGTCAGGTAGTCGTCATCACGGGTGGCTCTCGCGGACTGGGCTTCGCTTTGGCAGAACGCTTCGGCCGCGCAGGCGCCAAACTCGTCCTCTCCTCGCGCAACGACGACGAACTTGAGCAGGCCCGAGAGAATCTCCTCGCCCGCAAAGCAGTCCTCCACGAGGACGACATCCTCCTCGTCTCCGCCGATCTCACCGACGAATCCCAGGCCAGTGGCCTCATCGACGCCGCTCTCCATACCTTTGGCCACATCGACATCCTCGTCAACAACGCCGGCATCATCGAGGTTGGGCCCGTCGAGAACCAGTCCCTCGACGCCTACGAGCGGGCCATGGCGACCAACTTCTTCGCCGCCCTCTACACCACCTACGCCGCCATGCCCTCCATGCTCGCCCGCCGCGCCGGAGCCATCGTCAACATCGCCAGCATCGGCGGCAAATTCGCCGTGCCCCACCTGCTCCCTTATGTAGCCAGCAAGTTCGCCCTCGTCGGCTTCTCAGAGGGCCTGCACGCCGAACTCCGCCACAAAGGTATCCGCGTCACCACCGTCTGCCCCGGTCTCATGCGTACCGGGGGCGAGAGCCATGCTCACTTCACCGGCCAGGTTGAGCAGGAGAAAGACTGGTTCGATTTAGCTGCAAAGACCCCCATGATTGCCGCCTCCGTCAGCCACGCCGCCCGCCGCATCGTCAACGCTGTAGCCGCAGGCCGAGCCGAAATCACCATCACCCCGCAGGCCTGGCTCGCCGCCCGCATCGCCGGCCTCGCCCCCGAAACGACCCAGTGGGCCGCCAGCATGGTCAATCAATACCTCCTGCCCGAGCCCGCCGCCGAGAACCCCCGCCCCGACATCTCACGCCCCTTCTGGGCCACCGAACTACAGTCCACAGCCAACGAGTTCTAGTGAAGAACGCTGCCCGCTCGACCTTGGCTGGTCGCTCGGGACCGCACTGGAACCTCTTCCGCCGGACTGGAAAAAGCCGCACTTACCGGCGAAGTCGCCAGCACCTGGTACAGCCCATAGTCAATCGTCACCTTGGCCTCGCCGCCAATACGCACATGAGTGGTCGACACGTTCTTCTCCGGCAGCCACACCTCGCCACGCCGCATGTACCAGGAGTCAAAGCTCGCATGACTCAACAGCCACGAAGGACTCTTCGCTGGCTCAGCCTGCAACCGCACCATCGCAAAGTCATCCGTACTCACCCACAACTTACCCCGATAGTCGACCCTGCTCGCAACCTTCGGCTCCACTTGCAGCACCCACGTACTCATCCCGTCGAGCGTCTCTCTGCCGAGTAATTGAAAGTTATACGTCTCAGGCGAGAACATCGCCCGCTGCCAGTTCTGCTTGTCCGCCGTCTCCTGCTCGCCTTCAACCAGCTTCCGCAGCACCTGGGCACACAGCACCTTCGATCCCGACTCACCCACCACCGTAAGCAGTTTGCGCCCCGGAGCCGTGTACTCCACATGAACCTTCATCTCGGCGTGATGCTCGCCCGTGGTCCCGTTGTACTCCAGGTGGTAGCTCCGGTCAGAGGCGTAGTGTTGCAGCATCGCCTGCCGCAGCCGATTGCGCTCCATCATCTGGACCACAATCGCATTCGCTGAAAGCTCCTCGCCGACAAGGCGAATCGCGCAGCCACTTACGAAGCCGAAGAGAACCACCACTCTCACGAGACGACGCATGGACCACCCCCACAACACCTATCTCATCACGTCCAGGCCGACCCTTTGCAAACAAGCGGTAGAAATTGCAACAATTCCGTCCCGAAGTGAGCAATCTTACTCACCCATACGCCTCGCTACAACTCCGCAAACAAACCCTCACGCGGATCGTCAGGATTCAGCTTCGCCAACTCCCGCAAAATCTCCTTGGAGCGCTCATCCTGCACCTTCGGCACCACAATCTTTACCTCGACAATCTCATCCCCGCGAAGCCCCTCACGAGAGGCAGAACTCACACCCTTCTCGCGCAGCCGCAACTTCTGCCCTGTCTGCGTCCCTGGCGGAATCTTCAACTGCGTCCGTCCGCCAGCCTCCTGCGAATCAATCGTCGGCACATCGATCTTTGCGCCCAGCGCCGCCTCCGAGATCGTAACCGGCACCGTTACATGGATATCGTCGCCACTTCGCCGGAACACCGGATGCGTCCCCGCCTTGATGATCAGGAACAGGTCGCCAGCAGCCCCGCCGCCCACACCCGCATTCCCTCTCCCGGCGAGCCGAATCCGCTGCCCGTCCCGCGTACCGGCCTTGATCCGGAACTCCAATGGCTCCGTCCGTGTCACCACGCCTTCCCCATCACAAGTCCCGCAGGCATTCTGCACGCGCCCGCTGCCGCCGCACCGTGGGCACTGGATATTGAACTTCATCCGCCCGCCCATCTGCGTCACCTGTCCCGATCCATGGCACTCCGGGCACTCCATGCTCCCGCCCGTCGTCGACTTGCCCTTGCACGTCGGGCACGTCTCCTGCCGCCGAATCTCAAGCCGCGCCACACCACCGCGAACCGCCGTCCAGAAGTCCACACTTACCTGGTACTCAAGATCGGTTCCGGGCCGTGACTCACGAGCCTGCGCTGCACCCTTCTGCCCGCCAAACATGCTGCTGAAGATGTCCTTGAAACCACCGCCACCGTACCCGCCGGCCTGCGGTCCCTGGCCACCCGCACCGCGCTCCTGAAAGTCAGAAAAATCGAAGCCGCCAAAATCAAACGGCACCTCCTGACCACCGCGTCCACCGGCGCGTGGCGGAGCCTGCGGACCCCCATATCCACCGCGCGCGGCAGCCTCTGCCGCCGCTGCATCCAGATTGTCCGAGTAGAAGCCGAACTGGTCGAACACCTTCCGCTTCTTCTCGTCGCTCAGAACGTCATTTGCCTCGGAGATCTCCTTGAACTTCTCCTCGGACTTCTTATCGTTCGGATTCACATCCGGGTGATACTTCCGCGCCAGCTTGCGGAAGGCCTTGCGAATCTCATCCGACGTCGCCGTCTTCTTGACGCCCAGCGTGCCGTAGTAGTCCTTAGTCTGTGTAGCCATTGTTCGTCGCTCTCTCTTCTCTCGCCAGCCAAGGCACCGTCGTCATCGCCTGCTTCTATCATCAGGCATCTTTCTTCAATCGGGTTGCCGTAACCGTCGTTTCGCTCTTCCGCCGCAATCGTCGCGGCCTTCCACCCGCCTCAATCTCGTACTGGTAATGCTCCAATATCCGCTCGGGCGTCCACAACGCCCAGTGGTTCGCCTTTTGATCATGCATCTTAGCCAGTTGGATCTCGTCCATTCGGCGCATCATCCGCTGCAAATCGCTATAGTGCTCGATATACGCGCTGTCCTCGCCCTCGATCAAGCGCTGCATGTCCACATACACTGGCTGCGCCCACTCATAGAACGTGTGCCACACATCATAGAGATCGAGATGACCCTTCTTCACCAGCAGCGACAGGTGCTCATAGAAGTCCAGAACCTCAAACACACTCACCGGAGGATTCTCAACATCCCACGCCAACAGTCCAGTCTCGCCTGAAGCGTCTTCTCCAAGCCTCGCCTTAGCCAGCCGTCGCCGCGCCGCAACAAACGGCTCGGAAAGGAAAAAGCTCAACTGCTTTTCAAGATTGTCGACCGCCCGATACGCTCGCTCATGCCGTAATTGCAACCCGGCATATCCAATCGCTCCAGCACTCGTCAGTACCAGCACCGCCGTCGATATAGCCTGCACAGCATCCCAGTTTACGAACACCGTATCGCCGACTCAGTTCCAGACCTGCCGCGCCTCGACTGCTTCAATCGAAAACATCTGGTCCGGCTCCATCTGCTGCATCCGCTGCACGAACTCAAGGGCTTCTTCCTTCGTGTCGAACGTCAACCGGTTATATAACTGACCGGCTCGTACTTGGTCACACTGCCAGATCATCTCTGTCATCGTCCTGCTCCTCGTGCCGGATTTTTGTTCCAGGTTGCTTGGAGTACGATCATGACGCGCCGCTCGCTTGCTTCCCCACCTTGCGGCTGTGCACCCTCTTGGCAGCTCTACGTGTCCTGTTAGATCGTTTGATTCAAATTATCCCATCAAGGTCGCACGCGAAACGCAACTTCACCTATGATGTTTTTGCATCGGGCTGACAAACTGGACACCAGAACAGGTTTCGGCCTTCCATCTCCTTCCTTAAAATTTTCGTCCCACACACAAAGCACTCCTGGCCATTCCGGCGATAGACATAATGTGTCTCTTCCTTCACCGGCTTGCCCTTGCCGCTCGGTCGATCCTTCGGCAGCGTCGTCACAATCCGTCTATCGACCATTCCCGCCTTCATCAGCGGCAATGCTTCCTTCCAGATCATGCGCAGCGTCGCCTCAGGAACATCCTTACCCGCCACATACGGGTTCAGCCGCGCCCGGTACAGCAGCTCCGCCCGATAGATATTGCCCAGCCCCGCGATCACCGACTGGTCCATCAACAAAGCCCCAATCGCCTTCTTGCTCTTCACAATCTTCGCAATCGCCTTCTCCGGACCATCGCCATTCAGCGGATCGGGTCCCAGCCGCTTCAGCAGCGTCTCCCACTTCGCCTGCGTCCAGATCGTGCAATCCGTCGGCCCACGCAACTCCATCCACGCCAGCTTCGGAGCCTCCGTATGCCCCGTCCCGTCATCCTCCGAATACCACGCATGCCGCTTACTCTCACCCGGAGCCACAGGCCGCTTCACCGCAGCCTCATTCCACATCCGCAGCCGCAGCGCACCCTTTAAAGCAGGCAGTGGTCCCGATCCCTCCGAGAAGTCCCCCCGCAGCCCAAGATGCACATGCAGAATCCGGTCCTTCCCAAAGTCATACCCCAGGTGCTTCCCCACAGCCAGCACCCGATTCAGCTTCTTCCCGTCAATCACATCCGAGTCAACAAACCGTCCCTGCGGCCCATCCACCCGAACCGCTTTACCTGCAAACGCAGCCTCATGCCGCTCCGCCCACCGATGTATCTCATTCCCCTCAGGCATCGTAAAGCTCCCACCAACTCAACTCCGATACCTGGCCGAAGACCAAGGTAATCGAGAGGTACGTGTTGTTGTACCGGACGCAACCCGCCAAATCTCAGGCAACCGACAAAATGCGTGGTCTCACTTCTTTCTTGATCGTCGACTGTGCATGCTTGTAAGCGATAGCCAACTCATAATTCCCCTGCATATTCATCCAGAACATAGGCGACGGACCAAAATAACGCGAGAGCCGATACGCCGTGTCGGCAGTAATTCCACGGCGTTCAGCAACAATTTCAGAGATTCGCGTAGAAGGCACATGAAGAGACATCGCCAATGCATTCGCACTGATGCCAAGCGGAACCATGAACTCTTCACGAAGCACTTCTCCAGGATGGACCGGCGCACCAGGATGGCTCATATCGCGCGGAATAGACATACTCACCTCAGTGATAATCGACAATTTCTACATTCTCCGCACCGGAAGAAGTCCAGACGAAGCAGATACGATACTGATCGTTGACACGAATACTATGCTGGCCCGCCCTGTCTCCATGGAGCGCCTCCAATCGATTACCGGGAGGAAACCGCATAGCTTCCAAAACATCGGCGTTATTCAACATAAACAATTTTCGTACGGCTATTTTGGACGACGAACCAAATTTTCTATGACTTCCTTCTTTGAAGAGCGCTTCTGCTACTCGATCTCGAAACGATAAAATCACAATTCAGCGTACCACGTTCAACGCTGCACGTTGAACGTGGCGCGGATAGCTAGTTCCAGACATGCTGAATCGGCATAGGCTCAATCGTCAACACCAGATCCGGCGCAACCCCATTCAACTTCGACGCAAACTCCCGGGCCTGCACCTCCGTAAAGAACAACTTGCGCTCCTGCATCTGTCCGGCAAACCACTGCTCGCACTTCCAAACCATTGTGTCCGTCATAACCCCACCTCGCAATGCGTAACTACTGTTAATACAAACACCATTCCCAGAAAAGGACGCGGTATACAGAAGGGCGCTCCATCAAATCTCCGGAGCGCCCTTCCTTGCTACTTGCTACCGTCCAGCCAACTTACTCTTTGACGTCGACATACTCGGCATCGATTACGCCCTCGTCCTTCTTGGGCTCCTCATGATGCTCAGCCGAAGCCGCACCATCTGCCGGAGGAGTGGCCGCAGCCGCCTTGTACATCGCCTCCGCCAGCTTGTGGCTCGCCGCCGTCAGCTTCTCCTTCGAAGCATTCAGCTCAGCCGCACTCGGAGTGCCAACCAGGGTCGACTTCGCCTCGGCAAGCGCGCTCTCAACCTCAGACTTGTCACCCTCGGCAACCTTATCGCCCGAGTCCTTCAGCATCTTCTCGACGTTGTAGACCAGCGAGTCCAGACCGTTGCGCGCCTCAACCGCGTCGCGCTGCTCCTTGTCCTCGGAAGCATGGGCTTCGGCATCCTTCGCCATCCGCTCCACCTCTTCCTTGCTCAGACCTGAAGAGCTCGTAATCGTGATCTTCTGGTCCTTGCCCGTCGCATTGTCCTTCGCCGTCACGTTCAGAATGCCGTTCGCGTCGATGTCGAAGGTGACCTCGATCTGCGGTACGCCACGCGGTGCCGTCGGAATTCCCGAGAGCTTGAACTTGCCAAGCGTCCGGTTCTGCGCCGCCATCGGCCGCTCACCCTGCAACACATGCACCTCAACCTCGGTCTGGTTATCCGCCGCCGTCGAGAACGTCTCCGTCTTCTTCGTCGGAATCGTCGTGTTGCGCGTGATCATGCCCGTAGCTACTCCACCCATTGTTTCAATGGATAGGGTAAGCGGGGTCACATCGAGCAGCAGCAGGTCCTTCACCTCGCCAGCAAGTACGCCAGCCTGGACCGCAGCACCGATCGCCACAACCTCGTCCGGGTTCACACCCTTGTTAGGCTCCTTACCGAAAAGCTCCTTCACCAGCTGCTGGATCTTCGGCATACGCGTCTGACCACCAACCAGTACGACCTCGTCGATCTTGCTTGCATCGATCCCGGCATCCTTCAGCGCCTGCTTCGACGGTCCAATCGACCGCTGCAGCAGATCGTCCACGAGGCTCTCGAGCTTGGCCCGCGTCAGGTTGCGAACCAGGTGCTTCGGTCCGCTCGCATCGGCAGTAATGAAGGGAAGGTTGATCTCCGACTCCTGCGCCGTCGACAACTCGATCTTTGCCTTCTCAGCAGCATCCTTCAGCCGCTGCAGCGCCATCTCGTTACCCTTCGAATGGAGGTCCAGTCCGGTCTCGTTCTTGAACTCCGAGATCAGCCACTCCACAATTCGCTGGTCGAGATTGTCGCCGCCAAGGTGCGTATCGCCATTGGTCGACTTCACCTCGATCACGCCCTCACCCACCTCAAGAATCGAGATATCGAAGGTACCGCCGCCGAAGTCGTAGACCGCAATCGTCTCGTCCTTCTTCTTGTCGAGTCCGTAAGCCAGTGCAGCAGCCGTCGGCTCGTTCACAATACGCTTCACATCCAGACCGGCAATCTTGCCCGCATCCTTGGTCGCCTGGCGCTGAGCGTCGTTGAAGTACGCCGGAACCGTGATAACCGCCTCGGTCACCGACTGGCCGAGATAATCCTCAGCAGCCTTCTTCAGCTTCTGCAGGATCATCGCCGAAACCTCAGGCGCCGTGTACTCCTTGCCCTGCGCCATCACGCCAACGTTGTCGCCTTTGGCCACAACCTTGTACGGCACCATCTTCATCTCGTCGCCTACTTCATTCAAGCGACGGCCCATAAAGCGCTTTACCGAGAAAACAGTGTTCTCCGGATTTGTAATCGCCTGACGCTTCGCTACCTGACCCACCAGGCGTTCGCCGCTCTTCGTAAAGGCAACGATCGATGGCGTAGTCCGGCCACCCTCTTCATTCGCAATGACCTTCGGCTCGCCGCCTTCCATCACGGCTACGCACGAATTCGTCGTGCCGAGGTCAATTCCAATAATCTTACCCATGTGCTATCCCCTGTCCGGGTTCTTCCCGGGTCATACTCTTGACTCACTCATCATCACATGTGAGTGACTTACTGTCAACCTATCTGATGCACGAAACAACAATGACGATTCCTGTCTTGCCAATCGCCACCGTTGACATCGGATTGTCGCCTTCGTTACCCTGAACCTACCTTCTCGGCTGGACCGGATCGTCATCTCAGCACGATCGGGGAGATTCCTATTACGCAACCTGGAAGCGGCCGTCACCACACCAACGCTTCGGTCCTGCTCGATCTCATCCGGGCTCTCGCAGCCCTCGTCGTCCTCTTCGAGCATTGGCGGAACTTCTTTTTCGTCGACTTCCACGAGGTCGTCACCCATCGCCTGCTTCTCTTCGTCCCCTACGTACTTAGTGCTGCCGGACACCAGGCAGTCATTATCTTCTTTGTTCTCAGCGGTTATCTCGTCGGTGGCAGCGTCTTCCGCATGCTCGAACGCGGCACTTGGACATGGACCACGTATCTCACCCACCGCCTGATCCGCCTCTGGGTCGTTCTCCTTCCGGGGCTCCTTCTCTGTTATTTCTGGGACTCTTTTGGAGTCCACCTCCACCTCGCGCCCGCCCTCTACGCCGGGGACGTGCCCAACCACATGCTTCCCCACACTCCCACCATCAAGTCTTTCTTCGAGAACCTCTTCTTCCTGCAAGGCATTCTCGGACCCCAGTTCGGCTCTGACGGCGCCCTCTGGAGTCTCGCCAACGAATTCTGGTACTACATCCTCTTCCCGCTGGGAGCGTTGGTCGTCTACCGTTCCTCCAAGATCCGAACCAGCACGGTAATGCGCGCCTCTTTCGCACTTGCCTTCGTCGCCATTGCCTGGCTCTTACGCGACACAGTTCTCTCCGGCTTTCCGATCTGGATGACGGGAGCGCTGCTCTACCGCCTGCCCACCCTCAAGCTGAGCACGCGTTATCGGGTTCTGGCTGCTGTCGTCTATGTACCGATCTTCTTCGCCCTGGCACACGTCAGCTTCATCACCGGCATTTCCTCCGACTACCTTCTCACCGTATTCACCTTCTTCTTTTTCTGGATCATCCTTTCCGCCACCGGACCAGCTACCCCCTCCCTCGCGGAACGAGCCACGCGAACCGTCGCCGGCTTCTCCTACACGCTCTACGTCGTACACATGCCATTTCTCCTGATCCTCACCGCCCTCGCCGCAGGTACGCAACGATGGGTCCCGGACCCACGACATGTAGGGATCGCCTCCAGCTTCCTGGTCCTCGCAATGGTCTATGCCTACACCATCGCCACACTGACCGAATTCCGCACCGACACATGGCGGCGAAAGTTCGAAACCTGGCTGAAGCGCCCAGCCCACCCAGCTTCTTTGCCCAGCCAATCCAGCTCCCCCACAGGTACATCCCGACTCCCATAGGCTGCCTCTAAGAGGGAAGCCCCTCGAGAGAGCCCTCCTCATGCCCGCAACCGCAACCGCGCCACCCGACCAGACCGCCGAAGTCACCAAGGGTGTAAACCCCTGGCTCATCGCCGCCGCCGTCATGCTCGCCACCTTCATGGAGGTTCTCGACACCTCCATCGCCGCCGTAGCCCTCCCCTACATCGCCGGCTCGCTCTCCGCCTCAAACGACGAGGCCACCTGGGTCCTCACCTCATACCTCGTCTCCAACGCCATCGTCCTGCCCATGTCGAACTGGATGTCCCTCCGCTTCGGCCGCAAGAAATACCTGATGTCCTGCGTAGCGGTCTTTACCGTAGCCTCCTTCGCCTGCGGTGCGGCACCCACCCTCGCCTTCATGCTCCTCGCCCGCGTCATCCAGGGAGCAGGCGGCGGAGCCCTCCAGCCCATCTCGCAAGCCATCCTTTTAGAGTCCTTCCCACCCGCCAAACGCGGAGCCGCCATGGCCGTCTTCGCCCTCGGAGTCGTCGTCGCCCCCGTCCTCGGCCCCACCCTCGGCGGCTGGCTCACCGACACCTACTCCTGGCGCTACGCCTTCTACATCAACATTCCCATCGGGATCATGGCGCTCTTCATGATCAACACCTTCATCCACGATCCCGGCTACATCAAGAACGCCAAGGTGCCGAAGTTCGACAACATCGGCCTCGGCACCCTCGTCGTCTGGACCGGCTGCCTCCAGGTCGTTCTCGACAAAGGTCAGGAGGACGACTGGTTCGGAGCCGTCTGGATCCGTTGGGCCGTCTTCTTCCTCGTCACCAGCTTCATCTGGTTCGTCTATCACTCGTGGACCAAGAAAGACCCGCTCGTCGACCTCAAGGTCTTCAAAGACCGCAACTTCCTCGTCGGCGCGAGCCTTATCTTCCTCTTCGGCGTAGCCATCTACTCCACCACCACCGTCCTGCCCCTCTTCTACCAGGAACTCCTCGGCTATACCGCCTTCACCGCCGGCATCGCCGTAGCTCCCCGCGGCCTTGGAGCCATCTGCGGCATGCCCGTCATCGGCTTCCTGTCGAACAAAGTCGATCCCCGCTACCTCCTCACCTTTGGCTTCGGCCTCTTTGGCTTCACCACTCTTTACTTCGGCAACATCACCCTCAATATCTCCCCCACCACCCTCCTCCTGCCCATCCTCCTCACCGGCTTCGCCCTCTCCTTCGTCTTCGTTCCCATCAGCACCGCCGCCTACGGAACCCTCGACAACAAGCAGATCGGCAACGCCTCTGGCGTCTTCAACCTCATGCGCAACGTAGGTGGATCCATCGGCATCTCCATCGCCCAGACCCTCCTTACCCGCCGTGCCGCCGTCCACCAGAACGAGATCATCAACTCCGTCCCCGTCACCGGCCAGCAGTTCCAAAGCGCCCTCCAGGCCACCCAGCAATCCCTCGCCAGCTACTACGGCAAAGTCAACACCATGGCCCCAGCCCAGGGCTCCCTCTACCAGCAACTGGGCCGACAAGCCTCGAACTGGGCCTTCGTCGATGTCTTCCGCTGGCTCTCACTCCTCTGCTTCCTCTGCGTCGCCGTAGTCTGGGCCTTCAAGAAAGTAAAGCCCGGCAAAGCCCCCGAAGGCGCCCACTGAGCTGACTGCCCTCCGTTAGCCACCCGAAACGTCCGGGTGCCCCATCTCCCGACTCCGGGAGGTGGGAAGGTACAAAGCTGCCCGCCCGCCTTGCCGTTCTTTGCCCTGCACAAAAGGAACCCGCGTCTGCCGTAAGCCCTTCCCCAAATTTCTCAAGACAAACCCCACTCCATCCAGTACCGTATTCGCGAAGCAAATTCCGGAGGAACCACCATGGCAAACCCCTTCGTTCACCTCGAACTCAACACGCCCGACGCCCCCGCAGCCAAAGACTTCTACACTAAACTCTTCGGCTGGACCTTCCAGGAGCACAACATGGGCGACGGCATGACCTACAACTCCTTCTCCACCGACAAAGGACCCGGAGGAGGCATCTTCACCGTGCCCGAAGCCCCCACCGACTGGCTCCCCTACGTCGGTGTTGAAGACATTAAAGTCGCCACCGACAAAGCCGTCTCTCTCGGCGCAACCCTCATCAAAGGCCCCCATCAGGTCCCCAACATGGGTTGGTTCAGCATCCTCGCCGACCCCACAGGAGCCACCATCGCCATCTGGGAACCAACCTCCCAGGCCTGATCGAAAAAGGCCACCAGACTCGCCACCACCAAAGAGCACCCCACTCCCTTACCGTCTGACCGCGAAGGAGTGGGGCTCTCCGCAAGCCCCGCCGCTCTCCCTCGCCAATCCAGCACACTCTTTGAAAACAACGATGGCCGTCCCCCTCTTTGTAGCCCAGCTCGTCACCACTCTCTTTATGACCGGCCTTATCTGGTTCGTCCAGATCGTCCACTACCCCCTCTTCGCCGAGATAGGCCCCTACCAACTCACCCGCTACGAAAATCTGCACGCCACGCGAACCTCCTGGGTCGTCTTTCCACCCATGCTCATCGAACTCCTCACCACCTTCGCCGCCCTCTACCCTCCACTGCGCCCCGCTTTCCTCACCTCGCACCAGGCGATCGCCCTGGCCGCGCTCATCCTCATCATCTGGATCACCACCGCCATCGGCCATGTCCCCCTCCACACCAAAATAGGTCACTCCGAAGCCATCCGCTCCAGGCAATCCGATGTCCCGCTCATCAGCCTCCTCGTCCGCCTCAACTGGCTCCGCACCCTCGCCTGGACCACCCGCACCATCATCCTCACCACTGCCCTGCTGCATACGCTGTAAGCCAACCCCTTTCTTTGTCATTCCTAAAGGGAATCTGCGTTTTGCACGCCATCCATCAAACAACACCAGTAGCAAATCGCGCTGTCTTCAAATCCGTAGCATCCACCTGATCGGTGTTAAGCCTCCGTACTGCCCAGATCGGTGTCATCCGCACGGATCGGTGTTAAGCCTCTCCTCCAACCCGCCTCAACACCCCGCTACACTAACCTCATGCGCCTCCTCGGTCTCCTCCTGCTAGCCGTAACCGCCACCGCCCAGGCTCAATGGGATATCGAAGACCAGCCAACCACCGCCGACCTGCGCGGCGTCATCAACACCGGCGGCGGAGCCGTCTGGGCCAGCGGCACCCACGGCACCGTAGTCCGCTCCGAGGACGGCGGCTACCTCTGGCAAGCCTGCTCCATCCCACCCGGAGCCGAGAAACTCGACTTCCGCGGCATCCAGGCATGGGACGAGAACACCGCCATCGTCATGTCCTCCGGCAAAGGCGACCTCTCCCGCCTCTACAAAACCACCGACGGCTGCAAATCATGGAAGCTCGTCTTCACCAACCCAGACAAAGAAGGTTTTTGGGACGCCATCCTGAAGGTGACCAGCAAACAGCTATACCTTATGGGCGACCCAGTAGACGGAAAGTTTGCCATGTTCTACTCCGACGACACAGGAAACATCTGGTCCATCGCCGACGACCCCGGCCTCGACGCGCCCAAAGATGCCGGAGCCTTCGCCGCCAGCAACAGCTCCCTCACCATCTCAGTCCCCTACCTTTTCTTTGGAACCGGCGGCGCCGATGCACCCCGTGTCTTCCACAGCGCTGCAAAATGCACCGTCGGCCAGACCGATGGAAGCTGCCCCATAGCCTGGACCAGCACCCCTGTACCTCTCGCCTCAGGCAGTGCGGCCGCAGGTGTCTTCTCCCTCGCGACCCGCACCACCACCAACATGGCTGGTAAGAGCAAATCCATCATCATCGCCGTAGGAGGAATCTACGACAAACCTGACGCCACAGCTGGCACGTCCGCAACCTCAACTGACGGGGGCCTCACATGGATTCCGGCGACTACACCACCCCACGGCTACCGATCTGCCGTCGCCTACAACGCAAATCGCCAAATCCTCATCACCGTAGGCCCCAACGGCACCGACATCTCCACCGACGACGGCAAAAACTGGCGCCCCCTCAAACCCCTCCCCGGCCAGGAACCCGACTGCGACCAGCACTGGAACGCCCTCTCCTACCCCTTCGTCGTAGGCCCCAAAGGTCGCATAGGCCGACTCAACACCAACGCCCTCCCCAAGTAGCCCCGGCAACCCACCCATAATTGTCATCCTGAGCGAAGTCGAAGGACCTGCGACGGCACTTGCCTCTGCCTCTCTAACTCACATCCCCAAAAGAACCCGCATGCCTTTTCAGCCTAGGGAAACCCTGATTCAGTCCCGTCTCGTTAAGGGCACGGCTTCAGCCGTGCCACACGCTCAGTCATTAAAGCGCGGCTTTAGCCGCTGAGGTACGTCTTCCGTTCCCTATCCGAATGATCGCCAACCGCGTCTGGTCAGAACTTCGTAACCTCGAAAAATGCGGCGTCTCCCTGAGGGCCGCAGGCCCGCTCGATACTAGCCTGGGGGCAACTCCCCAAGTACCAGATTAGCAATCACGCAAGCACTGAAAGCCCGCTCCATAGAAACAGCCCAAGCATCCAGACGGCCCAAGAGAAAGTCGAACAATTTGACAATTTCGTACTCCCGGATGGATGCAAGTCAACGAATAACCCGAAGAGGTCCAGACTCCACCCAGACAAGTCCAGATCTAAGTACATTGTTTACAAGACTTTGGACTTGGAATGAAAAAATAAATGCAACTCTACACCGCCAGAGCCGCAAAATGTGAACCTCGCACGCTCTGCCAAAAACAAAAGTCGAACAACTTGACAATCTAAGACCTCACAGAGGCCCACTAACCCAAAAAGGTCTGGACCTGCGATAAGCAGGTCCAGACCTAAGTCCATTGTTTTGTTAGACCTTACACTCTAGACGAAAAAATCAAGCGACCACATCCGCCCCAAGCTGCTGCAAAATCCCCAACTGGTCCGAACTTCCCCACCGCTCCACAATCTTTCCATCCACAAAGCGAGCAATCTGCATGCCACGCGCCGAAATCTCCCGACCGGTAGGCGGAATTCCCATGAACACCCCGCGATGAGTCCCCGTTACCGTGTAGGCAATCGAGATATTATCCTCATCGGCAACAGCATGTTCAACATCGATCTTAAGGTCCGGAAAGGCCTCGCGGAACTCCGTAAAGAAGGCAATGAAACCCTCAGGTCCCGGCCCCTGCGTAGGGGCTGGATCGTGGTCAATCACATCCGCTGACATCAACTGCTTGATTGCACCCAGGTTGCCGCTGTTCACAGCTGCACCGAACTTCTCTTGCGTCTCCATATTCACTTGCTGGCTCATGTTCTCTCCTGGCCAGTAAGATGCGCTTACTGAGGCGTCGGAGTAGGCGTCGAGCTCCCAAAACTTCCCGGCCCGGACGAGCTCCCCGACCCAAATCCGGAGGTCGAACCAGCACCGGTCCCGTTGATTCCAGGCGTCGTCGACCCGCCAATCCCAGGACTCGTAGCACTCGACCCAAACCCCGAAGCGCTCGACGAAGCAGGCCCCCCACCCAGCAGACTGGCCTTGGCCTTCAAAGCCTCGATCCGAGGATCGTAGATGAACTCCCACGTTGGGTAGGTCGTCTGCTCATTCAAAGTCACGATCGAGGTCCCCGTAGCAGCACTGCCAACCCCCATGATCGGCGCTCCAGTCCCTGTAAAGCTTGTGGCCGACTGGCTGCTGATCCCGCTCGCCCCACCCGTCCCGGAACCAATCCCAGACCCCGTCCCACCCGTCCCCGACTGCCCCGAAGACCCAAACGAAGACGACCCGAACGAAGACCCCGAGGACCCTGAAGAAGATCCAAACGAGGATCCTGAACTCCCCGACGAGCCTCCAAACGAAGACCCGGAGCTTCCCGAAGAAGACCCGAACGACGAGCCCCCAAACGAAGAGCCCGATCCCGCAGTCGATCCAGCCGCCCCAGCCCCGACACTCCCGCTTGAAGCCATTCCAGCAGCGCTTCCCAACCCGCCGCTCGAACCAGCAAGCCCGCCCAGCGGCTGGCCGAAGAAGCCCTTCACCGTCGTCTTCGCCTCACCCACATGGATCAGCTTCCAGTCAGGCTTTCCAGTCATCGGATCGACAAAGCGCTGCCGGAGGAAGCGGACGTTATTCGACTTCTCAAGCTGCTCAATGGACCCCGGATAGTGTTGATTCTTCTTGTAATACCGGCGCACTGCCTGCACATATTCGTTCCCGCGATGGATCGACTCGACCTCCCGATCACGCCGCAACTGCTTCGCCATACGCGGTGCAGCAATGCCAAGCACCAGCAGGATGAGGAAGATCGCCACAATCAGGCCGACGAGCATAAAGCCCTCCTCCTGCTTTCGCGAACCCGACTTGATCATCATTACGGTCATAGAGACTCAGTTCATCTGAAGAGGAAGTGTCTGGCGATTACTGTTCGCTATGTCTTCAACCACAATCGAGCGAGCATCCATGCTGATCACCCGGTACTTCCGTTGCACAATGTCGCCCGGCGAGACAAGGAACACGTCCTCGCCATGCAGCAGAAAGGCAAGCTTGACACCCTTTGAATTCGTCTCGACCCCAAAGAACTTCAGGTCAATCGGCGCCGGGGGCGGAGGCCCAACAGGCCCCGTCCGAACCGGAGCGATCAGGTCAGGCGTCCTAACCTTCGCCAGCAGCTTCGCAGCCGCGACCGTGGGAGCCGAATTCGCCGAGAAGATATTGCGGCCATTTCCCGAATACACAAGCGACTCCGTCACCAGCATCGCCTCCATGTGCAAGGTCGGGTCGAGCTGAGCCTCTGTCGTTAGGGGAGCCTTGGACGAGACCCCAACCGTGTTGCCAGTCGAGGGTACCTTTCGGGCTGCCGCAGCACCCGTCACTGGCGCAGAGGTCGCTACGACCGGAGCAGCCGGTGCATTTGCCGGCACATCCGGCGTGCTCAATTGCGAGTACAGAAAGTATCCGGCAATCAGCACAAATACCGCAAGAATGCTGTAGTTCCGTCGATCCTGTGGACTGAGGTTCATTGCGGCACCTCGCTTCCATCAGTCACAGCGGCAGCAGCGTCGTCGATCGAAACCACCTTCGCACTGGTCTCATTTCCAACTGGAGCCCGCAAATACGTCGTCAGCTTGATACGCAGATTGACCGTCCCGCTTTGCTGCCCATTCAGCGTAACGCCGCTGATCAGAAAGAACAGGCGATCCCGCTCCAGGCTATTCATAAAGACGACCAGCGGGCGATACTCACCAACCAGGCTGGCATCGATGCGCCGCTGCGTCACGGCTCCCACAGCCCCAGCAAGCACCGGCGCTTCTCCGTATTGGACCCGGCTCAGCTTCACACCCTGCTTCTTGGCAAGCGCGCCAAGCTCTGCAATCACCTGCGAATCAGCGAAAGGCAACCGCTGCTGGTAGAAGCTGTCCGCATTTGCAGTAGCCCGCACAAGCTTTCCATCCAGACCACGAAGTGGTTGAGCAGCCTGTTCTGCCGTGTTCATCTGTTTAGTCTGCTGAGCAATCGCGGCAGCGTCCTGGGTGCGCGCCGACTGCCACGCGAACGCCATGTGCACCAGCAGGTAGAGATTGACCAGCGCCAGCAAAGCTACTCCGGCAAAGTGCAGGTTGAGAATGGTGACGAATGTCTGCATCCGCTTGGTCACACGCTGGTGCGTTCCCGCGATGGCCTGGCTCATCATCGCCCTCCCCTTCGCAGAGACGGGTTGGTCACAGCACTTCCGCGCGGGGTGGTCACCGTCCCCGCTACAGATCCTGGCTTTACGGTAGTCACAGCCAGAGTGGGCAGCGGGTTGTAGCCGCTGATGATGTCGAACTCGACGCCAGGAGGACCAACAGGTGCCGTCACGGTCGTCGCCACTCCTCGCGGGCCGCCAGCCAATCCGCCACCGGAATCCTGCGTCTGCGCCGCCTCGTTGCTCAACCGAGGTGCCAGGAAACGGTGCGAGGTTTCGAGATTTCTGACCAATTGAACGGCCCGGTCACGCTCGCCGCTCACACGAAGTCGAATCAGCACCTCGCCCTCCGGCGTAATCGAAGGGTCGATACTCGTGACCTGCACACCCGCTGGCAGAACCTTTTCGAGGTCCATCATCACCGCTGTCCAGCTAAAGCTCTTTTTTACGAACAACTCGTTCAAAAACTGTGACCGTTCCAGCACGGACATATTTTGAGGCTGGTGCATGCGTCCTTCGTTCGAGCGCCGCTCCTGCTCAAAAGCAGCGGTCCTCGCACGGAGCGCATCCATGCGAACCTGCGCGTCATGCGCTTTGGCGTTCAGCAGGTGCAGCCCTAGACCGAGTCCGACTGCAAGGAGAGCCAGCGCGCCCATTGCGAGTCGAAGCCGCGCAAAGAGCGGCCGAAGTTCCACAAAGGGACGTGTTGCAAGATTGATTGCTATCCGCATCAGCTCTTCAACGCTCCCCGAATGCCGGCGAGCCAGCCTCGCGGGACACTTCCCGTTACGGTTGAATCGATCATCTCCGGGCTGACTATCTCGCGCACGCGCATCTCCTGTCCGCCAAATCCAGCCTCACGCAACATATACCCAAGCCGCTCCGCATCTGTAACGCCGGCAGAGACGATGGTGCCCGGCGGTAGTCCAAGGGTGTCTTCAAAATAGGCAGCGGCTACACTGACCGCCTGTGTCACCTCGCGCGAACCAGAGGTGTGTGCCAACTCGCGAAGCTCCTCACGAACACCCTGCAGCACTGCATTCGATTCCGATTGCACCGCCTCGCGTGCCGCTTCGGCAGAAACACCCACGCCCACCGGCTGCTGCAATGCCCACTCCTCGATCGAATTGTCATGGTCAACCAGGGGAAGCGAAACCATCGGCTCGACATAAGTCTCTTCTGTCGTCATATCGACGGAGCGATGCAGCAACAACACGCCACCCTGAACGATCGCGGTCGTCACGCCCTTGGGCCCGGCATTGACGACCAGTGTTGCAGATTCAGAAACATCCAGGCCGGCCAGCACAGCAAGCGTGCTCGGAATCACAGCGCCAGGCTCAAATCCTGCTTCCCGGACAACTGCCTCATACTCGCGAAGGACCTCGCGAGGCATCGCCACCGCAACAACGCGGACGATGGCCTTGCCCGTAGACATAACCTGGTAGCTGATCGCAGCGTCTTCTGCGTCAAACGGCAGCATCTTCTTCAATCGAAAACGGACGACCGGTAAAGCCTCTGCAAGTTTGCCTGGAAGCGAGTCAAAGTCCAGAAGGAGAACCCGAACTGAGGCATCTGGAACGATGAGCGTTACCTCGCGCCCGCGGCCATTCGTCTTATCCGCCACAGCTTCAAGCGCCTTCCGGAGAGCCGCAGCCACCACACTGCTGCTGGCCACGTTGCCGGGCTTCAATCCTGCGACAATTGCCCCATCAGCGAAGTTGGCCCGTGACACGGCTAGAAGGATCGCGGCGGCATCAGCAGCGCGAGCCGCTACTACACCTTCCGCGCGAATCTCTACAGCGAGACGGGGGCGTGTCCCCAGGGTTGTCGGTAAAAATTCCATGCCGTCCTAGACTAACCGTTCCCCTTCATTTCCTATCGCCCAGCCTCGATGAATGTAACCTTGTTAATCTCTTTCAGGGTAGTCACGCCCTCGCGAACCCGGTCGATCGCAGAATCGCGCAGGAACGCCATGCCTTTGTCCTTTGCCTTCTTGCGGATCTCACTTCCAGGCTTTTTAGCCAGAAGCATCTCGCGGATCTCGTCGTCCAACTCCAACAATTCATGAATCGCCGATCTCCCCCGAAAGCCCGTTCCGCCGCACTCCATACAGCCGGTCCCCTCGCGAAAGGCAAAACCCTGCCACTCTGACGGGTCCAGCCCATTCAACTCCAACTCAGCATCGGTGTAGTGAACCTCGCGCACGCAAAACTCACATACCGTTCGAACCAGCCGCTGGGCAAGGATGCAATTCAAAGCGGAGACGAAGTTGTAGGGCTCGACACCCATGTTCAGGAAGCGGCCCAAAACGTCGACGACGTTATTGGCATGCACCGTGGTAAAGACCAGGTGGCCTGTGAGCGCGGAGTTGATGGCGATCTGTGCGGTCTCAGCGTCACGGATCTCACCGACGAGAATCTTGTCCGGGTCGTGGCGCAGAATTGAGCGCAAACCACGCGCGAAGGTCAGCCCTTTTTTTTCGTTTACGGGAATCTGGGTAATGCCGCGGATCTGGTATTCGACCGGATCCTCGATCGTGATGATCTTGTCTTCCTCGCTCTTTATCTCATTCAGCGCGGCGTAGAGGGTCGTCGTCTTGCCGGAGCCAGTCGGGCCTGTAACAAGCACCATCCCATAGGGCTCCTTGATGTAACGGCGGAAACGGACAAGGTCTTTTTCCGCGAAGCCAACCACATCAAGCGATAGCTTGGTGAACTTCTCCGACATTGACTCTTTATCAAGGACGCGGAGCACAGCGTTCTCCCCATGCACGGTAGGCATAATAGACACGCGGAAGTCGATCAGCCGGCCTTTGTAGCGAACACGGAAACGACCGTCCTGCGGGACTCGACGCTCGGCAATGTCGAGTTCGCTCATAACCTTGATGCGAGAGATGATCGTCTGATGATGCTCGCGGGCGATGGGTGCCATAGCCTGCTGGAGCACACCGTCGATGCGGTACTTGACCAGGAGCGAGTCGTCAAACGTTTCCAAATGAATATCCGACGCGCGACGCTCCAGAGCAGTAAAAATCGTCGTGTCCACGAGCCGGATGATTGGTGAAATGTCATCTTCGCCGGTGAGGCGCTCGATCGAGATGTTCTCATCTGGATTGTCTTCGCTCGAAAGCACGTCAAAGGCAAGCCCCTCGCTTGCCTCGTCCAAGACCCGCTGGGACTGTTCGGTCTTCTTCAGGAGGTCCGTAATTTGCGAGAGGGTCGCGACGCGCGTTACCAGTCGCTGGCCCAGCAGTCCCGATATCTCGTCCAACACCATTAGCTTCGAAGGATCTGAGACGGCGATCGCAAGCCGGCCTTCGAACTGTTCCAGTGGAACAAAGTTGTACCGGAACATCATGTCGACCGGAACGCTCTTGAAGAGATCGTGCTGAATTTTGAAGTTCTTCAAGTCGACAAACTCCGCATGGTAGCGTCGCGCTAATCCCTGCGCACGCTCAATCTCGTCCGTGCCCATTTCACTTAGCGGTATCGCCATCGGAACATTTGCCATGCCTGTAAGACTCCCCTCTTTCCAACTCGTCACAATGAAAATCCGGACACTTCCACGTCAAATCGAAACCAGGACACCGACCTTAGTTGTAGTCCATCAGCCAGCCATGCGGAGTGGAAAGCTTCCAATGTGCGGGAAACATTGCCCCAATGTGGTCATCATACTGTCAGGAGTTCTGGACGCCATCTGGGCAACGAATCTATTCTCCCGCCTATGAGAGCTACTTTGCTACCGCCGCACCTTCGATGCTGGTGGGAAGACGCCCAGCCCACTTCGACCGAGCCAACCTTCGTTCATTTATTCTGGCACCTGTTGGTGCCCTTTTTGAGAGGGACGACTCAAGTAGAGTGCGGTCATCCATGAGAGCGAAGGAGTTAAGTGCTGCGCTGGAAGGAGTGATGGTAGATCACTGGCTGGTTCCACCTGCACTCAGGCTGAAGATCGGCAGATACAAGGCAATCAGAATCGTGACCACCACGCCGCCCATAACGATGAGTATCAGCGGTTCGATGAGACTCATTGCGGCGGTGAGATTTGTCTGCACGTCCTCCTCAAAGAACTCCGCTACGGAGTTCAACATCTGCGGCAGGGCACCCGTGCTCTCGCCAACCTCAATCATTTCAATGGCTAGTTCTGGAAATACCTTTGTAGCCTGAAGGCTGACCGAAAGCCCTTTACCCTCGCGAACCGTTTCAACGGAGCGATAGACCGCATTGCTGATTTGTTTGGAATCAATCGATCGAGCCGCTGTTTCCAGTGAAGGAACCAGGGGAAGCCCGCCGGTCAGGAGTGTTGAGAGGGTTCGGGAAAAGAGTCCTACCTGATACTTGAGCCAGACATTTCCAAAGATCGGAAGCGCGATCCTGATGCGGTCCAGCGTGGTCGATCCTGCGTCCGTCTTCGACCAGCGGTATAACAGATACCCCGCGATGATAAGAACAATACCCACATAGATCCCATCTTTCTGCGCATAACGTCCCAGATCCAGCAGGAAGACGGTCAATCCAGGTAGCTTCGTCCCGAGCTGATCATAAAGCTGGGCAAATCGCGGCACTACGAACGTGATCAGGAAGATGAAGAGCGCGATCACCATTACGACCAGCAGTGCAGGGTAGATTAGGCTGGCTTTAAGTTTTTTCCTGAAGGTAAGTGAGACCCGTTGGAAGTCGAGGAAGCGCTGCAAAACCTCCTCGAGATTTCCTGACCGTTCCCCTGCGAGCAGAGTTGTCGTGTACACAACCGGGAAGCCCCCTTGCGCTTCAAAAGCTGAAGATATCGACTCTCCTGTCTTAACGCGAGAGCTGACATTCTCAAGTTGGGCACGAAATTCGGGCGCTTTTTGGCGCCGAGCCAGCAGTTCGAGCGAGCCAAGGATCGGCAACCCTGCGCGGATCAATGTCAGAAATTGCTGATTGAAGATAAGAAAATTCTCGAGTTTGACCTTCTTTTTACCCGTTCCTCCGAGAGATCCCTTGGATTTGACTGAATAGACGTAATAGCCAGCCTGAATAAATCGTGCCCGCAGTTCGTCTGCCGTCGCCGCGGCATGAGATTGCTCCTGAACTCGTCCACGTTCGTCCGCCAGCTTGATTACAAACTCTGCCATAGCTTCCTAGTCGATCGACTTCGCCCTGCTTCTGTTCATCTTAGACGTTTGTGCGTACATTTTGCCGCAGACGCAGAAACGCCCCGCGTACCCGCGGGGCGTCCTAACATCGATTCGGAATCTCGGACTATACGCTAAAAGACGAACCGCACCCACAGGTACTCTTAACCGCTGCATTTTCAAACTTGAAGCCCGCCGCTTCAAGTGTTTCCACGTAATCGACAGTGCAATTGCTGAGGTACATTGCGGATGTTGCGTCTACAAACACCTTGAGATCGTCAAACTTGATCACTTTATCCATCATGCCACTCTGATTCTCGAATGACATGGAGTACTGAAAGCCGGAGCATCCGCCGCCTACCACACCAATCCGAAGACCAGCCGGTTTGGGATCCTGTGTGGACATGATCTCCCTCACCTTGACGATCGCAGCAGGGGTGAGTGTCACTGGAGTCGAAGCTGAAGCGGCTGTCACGACTTCAGCAGTGGGGGTAACAGTGGCGGTGGCCATGGTAAATCTCCTTATCAACCGTGCTTTGTCTAGTGTATGCCCACCAAACGGTGACAGCAAGACCATTAGGGAATAGATGCGGTCCCCCACCCTCACGATGCAGCAGTTAACTTGAGACTGGTTACTCGATTCGGCCGCAAGCATGATGAAGGTAAAAAAATCCTAGTTATCGGCAGAAAATTCCAGCTTTAGTAACTTTATTTACCAAAAAGTTTGATCTTTGGTAACTTTTGGCATTAGAAACTTCTAATCTAATGCAACCCCATTTAGCTTTCTCGCATACACGTTTCCGCAAACTCGCTGCTCTCCAGTGAGTTGTGCGTGTAGCTAATTGGAGTTCGACATGACGATGCTTCCTATCCTCTACGCAGCTTGGGCTACATTCGCTGTACTGCTGTTCACGCTTCTCGTCTACCGCAGCACATTAACACGGTACGAAGACGATAAGTTGTTTCTGGATGGCCTCGATACGTACGGCCAAAACTTGCAAACTGAGATAGTCCGTAAAGTTAACCGCATGGCTCCTATCGTTCATACCATTGGCATCGCTACAGGGGCCGTAACCGTCGGCATTGTCGGCGTGCATGTATACAGAGCAATCCTCGTTTTGCAATCCTAGATCGGGCTTGCAAAGTTGTTCGACCTCCGGGGCGGCGAGTGACCTCAGCGCTCGCTGTCAAGATGTGCCATGGAATGCTTGTCATAGCGAGCGCCAGCAACCTGTTCTCCGGGAATTGCTGCTTCCAGCTTTTTCATTTCTTCAGGTGCCAGATGAATGGTCGCCGCCTCAATGGCTTCCGTTACCTGAGCTACCGTGCGGCAGCCGAGCACCGGTACGATGTCTGAACCTTGTGCGAGCACCCATGCGATCGCCATCTTCACTACAGTAGAACCGCGTTCTTCCGCTATCTCCCTCAATGCACTAACGAGAGCCTCATTTTTGCTGAGGTTGGTTCCGGTAAAACGTGGCAGAAACTTTCTGAAATCTCCTCTTGCTTGAGGTTTCGACCCGCTGAGCAGGCCGCGTGAGAGCACCCCGTAGGCGGTCACTCCGACGGCGAGTTCACGAAGACCTGGAAGGATCGATGCTTCGATACCACGTGTGGCAATGCCATACTCGATCTGCATGTCACAAATAGGAGTGACCCCCAAGGCGCGGCGCACTGTGGAAATGCTCACCTCAGAGAGTCCGACGTATCGGACGTACCCCTGCTTTACCATCTCTGCGATCGCGCCAACCGTATCTTCTATGGGGACAGAGTCGTCCAGCCGAGCGGGTCTATATATATCGATATGATCCACGCCGAGCTTACTTAAGCTTTGCGCCAGAGCGTTTTTGACCGTGATCGGACGGCAGTCCGCGCCAAGCCACGTACCATTTGGGGCGCGCATCGCTCCGAACTTGACGGACAGCTGCACCCTCTCGCGGCTCGATGGCGCCATCTCACTGAGAGCCCTCTGAAGAAGCAATTCGTTCTGGCCCATACCGTAGAAATCGCCTGTGTCGAAGAGCGTTATCCCAAAATCTACGGCAGCATGGATCGCTCGAATGCTTTCAGCCTCATCGCTCTCACCATAAAGTGCCGCCTTCCCCATACCCATGCAGCCAATCGCTAAGGGGAAGACCTTGAGCCCGGCACTGCCGAGTCGGCGATCTGGTATTCCGTTGATACTCTGAATGGTCATGGCACTCTCACCTGCCATCCTATTCTGCGAACACCCCAGGAAAGAAGCCGAGTAAGTGCCCTCGAGCCAGATTCCAATCGCGCCAACAATCTCAACCAGATTCGTTGATTCGAGTTGGATACCTGATCAAGTGCTCGAGCTAAGGTGCAACATGCCTCCGCCTGCGAAATGCATTGAGCACGGCATCAGTCGCTACACGCGATACGCTAAGAGTCACGACACAAGACAAGTGGGCATCGCTGCCGAACCGGCAGCGATGCCCACTGTCTGTCAATACTCTTCTTAGAACGTCAGTCTACCGCCAAGCTGTACGAGCCGCGGGAAGCCAAGCGTGCCGGTGATCTGGCCAGCACTCGAGCTGTCAACGGCCAGGTTAGGCCCATTGAACTGCGGTGTATTGAAGGCGTTCAGAGCCTCGGCCCGGAACTCGGCATTCACTCTCTCCGTCACTCTGAAGTTCTTGTTGAGGGATAGATCCGAGTTCAGGTAACCAGGTCCATAGCAGTTGACGGTACGTGGTGTGTTGCCATACGAGTACTGTGGAGTTGCCGTGAATGCTGCCGGATTGAAGTAAGGAGTGTTGCCGCTCCCGCCAAGGCGACTTTCAGGTGATCCGCTGTGGCAAGCGGAAGCTCCTGCAACGAGGGTTGGGCGAGTTGTAGCGTTGCCATAAGCCGAGTTGACGTTGGTCGACTGAGTAAGCGGGAGCGGGGCGCCATCCTGAATTACCATGATGTCGTTGAAGCGCCAGCCACCTACAGCAAGATCGAGCCAGCGGCTGGATCCACCAAGGAACTGCTTTCCATGACCGAAAGGCAACTCATAGGTTGCAGCAATGGTAGTCCGCTTGGGAATATCGTTGATCGCGCGTGAGTACTCAGTCTTCAGGTTGTAGCTGTCCTGTGGACCATTATTGCCGGGATTGAGCGTGCTGCCTGCGCCCCACAAATTGTCCCAATTGGAAGACCATGTGAAAGCAGCCAGCAAGGTGAACCCTTGGCTGAAACGCTTCTGTACCTTGATATCCAACGCGTTGTATTGCGTCTTGCCATCGCTCACAGAATCAGTGATTCCTTGGTACTGTGGGAACGGCCGGATCGTCTGGTTATAGGACTGTGTTCCCGTCCCCCAGAAGCCAAGACCCGCATACTTATTGGCTACCTTGGTGTCGAGTGCCGAAGCGCGCGCATAGTTGGCATCTGCAAGTTGGTTGATATTCAAACTATTTGGCTGATTCCGACCGTGTCCGCCTACATAGCCGAGCTTGACTGCGAAGCCGTAGGGTAGTTCTCTTTGGATATCAGCCGAGTAGGAGTCGTAGAACGGCGCCTTGCGGTTCTGGTCGATTACAGATAGCGTACTGCCGATGCTGGTGCTCAATCCAAACGTGTTTCCGGAAGCAGCGGTGCTCAAGGTCGGGAATGGATTGCTCAAACTAATTGAAGGGACTCCGCTCTGACCAGGGATGCTGTTAGTCACAACGTAACCCGGTGCAAGTGAAGCTGATCCGCTGTATACGAACGGTTGATAGAAGAGCCCGTAACCTCCGCGTATGACGGTCTTATCGTCAATGGCGTATGCAAAGCCGGCTCTTGGCGAATACTTGTTTGTCGTATTGCCGGTAGATGTGCGGTATCCGTTCTGACCAGCGAATTCAACACCACCCACCGCTCCGACCGAGCTGCCAAAAGCGTTGTAGCTTGCCGTCTGGTCAAAGCCGACTGCATAGTGATTGTTCCGCTCGTTTACACCAGGCTCATGCTCATAACGCATGCCAAGGTTGAGCGTCAGCTTTGGCATCACCCGCCAGTCGTCTTGCACAAAGACAGCGTTGTACTGCGTCGTGATCGCCAGCTTTGCCGGAATAATCAAAGTGCCCGATGTTGGATAGCCAAGCAACATATCCGCCGCTGTGGCACCAGTGCTTCCTGATGGATGAGCATCAGTTTTACCCGTACCTGAATTCGTCAGCGTACTGTCGAAGGTGAATGCACCGTCGGCACTGCTCAGACTGGTAAACGTGAGGCTAATCGCGCGAAAGACATAGCCTGCCTTGACATTGTGCTTGCCGAGGCTTTTTGAAACGCCAGCAACGAAATTACGTGAAAAATATACAGCCGGACCTGAGTTCGAAGTACCTTCGCTCGAAAGACCAGAATCACCTGTGATGGCTGGAAAGCCGGTTTTCGAAAGCGCGGAGAGATAGTTGCTCGGGAAGCCCAGCGTGCTCTGATTGAATCCTTTGCTGATGTCCTGAGTATCATTCGGGAAACGATTGAACCCAAAGCCGACAGTGACCACTGTCGTCGGGTTTACCGTAATCGTATTTTGAATACCTACTGCGTCGACCTTCCGGTAAAGCAAATAGGAAGATGAGCTTCCAGGTGCTGTCGTGAGCGAGTTGCCGCCGGGCTCCTTACTGCCGTAGTGCATGTAATAGAAGTCCGAGGCCCACTTGCTACCAAACTGATGGTCCAGCTTGCCGACGAACTCATCGGCGCGATCTCCAAGCGTATCTTGACCGGTGAAGTTAGGCGACCCATAAGCAGCCACAGCGCTGTTTGGCGCAGGGTAGTAGCTCAGAATTGCATAGCCAACCGGGTTGATCCTGCTTGCAGGAATTGTGTTGTTCGGGAAAGGTGTGCGGGCAGTTGCAGGAGAGAGTGGGTCGTAGATGCAGCGACCTGTAACGCACACGCCGCCCGCAACCGTACCTATATCGGAAAAGTTTCCAGCGGTACCAATTGAGGTGCCTCTCTGAAGCGCGGTCGGCACCTCATATGAGTTCGATGCAGTTAGCGGAGAACGCTGCCGATATCCTTCTTCCGTCAACCAGAAAAAGGTCTTATCTTTACCTCCGAGAACCTTGGGCAATGGTACTGGGCCGCCGATTGCGCCTACGTAGCTATAAAATTCAGCGGCACCGCGTGGTGTAGTCGGCTGCGTAATACCCGTTACGGGATCTTTATAAGCGGTGCGGTTGTTGAAGAATAGATTGGCTCCCCAATTGGTTTGCCGTGTTTCACCTTGAAGCACCCCATGCAACGAACTGGAACCGGAATGCAACGTCGTGTTGAACATTCCACCGCTCGTTCGCCCAATCTCAGCATCGTAGGTGTTGGCTTGAACCTTGACTTCTTGCACTGCTTCGATCGAAGGAATTATCACGGCACGATTGCTAAAGTCTGTGATCGGAATACCATCGACTGAATAATTATTCGAGCTTAGCGGTGCACCGGCAATCGAGATAGTTGAAGATCCGCTTTGGTCTTGAAAACGCACAAAACGCGGATCGCCCACGGCTGTCACGTTATTGTCCAACTTCGAGAACAGGAATGGATTGCGACCAGGATTAGGAAGATTCTGTAGTTTCTGTGAATCGATCAACTGGCCGTTATACGATGTTCCACTGTTGACCAGCGGTTCAGCCGCCGTAACTTCGACTGTCTGACTTGCAGAACCAATCTGAAGCGCAATGTCCACCGGAATAGTATTGCCCGAATCCACAACAATTCCACGGTGGCTTAGCTTACTGAATCCATCAGTTTCCGCAGAGATCGTATAAGTCCCTGGATCAACGGCGCTAAAGGTGTACTCACCTGAACCATTGCTGGTGGTCGTTCGTGTAATGTGCGTGGACTCTGAGGTCAATTCAACATTTGCCTTGGCGATAGAAGCGCCCTGAGAGTCAGCAACGATGCCGCGAATTGCACCGTAGTTAGACTGGGCCAGTCCCACAGGAACTATCAAGAGGGAGATTCCAAGAACAACGAGAAGCATATGAAACTTCTTCGACAAGATCACCAAGTAACGCCTCCAAATGTTGAACCATCGTTGTCAGCAAAACACGATTCCAAGCCACGCCTGCCCTAGATGCGAGAGGTCGCTGTCAAGATCGGAAATATTCTGTCTTCAGATACAGTTCTGCTGAAGCTGCTAATTGTGTCGCTACCGAACGGTAGATAGAGGTCAGCGTGTGCCGGTACAACTCTTCGGCTTCTACTACATTTGTGCGAGAAACTCTCCAGCGTAAAACATGCCGGAGGCACTACAGGTAAATTGACTTACTAGACTACTGGCACATAGAAAATCAATGTACCAATGCTGCGAGTTACCTGCTACGGAAGGAGCTAAATACACTTCGGGGTAAAGATCCTTAAGTAGAGGATCTACTGATGTGAGAGATAGCCTTTTGGTGATGTATTTGAGATTAGCGAACTACAATGAGGCTGTCAATAAAGAAAGTTAAACGTCTCACTTTCTGCAAGCTGCATTGACATTTACAACCTGGGACTTCACCACGACGACGTTCGAGGAGATCGCAACATAGATCGACGACGTACGTTACAGTAAGGAATCAAGATCCTGCAACGCTCCTACAGAAGCTTTCACCTTTGCACCAGAATCCGTCGCGAGACGACAGACATTGAGCAACTCTCTTTTATGAAAGGAAGCAAAGTGTCAAAGCTTCTTCGCACTGCATTCGCATTCAGCACACTATTGACGATATCTCTCACTGCCCAGCGGCCCCGAACAACTCACATCACCGATGCTGAGGTCGCGCGCATCACGAGCGAAGCCATATTGATCGACACCCATGATGACATTACTTCCAAGACAGTCGCGGGGTACGACATTGCCACGGCTAACAAGAGCGGTCAGACCGACCTGCCTCGCATGAAAGGTTTTCTAGGCGCCGAGTTCTTCGCTGTCTATGTAGGTGCGGAGTACACAAAAGACAATCATTCAGCTAATCGTGCACTCCAAATGATCGATACGGTTCGCACGGATGTCATCGCTGCTCATCCTAATGAATTCGTGTACGCAACTACCGCGGACGACATTATCCGCGCTCATGCGCAGCATAAAATTGCTGCCTTGATGGGTATTGAAGGCGGTCACGCAATCGAGGATTCACTCCGCCTCCTCCGGGATTACTATGCGCTCGGCGTGCGTTACATGACGCTTACTCACTTCAACACCAACAATTGGGCTGATTCACAAGGCGACTTTGATGACCCCAAGGTTACACACCATAACGGCCTGACACCCTTCGGCAAAGATGTAGTCCGTGAGATGAATCGACTGGGCATGATGGTCGACATCTCTCATACTGCTGACAAGACGTTTTTCGATGCACTGGAAGTGTCGACCGCACCCATCATCGCCTCACACTCGAGCTGCCGTGCTGTCTCAGATCACACTCGCAACATGACTGACGAGATGATCAAGGCGCTAGCAGCAAAGGGGGGCACCATGCAGATCAACTTCGACTGCGCCTATCTCTCTCAGCGTTACTCGGATGCTTCAAAACCCATCATGGCTGAGCTACGCCCCCGCTTTATGGAAGCCCAGAAGATTGAGGATCCCGTCGCACGCGAGGCTGCCATAGAGAAGCTTGAAGAAGAATCGACAGCGAAGCTGCCACCAGCGACCCTCGATGACGTAGTCGCTCAGATCGATCACGCAGTCAAAATAGGCGGTATCGATCATGTCGGAATCGGCACTGACTTTGATGGGGTTGGGTGCGTTCCTGCTGAACTCAGTTCCTACGATAAGTTCCCTGCCCTGACCCGGGCATTACTTGAGAAAGGTTATACAGCCACCGACATCAAGAAGATTTACGGCGGAAATCTCATCCGCGTCATGCGCGCAGTCGAGCAACGTGCCCGAGAACTAAAAACAACTCCGGCTCTTGAAACAACCATCGCAACCGCGAAGTAGTCGCCGCGATCGCGAGGCAAGAGGGGCTCACGGGGAGCCCCTCTTGCTGGATCAAAGATCTACTTGCCTCGTACGGCAATCACTTCAATTTCTAACAAAGCCCAAGGGGCCGCCAAGGCGGCAACCTGGAAAGCGGAACGAGCTACCTTGTTTGGCTGCTCCTTGGTGCCGAAGTATTTGACATACTCCGATTGCATCCCAGCAAAGTCCAGCTTGCCTGTCTTGGGATCAGGTCCCAGAAAGACGGTCATCTTTACGACGTCCTTCATATCAAGTCCCTGTTCCTTTAGGAGCGTCTGAATTTTTGAGAAGATACTCGCCGCTTGTGCTTTTGTGTCTCCATAATCAGCGGCAGTACCCTTAGCCGTGTCCGCTGCTGTGATGGGCGACGCAAGCTGTCCGCTCAAATAATAGGTATCACCAGCCCAGACGCCAGTCGCGATCGGCGATTTATCCGTTTGGATGTGCTTCACGATAACTTGCGCCTGCACTATGCCTGAGAACATCACCAGTGCAGCAGTCATTAAGATGTATTTACGTTTCATTCAAATCTCCATTTCAGCAAAACTACCAGGTTAGGTAAGTGCATCTACTTCTAAACTTCAAGCTGAAATTACCGAGGGCAGGCCCGCGAGCTTTGCGGATTTCACCTTCTCGCTGATCATCGATACGGCTCTTCGACCGCTCAGAGCCGCACCCTCCTGCCAGCCAACTATGTGGCTGATGGTATCCCCCGCGAAGTAGATTGGCCCATCCGCTTGGATCACGACATCATAGCCGCTTAGGCCGCCGCCGTAGCTCCGAATCCACGAGCCTTCGTTCCACTCGATGTGCTTCCAGCCACAGAAGATCGGGTTCGTCAGTTCCTTGCCATGGCCAGGATGCAGCTTCTCGATGGTGCCGCGGCTCGCGGCGAACTTCTCCTGCATCGTCATCTTCAAGAAGGCCGGATCTGCTCCCTCATCGGTATAACCAGCCACTACGATACCGGTCGGGTGCATCAGCCGCGAGCTTGGATACCAGACTGGACTTGGCCCCTGCGACACGAAGGATAGACCCCCGTAAATGTTATAGTCCTGCTCCCAGAAACGCCGTGATTCCCAAGCAACCTTATAGCTGCTCGCCATGGTGCTTTCGTCAATTACCTTTGCGAATGCTGGAGAGAAGTCATGTGGAATCTTCTTGATCATCGAGAACGGCATAGCACAGACACAGTAAGCTGCCTCCAGTTGCTTCGCAGATCCGTTTTGCGTGTAGGAAATCTGCACACCTTTTGCCGTCTTTTTAATAGCAGTTACAGGTGAGCTGAATTGAATTACCGGGCCTAAAGCAGCAGCAAACGCAAACGCAATTCTGTCCATGCCGCCAACTGGCTGCATCATTGTTGCCTGCCAGTCCCACGTCTCTTCATACAGCATGCTGTTCCAGAAATTCTCATCGAGCAGCATGTGCATATCCATCGGATCATCAACAACGGGAAGCTGCGAACCGGCTCCGGGAGGCGTTTTCAGCCCCGCCCGATCTGATCCAATATATTTGCCTGTTTTATCCAGCGGTCCATAGACCTTCAGAAACGCCGTCATGCGATCACGATCTTCCTTCGTAATCTCCGAATCAAGAGCGCCCTGCGCGATACACTTCGACAGCAACTCAGACACATGGCCGCGCGTATCGTTGATCGCCTTCCGCTGGGGCACCGCCGCTCCGCCGTTCGCCTTATCGTTCTGGAGGAGCGACGATCGCGAGGTGTTTATCTCTACTTCCATCGGGACCTTCAACTCGCGCGCGTACCCGAGCATCGTCCAGTGGGTGCTCGGAAGTCGTGCCGGCCCTAGATTCTGATAGTTCCCGTCCTCCCACGCAATGGTCTGCTCCGTGCCATCAACAAACTTGACCTTGGCGCCCTTGCGGCCCGTCCAGGCACGCCCACCCGGACGTTCCCGCGCTTCAAGCAGCGTTACATCGTACCCAAGCTTCTTCAACTCGTATGCAGAGACCAGGCCTCCAATCCCCCCGCCCAGTACCACTACCTTCACGCCCTTGCCAACCCCTGCCGGAGCGGCGATCTCCTGTGCCTGTATACCTTTCATTGGCATCAGCCCGAGAGACTGCATGGTTGCAAACGCAGCGCTGTACCCACCAGCCTGCCCGACTCGCATCAAAAAATCACGCCTGGAAATTCCCATACGATAGATCACCTTGTCTTTACAAAATTCACATAACCACTAGAAATGCAGAAAATGGAAGTCTGAATCGAGCTGCGGGATAACGAATGATGGAGTGCTTCCCGGGACATCGCAGGACGAATCCTGCAAGCCGGGGGCGAAGGTGAAAGAGGCACCCATATTGAATCGTGATAACTACACTTTATCGCAAATCGTGAGAATCCGCGCAAGAGACCAGTAGCAGGCGCTATGTTGTGTCAAGGCCAGATTGCGTTCGTCTTGAAAGTGGAAGCCTCCTCCAGCGAAGATTGAGGCTGAAGAAGACTCTTACGGGGAGGCAACGAATGCTACTTTGTTGCTTTGTTAGCATCTCCCAGATGGTCGTAGTTCATGATCGCGTTGAAGACAAGTGGGTAGGTGCCGACAGTTTCTCCGCGGTAAACGGGATTGTTCGCAAATAGGAGAACATTTCCCTTACCTAAGTGAGCATTGACCACGATAGCTCGTTCAGCGATCGAAGCCTGCTTATCGAGCAGACCCGAGAGAAGCATGGTCTTAGAGTCACTAAAGCGCAGAATCACCTCAGGTCTGTACTCCTTGGGAATGACCAGCAAATTGTTTCGCATCTGGTCTTCGTTGAGGACCTTGGCTTCCCATGGCTGTTGTTTGATAAGTGGTTCAGGGTCTATGTTGTTCTTCCGCCCTTGTGGAGCGTCACTATCGTCGACCGTCCCCCTACCGGTAGGCCTTTGCGTATAAGGATCCATAAGAACGCGACCGTTGGCGCGACCGAGGGTGTTGCTGATATTGAAGGCAAGACCGTTTGCGCTCATCACAGGGACAGTGGGTCCAAAGCCAGATGCGACGGGGCTACCGACCGAAACGAAGATGCTGTCGAGCACCGTTCCGGTAACCCGGGCATCGCCGCGTGGAACGACACTGACGCCGGGCGCAAGGCCAGTATCGATGGCAAACTCCGCAGTGTCCTCACACGTGATTAAGAGACCACCCTTCTCTATAAACGTTCGAAGATGCTGAAGGCCGCTATAGCCCATCCCTGGTCTGGTGTCAGGCGTCGAATCGAGCAGGCCTAAGTTGGGCGTAAGTTCCGTCTTCTGCCACGGAAGAGCATTGCCGTACATGGGACTTCCATCAATGATGTCGTGAGTTGAAGCGCGGCCGATGGGAGCGAAGACAATCACATCGTACTTACCGCGGAGATCGTCCATGCCGGTGATCGTCTGGGTGCTGATGTAGTCGAAGGGAACGCCAGCTTTATCGAAGGCGTACCGCCACCAACCTTCCGTCTGGGTCGCCTGCCAGGAGTGCATGAAAGCGATGCGAGGCGCTGCTGCAGGGTGAGTCGAGATGGTCGGCTTGGCGCTCAATCTAGATCCATCCAGTGACAGTTCCTTCAGGATCGGCGTGACAGCCGATTCTAAAGCGTCTTCAATGAGCAGGGATCCTGCAGGGAAATGCTGTCCTTCGGAATCAAAGGCTTTCTGGGTGACGGAGATATGGGCATTCTTCAGTTTATAAAGCAGCGCCAGCAAGGAACTCTGACCTGTGTTCGCTACGGCGAAGACTGTTCCACCGCCATTGAGTTTGCCTAAAGCGGTGGAAAGATCTGTCGCTAGAGTCATAGTCGCGTTGAGGAAAGCCGGATCGGTCACGCGCAAGACTTTGACATTGAAGAGTTGGCTGAAGGACCATCCGGTGTCGTCGTACGGGTGCTTCTGCGGATCGTCCGGCGCCCAGTACTGTCGATCGAGCAGCGCGTCAGCTACGCGGGAGTACGGCTGATCGAGTCGAACAACAAAACTTCCCGCAGGAATGATCTCCTGCGTCGGCTTGTCGCCTCGCTTGGCCGCGGGAATCGAGGTAGTGACCGCGCTAGAAAGTTGGCTGATTTCGAGATGTTGCCGTTTCAGCACTTCGAGCAATTGGACCTGACGATTAGCTTCCGACTCGTTCACTGGAAAAACGTAAGCCGCCGGACCATCGGTCGAAGGCTTCTGTTCGGCGCGCTTGCTCTTGATGTAATAGTTCTCAAGGAAGTGATGCGCATGCTGTGAAAAATAAGAGAGCGTCGTCAGCAGTGCCGTCTCTTCATAATTATTGTTATCTCGTTGCGACCAGGTGACGACCGGCAAGGGAGGGTTTTGGCGATACCAAGTGCGAGAGTATTCTTCAGGCTGCAGAATGCGCTTTTCCGTATCGGCGCCACCGTTCCCGAAGGTCTCGTACAGGCGACTGATGCCGTTGTGCAATCCTGCAAGAAACATTAGATAGCCGGGACTCCATGTGTCGAAGTCACCATGAGTAAACACCCCGGGCATCTTCAAGCCCTGCATCTGCGCGACGTTGTTCCAGCCAAGCTCAGCCCATTCATCGGCAAGCGTCGGATCTATCCATGCATTGTAAGGACCGTCCCCGACGGTATTGTCATAAAGGAATGGCACAGATTCGTGTAGATCATGAAGTACCTGGGCATGAAAATCAAGATAGGTATTGAGGACGTTCTGTGTGAGGTTCAGCGTCATGCCCATGGCGTCACGATTGTTGTCATGGGCAACGTAGTGGCCCCAGTATGTCAGTCTGGGCCACTGCTTTCCAGGGTTAGCTTTGTGCCACTTATAGATGTCAACCATGCGATCCCGACCGTCTACCTCGACTACAGGTGTGATCAGAACGATCATGTGCGAACGGATGTACTTGATGTATGGAGAGTCATCTACAGCAAGCCTGTAGGCGAGTTCCATCAGAGCGGTAGGTGCCCCGGTTTCGGGTGAATGAATAGTTCCCGTGATGTAGTAGACCGGATAAGAAGCGTCTACAAGGGTTCGGGCCTTGGCGTCATCCATGCCGATGCTTCGCGGGTCGGCGAGTTTGGCCAGCCTTTCCTTGTTTTCGCTCATGTTCTTGAGCAGGTTCTCGTCAGCAATGGCAGCAGCGATCATCTCGCGCCCCTCTTCAGTGTGGCCGATGGTATAGACCTTCACGCGCGGGGAGCTTGAGGCAAGAAGACGGAAATATTTGTAAACATCCTCTGCATAGGGCAGCATATCCGGAGCACCTGCGACATCGCCAAGGATCTTCATTGGGGTCGGCACGGTCTTTGATGCAGGAAGATAATCGACCAGCGGCGAAGTGAACGAAGGATCTGTCGTATATTGCTGCATGTGTTTCGCATACTCTTCGTCAGCCAGTTGCTTCGGGTCACGGGCGAAGTCGCCGTTCAGCGCCTGTGCTGCGAGGGACATGTTGACGGACAGTAGGGCGAAGACCGTCATCAGAGATGCCGCATTACGAAGATTCATGTTCCATATATAAATGCTTTACAGAATGCAGATCGAGAATTCTTCGAGACTGCTGCAAAGCTTACTTACAACCGCCTACTTCTGCAGCGGCGTGTAGTTTCTGTCCGCTGATACTTGTATCGGCTTTCCCAATCAAGCCAGATTGTCCGTTGCTCACATCGCCGGCAATAAAGCTTAACGCCAAAGTTACCGCCATACCTCTGTGAGACCCTGCGGGCCTAAGGTGTGCTTAGCTCCAGCTATGGCGCCAATTGCACGCTAGACAAAAGCGCCGAGCTATCAAGTTAAGATAATATGACTTACGTTTTGTTGCGTTTCAACTACATGCTGGTTCGGTTACCTCATCTCATTAGCGAGCTTTCAAAGTTGCCATTGCTCCTTAATAGTTCATCTTGTCCAAGCGGTGATCCAATTTCACAATCACGATTGCTGTTTCGGTGCCCGCAATGCCACTCCTATACTGTGCGCAACCAATCAGAGTAAAAAGCCAAGGAATGCAAAGGAACATATGAAACAGGAATTACGAGGAGCAGGGTCAACCACCGCGGTTGACAAGTTCGTCGATATGGTGAGTGCCACTGCGGAGGTAGACCTGCGGCTGAGCGATTTTAAGCCCCTTTCGGCATTGCGATCACCCGTACATCTACCCGAGCGCGGACGCTTCCCGGTCATCGACTATCACAACCACCTCGATTCCATGCAACCTGCAGAGGTCCTAAAGGTCATGGATCAGTGCGGTGTAGAACATATCGTCAACATCACGATGCAGGTTGGCCAAAAAGCACTCGAGATCATGGATAATTTTCGCCGGTATGCGCCGGATCGTTTCTCATCGATTGGGTGGATGGATTGGAGCGGAGTAGAGCGGCACGACTTTGTGCAGGTGACAACGGATCGCCTGCGCAGAATGATTGATCACGGCGCCTGCGGGATCAAGTTCTGGAAAGATCTTGGCCTCACCCTTAGAGATACTGATGGTTCCCTGCTGCGCATCGACGACGAACGCTTCAGCCCGATTTTTGAAGTATGCAGCACTTTGGGTTTGCCCGTCATGTTTCACACCTCTGATCCAAGCGCTTTCTTCGATCCGATCGACGCCCATAACGAACGTTATGAAGAGCTAGCCGCACACCCGGACTGGGGTTTTCATGGGCTTCCGGTGACAAAACGCGATCTCCTCGAACAGCGCAATCGAGTGATCGCCCGGCATGCTAAAACGACCTTCGTCGGGGCGCATTGTGCTGAAAGTGGCGAAGATCTCGCATATCTCGCTCAACAACTGGACGCCCTGCCGAATCTTCAGATCGATATAAGCGCTCGAACTCCGGAGTTAGGGCGGCAACCTTATACTTCTCGCGCCTTCTTTTTAAAGTATGCGGATCGCATCATCTTCGGTACCGACCTACTGCCCGAAGTAGATATGTACCGCCTCTACTATCGCTTTTTAGAGACAGCGGACGAGTACTTCGAATATCCGTCCCATGCCTCTCGACAAGGGCGCTGGAATATCTACGGTATATTCCTGCCTGACGACGTTCTAAAAAAAATCTATCGCGACAACGCGCTCCGGTTGCTCCCTCGCTTGCGTCAGCCTTGATCTGATCGTGCTGTGGCGGTCAGCTGGGTGCCGGAAGAATCGCCAGGCATGGAACCTGCATCCACTTGTCGATCTTCATCTCGGACTGGCCAATGATGTGGTTCTACAAGGAGAACAATTTAGTTACGGCGGCTCGAGAGCCGCTTCAAGCGATCGTCCTTTCAAGTTTGGAACCGCTTAAGGAAGCTCTCTCTCATTGCAGCATCCCGAAACGCTTCGGTGCCTCCAGGGGCAAGCGTCGACAGAGCACCCGTAATATTACCCATGTGTGCAGCCTGCGTCGGGGATGCCCCGCGCAGATATGCACTCAGAAATCCGGCGTTGAAACTGTCGCCCGCTCCGATCGTGTCTACAGGAGTTACCGCGATTCCAGGCACAAGTTCGCTGACCCCATGATGATGCACAAGTGCTCCGCGCGGTCCGCACTTCACGACGATGAGGGGCACAGCTCTGCCGAGAATACCCAGTGCCTCGTTGAGCGTCGAGGTTTTGGTCATTCGCATGGCTTCGTCTTCGCTTGGCAGGAGAATATCCACCAGGGGTAAAAGTTCTCCAACCAAGGCCCACTTATCTTCTGGATCATCATTCGTGTCGAGCGAGATGGTCAGTCCCGCCGCTCGAAGCTCGCGTAGTAGTGTCGGCAAGCCTGGGTGCAATGCAAGTTGAAGAAAGAGCGAGGAAAGATGGAAGTGCCGCGAGGATGAGAGATACTTTAGCGGAAGATCCTCAGCAGCCATCTCCGCCATCGTACCGAGGTAGGTGAGAATATGCCGCTCCTTTCCATGTGGCATTAAGATTGTGACACCCGTGCCAGCGCTCCCTCTACCGGCCTGCACCTCTGAAAGATCGACACCTGATTCCGCCAGGCGCGCGAGTGCTAGCTTCCCGAGATCGTCTGAACCCGTTCGCGTCACAAAACCCACTTTCATCCCGAGCGATGCGAGGTTGTGAGCAACGATGGCAGACGAACTTCCAAGCGTCACCTCGAATCCTGAAGCCAAAAGCTCACGTTCTACAGGCATCTGCTGCGGAAGTCCGTATAGGATCAGATCGAGATTGATCTCTCCGGCTATCGTCACATCAAAGCGGCGTTCCATGGTCTCTCTCCAAACGGCGTCTATTGTTTGCCTTCGTACTCACATCAATATGTTACTATTTCTTGTGTTTCATTTCTTTTAATAGCAGTTTAGATGATCGAGGATAATCTATCGTGTGCGCTTTACTTAACCTGCTCGATCTATCAATCACCGAGCAAGAGACACGCGGCTTACTGTTCACGCCACGGGAGATCGCTCAACAACCACATACCTGGCAGAAGACAGCTCTCCTCTTCGAAGAGACTCAAGAGCAGATCCGCAGCTTCCTGGTAAATGTAGGTGTTACTAGCGCTCTCGAAATGCGCCCCGTGGTGATGCTTGTGGGTGCAGGTACCTCCGACTATATCGGCGAATCGCTTGCCCTGCTATTCCGTCAACGATGGGGCTGTGAGGCGAGTGCAGTTGCGAGCACCGATCTGCTGCCGAGCATGGCGGAATACATCGTGCCAGGGAGACGCTACCTTTGGATCTCCTTCTCGCGTTCGGGCGACTCTCCGGAAGGTGTCAACGTGATTGAGCAGGCGTTGGAGGTCTATCCCGACATCTCTCATCTCATCGTCACCTGCAATCCACGCTCCCGCATGGCCGCTCTTGTCGCTGGTCACGCTCAGTCTTACACCGCAGTCCTTGATGACGCCGTTAATGATCGTAGTCTGGCGATGACAAGTTCCTTCACAAACATGGTCGTCTTTGGCCAGTGCCTCGCTCATGCGTGGAGCTTTGACGAATACAAGCCTGTTCTCTCGGCAATGATTATCGCCGCACATACCTTTCTCGAAGATTCCGCCGAATTAGCTGAAAAACTTGCAACACGCACACAGCGTCGCCTGTGCATGATTGGTTCAGGTGTACTGTCAGCTGTTGCCAATGAATCTGCGCTCAAGGTGCTTGAGATGTCCGGCGGTCAGGTTTCGACCATGTCTCAAACCTCACTTGGCCTGCGACATGGCCCTATGGCCGCTCTGAATGCAGATACAGACCTCATTTGCTTTCTCTCTTCCGATCGGACGCGTCTTCCCTACGAGGCCGACTTGATCCGCGAGATCCGGTCCAAGAAGATTACGGCTGCTCTTATTGTCGTTGGCCTGAAGTGCTGCGAAGCTGAGATTGCCCCCTTTTGTGATACCTATCATTCCATTCATGGTAATTTCGGGGACGCCTACCGCGCTCCGGTTGACGTCATCTTTGGTCAACTTCTTGGCCTCTACTATTCAATAGCTCTGGGGATGCGTCCCGATACTCCCAGCCCGGCAGGAGTTATCAACAGGGTTGTAAGTAGCTTCACAATCTATCGCTGATCATGACCACCACGCTACAAGAGCATCTTTTACAACAGTCAGACATGCCGCAGCCTGGTATCTGCTCGGTATGCTCTGCCCATCCTTTGGTGATCCGAGCAGCTGCCGAGCTATCAGTCGAAAACGGCACCCTCCTATTGGTCGAAGCGACTAGCAACCAAGTCAACCAAATGGGTGGGTATACTGGAATGCTTCCCGCAGATTTCCGCGCCTTCGCGGAGCACATCGCCACGAAAGCAGGACTTGCTCCCGAGAAACTCTTGCTAGGTGGCGACCACCTCGGCCCCAATCCTTGGCGCAGTCTCCCAGCCGAGCAAGCCATGCAGCACGCCGAAACCCTCGTTACTGCGTATGTCTCTGCTGGCTTCGCAAAAATCCATCTTGATACGAGTATGTCCTGCTTTGGCGACCCTCCCGCTCTTAGCGATGAGGATGTCGCGGCTCGGAGCGTACGCCTTTGTCGTGCTGCCGAAGAAGCTCATAGAAAGTCTCCCGTACAGGGCCAAAGACCTGTCTACATCATTGGCACAGAAGTTCCAACGCCAGGGGGTGCCACGCATCCATTGGATGGCCTAGCGATCACCCCTCCGCAGGCCGCTGCTCGTACGCTGGCCGTACACCGGGCAGCCTTCCTTTCAAATGATCTCGGTGATGCCTGGACGCGCGTGATCGGATTGGTGGTTCAACCCGGCGTTGAGTTTGAACACGATAGTGTAGTTCACTATCAGCGTTCGAAAGCACGAGAGCTCATCGAGTGGCGACGCCTTCAGTCAGAGAAGATTGTCTTTGAAGCCCACTCCACCGATTACCAGAAGGCGCAAGCCTACATCGAACTCGTCGAGGACGGATTCGGAATTCTCAAGGTAGGACCAGCATTGACCTTCGCCCTACGCGAAGCGCTCGACTGCCTCGAGTCAATTGAAGCGTTGCTCATCGATCCCGGGGAACAGTCTTTCCTCAGCCAAGTCATCGAACGGACCATGCTGGCTCATCCAGAGGCTTGGCAACCATACTACGCCGGAGACGCCCTACAGCAGGCGCTTCTGCGGCGCTTCAGTTACAGCGATCGGGTGCGGTACTACTGGCATTACCCAGATATAGCATCTGCTGTAGAGCGTCTGTTCAGCAATCTTGTTAAAAACGTCATTCCGGAGAGCATGTTGAGCCTCTACCTGCCGGCCCAATATACTCGTGTTCGCACCGGCCTCATCGCCGGTGATCCGGTTTCACTCGTCGTCGACAAGGTGAAGGACGTATTGCGCATGTACTCTAATGCATGTCGTAATTAGGCGAATCGCAGGCATCTTTCTCTAGATAGCACGTACAGGCTAGCCGATTCGCCTCGTTCTGCTCCGCTTCAAGAAGGTGGAGAAACTGACGTAGATTGGGCAACTGTGTCATCAGATCGGTCCCCGCATCATTCTCGTTCGTTTAAAGGACACGTGCCCACCGCACCACCAGGGAGAGCTTCAACTCCCACTGCCAGCACCGTGCGAACATTATTTCAGGAGCCGTCCGCTTGACCGTGTGCTAGCGTTGGTCGGTGCCGCTCGTGGTACCTACTTCGGCTCCTTCATCTGCGGAATACGTAACGGCTGTCATGAAGTGCGCACCTACGCTGCACCTCGCGAAGCTGATCGGCAGCAACAACGAGCGGCTTGAACCAGGGGCAATATTACCCAAAGGCAACGGCAGCGGAAGCTCCACCTTCGGCGTGCAGGGTTTACCTGCTGTCTGTAGAAAGGTGACACTATTAAGCCGCGCATCAGCTGCGGTACCTAATCCTGTATTGTTGACGCGGAATAGCCACAATTGCTGACCTCCGAATGCGACCTTGCCGGTCAACTGTCCACCTAAGGACGCTGAAGCAAGAGTTGGTGCAACCACGATGCGATCGATATCCGGCGCAGGTCCGTTCGGATTGTTCAGCACGATCGTGTTTACTCCAGCATTCAGCTGTACTGGGATGGAGGTAGTTGCGGGCTGACTGAAGGTAGTTCCGTTCAGGTCGAGCTCTGTTTGCGTGCCACCATTTACGCCCACGAATAGAGACCGTACTCCCTGCGTCTGATAGTCGATCTCCAGCTGGTAAATTCCATCTTGCAGTACAGTTACGTTCGGAAACGTCACAGTGCCAAGGCCTCCTACGTTGCCCGCCTTCGCCAGACCGGAGGAGTAGTTGCTAAACGTCGGGCTCGTCCCTCCGCTTAGCGTGGCAAGCTCTGCCTCGTAGGTCTGCGTAGTAACATCGGGCGCCGTGCCGTTGCCGCGGATTACTATCCGATCCAAATCCGGCGGATAGCTGTACGGGTTTAGGAACTCTATAGAGTTGGTTCCATGCTCAAGATGAACGATTACCGTGGCGGTGGCTGGCTGATCAAAGCTACCACCACCCGAATCCAGCGTGCGTGGCAACCCTCCGTTGACGCTATAAAGCACCGAGCGCAGACCCTGCGTCATGGAATTGATTTGCATGTAGTAGTTGCCATCGCGTGGCGCCTGAACATTGTTAAACGTCACCACATTGGTAGCGCTCAGGCCATAGTTGCCGACCTTCGCCCCACCAGAGCACGCATCGCAGGAGCCTGCGGAAGCCGATCCGCCAAGCGTCGCGGCCTCGGCCTCGTAGCTTGTGCCTTCTAATGTCGGAGCATTGCCCACCGCGGACACTTTGAACATGCGCGTTCCGTGGCCGACAACGGTTGTTGTTAGTTCTTGAAGCTCGGCACCGAGGTCAAGATGGCTCCATAGGTCGCGCACCGCCGTCGCATTGCGAAAGCCGAGCAGCGTCCATGGCACGGAAATTTTAACCGGCACACTCAACATGTTCGAGACAGAGACGTAGTAACTGCCATCATCGTTGTGAATTGACCATACTTGAGTGTCACCGCCAAGCACTTGGATCGCAGGCTTTCCAGTCTGCTGCACCGCGTTGACCTCATCATTGGTCGCAAGCCGTTTTCCGGTGTCGTCCAACTTGCTCAAATCGCCGCCGAGGGATAACGGGGCATTGGCCATCGCCCAGATGGAGTACGCTGTCTGCTTCTCATCATCACTCAGACCGTCTTGCGCGCCGTTGATCACGTCGAGCGAGTCTAGATCGTTCCAACCCACGGTCGGCCCCGCTGCAAACTGCCATGCTGAAAGCTCCCGAAATCTCTGATAAATGCGTGACCAGTCGGTCGTAGTTCCGCAATTACCCTCGCACTCTACATCATCCTCAATGCGCCTGGCATTGGCCCACTTCTGCCAAACAGGAAGGTAGTCAGAATCAAGAGCCCACGAAATGGTGAACCAGATGGGTCGGCCCGTCTTGGCAATTGCCTTCGACCACGCTTCGACGTCGAGACGGTTGTCGATACTAAGATTGTCGTTGTACGAACCCGGCGTCACACCATCTATCTTGATGAAGTCAATGCCCCAGGACGCAAACAATGCCACAACAGAGTCCATATACTCCTGTGCGCCTGGTTTGGTGAAATCTATTTTGTAAAAGCCGAAGGCATTGCCGGCCGTCAGCGGCTGGGCCAGGATGTCCTGTAGATGGTTGGGTGTGCCGAGAATCGGGTAGTTCGCCTGCGCATCGCCCTGCTGTACGCCCGTGATCCAGTAAATCCCAAGCTTCTGGCCGTTCGAGTGAACGTGATCCGCAAGCGCTTTGATGTTCGGAAATGTTGTGGTGTTCGGAACGGGACGACCATACGCATCGTAGCCGCCCATCCAACCCGAATCCATGTTGATGTACTGATACCCATGCGCAGTCAGGCCTGCCGACGCCATGGCATCGGACTGAGCCTGCATGTTGGCCTGTGTGAGAAAGCCGCTGGCGATCGTCTGCTGACTGAAGGAACTCCAGCCAAGGTAGGGCTTGTCTCCGGCGCCGTTTACCTGTGCGAAGGCAGCTATACCGAGGCTGAGCAGCGCAACTCCACAAGCTAGGGACCCTACAAATGGTCTGAGAAGGCTGGGCAGACGAAGCATGCAACTGGCGAGGCAACGACGGAGGTTTCGCATAGTTTGAGAGTCCATCTCAGAGCAGAGTATGGCCAGAAGCAATCGTTCACCAGATTAGCTACTCACTGGTGAAAAGGTAGTTTCATTAGCCGAAAGAAAGCTAGCCGGATTGCATTGCACTTGTCAAGCAGAATAGACGCGGCTGGAACGACTAGCCTGCACGTTGAGGCGTGCTGTGGATAATCAGATCAAGGCATGGATCGATTCCGAGTGCACTTCTCACCGAAAGGATTCTTTGAAGGCTGAGTGGTATCTCGATGCTGATAACCCCTAGTGCATCTCCCTCATCTGGATTAATTCAGGATGAGGTGCGGCACCGCCACCTCGCACTAGCACGTTGTTTTTGGCCACTGCCGGCAGGCGTTCATCGATGCCCGAGTTGGTTCCCTTTTCGAATCTCTGCGCGAAAGCAGCGACCGCTGGTTCTTATCTCCGACAGAGAAACTATAGAAAGTTTCATCTCCCCGATAGCTAAACAACTCGATCCGCGCTTTGTAGTCTGGTTGGACGATTGTCCGCAGCGGCCATTAGCGAGCACCAATCGATCATTTTCTATTCCTGCACGCTACACCTGTGTTGCGATCGTTGACACCGTTCGTTGCTTCCACTTGCCTCGAGTGAAATCAGGAAAGTCGATGGGCGCACTGCCCTTACTCACCGATGCGACGCTCAGCGGAGTCACCGCAGACCAGGTCGCCGCGTCGTATACGTCCATATCGGGTGGCAGACCCTCCCGCACACACTCGAGCAGGCGATACAGCATGATGAAGTCCATGCCTCCGTGGCCACCGACCTTCTTGGCCAATTCCCCTTCTTTTTTCCAGAGTGGATGCTGGAACTGTTTGTAGTTGTCAATAGAGCCAAACGATTCATCCTTGTTCATTCCATCGAGATAGATACGTGGTGGATAGTCCTCAAAGATGCCCTTCGTTCCGGCTATAAGGTTGATGCGGTCGTACGGGTGTGGTGTTGAAACTGTATGTTTCACCGTAATCGTAAGTCCATTTGCAGTCTTGATTAGCGATGTGTTCATATCGCCGGTCAAATAATTTTCAGCCATGCGCGGATCGCTCGGCTTAAGATGTTCTTTGCGATAGGCATCCAGCCCACGCTGCGGTGAACTCATGGAAACAATATGTCCGAAGCGATCGCCACGCTGAATGCCCATGTAATTAGCGACTGGCCCCAGACCATGCGAAGGGTAAAGATTGCCGTCCCGCTTCGTATGTTCCGCACGTCGCCATAGTCCTTCTCCGGCATTAGAAAAAAGCTCTTCGCGCAGGTCGTGGAGGTAGGCTCCCTCACCATAAAGTAATTCGCCGAACTCTCCCGCATGAACCATCCGCAGGATCAGGGTCTCGTTATACCCATAGCAGCAGTTCTCGAGAATAATGCAGTGCTTCCGCGTCTCTTCCGAGGTGTTCACAATCTTCCAACAATCCTCAATGGTGCAAACACCCGGCACCTCGATCGCAACATCTTTTCCATGCTTCATGGATGACACAGCCATCTCTGCATGCCACAGCCAGGGCGTAGCAACCACGACGAGGTCTATATCCTCCTTCGCCAACATTGCTTCGAACGCGTGATCACCATCGGTGTAGAGCGCCGGCTTCTTCTGTCCAGCCGCGACCACCAACGAAGCGGCATGCTCCGCCTTTGACTTGACAACGTCGCATAGCGCGACCACCTGCCCATCCGCAGCCAACAGGTTACCGAGCAAAGATGTACCTCGCCCTCCTGTTCCAATAAAAGCTACCCGCGGATTCCGCCGTGCAAACGGAACATCGATCATCGTGTTGGCGCTGCTGGCCTCGTCTGCATGCGCTACGCTGCTGAGACTGGCGCTCATCGCTGTGGCAGCACTAAGCTGCACAAATCTGCGGCGAGACCACGCCCCTGATCCTGATCCAGAAATCTGCTCGTCGTTACCACTCATCGGATCCTCCTTAACAACTACAACGCAGAACTGTTTTCCGACGATCTCTCCGATAACCAATACAACTGCAGAGCCAACGGAACCAGACTCAAACTTACCTCTCACACCAGATACGCAAGCAATCGTAACAAATCAGTGTTTCGAATGAGACTATGTTTTTCTCGATACTTTGTCAAAACCTTACCAGGCGATGACTATGAAGACATTCGAAAGATAACGAAGCTTGCTCGTGCTAGAATCACCTACACCATTGAACCTGTCAAACGCTCGGAGCAAGCTCGGAGCGCGACTACAAACGAGGCCTTCGCATGAGCGATCAGGTAGCAACCGTAGCCATCCCCCAGCAGCGGAATATCGCAGTCGACGCCTACCGTGGGCTTGTCATGCTCTTGATGATGGGTGAGGTTCTGAACTTCGAGCACGTTGCTCTCTCTTACCCTGGTAGCACCTTCTGGCGCATTCTTTCCTTCAATCAAACTCACGTGCAATGGACTGGCATGGGCCTTCACGACATGATCCAGCCATCCTTTACGTTCTTGGTCGGCGTCGCACTACCCTACTCACTCCGAAGTCGCCAGAAGAAGGGCGAGCCGTTCAAGCGGATGCTCGGCCATACAATCTGGCGCAGCTTTCTGCTGGTCGCACTTGGCATTTTCCTTCGCTCCATCCATAGTCAAATTACGAACTACACCTTTGAAGACACCCTAACTCAGATTGGCCTCGGCTATACCTTCGCTTTCCTGCTCACCTTTGTACGACCTCGCTGGCAATGGCTAGCATTCGGCGGACTTCTCGTCGGCTATTGGCTTGCGTGGGCACTTTACCCCATCCCTGCAGCTAACTTCGACTATGCCGCCGTAGGTGTACCGGCCCAATGGCACCAGCACCTCTTCCACGGTTTTGCCGCTCATTGGAACAAGAACAGCAATCTCGGTCAGGCCTTCGACGTCTGGTTCCTGAATCTCTTTCCCCGCACCAGTCCCTTTCTCTTCAATGAGGGTGGGTACCTTACACTGAGCTTTATCCCGACGCTCGCTACCATGCTACTGGGCCTTGCTGCTGGCCGTTGGCTGATCGCAGCTTCACCCCGCGTCCCCCTGCGGAAGTTCATCCTCGCCGCCTGCGTGTTGCTGACTGGTGCACTTTTACTTCACTTCACAGGTATCTGCCCCATCGTCAAACGCATCTGGACGCCATCGTGGACGCTTTTTAGCGGCGGCGTCTGCTTCCTCTTTCTTGCTGCATTCTCCTGGATCATCGACGTGAAGCAGAACAAGCGACTCGCCTTTCCGCTTGTCGTCGTTGGTATGAACTCAATCGCCGCCTACCTGATGGCGCACCTCTTTGAAGACTTTGTCGAGAGCAGCTTTCGGATCAACCTTGGCATGTCCGTCTTGAACATCTTCGGCACCGCACTGGAGCCCGTGTTCCTTGGTCTTCTCACCCTCACCATCTACTGGATCATGCTTTACTGGATGTTCAAGAACAAGGTTTTCCTTCGCATCTGAACCGCAGGCACCAACTTCTCATCAAATACGTGCAGCGCGATCCCTGCCTGTGACCTGTACTATTTCTTGGGACGCAGGTGATCCGAGAAACCTGTTCGACAATCTCGCGGCACGTATGTGGAGTAGATGATGAAGAAGGAACTTGCAGAGAAGGTTGCCATGCCCCCGGCTCGCATTGAAGAACCGGTTCACGACGGAATGATGGCTGAAGAGCGCCGCATGCAGATTCTTCAGATACTGCGTTCAGAGGGCCGGGCCAAAGTCAATGAGCTTGTCCGTCGTTTCAACACGTCGGCGGTCACCATTCGCAACGATCTCAATGAACTCGACCAACGCGGCCTCGTCCAGCGCTCACACGGCGGTGCCGTCATCCAGGACACTGTCTTTCGCGAGTCGCCAGTCCACGAGCGTATCAAGAGTCAATCCAAAGAGAAGCAGCGCATCGGCGCTATGGCCGCCACCTTGATCCGCGAAGGCGAGACCATCATTCTTGACTCCGGCACGACCACGCTTGAGATCGCGCGAAATTTGAAAAGCATCCCTCATGTTCAAGTCATCACCAACGGGGTCAACATTGCGGTGGAGTTGCTCGGCTCGCGACATACTCAGACCATCATCATGGGTGGGAGCGTGCGCAATGATTCCGCCTCCATCGTAGGCCGGTCCACAGAAGACATGCTCGAGCAATTCTCTGCTGACAAGCTCTTCATGGGCGGAGCCGGATGCGATCCGGACTTTGGCGTCAGTGGCACCAACCTCGAAGAAACGATGGCCAATCGTGCCATGCTCCGTGCCGCACGGGAGATCATTGTGGTCGCAGACGCCAGCAAGTTCCTCAAGCGCAGTATGAGCCTCATTGCCTCATTCTCCGAGGTAGACATCGTCGTCAGTGACGTCAGCATGTCGCAGGAGATCCAGGACCGCATCCGTTCTTTTGGCTGCAAACTTATCCTCGTCTAGCCACGCAGGTGGAGCGCAGCAAAGCTGACTCTGATCTACAAACAAAAGCTAGTAATACAGCTTCAATCCAATCTGGACAAGCCTCGGATCCCTGGCCGCCGTAACGACTCCGAAGTTCGAAGAACCAAAAGTAGTCGCGTTATTTGAGTTCTGCGGGCCGGCAGCAGCAAACAGAAAGTTTGGATGGTTCAGAGCGTTATAGAACTCTCCGCGTAGCTCGAAGCGTCGAGCGTCGCCAACCGGGATCGCATCCTGCAGAAAGAGCCCGTATACCTTACGGTTGTAATCAACGTTATTGATATTGTTGATTGCACCCCCGGCTGGCTGTCCCGTCAGTAGCGTAGCCAACCCGCTTCCACCGGTACCCTGACTTCCAGGATTATCCGTAAATTGTGTGCCAAAGGTCAGGGTGCCACGCGGAGCAGCGGGTTGAAAGATCGTGAACTCTTCCGGCCGAACCTCTCCACCAAACTTGATGCTGTGGTCATGAACGATCAGGGTGAACGTATCAGATACCGAATACGTGTTCTGGATTTCGTTCGACGGCAGGTACGTCGGGCTACCGAGCGTAGCCACATCATTGAAGAACATCTGTGGCAGGCCGCCATTGTCAGTGCCCGCCTGATACGGAACGCCCGGAAAACCGATCGTACCCGAGACGTCAGTACCCGAGTTGAACTGGAAGCGATTCGTATGCAGCCGGTTGTAGCCGAGCCGTACTTCATTGACCCGGTTCGGAGTAAACACATGCGTCTCACTGATCGCGATCGAGTAAGCCCGATTGTCCCCTACACCTGAAAAGAAACCACCGCCATCCGCCAGCCCCGGAAAGGGTGCCGGAATCGTCGACGGAGCCCGACTCATGCTGTAGCGATAGAAAATGTTGTCGCTATGCGTCAACACTTGATCGACACGCACATCACCCTGGTTCGAAGTCCTCAACAACTTAGGATTCGACACGTAGTTATACCCTGCACCGTTAGCATTCGGAAGAGGATAGAGGGCTGCGAGCTTTAATCCCAGCGCATCGATGCTCGCTCTTGGGATCACGTTCGAAGGTGTTCCGTCCGCCGCATATCCAAACGGCACCCCACAGTATCCCGTCGGGCTCGCTGCAGAAACCTGCGTCTGCTTTGTATCGAATAATTCACCGGCATAGGTCGCTCGACCGTTGCAATCCGCCACTCCAGTATTCGAGGTCAAATCGAGTTGGCTGGAGAAATCACCGGCTCTCTGCAGCGCTGTTGGTACGAGTGAAGTATCCGTCTGTCCCTGCGATACCCGCAGCCCTTCGTAATCTGCGAAGAGAAACACCTTGTTGTGCACGATGGGCAAACCGACTGTCGCACCAAACTGATTCTGGTGATAAGGCGGCTTCGTCTGGTCGAAGTAGTTCTGCGCGTCGAACGTCTGGTTACGAAGGAACTCGTAGACTACGCCGTGAACATGATTCGACCCACTCTTCGTTGTTGCATTTACGACCGCACCCGTCGCCCGCCCAAACTCCGCCGAATACGAATCTGTCTCAACACGAAACTCTTGCAGCGCATCGACTGACGGCATCACTACGTAGTTAGCCTCGTTCAACAGGTCGGGCAGGTTCGAATTGTTATCGACGCCGTCCAGAAGAAAATTGTTTTGTAGCGATCTAGCCCCGTTTGCACTGAATCCAAAACCCTGCTCGTCACGAGCACCGGGTTCGCTGATCGTTACCCCTGCTGTCAACTGTGCAAGTTGCACTGGATTGCGGCCATTCAAAGGCAGCGTCCGCATCGTCTCGCTATCAATCAACTGGCTGCGCTCTGAAGTTGCCGTCTCTAGCATTGGCGCACTATCGGTTACCTCGACTGAAGAACTCACAGCACCAGTGCGCAACGTCAAATCTAGCTGCTGCCGTTGCTGCACACTAAGTGTGAACGGTCCCGCAAGCGCCTGGTTGAAGCCTGATGCACTTACCGCCAGCCGATAGGTACCGATGTGCACCGGACTGATAGTCCATTCACCATTGGCCGAACTCTTGGCATGGTAAACGAAGTTAGTATCGACGTTGGTCACAGTAATTTCAGCCTGTGAAATCGTTGCACCTGTTGGATCAGTAACACGACCGGCGACCGTGGCAGTATCGATCTGCGCCAGGAGCATTGAGCTTCCGGCGAAGAGGAGAGCAAAAAAACAAAGATTCGCGATCTTCATATTCTTCTTCACCAGCAAAAGGCTAAATTTGCCTTCTGAAATTTTCGTTTGTTTACGTATGCTTTGGATTTTCATGCACATCGTGCATATTGTCAATCAATCGATTCCTATAAACCTCGTTCGCTTCTCTTGAAGGAGGTGCACTTGCTCAATAGTGCGGAGGACCGCTGAAGACGCTCATTCGTCTTTCGCTGGCTTCCACTCACACAAGAGCTTCCCATAGACATCCGAGTGGAGTACATTTCTCTCGAGTAGTCATTCGAGGGAACGACATGGGACCAAAGAAAGCAGCAGCCGGTGACATTCTCCAGGGAACTCTAGACATGCTCATTCTTCGCACCCTCGTCACAGGCCCGGCTCACGGACACACTATTGCTCAGGTCATTGAGCGTACCTCCGAGAACGCTTTGGAGGTCGAGCAAGGCTCTCTCTATCCTGCACTCCATCGCCTCGAAGATCGTAGCCTCCTTGAATCCGAGTGGGGCATCAGCGACAACAATCGTAAGGCGAAGTTCTATCGCCTTACCCCACAAGGCCGCAAGGAACTTATCGCCGTCACCGGCCGCTGGCGTCACATGATCCGCGCGATCAGCCTTATTCTCGGTGAGGCGAGCGAGTAACAAAGGGGAAGCCACATGCATCTGCAGCGTTTCATGCACCGCCGAAGGAAAGACGCCGACCTCGCTGAAGAAATGAGCGCTCACCTCGCCTTTGAAGAGGACGCCAACACCGCCCGCGGTCTTCAGCCCAAAGAAGCTCACCGTCAGGCTCGCCTTAGGTTCGGTAATCCCCAGACCACGCGCGAACAGGTCTGGCGCTATCGCTCAATACCTTGGCTCGACGACATCGCGAGAGACCTCCGCTTCGTCATTCGCTCCCTCGCCAAAACTCCCGGCTTCAGCATCATCGCCATCCTCGTCATCGCCGTAGGCATAGGGGTCAACACCGCTGTCTTTTCCGTCATCAACACCGTCCTGCTCAAACCCCTCAGCTATCCTGATCCACAAGCGCTTGTGCAACTCATGAACTCCGGACCGCGAGGCTCCTTTCCCGGCGCGAATGTTCCCAAGTACAACATCTGGCGTAAACAGACCAGCGTCTTCCAGCAAGTAGCCGGATACGACTTTGGCGGAGCTGGCCTCAATCTCACAGGTGGCGATCATCCCCAGCAGGTACAGGGCATTCACGTCACATCCGATTATTTCGCCATGTTTGGCGCACCTCTCATCATCGGCCGCTCCTTCACCGCCGCTGAAGATAGCCCCAACGGTGGCCGCAACGTCGTGCTCAGCTACAGCCTCTGGAAGTCGCGCTTCGGCGGAAACCCCAACATCGTCGGCACCCCGATTCAGATCGACAACCAGCCGTACCTCGTCGTCGGTGTTGTCGGACGTAGTTTCGTCACCGATCCCGTCGGCGATCTCTGGCTCCCGTTCCAGTTCGATCCGAACTCCCACGACATGGCTCATTACTTCACCGTAGCTGCGCGGCTCAAATCTGGTATCACCATTCAGCAGGCGAACGCCCAACTCAAACTCACAGCCGAACAGTATCAGCGCGAATACGGCGGAGCGCCTGCTTCCCAGGAAGGCTTCTCCGTGATCTCCCTGCAAGAGTCGATCATCGGTGACACCCGCTACTCGCTCTTCATCCTCTTCGGTGCCGTCATCTTCGTTCTCCTCATAGCGTGTGCCAACGTGGCAAACCTTCTGCTCGCCCGCGCCTCGGTGCGCAAGCGCGAGTTCGCCACACGCGCCGCCCTGGGTGCCGGACGCGCCCAGATCATCCGCCAACTCCTCACCGAAAGCCTTGCTCTCTCACTTACAGGCGGTCTGCTCGGCCTGATCGTCGGCTTCGTCGGCCTTCGCCTGCTACTCAACGTCAGCCCCGGAGGCATCCCGCGGCTCGGCGAAGATGGCTCCGCTGTTACCCTCGATGCCCACATCCTCATCTTCACCCTTGGCATCTCCGTACTCACCGGCATCCTCTTCGGCCTTGTTCCCGCCATCAGCGCCTCCCGCACCAACCTCGCCGCCACCCTCAACGAGAGCAGCAGCCGTTCCGGCCTCGGTCTCCGTAGCGGCAAGATTCGGTCGGGCCTGGTCGTTACCGAGATGGCCCTTGCTCTCATTCTCGTCATCGGCGCAGGCCTCCTCATCCGCACCTACCTCAAGCTCCAGGCAGTCGACCCCGGCTTCGAGACGCACAACGTCCTCACCATGGCCATGTCGATAAGCGGCGACCGCTTCCAGAAGTCTGCCAACGTCGACCAGATCATTCGCGATGGTACCGACCGCCTCAAAGCTCTCCCTGGGGTAGCCAACGCCGCCGCAGGATGCTGCCTGCCGCTCGTCGGCGGCTTCGGCGTTCCCTTCGACATTGTTGGTCGCCCCAAGGGGGCCAACCGCTCCACCGGTGGGGCGGGCTACTACTCCGTATCCGGCAACTACTTCGATGTCTTCAGAATTCCTGTCCTTCGCGGCCGCGTCTTCACCGACCGCGACAACGCCGCCTCACCCAACGTCGTCATGATCAACGAGACCATGGCGAAGCAGTACTGGCCCAACGGTGATCCCCTCAAGGATCGCCTCCTCACCGGCGTCGGCATGGGTCCTATCTTCGCTGAGCCTGCTCGACAGATCATTGGCATCGTCGGCGACACCCATGATGGCGCCCTTAATGAGACCCCCCGCCCAACCATGTACTTTCCCGTAGCCCAGATGCCCGATGCCGAGACCGCCCTCAACTCCCGCGTCGCCCCGCTCTGGTGGGCTATACGCACCAAGGGTGACCCGCACGACGTAGTGGCTTCCATCACTGCCGCTCTTCGCGACGCCACCGGAGGCCTTCCCGTAGCCCACGTCCTGACAATGGATGAGATCGTCCTCCATACCACCGCCCGCCAGCGGTTCAACATGCTCCTCCTCATCATCTTCGGAGCCTCCGGTCTTCTCATGGCCGCCATCGGCGTCTACGGCCTCATGGCCTACTCCGTTCAGCAGCGCACGCAGGAGATAGGCATCCGCATGGCGCTCGGCGCACAGGCCTCCTCCCTTCGCAACATGGTCATCCGCCAGGGCATGACGCTGGCCCTTCTCGGCGTAGCGGTCGGCATCGCCGGAGCATTCTGGCTTACCCGCCTTCTCGCCAGCCTTCTCTTCGGCGTTACGGCTTGGGACCCTGCTGCTTTCCTTGCCACACCATTTCTTCTAACTGCCGTCGCTCTTCTCGCCATCTGGATACCCGCCCGCCTCGCGACTGATATCGACCCCATGACTGCCCTACGCTCCGAGTAGATGCGTGCGCAGGAACATCATTGCAGCGCCTCTTCCTTGAGAAGGATGCGACCAAGAAGGCCTGAGGATATAGGTTCTACCTTGTCGAGATCCTGCATTTGAAAGCGGTCGCCATACCTGGCGATCAGCGGCTTGTAGTCATGTGCTGGCAGACCAGACCAGGAGTTGAGCGCGGTGTTGTAGACACGAATTTCGATGTGGTTGAGGCCGCGCACGAGGAGCTTTGAAACTTCGATACGATACGGTGGATGCCAGAGGGCACCTGCCGCCTTGCCATTGATGAAGACCAACGCAGCTTCATGAAGAGGCGGGTCGTAGTAGGCATGCATGCCGGGCCCCGGTTTGGTTAGCAATGGATCAGGAATGCCGTTCGCACCCAACACCGCCGGCTCTGCTTGAGAGTTCGGACTACCGGGGAGAGCGACACCCCCTTCGACCTCGAGATAGACCGCCTCGACAGGCTTTGACTCAAGTGTGAAATCCCGCGTATAAGCGGCCTCCCCTGAGTAATGAAGCGTAGCGCGATCAGCAATCCAGTCAGTTAAACTGTGCTCCGTCACCGTCTTGCCGTCACCGCTGAACCTGACCTGCCAGTCGGAACTAAGATCTGCCAAATTCCGAACGGAAACAACTTTCGCTGGGCCCGTCCGCAAATTCGAGAAGATAAAAATTCGCGACTCGTAAGGTGCCAGATGGATACTTTGGCGTACAGCTAAGACAGATGAAACCATTGCGCTCTCTGGGTCGATAGTGACGCCAGCACGATAGACGCTCCCGAAAGTAGCGAACATAGCAAGTGCCTGATTTCCTGTATTGGCGACAAAGTAGATATCTGCATCCGGAAGCTTACGTCGAATGAAGCCAACGCTACGTCGTAACTCATCTTCGGTTGATGACATCTCTAGGGTCTTGCGGACGGCTTCAATACGAAGGTCCGGTGCCACGGTTCGGTGAAGAGCTTCTGCAAGATCCGCAATCGTGGCAGCCCGAGCCCCACCGTCCAGAACCTCGGACGATATCCGAAGAAGATCCGCATCAGGGTTCCCGCTTTCATCAACAAACTTCTGCTTCCCTACTACCATCACCTTGCCTCCCGCGGCGGTATATTCCCGAAGCTTCTTCATCGTCGCCAGCGGCACACGTTTCGTCGGCGGGATAATTACCACCGGATAGCTGATGCCAAGACGCTCGATCGCATCGGCATCAATAAAATCGACGTTATAACCAGCCGCGAGAATCGCAGACATAAGTTCAGGATTGATGAGCTTCGTCATCGCTCCCGACACGGATACCTTCCCCGGCGAGAAGCTCGCCCAGGCATCATCTGTAGGCAGCAGGATGGCGACTTGGTTGGCGGGTTTACCTTGGCGAAGAAGATAGCTGATGCGGGCGATATAGTCATTGACCGCGGGCATGACCGGATGCCACGGGTTGCGGTCGTTAAAGACAGCAGCAGCGTAGAGGCTCCAACCCGGCTCACCGTTAGCGCTTGCCTGGGGTGGTGAATAGGGCCAACCATGGAAGATCAGTTGGTTTTCGCCCATGATGAAATCAATGTCAGCTTCGGCTTTCATATCCAGTGGAGTAGCCCGGAAGACGGGCGAATGCAGCCAGGTAAATGTTTCGCCAGAGGAGACCTTGTTCCCGAAGACGTGGTTGGCTGAAGTCGCCCACCGGAGAGTAGAAAAAGCACGCCACTGAGGGCCTTCTCCTTCAGGCAGTGCAGCTAGCCGCTGGCTGGAAAAGCTGACGGCCGGCTCACCATATGTCTGCGACCGGAATTTCGTGCCATGCGTTTCAGCCCAGCCGTTGATCTGCGTGAGGTAGTTTTCGTCCACTAACTCCGTCAAGGTCCGACCGTAATCGTGACGTACTTTGTCAGCGGCAATCGATCCCCCAGCAGCAAACTCAGGAAGGTGCGGGATGAGGTCATAGCCTCGACGCTTTTTAAACTCATCAGGCAGACGGGGAGTCCAATCGGCCCCGTAAGCCTCAAGAGAGTCCGAGAAGATTGCGTAAGGCGGTGTAGCACTAAACGCCTTCAGGAGGGGCTCCCCGACTGATCTCAAATGACTTGCCACGGCTTCATGGCTGAAGGGGTCCAGGACAAATCCCTCCGCTCCCACCGCCGCTCGCTTGACCTGCTGACCAGTGTGGCTGGCCATAAAGAAAAGCGCCACTTGCGGAGTGTTCGATGTGACGGCATAGTCCTTTCGGAGGGGCTTGGCAGAGGAAGGATCCCAGTGCTTCGGCTCACCGGAAACAAGGAAGGCTGCGATGAGTGTTTCGCCCTCAGCCAGCCGCGGAGAGACTCCCGAAGTGGCCTTCGACGGAACCGGCATCTCCACAATGCGAAGCCGACCGGCGGCCTCGGTAAGCGTGGTGGCAGGGCCGCCATAGGGCCAGCCACTACAGAGTGTTAGATCGATCCGGAGATCAAGCTTACGTGCTTCAGCCTGAGCGTACGTAACCGCAGCGAGCATCTCCTGTCCCAGAAACGGCAGGTTCTTCAGATTGAGCGCGGGGTCATCCAAAACCTCGGGATAGACGAAAGCAAGCTCCGCGCCTCCTATCCCATCCGCCTTCATCTGCCGCAGCTCTCGAAGAATCTCAGGCTTCTCCACAGCCGCTCCGAACCACCACCACCGGACCATGGGTCGGCTTTCGTTGGGTGGTGTCATAAAGGTCTTCTCGATGCTCGCGATCGACGGAGCCATCTGCGCTTCAATAGAGACGACACCAGACGCGAAGAGCAGGACAATAGGAATCAGGAACGCAATCGGCAACTCCATTGCAATTTGTTTGCAGGTCTCCAAACGATCCATCCCGTTCCTCTGAGTCAAGTTATCGGGCAAGTCTATTCCATTTGACCAGGGAGCGCCCTACGGCTTCATCTGCACGGTCAAACTCAGCCGCCATGCTATCGGCATCGATGCCTCTCACGAGCGACGACCAAACCGTGCAGTCCCATCGGCCAAGCGACGAATCGCATCATTCGGTTCGCTTCGTCGTCCGGGAGAATAATGGAAATAGTGCGGTTTCTGAGCAATCCGGTATACATCAACCTATAACCAGCCACTATTCTGTCCCTTCGCCGATGGAAGGATATTCTTGAATGGTCAGGGCAGTTGAGAAACTCGTAAGCACATCAAGAGAGCAGTCACATGTCGATGCCGTACAAACTCCTTTCACTAATTGCCTCTTCCTGCATCCTCTTTGCTCCTCTCGCTCGATCGCAGCAGGAGAAGCAACTACCAGCCTCTCGCCCCGAGGAGATTGAATGGACTTGGGAAGTACGCCCGGCACATGTCAATCCAACTCTGCCCAACGTGCTGCTCGTCGGCGATTCAATCACCAGGAACTACTACCCAGAAGTCCAGCGGGAGCTTAGCCAGGCGGCGAATGTCTACCTCTTTGCCACATCTACCTCTGTAGGAGATCCTCGCCTTCCTCATCAGCTAGCCGAGTTCGCCTCGCTGCAACACATCGACTTCCAAATAGTCCACTTCAACAACGGGATGCACGGATGGACCTACTCCGAAGCTGAGTACAAACAAGCGTTCCCGTCATTCCTCTTCGCACTGCGGGGCATCGCACCACAGGCACACCTCATCTGGGCAAGCATTACTCCCGTGAAATCCGAAACACAGCCCGGCCCAACAAACATCCGCATCGAAGTTCGAAATGACATAGCGGGAAGCCTGATCAAGGCCGCTGGCATTCCGATTGACGATCAGCACGAACTCATGACTCATCACACGGACCAGTATGAGGATAGCGTGCACTTCAACACCACTGGAGCCATCGTTCAAGGTCAGCAGGTCACGAAAACAATCCGTCTTTACCTCATGAAACCCTGAGGACTCGCTGGGTTCCTGCCTGACTGTGTCGACCTGTCACCGCGTCAGCACCAGGTGCAAGTAAAATCAGTTTGAAGTTGGAGACGAGACCTTGCCGAACGGACCCGCAAAGAGCACCGCAGCAGTACCAGAATCAAGCTCCTGGCTTATAGGGTTGACCAGTTTCCTCTTCATCCTCCTGCAAAGCGCCTGCACTGCAGTGATGGCAATTAGTGGCGTCCGCGTAGTCATTGGCTTTAGCGCTCTTGCGGCTGCAGCAGGGTTGAATCGTCCAGCCAGCGGCTATCATGCCGACGCTATACGCATCCCCATGATGATCATCGCGATCCTCGGTTCCGTGATCAACCTCTATGTCCTTTGGCGCATCCGTTCGCTCAGAGCACGTCCGTCCGCACAGTGGCGAACAAAGCCTGTCACCTCAAAGCAAAAACGAGCGGAGTTTGTGCAAATAGCCTTGGCCATCGTGACCCTCATTCTCGTCACCGCAGAATGGATCACCCATCGTATCGTTCACAATGCTCCCTAGCTCCTCCGTTTCTCAGGATGATCTCCGGTCCGCTCGTTCATCTCCTCGTCCAATCGCGCATGCAGACGCTCACTGAACCCAACAGGTAATTCAAACACTCGCTCGTCCGCAGTGAGAATCAAAATATTGCGTGTTGAATCGAGAATCGCCGAGCATATCTCGCAATGCTCCAGATGCCGTTGCACCAGCTCCTTCGTCTCCTCCGGCAGTGTGTCATCCAGATAGTCAGAGATGTAGTCCCAAACATGCTTACACTCTATAACCATGGGATCCATCTCCTCTTTGGATTGATACTCTTCAGCTGCGGCGTCAACTGTTTCTGCAGCATCATGCGTGCGCGGTGTAATCGAACTTTCACCGTTCCTATACTGATCGTCAATGCTTCGGCCGTCTCCTTCACGCTGAGTTCTTCAACATCGCGCAGCAGGAAGACCTGACGATAGATCTCCGGCAAAGTCGTCACTGCCGTTTTCAGAATCTCCCGAACTTCCTTACGCTCCAGCGCCTCCGACGGAACCTCGTGCCAATCGCGCAGCAGCGCCGGAGAGACGTGGCCGCCATTCTCCGGTGTCTCGTCCAGCGATTCAACGCGGATGGAACCCTGACGACGCAGTCGACTGCGAGCCTCATTGAGCGTAATGCTAATCAGCCACGTGCTGAATTTGGCCTCTGCGCGAAAGCTTGCCAGGTTGCGATACGCCTTGAGAAACGCCTCCTGAGCAACATCTTCCGCATCCGCGTCGTTCTTCATAAATGAGAGCGCCATCATGTAAACGCTGCGCTCATAAGGGCGGATAAGTTCGTGATACAGCTCCGTACTCCCATCCAGAATGGAAGCTATCAATTGCTCCTCGTTCCTGTTCCCGGGCTCCGCAATCACAGGTTTGCTCCGTCATAAAAACGGGTTGCAAGACGAGCTATGACCACTGAAATGTCAACCGAGAAGAGAATCTTCAAACCCCAAACTGAAATGTCTGCGTGAACCGCATGCAACTAGCCGCAATTAAACCAACAGAGCCCGTTACTCCAAGTTAGAGTGAATGCCAGCTGAATAGTTACAACAGAAGGCACACCCTTACGCCAGACGTTCTGACTTCCATTAGAGGCTGAACGTAAACAACGTTACGCCTCGCTACGAAGTTGCTGGTTCTTGTAGAGCAACTCCAGCACAAGCCGTTGCAGGCGAGCGTTCTCACGCTGCAACTCCTGCAGAAGAGTGGCAAGTGTCATCGAGGACTCGGGCGAAGATTCATGTGAAGGCGTTAGCGTCATCTGAGCTACTCCTGAGATCTTGGAGAAGATTAAACCGCAGTCTGTTCGGAACCGGGCTCTACTGGGCCAAACCCGCAACCCCGTCCACGCATCCCCGATCGAAATCGTTCGCGCTGTTCCGGAGTCATAGTCGCAAAGCGTTCGTCCATATGCCGCTTCCATCTGCGACCGCCAGAATGCCGATGAAAGCCCCCGAAGAGAATCTTTGTCAGCAGCAGCAGACCGAGAGCCTGCGCAAAGCTGAGCGTTCTCAGGCCAAAGAGCGCAGGCATCAGCCAGTTCCAAAGACGCATCACTATCTCGCCGAAAACCACCACTGCGACAAGAACCATCGCGACAATTCGTAAACCTTTTACAACACGATACTTGTTCATACCTACTCCTTATTCACTTACAAAATCACGATTGAGTTGCTGCAGGCGTCGCCTCAAATGCAACACGGCGTAACGCTTACGTGAGAGAAGCGTGTTCACACTCACACCGCTCTCCTCCGAAAGTTCCTTGAAGCTTCGGCCAAGCAACTCGTGTGCAATAAACACCTCACGCTGTTCACTCGGCAGTTCCTCGAGAGCCTCATCGAGCGCTTCGAAGATCAGGTTGCGCGCGTAGATAGCATCCGGCCCACCATCCTCCGAGGGCAGCAGATCCAGAAGAGTGTCAGAGTCCGGACCGCCAGAGAGTGAAGCATCGAGTGAATCCGAACTCTGCCGGCGGAAGAGATCAGTAATCCGATTCCGTGCGACGCGAAACAACCAGGCTGTCACCTGCTCGACTGGCTTCAGCAGCCGATAGCTCTGGATCAATTCATAGAAAACATCCTGAAGCACATCCTCGGCGTCCCCCGCGTCAAAGACCCGTTTGCCGATGAAGCTCCGGAGCCGCGGTTCATCGCGCTTCAGTGCCTCAGCAATAAAATGGTCCTGCTCGGCGATCGTCCAATCCTGGCTCAACATCGGCTCCCGTGCGTCGCCCGGCAACGATCTCTGCAGGGCTTCTACAAGTGTTAACGGGTGAACTCGAAAAATATTGTAAAGAAGTTTTAAAACATACAGACCGCTACAACTCTCCAAAGATGGACGATGGTGATTCAGTAGTCTCACGGAAGTTACTTAGCCCCACACCCACAAGACGGAATCGCTGCATCGCCGCAACATTAACACGCTCTCGCAGCAAAAGAGCGATTGCAGCAAGCTCTTCCCAAGTCTCTGGCGGAACAAGCGGTGTGAGACTGCGCGTCAGCGTCTTGAACTCACTCGTCTTCAACTTCAGCACAACTGTCTTCGCCACACGCATGTCCCTGCGCGAAGCCGCCCATACCTTCTCTGCAAGCCGCAGAATGACCTCATCCATCTCAGTAAGCGGAATGTCCCGCTCGAACGTATCCTCAGCTGATATCGATTTAGCGGTTCTATCGGGAACCACGGGATGATGATCCACACCGCGTGCAAGCTCGTACAGCCTTCTTCCATACCGTCCGAAATGCTCTTCAAGAGCGGCTTGATCGCGAACCAGCAAATCCCCTACCGTCGCAATCCCAATTGTCTTCAGCCGAGCCTCTGTGACCTTCCCTACCCCCGGTATCCGGCCCACCAGCAACGGTGCAAGAAACACCTCGATCTCCTGCGGCTGAATCACAAACAATCCATCCGGTTTCCGCCAGTCAGAAGCAATCTTCGCAAGGAACTTGTTCGGCGCCACCCCTGCGGACGCGGTCAAGTGAAGTTCCTCACGTATCTGTTCCCGAATCGTTTTGGCGACCCGCGTCGCCGTAGGCAGCCCCGTCTTGTTCTCCGTCACATCCAGGTAAGCCTCATCAAGCGATAGCGGCTCAACAAGGTCAGTATGCCGCAGAAATATCTCCCGAACCGCGCGGGAGACAGCCTTGTAGCGCGTAAAGTCCGGCGGAACGAAAACGGCCTCGGGGCACAGCCGTTCCGCTGTGATTGCAGGCATTGCCGATCGCACCCCAAACTTGCGCGCCTCGTACGAAGCCGCGCAGACCACCGACCGATTGCCCCGCCATGCCACCACGACCGGCCGTCCCCGCAATCCGGGATTATCCCGCTGCTCGACCGACGCATAGAACGCATCCATGTCGACGTGGACGATCTTCCGCATCGCCACGCTCTCTGTCGATCCAGTCCCTATCTCAGTCTCAGAGAGCATTGCATCCTCGATCGGCCCAGATAGCAGCCATACTCGATACCGGAGAGCACACACCCATCATAAGCGAAGAAATAGCGAAGTCCGATGCAAAAGCACACAGCATCACGAAAACTCAAATTCCAGTCTGAGTTCCAGTTGGCGCGAGGAGCACCCGCTCCTCGCGCCGACCTTTACTGTGCCGTCACCTTCACAAACTCGTCCGTCTTCTCCCACTTAATGTGCAGCTCCGTCGAAGCACCAGAAGTGTTCTCAAAGCTAAGCGACATCACCTCCTGAGGGGAGCTAAGCGCCTTGCCCGTCAGCGGCGTTCGTCCAAGATCCTGCCCCTCGCTGTACTCCGTACCCCACTGGCCGGTCTGCTTGTTCACGATCAACAGCCACTTGTCCGCGTTCGGCAAGGAGTAGATGGTGTAAGTCCCCGCCGGAACATCAAGCGTACCGATCTTCAGGTTTGTAGAAGTCTTTAAAGTAGTCGCTGGATTGGCACCCGTCCGCCAAACCTGTCCGTACGGCACCAGGCCGCCGACGATCTTGCGCCCGCGCATATGAGGAGTGTTGTAATCGATCGTAACGGACTTGCCATTTAACATCACGGAAGCCTTCGCAGGAGGGCTCGGCATTGGCTTGGCGGGGTCGGCTTTCATCTCACCCATCTGGGCGACACACGCGGTGGTCACAAGGAGACTACAGGCAAAGGAGGCGAACGAGCGGAGGAGCATAAGCGATCTCTCTTTCAATATCGAATCAGGTGTGGTCATGCTACGCTTAACTTACGCGCCTGTAGCTCAGCTGGATAGAGCGGCAGCCTCCGAAGCTGTAGGTCGCAGGTTCGACTCCTGCCGGGCGCACCACATCTCCTTCAACTAGGACCGACACCCTCACCAAATAATTCCCCTCCTCAAAAGCAAACGGCTCCGGATAACCGGAGCCGTTTGCAGGTTAGCAGTGCTGATTAGAAGAACAGCTTTGCCGAGACCTGCAGTTGACGTGGTCCATACAGGGTATTGTTCGTGCCCGAAGCAGCGTCGAACGCCGCGGTTCCCGTGCCGGTAAAGGGGGTGATGCATCCCTGTACAGGAGATCCCGCTGGAGCGGCAGCCGTCGTCTTGCAGGTGGTGGACGTCGCAGTCGCAGGGACATACGTGGAGTAAGTCGAATTCACGCTTGTGATGATGCGATGGTTGGCAAGGTTGAATGCCTCTCCAATGAACTGAAGTTTAATGCTGTCGTGGATCGGGATATCGCGCGAGACACGAAAATCCAGATTGTTGAACCCGGGGCCAACGATGCTGTTACGTCCGATCTGGGGAGGCCGACCGGTCGTTGCGGCGCCAGATCCGGAACTGATCGCACCGCCATAGATACCGCCTGCCGAACCGTAGCTGCTTGCGCTGCCGTTATACACGGTGCCGCTCATGCCGGCGACGATCGGCTGACCCGCAGAAGCGGTCTCCGTACCCGAGAAGACGAACCCATCAATGATGTTCTTCGCCCACTTATTGTCATGGAAAAGCTGCGGCTGATAGACCAGGCTCAGCACGAAGCGATTGCGAACATCGATGTCCGAAAGACCATTCTCCGCCCGTACATTGTTCGGATCGAGAACGGTGTTACCACCGTAGAACGTTCCGAACGCTCCCTGTACCTGGTCGGTGTCCGTTGCCCGCGCCCAAGTGTAGTTACCAAGAACTTCCAGCCCGTTGGCAAAGGGACGCCGTACCGTCACAGCAAGCGAGTTGTACCAGGCATTAGCCACACTGAAGCCGGTGTTATAGGACTGGAGTCGTGAGTCACGGCGATCCGAAAGAATATAGACCGGAACCGTGATCTGCTTGACGAGATTGTTCGATGCATCAAGCACGTTGTAGCTGCGCGAACCATGCGGTGTCTGCCCAATCAGGTTGGCATCGAGAAACACCGGGAGCCGCAGCGACCGCGAACCAACATATCCTACGCCCAGCGAAATCTTGCCGGGAAGCGCCTGCTCCATCCCGAACTCCGCCTCATGGGAGAGCGGCGGAACGAAGTTGGGATCGAGCCCATGGAAGCTCTGCGTGCCAAGCTTGCCTGCACCGGCAACCGCAGGTGCCGTACCGCCGCTCGGAAAGAGTGCGCTCGAGAGCGGGGGGCCGGTAGGCGAGAAGGGAACATTGGGGTAGAGCAGGCCGGCGGCCGCTGCTGTCGTAGCCGTGCAGATATTGGTGCAGCCCTGGTAGTTGTAGTTCACCTGCACAACGCCATTCTCAACCCGCATTGCATAGTACGTGCTGCCTTGGTTCAGGCCGGAGTAGAGACCGTAGCCACCACGAAAGACCGTCCCTGGGTGGGGCGAGTAGCTGAAGCCGATGCGGGGTTGTACGCGATTTGTAACGTTCTTGATCGTGCTGCTATAGGTCGTCGATAGCGGGGCGAAGTTCGTGTTGTTCTGGATCGGAGGCGGTGTCAATTGGATGTCGTAACGAACGCCGATGTTCACCGTCAAGTTTTGACGAACCTTCCAGCTGTCCTCTGCGAACCCGTCGAAGATCTTGAACCAGAAGTCATCAAGCCCGGCCTTGTTCCCCGTGTTGATCTGGTCAACCGTCTGGACGAAGGTGTTGTAGTGGGCGCCCGCAAACGGATCGGTATCGCCTGGCTGGCCACGGAACGAGTCGGCAATCCAACCTTGAAAGCTGGACGTGTTCGTACCGCTGCTGTATCCGTAAACGCCGCCACCCTGGAAGAGATTAATCATCACTTCATGGATGATGTTGGCGTCCCCACCGAACTTGAAGGAGTGATGGCCATGCACAGTTGAAAACACATCGGTGATCTGCGTCCGATGCTCGTCTGGCTCTGCAATACGAGGCAGCGCGTTCGGCATACCGTACGTAACGGCTCCCATGGCAACGCTCGGTCCGGAAGCATTCGCACCGGCAGTCTCGAGATCGCGACCATACTGGAAGTGAACCTGGTTGACCGAACGGCCAGAGACCTGCGTCGTCAGACCCGCAACAAGAAAACGCTCATGGTAGCTCGTAGGACCGTTGGTGCTTGGCGAACTGTTACTGAATGTTGGTGCCGGAGCATATCCGTAGGTGCTATCGAAGTTCGCAAAGTTGTAGTTCACAAAAACGTCGTTCTTGCTGTTGATGTGATAATCCAACCGCGGAAAGAAGATATTTTCCTTGCTGAAGCGAGATGGCGGAGCCGAAGTAAGTCCCGCAGTCGTCAACAGAAAATTGATGCCGCTCTGACACTGTGCCGCAGTGATCGTCGTCGGGCATTGGGTCGGCGTAATGATATTGGTGTTCGCCGTCGGACCTGAAGGCGTCAGCGAAATAGTATTCGTATCGGTGTAAAGCGCGCGACCCACACGACGGAAGCCGTCATAGGTAAAGAAATAGAAGAGACGATCCTTGATGATCGGACCACCGACGCTGCCACCGAACTGCTGCTGCTGATGGATCGGCTGGGTCAGCAGGAACGGGTTACCATTCGCGTGAAGCGCCTGGTACTTGCTCACTGGATCAAGCGCATTCAGTGTCGGGTAGCGCAGATAGTAGAAGAGGTCTCCGTGAATCGCGTTCGTACCAGACTTGGTGATCGCATTCACCTGCCCACCAACCGCTTGTCCGAACTCTACGGAGTAGTTCGAGGTCTCAGCCTGAAACTCCTTGATCGAATCGAGCGAATACACGTACGGTGCGCCTGACGAACGACCGCGAGCCTCGGAGAACAGCATCTGGTTGTTGTTCGCACCGTCCACATAGTTCTGGTTGTACAAACCGCTGATGCCATGGAAGCTGACCAGGCCCGTGCCGCCATCCTGAACAACGTTCGGCGTTAGCAGAACGAAGTCGCTCCAGTTGCGCCCATTCACCGGCAGATTCGAGATGAGTGTCTGGTCGACGGTCTGTGAAACCTCCGTCTTATCCGTGTCGATCAAAGGCGACTGGCTTGTCACCACAACCTCAGTCGTAACGGACGCAGCAGGGAGCACTGCATCGACGCTCAGAAACTGTCCGACGGTGAGAACTAGATTCTTGCGGTCCACCTTACCGAAGGTCCCGCCACCCAGCGTGACCTCATAGTGACCCGGCTGAAGAAAGCTCGCCGTGTAGGAACCGTCCGAGTTCGTCGTAATGGACCGTGACACACCGGTGTCGGTATCCAGCACGAGTACTGGCGCATTCGGAACGGCAGCGCCGCTCGCATCTGTCACGTTGCCCGTGATGTTGCCGACACCGGAGGTCTGCGCGTGCAGTGTTAGGCCCGTGGAGAGAACAAAGGCAGAAGCAACGGTCAAAGAGAGCAGGTGTTTCGAAATACTGGACAAGGTCATAAAAGGCGAAGCTCCTGGGATACAAACACCGAGACACAAAACTTGCGAAGTGAACGAGGCCTGACCGGGATTGAAGATGGAACTGCGTGCCAAAAGGGTCACGCGTTCAGGTCCGGCCAGAACATAAATTTTGTTATTCCTCTACGCTCTTTCACTTCAGGAGCGATGTCAAGCAGAGATTCGTCCGCCATTCCTATGTTTTTGTTGCATCTCGCTCAGAAGCTACAGCTTCCAATAGAAATGTACGTCTTCTCGTAAGACACAAAGAAAAATGCAGGAAATCCGCACATTTCCTCGTCTCCACAATGAAGATTAAGGAATGGAAAAAAACTCAGAATTCTAGTGCAGTTGGTCGGGAATAACAGCGTATTGGATCAGCAGTTCGAAGGGAACAATCTTCAAAGTAGCCTCATGCGTCGCTTCCAGCACGATCGGACACGCCGCTCCGGCCTGCTGTACCTGCAGCCACCGTGCCGCACACACGCACCACCGGTCACCCGGCTTCAACCCTGCAAAGTAAGAACGCGGCGTAGACAGATCATTGCCTAAAGCCTTCGAAGCGGCAAGAAATGGCTCATCCACAATGCAGCAAACGGTGTGAACACCCAGATCGTCGGGGCCCGTCTCGCAGCAACCCGTCCGATAATACCCAGTCATCGGCTCGCAACCGCAGGTTGCAAGTGGTTGACCAAGAACGTTCTTACCCTGTGCTTTTTGTGGTTCCGCTTTCGCCATAATTTTCTATCCTGCCGCTCACCATAATACAGACGCATGGTGTCATCTGGCAGCCGCCACCCTGCACCCATCAACGAAAAAGCGCCCCATGCCACTCGTTCAACGAGCGGCACAAGGCGCCTCAACAAATCATGACTACTTCGCGGACATAGCCATCTGCTGTTGATACTCCTCATACGGTCCCTTGTGGTCCGTAATGTGGAAGTCAGTCGGCCCACCCTCGAAGTGCCAGATGCGCGTCCCAGCCTCCTCGATCAAGTCCTGGTCATGCGTCACGAGAAACACCGTTCCCTCATACTTCTGGATCGCTTGGTTCAGCGCATTGATGCTCTCAAGATCCAGGTGGTTCGTAGGTTCATCGAGCACCAGCACGTTCGGCTTCTGCAGCATGATCTTGCAGAATAGCAACCGTGCAGCCTCTCCTCCAGAAAGTGAATCGGTCTTCTTCAAACCCTCTTCACCCTTGAAGAGCATCTGCCCAAGAATGCCGCGAATATCTTCCTTAGTCGCCGAAGGATCGAACTGGTGCAGCCAGTCGCTCGCCGTCATCCCAAGCTGGATCGAGCCCTTATGGTCCTGCGCGAAGTACCCAATCGACACCTCGTGGCCCCACTTGACCGTGCCCGAGTCGATCGAAACATCCTTCTCCTCGATCCCCGGTCCATTCGCCAGCAGAGCCTTCAGCAGCGTCGTCTTTCCCTGGCCGTTGCGCCCCATCAGGATGACCTTATCGCCCCGATTGACCGCAGCCGAGAAGCTCTTGATCACGTGCTCGAGCTTGCCGTCCTTCTGCTCATACGTCTTGTTCACCTGCTCAAACTCAACCACCGTCTTGCCCGAAGGACGCTCCATCTTGAAGCTGATAAACGGGCGCGCAATGTTCGACCGCGCAAGCTCCGAAGTCGCCAGCCGCTCGACCTCCTTCTTACGTGAGTTCACCTGGCTCGAACGTGTACCCGCCGAGAACCGCGCGATGAAGTCGTTCAACTGCGCAATCTTCTTCTCACGCTGCTCGTTCTGGCTCTCAATGCGCGTACGGACGCTAGTCTTCTGGAACACCATGTCGTCATACCCGCCGTTGTACGTGATGATCGTCTCGTAATCGATATCCGCGATATGCGTGCAGACGTTATTCAAAAAGTGGCGATCATGCGAGATCGTGATAACCGTCCCGTTATAGCGAACCAGGAAGTCCTGCAGCCAGTGGATTGACTCAAGGTCAAGCGAGTTCGTAGGCTCATCCAGCAGCAGTCCCTGCGGATTACCGAACAGCGCCTGCGCCAGCAGCACGCGAACCTTCTGGCCGCCCTGCAACTCCGCCATCTTGCGCTCGTGCAGTTCATCCGGAATATCAAGCCCCTGCAGCAGCACCGCCGCGTTTGACTCGGCCTCGTAGCCATCCTCGTCGCCGACGACGCCCTCAAGCTCGCCCAATCGGCTGCCGTCCTCGTCCGTCATCTCAGGCTTGTTGTAGATGATTTCGCGCTCTTCCATCGCAGCCCAGAGAGCCTTATTGCCCATAATGACCGTATCGATCACGCGATACGCGTCGAACGCATACTGGTCCTGCGACAGCACGCCGATCTTCTTCGGACGCACCACAGTTCCCTTCTGCGGATCGATCTCGCCAGTCAAACACTTCATAAACGTAGATTTACCGGCACCATTCGGCCCGGTCAGGCCATAGCGGCGACCCGTTGTAAACGTAACCGAAACATCCTCGAACAGGAGCTTCGAGCCATAGCGCATCGTGACATTAGAGACAGAGATCATGGGATTTTTCCTAGTTTATAGGGCTGGATGTTGCGGCGCGATGAATGGCGCGGCGTTCCTGGTGATGCGTCAACGGGTATTTCGAATGCGGAAACACTTATTGGATGCTGTACAGATAGATCAGGTCCATAAAACCATTCACTCCGCCCGGCGGCTGGTTGGCGCGCTGGGCGGAGCAAGTAAGTATCGAGTTACTGACCGCGACGGGCTGGGCCCGAGCGGCTGCTACCGGGACGATTGCTGCTGGCGCGCCCATTCGAACCCGGACGTCCGCCGGAGTTTCGTCCGCCGGCAAATCCGCCGCCACCACCATTGCCGCTACGATTGCGGAAGCCACCGGCTCCTGCACCCGCGGAACGGAACGGCGCATTCGGAGTCATCGGAGAGACCGGCTCATTGCCCTTCCAGGACCGCGTCTCAAGCGACGTAAGATCGTTGCTCTGGCTGAGATCGAGAGGCTTGTTGCGCTCTTCCTTCTCAAGGTTCTTATCGGCTTCGCGCCATTCAAACTTGATCTTCAATTCACGCTCGAGCTTCCGTGCATCGCCGCGCTCCTGCGGCATCACGAACGTCGTCGCTACACCCTTCTTGCCGGCGCGGCCCGTACGGCCAATCCGGTGGACAAAGTCGTCCGAAGCATTCGGCAGATCGTAGTTCACCACGTGAGCAATATCATTCACATCGATACCGCGAGCCGCCACATCCGTCGCCACGAGGACGCGGTGCTTGCCGTTGGCGAAGCCCTTCAGAGCCGCCGTCCGCTGCGACTGCGAGCGATCGCCATGGATCACATCCGCATCATGGCCAAGCTTCTCAAGCTTCTTCGCGACGCGGTCTGCGCCATGCTTGGTGCGCGAGAAGACGAGGAACGTACCCTCTTCAGTGCGAAGCATCTGGTCGAGCAAGCCAAGCTTCTGGTCCTGCATCACCGTGTAGACGCGAAGCTCAACACGATCCGAAGGCTTCGACGTCGTACCAATCTCCACCCGAACCGGGTTGCTGACGTAGTCGCGAACGATCTCGCGAATGTTCGCGTCGAGCGTAGCCGAGTAGCACATCGTCTGGCGTGTCTTCGGGATAGCGCCCACAATGCGGCGAATCGCCGGAAGGAAGCCCATATCGAGCATCCGATCCACCTCGTCCAGAACGAACATCTCCACGCTGGAAAGGTTCACCGAACGGCGGCGGAGGAAGTCTTCGAGACGGCCAGGCGTCGCCACAACAAGGCGAGGACCGCGCTCAAGCTGGTCAAGCTGCGTGTTCTCAGAGAGACCGCCGCACACCAGAACCGCATCGCCACGCGAGCCGGGGACAAGCTTGCCGTACGCTTCAAGAACCTGCATCGCAAGCTCACGCGTTGGCAGCAGGATTAGCGAACGGATCGGGCCGCGCTTGCCGCGCGTGCTCGGAACCGAAGTCGCATCCATGCGCTCGATCATCGGGATCAAAAAGCTGAGCGTCTTGCCGGTGCCGGTTGAGGCGGTAGCAAGAATGTCCGAACCCTCAAGCGCCGGCGGAATCGCCTTTGCCTGTACCGGGGTCGGCAGCACAAATCCTGCAGCCGCAAGGCGGCTTTTTAAGGAATCAGAGATCTTGAAGTCATTGAACTGAACATCTTTGACGAGGGTCATGCCCGTGGGTGTTTCCATTACATTGTCGAGCTGTGCTACAGGCTGCTGCGGTTCGAGAGTTGCAGTGGTCAAGGTTTTTCCTTAGATATCGTGAAAAGTGCTGCCGTCCATAAGAACGTAGGGGCGCAGGGATGCCGAGGCACCATGGATTTGTTGAGTCAGCATTGCTGGTGTAAAACCGAAGCGCTGCTGCTGCACGGCGAAATCTGTCCGATGACAGACCTCCAGCCAGAGCAACCAGCGCGACTTCTAAATATTGAAGGTATGCGACGGTTAAGGCGAATCGCAGTCTCTGGCCAGACTCAAAATCCATTCCAAGTCTTTGCCTGCGATGCCCGTGTCAGTGTTACCTGAGCACAACAAAATAATAGCATAGGTGACAAGTAAAAAGAAATAGTTTCACAACGTCTTCATCAAAACCGGGTTCACCTCGATAGGGACACCAGCCTCAGGACGAAGTGTGCACGCTGACATTTGATCATCCCCAGAGTCGAAGAAGCTACACCCGGACGGTGCTATGTATTTGATGTACGGACGACTCCCGCCTGGTTCTCTTCGACTCGCGGTCGTTCTCCTCTTCCTCTCGACGCCCTTCATCGCCCCAGGCCAGTCGCCCTCATCCGCCCTGCAGGCAGAACGATCCTCGCTTGAAACCAGGGCAGGCGTCGTCAGCGGAACCGTCACAGATCTTGATGGCGCCGTTATCGAAGGCGCTCACATCACACTTTCCATCACCTCCGCACCCGTCCTGAAAACCGTCTCCGCAGCCGACGGGAGCTTTAGCTTCGACGCCATCGCCTCGGGAGAGTTCAAGCTCACCATCGCCTCCGAAGGCTTCGCCACCAAACTCATCACAGGCACCCTCCAGCCCGACAAGCCCTACGAAGTTCCACTCATCGAACTGACCGCCGCCACCAACGTCGACGTGGAAGTCACCCTCTCCCAACACGACCTCGCCATCGTCGAGGTCAAAGCCGAGGAGCAACAACGCCTCGCCGGCTTCCTCCCCAACTTCTTCGTCACCTACGACTGGCATGCCGCCCCACTTAGCTCGAAGCAGAAGTTCGAACTGGCTTGGCGCACCACCCTCGATCCGGCAACCCTCATCGTCAACGGAGCAGTTGCTGGAGTCCAGCAGGCCCAAAACGACTTCAGCGGCTATGGTCAGGGGGCCCAGGGATACGGCAAACGCTACGGCGCAGCCTTCGCCGACACCGTCACCGGCAACTTTCTAGGCGGCGCAATCCTACCTTCCCTCCTCCACCAGGATCCCCGCTACTTCTACCTTGGCCGCGGCAGCATCCCAAAACGCGCCGGATACGCCCTCGCCGCCGCTGTCATCTGCCGCGGCGACAACGGCAAGTGGCAGCCAAACTACTCCAGCATCCTCGGCGATCTGGCCGCCGGAGGAATCTCCAATCTCTACTACCCAGCCGCCGACCGTAACGGAGCCAGCCTCACCATCGAAAATGGCGTCCTCGGCATAGTCGGCGACGCCGTAGGGAACGTGATCCAGGAATTCGTCTTCCGCAAGATCACCCCCCACCTCCCCAGAAGCAACTCAAACACCCCCTGAACCTCAAGCGCACAGTCACTGCAGGAACGCTTCATGAAGTCACCTCTGATGAGGTCTTGCCTCGTTAAGTGCATGGGCTTTAGCCGCTGAGGTACATCTCTGGTCCGCAACCTGATCAGAGGTTCCTCGAAGTAGACACCAGTCAAACCACCCTCGGGAACTTGACAAATCTCAGCCCGGGCCACCACCACCACTCGCAACCGCGTGCCTGCACCACTGATCCAAGTCCAGACCTAAGCCACTTATTATGAAGACTTTGGACCTCTGGAGAAAAAATAAAACTTCACCTCTGCCTTGTACGCACGGGCCAAAAGCAAAGTGGACCGCAAGGGAATAGACACCCTCGCGATCCACATTGACATTCTTACTGATTTTATATCCTAAGTCTATGCATCAAAACGACTTAGTGCACCCTAAGGCTGAAGAATCTAGATATGGCAGCTCACCATACCGCGCTTCTCCAGATACCGCTGGTGATATTCCTCAGCCTTCCAGAAGATCGTTGCCGGAACGACCTGCGTAGCAATCGGCTTCCGGAAGCTACCCGCTGCATTCAGCTCCATGATCTTTGCCTTAGCCTTAGCCACCTGCTCCTCGGAGTGGGCAAAGATCACGCTGCGATACTGCGTCCCAAAGTCAGGGCCCTGCCGGTTCAATTGCGTCGGATCATGCAGCGAGAAGAACGCATCCAGCAGCGTGTCATACGAGAGTCGCGATGGGTCAAACGTCACATCCACAACCTCCGCGTGACCGGTGCGGTCCGTACACACTTCCTTGTACGTAGGGTGCTCCATGTTGCCGCCTTCATAACCAGCGGCGGTATCGAGCACGCCCGTCAATTCGTTGAATCGGGCCTCAACGCCCCAGAAACAACCTGCTCCAAATGTTGCCTTTTCAATTGCCACGGTGAAAACTCCTTTACACCTCATTGGATGCTCGCCGATATGGTTTGTCATCGACGAGTCTATGAATTGCCAGAGGTATTCTGGGCGCACGTTCACACCATCGTCAAGCCTTCCCAGAACCTAAATTTGAGGGCAGTAAACGTTAGCAAAGCATCGCGAAAAAAGTTGATTCTTCACCTGCTCAAGCGCGTCGGGGGGCTTTCCCACCGGTCGGCTGACGACGCGGCTTTCCAGAGCGTGTCTTCTTCACAGGTGCCTTCAACTGGGCAAACTCGGGCAGCTTTGCCTTGGGAACGACCTTCTTACCCTTCGCGGCTCGGTCAAGAGCCATCACCTCGCCCAAGGTCAGTTCGCGGAACTCACCCGGCGGCACATCAAGTCGAAGCGCTCCGTAGCCAATGCGCCGGATCTTCTCAACGTGATGGCCGATCTCTTCAAACATCTTGCGAAGTTGGCGATTCCGGCCCTCCGTCAACGTCAGTTGGTACCAGGGATTGTCGCCACCACGCACCAGCTCCACCTGCGCTGGAGCCGTAATAACCCTGTCCCGTCGCCCCGACCGAATCTCATCCAGGCGGCCGCGATCAATCATGATCCCGCGCCGAATCTGGTCCACACTCTCAGGCGTAGGCTGCCCGCTCACCTTCACCAGGTAGGTCTTCTCGACACCAGCCGCAGCCTTCGAAAGCGCATTTGCCAGCGCGCCATCATTGGTCATCAGCAACAAGCCTTCACTCAGGTAATCGAGCCGGCCCACAGGGTAAAGCCGAACGTTGTCACCATGCGGCCCGGACTTCTGCTTCGCCATCAGCTGCATCACCGTCGGACGCTTCTCAGGATCGTCCAGAGTCGTCACATAGCCGCGCGGCTTGTTGAGCATGTAATACCGCTGCTGCTCCGGCCCCGCAAGCAGTTTGCCGTCTACGCGGATGTGGTCACGCGAAGCATCATGCCGCGTACCGAGTGTATTCACGACGGTGCCGTTCACCTTCACACGGCCTTCAAGGATGATCTCCTCAGCCTTGCGGCGGCTTGCAATGCCAGCCTGCGCAAGGATCTTCTGGAGGCGGTCGCCTTTTGGTTCAGCGTCTTGAGGGGTGGGAGAGGTATGCTTCGTGGTCATATTCCTGGCTTTCCGACTGCGGAGTTGCTCATCGCGGTCATACAACATGCGGCAGCCAAACGGCTACCGGAGATTTAACTCCATTGTAGCCGCCTGGCTGCGCTTTCCAGACTTAAACCTTGTTCGTGTCGATTGCCGGCGTGCGCTGCAGCCCTTCCGGCGCAGGCTTCAACGGTTGATCAGGAGCGTATTCGTTGTCACCCTCGGGCGTCGCTACCGTGTCTGGCTGCTCATCCTGCGGAGAGTCCGGGGTATCGCGTGGAGTGCTCTCAGGGTCGAGCGGCGTATGCTGATCGGTCATCGGCTCTCCTCTTCGGCTTCATCCGACTGCTGCTCAGCCTCACGTGCCGAAGGATCATCCGCCTCGTCGTAACTAGGCGGAAGTCCGGCCAGTCGTCCGTCGACCGGAACAGTATCGACATCCGTGCTGTCGCCATCCGCCTGAGGCTCGGTAGCCTCGCGCTCCTCCTCGAGGTTCCCGCCCGTAATGCTCTCTGTGCTGGATCGTGGCATATCCGCCATGGGTATCTCCTCCTGGACTGGCTCGACGTCAGCAAGCTCGCCAGCCATCTTTTCAAACTCTTCGATGCTTGGAAGCTCGTTGATGTCCTTCAATCCGAAGCGCAGCAGGAAGTCCCTTGTAGTCTTGTAAAGAATCGGACGCCCAATCACCTGTTTCCGACCCGCAGTCGTAATCAGCTTGCGCGCCATCAGCGACCCGAGCACACCGCCCGAGTCCACCCCGCGAATCTCTGAGATCTCCGGTGACGTCACTGGCTGCTTGTACGCGACCACCGCCAACGTCTCGAGCGCCTGCAGAGTCAGCTTCAACGGAGGCTTCAGCGACTTCACAAAGCCGCGCACCGCATCGTGATACTCCGGCTTGGTAGCCAGCCTGTACCCACCGGCCACCTCGCGAATTTCAAGCCCGCGATCCCCATGCGCGTAGTCACTGATCAACTGGTCGAGCAGACTCCGGAAGTAGTCGCGCAGTCGAATCGCCCGCGCCTTCTCTTCACGCACCGCCTTTTTCTCCTCAGCCTTTTCGTAAGAAAGTCCGGCGCCGGCTTCATGCTCTCCGGCAGTGGCGACAGCCAGCTCGGCTTCAGAAGAAGAAGGCTCCGCCGCCGCTTCGTCAACCTCCTCGGCTGCTGACAGCACCTCGCTATTCAGCTCATCTGCATCGGCAGGTGTGTCGATCTCTTCGGGATCGTCTAGCAACAACCTGCGCTGGGCCGAATCATGATGGTCCAGTTCAGCCTGGGCCTCATGTCCCAGCAGACCGGCTAGTTGAACGAGGGTTACTGGCTCTTCAGAGGCGTAAATAACGGCTTCGATCTTTGCTTTCAGGCTCAAGGCTTTACTTTCAGAATCGTAGTGTCGACGGCGTTCCCCTAAGCATAGCAACGTCCTCCATGACCCACACCCGCCGCACCCCGAAATCAGATACCGGGCAGCCGTGGCGGGTGCCCTACGCCTCTGCTAAGCTCGCCTCTGAAAGCTCCTTGCTCAACTGCACTCGATTGCGTCCGAGCGCCTTCGCCTGATAAAGTGCCTGGTCTGCCTCACGGATCAGGTCTTCACCACGTGCAGCCGTTTCAGGGTACATGCTCAAACCGATCGAGATGCTGATTTTGCGGAGCGGATCGCCGCGAAAGTGCATCTGGATACCGCTCACCTTTTTACGGAATAGTTCAGCGCGCTCCAACGCAACCTCTTTGGCGATCTCCGGCAGGATAATCACGAACTCCTCGCCTCCAAATCGACAAACAATATCCTCGGCTCGGGCCGAATTTCTGAGACACTCTGCAGCTTCACGCAGCACAGCGTCTCCCGCCTCGTGACCGAACGTATCATTGAACATTTTAAAATGGTCAACATCAACGATCATTAGCGCGAGACTCGTCTTCTGTCGTGCCGCGCGATGCAGCTCACGTTCGAGAGCGCTTTCCATAAAACGCCGATTGAAGAGATTCGTAAGCCCATCGCGAATTGATTGATTCTCGAGCTTCGCCTTCAAATTAAGGCTCGCAATCGACATGGATGCGAGTTCCACCATCTCGTTCAACAGGGACACCTTCTGTTCAGCCTGCGCGGCCATTTCGGGGGACGGGCATTCCGCATACACAAACCCAAGTGTCTCGCCATGCGCTGCAAGCGGCATACACAAGTAGCTCTCCGGCGCTTCGCCTTGGAAATGCGTGCAGTTCACCTCGGAAAGACCAGGATTTCTCCACCGTACTCGTCCCGCCCTCAAGCCACAACAGGCGTCCAGCTCAAAGCCATCGGACAGCTTCTCGGGACAATTCCAGGTCTCCGCAATCTCGACCATCCGCCGTGAATTATTGATGGTCAGCGTCGCTCCTCGCGTTCCCGGAAGCAGCGCTTCAAAGTGACGCACAATCGACTGATGAGCCTGCCGAAGCGAGACGCACAACTGTAGTTCGTCTCGCGCATTGACCAGCAATGCAGCCTCTCGCGAACTCTTCGCCTGCTCCTCAATCGTCGCGGCCAGCTCCATGTTTGCCAATGAAAGGATCGTCTCGTATCCCTTCGCTGAACTGCATCGCGCAGCAGAAACCCGAAGAGGACGCAGATAACAAGGATCGAAAACACAAGATATCCGATGCCTGAAAAGAGACTCTGCGACAGACTCACGTGCGACTCTGCGGTGCGTTGCCGCTCCAACTGCCTCTCCTCCTCCAACATCACACTCACGATACCCTGGCACGCACGCTGTGCCTGCTCAGGCATCTTTCGCATTGCCGCCGCAGTATCGATGGACCGAGAGAGCACCTCGATCGCCTGTTCCTGCTCTTCCACATGATGAGCCTGTGAGGGGTTGTCCTTAACGAGTTCTCTGAGCCGAAGTAGCCCAACCTCCAACGCTGCTACTGCGGTGTGAGCAGACCTCAGATAGCTCTCATCACCGGTTACTTTATAGAGTTGCAGGTTGTTGTCAATCCGCTCAAGGCGCGTATTCTGCGACTGTAGCGCCGCGAGAACGGTCTCCGTGTGATCAATCCAATCGCGCGCGTCGATCAGATGCTGCGTCTTGTAATAGACAACAGCCGCGCCGGCACATATTGAGCTGATCGCTCCTAAAGCTGAGAGAAGCAGAACCACGATGACTTTGCTGACGCTCAGCAAAGCACTACCTCGGGGCACAGCTTGCGTTCTCATGGAGGGTGGCCAAAGTGCTGAAGCGTCTTGCATGGATCACCCCGGCTACAAATGTTCAAATGAAACTATTATGTTACTAAGGTAATATAATTTCATTCTTAAGTGCTACAAAAGTTAAAGCCGGTGTAGATACGGTCTGCAAAACGGAGAAATGGCGCAGCTATACCCCAAATAAGCTATGCAGTCAGCCTTAAAAGCCGAAAAGCCGCCCGAGAGGGCAGCCTTGGGTCATACAGTTGAGATGCCTACTTAGCGATCATGTTGAATAGCCAGAATAGGCAGCCAGAGAGCAGCGCCGCTACTGGTAGCGTGAACACCCACGCCAGAGCGATGTCCCTTAGCGTCGACATCTGCAACCCGCTTCGATTTGCCGCCATCGTTCCGGCGACACCTGAGGAGAGCACGTGCGTCGTACTCACCGGCAATCCATAGCCATCGGCAGCGAGGATCGTTACCATCGCGACCAGCTCCGCCGAGGCGCCCTGCGCATACGTAAGGTGCGTCTTGCCGATCTTCTCGCCGACCGTCACTACGATGCGCTTCCAACCAACCATCGTTCCAAGGCCGAGCGCCAGCGCAACCGCCACCTTCACCCAGGTTGGAATGAACTTGGTCGATTTATCCAGGAAGCCCTTGTAGTTCGAAATGATCTTGATGTCGCCATCGTTCATCTTCGGCCCAAGCTTTGGCATCAGGCGAAGCGTCTCGCTCGTCAGATACATCTGGTTTCGCACGTTCGACTGCATGTTTGCTGGCACGTTGCTCAGCGCACCGTATGAGGTCGCCTCGTTGCGGATGTCCGTGACCTCCTGCTGGAGGGCAAGCATCACGCCAGGCTCGTACTTTTTCGTGCTGATGAAGTGCTCAAGCTCGGGCGTCACATCCTGCAGCGTCGCACCCGGCTCCACATAGTTTCCTAGCGCTCCGGCAACCTGTGTCGAGACAGCAGCAAATGTCTGCACCTGCGAAGCGTTTACCGTGTGATTCAGTGCATAGGCCGTCGGTACCGTACCGACGAGGATCAGCATGATCAGGCCCATACCCTTCTGCCCATCATTCGAACCGTGCGCAAAACTTACACCTGTGCAGGTCAGCACTAGCAGCGCGCGAATGTAGAACGGTGGCGGTGCGGTTCCCTCGGGAGCCTTATACAGACGAGGATCCTTAGCTACAAGCTTGAACAGCAGGAACACCAATGCCGCTAGTACAAAGCCCACAACCGGCGAGATCAGTAGCGCCTTGAACACCTTTGTGACCTGCTCCCAGTCCACCCCAGCCGTGCCGGAGTTACCCTGCATCAGTTGGTTTGCGATACCCACGCCGAGGATTGAACCGATCATCGTGTGTGAACTGGAGGCCGGAAGACCGCGCCACCACGTAGCGAGATTCCAGAGAATCGCCGCAACAAGCAGCGCAAACACCATCGAGAAGCCCGACCCCTTGCTGACCTTCAGGATCAACTCCACCGGAAGCAACGAAATAATCGAGAATGCCACCGCTCCCGAACTCGTCAGTACACCGATAAAGTTCCACAGACCGGACCAGACCACGGCAATATGCGGCTCAAGCGAATGCGTGTAGATCACCGTCGCAACTGCATTGGCAGTATCGTGGAAGCCGTTCACAAACTCGAAGCCAAGGGCAATGAACAGCGCCAAACCTAATAAAACAAACGGGAAGATCGAGGCGTTGTGAACAACCGCGAGATCCTTCGAAAGCTTCATGCCGATATACACCAGTCCGCCAAGGAGCATGATGCCGAAAACAATGCCGCCAATCTTTCCGGGAGAAGATTTTTTGAGTTTCTCGTCCAATAACGAGCCGGTAGGAGTCAAAACAGGAGTAGCCATAAATGAAATCGCCTAAGTATCGAGATGAGTGCGTGCCCCCAACTCTAGGGGAGAATTGCAAACGCAGTGTTACAGGACTGTGAAGTGTCGCCGCACTTTGCTCGAATCGCATCTGACGGTGACGGGGTCGAAAAATGGTTCAGCTTGAGCTTATTGAAGGAGATATTACGAAACTGGCGGTGGATGCCATCGTCAACGCCGCCAATCCTGAGTTGCAGGGTGGAGGCGGCGTGGATGGCGCCATTCATCGTGCGGCAGGTCCAGAGTTGCTCAAAGCCAGTCTGGCCCTGGGCGGATGCCCGACCGGTAGCGCAAAAGCTACACCAGGTTTTGCACTTCCAGCCACATGGGTCTTCCATGCTGTTGGGCCGGTATGGTTTGGTGGCAATCGCGGAGAGGACGCGGCTCTTGCCTCCTGCTACCGTCGCTGCCTTGAGCTAGCCACCGTCCACGATGTCAAGACGATCGCCTTCCCCGCCATCTCGACGGGTATCTACGGCTTTCCCCACGAGCGGGCAGCAGAGATCGCGGTCAGTTCGATTAGAGAATGGGCCGAAGAGTGCGGCGTTGAACGGGTCATCTTCTGCTGCTTCAACCGCCGGACCGCAACGATCTATCAAGACTTGCTTGCAACGCCTACTGCCAGTCGTCCCGAGCCTGCGACTGGTCGGTAAACACCTGCTCAAACGCATCCGTCTTCTTGATCAGAATGTCGCCCTGCATCACCGGCTGATGCAGCAGCACCGCCTGTAGCCGAACCAGTTCAAGCATCGCCAGGAACATGCAGATCAGTGCTCGCTCCGAGTGGGTGTTGTGCAGCAGACGGCGCAGCGAAACAGGCTTGTCTTCCATCACCAGCCGCCGCTTCACATAGTCGATCATCTGCGCCACCGTCACAGACTCCTCATCGACATTGAGGACCGGTCTCGCCCGCAGCCGAGCCAGGATGTCTTGAAACACGCGAACCAGATCAACCGTATCAGCAGCTATCTCGCGAGAGTCATCAAGCGCTGGGCCACCCTCCGCCGCCTCCTGCCGCCGGAAATTCTTCATCCCCGGATTCGTCCAGGTAGCTTCCTCGATCTGCTGCTTCTGCATCAGCATCTGCGCCGCGGATTTGAACCGCTCATGTTCCAGCAGTCGCTCCACCAACTCCCGACGCGGATCTTCCGGGTCAGAGTCCATTCCCGCCAGCAGCGGGTCGCGCGGCAGCAGCGTCTTGCTCTTGATGTGGATCAGCAGCGAAGCCATATAGATAAACTCGCCCGCCGCATCCACATCCGTCTCTTTCAGGTGATGCGTATACTCCAGAAACTGCGCCGTGATGCGCCCAATTGGGATGTCGTAGATGTCGATATTCTGCTTCCGAATCAAGTCGAGCAGAAGATCAAACGGCCCGTCGTAGACCTGCCCAACCGTCACCGAAAAAGGAGATTGCGAAGCCTCTTCCTTAGCCGCAGTAGGCCGCTTCGCCTCAGGCAAAGGCGGCTGGATCGGCCGTGGCTCCAAAGCAAATGGAACCTCTTGCGTCTCCACCGGCGCTGACTGCTCCTCCAAATTGTTGGAGGGGGCCTGCTGCGACAATTCGTCCGATTTGATATCTTCGTCAGCCATTAGTCGAGACCCACTGCACTGCGAACCTGTTCCATCGTTAACGCCGCACGCGCATTCGCTCGCTGGGCGCCGTCATGCAAGATCGCTGCGACCTCATCAGGATTCGCCTCATAGTGCCGACGACGCTCTCGAATCGGTGCAAGCAGGCGAACTACGTTATTCGCAAGCCATCCTTTGCATTCAATACAGCCGATCCCCGCAGTCGTACATCCCAGACGAGCATCGTCCTGCGTTTGCTGTGGTGAGAACACCTTGTGCAGATCAAAGACCGGGCACACATCTGGATTGCCCGGATCAGTGCGATGGATGCGCGCCGGATCAGTCACCATCGTCTTCAACTTCGAGCGCACTTCAGCCTCAGTATCAGAAAGCAGAACCGTGTTCTTGTAACTCTTCGACATCTTGCGCCCGTCCGTTCCCGGCAGCTTTGGCGAAGGCGTCAGCAGCACCTGCGGCTCTGGTAAAACCTCACTTCTCGTGAAGCCTGAGAGCTTCTTCGTCTGCTCAGCAGCTTGGTAGAGCTCATGCGGAGAGAAACTCGCCTGATTGGGATCACCGCTGATCTTCCGCGCCTTCTCATGAATCGCGCGAAGCTCCCACGGCGCAGCATTCGGCGAAAGGATGAATTCGCCGGGATAGAACTGGTTGAAACGCCGAGCCACCTCGCGCGTCAACTCAACATGGGCAGCCTGATCCTGCCCGACCGGGACATACTCCGGTTGATACAGCAGGATGTCCGCCGATTGCAGTAGCGGATACCCCAGAAATCCGAACGTCGCAAGATCCTTCTCACGAAGCTGTTCCTGCTGATCCTTATAGCTGGGAACGCGTTCCAGCCAACTCAACGGAGTCAGCATGCCGAGCAGATCATTCAGTTCAAAATGGGCAGGCACCTTACTCTGAACGAAGATCGTACAGAGGCTGGGATCAAGACCGCCCGCAAGAAAATCTAACGCAACCTCACGCACATTTGCCCGCAGATTCGAAGTATCCGCATAGTCGGTCGTCAGCGCGTGATAGTCCGCAATAAAGAAGTAGCACTCGTATTTATGCTGCAACTGCACCCAGTTGTAGAGCGCACCCATATAGTTGCCAAGGTGCAGCTTACCCGTGGGACGCATCCCGCTCAGCACGCGGGCGCGCGGTGTACTCGTCAGCTTGTCAGAGGTTTCATCGATCATTTCATTCAAGCAACCATGATACCGGAGCACACCCTACAGCACGGCTAGCAGGCCATTGAAGAACGCAAGCAGGGGGCTGAAAAAATACAGCACAATCTGGAAGCCCAAAAACATGAACCCAATCATCAGGTACAGGCCATAGCTGTCGAACGCCTTGGCCGCGTTGTAAGGCAGAAAGTGCCGCAGGATCTTACCCCCATCAAGCGCCGGCAGCGGCAGCAGGTTGAACACAAACAGCAGCAGATTCGTCAAAATCCCGAAGTAGAGAAACAGCACCACCGGAAAGAAGCTCGGCAGGTTATCCGTAGGAATCTCCGCCCGAAATCGTGCAAGATACTCCGCAACACGAAGCGACTCAGCCGCCGCCGGGACCGTGTGTTTGATCACCAGAAGCACCACAAGGCACACCGCAGCCGCACCGAAATGCGCCACAGGACCTGCCGCATACACCAGCATCTCATCCCGCCCAGGCCTGCGAAAGTTATTCGGCGTAACCGGAATCGGCTTACCCCACCCAAGCACCAGTGGGCTGCGAAAGATGTACAGCAGCGGCCAGATCAGCGTTCCGAGCACGTCGATGTGACGAAGCGGATTCAGCGTCATTCGCCCCAGCATCCGGGCCGTTGGATCACCCATACGCGAAGCGGCCCACGCCTGGGCGCAGTCATGCACTGAAATAGCAAGCACCATGACGACAAATTCGAAGATAGCAAGGACAACATTCAGCGACATAGGGCTCTCTCGATGGTAGCAGTCTCTATTCTTTCGCTGCGACGATGGCCTTCGTCAGTGCCGGCACAATCTCGAACAGATCACCCACCACGCCATAGTCCGCGACCTCGAAGATCGGCGCATTCTCATCCTTGTTGATCGCGATAATCGACTTCGAACCCTTCATTCCGACAAGGTGCTGAATCGCCCCCGAGATCCCGACCGCCAGATAGAGCTTTGGGGACACCGTCTGCCCGGAGCTTCCAACCTGCCGCTCCATCGGCAGCCAGCCCGCGTCGCAGATCGGCCGCGAAGCCGCCAGTTCCGCTCCCAACGCATCCGCAAGCTCCTGCACGATGCCAATATTGTCCTGTTCGCCGATCCCACGGCCCACCGAAACAATCACCGGAGCCGCACTCAAATCCACAGTCTGTGCCGACTCGCGGAAGCGCTCACCGGGTTTGTTGCGAATCTGCGCAGCCTCAAGCTGAACTGTCACCGCCTCGACCGGTGCCGTACCCGCCTCCACCGCATCTGCCCGAAACGTTCCAGCCTGGATCGACAGAAAGCAGGGTCCTGCACCCGTCTGTGTGTAATCCGCGTTGAGTTTGCCCTGCAGCAGTTGGCGCACAAACGTCTTGCCGTCATGCATGGCAATCACATCCGAGATCAGCACCTGCTTGAACCGCGTCGCCAGCGCCGGAGCGAAATCCCGCACTTGGTACGTGTGCGGAAACACAACGTAGTCAGGCGTAGTCTGCTTCACCAACTGCTCCAGCCCGACGACATACCCATCCGCCGTATACGCCGCGAGCAGTGCATGCTCCACGCTGTAAGCCTTCGCCAGTTTCTTGCCCGCAAGCTCCTCAGCAAGACCAGCAACTCCCTGCCCCAACACAGCAGCCGAACAATCCATCCCTAATGAAGCCGCAAGCTGCTGCCCCGCTGCCAAAGCCTCGAAGCTCATCCGATTCCACTGCCCGCCCGTCTGCTCAAAGACAACCAGAACTCCGCTCATAGCACCCTCACATCGAACTTCAGCTTCTCAACCAGCTTTGCCGCAATCTCAGCCGGAGACCCAGTCAGCATCTCGGTCTTCTTCTGCTTCTCCGGCAAATACACTCGCGTCAGCTCAACCGCCTGAGCCTCGCTCGCCGCCGCAGCCTCAACGGTCTTGGTCTCCTTCGTCTTGGCCTTCTTGATGCCCATCAACGTCGCATACCGCAGCTTGTTCCCACCCGACTGGATTGTTAGCAGTGCAGGCAGTGGCATCTCCACATGCTGGAACCAGCCATCCTCCAGCTCCCGCTTCACTGTCATCCCAGCGCCTGTAACCTCCACGTGCATGATGATCGTCGCGTGTGGAATACCCAACAGCTCTGCCAGCACCACGCCCGTCTGCCCAAGCCCAAGATCATCCGACTGCAGCCCCGTCAGAATCAGGTCCGGCGACTCCACCTTCACGGCATCCGCCAGCAACTGCGCCACGCCCAACGTATCCCGCGAACCAAGATCATCCGCCTCGATATGGATCGCCCGATCAGCACCCTTTGCCAGCGCCTCCCGCAGCGTGGTCAGCACCCGCTCCGGCCCGGCGCACAGCACCACCACCTCGCCACCGTTCTTCTCCTTCAACTGCAGAGCCTCTTCCAATGCATACGCATCCGGCTCATTGATCGTGTACGTCAGATCGTCTTCCTCGATCCATTTGCCATCCGCCGCAATATGGATCTGCGCATCGCGCTCCGGCACCTGCTTGATCGCCACGAGAATCTTCATTGCCAAGCCAACTCCATCCGCCTCAAAACTGAACACCCATTCAGTCCGCTAGCTTAGCGCATCGGCGAGACTTTGGCGAGGCAAGTTCAAGCTTGAACGAATGTCTGTCCATTGAAGAGCCCTGTCGACTCATCTTGGTGAATCTGCCACGACCGAGGCAGCCTTAGTCGGGAATTCTTGGCGGAGATGGATCTACGGCACGGAGGCTGAAGCTCTCAATCACGGCCGGGGTGGAGTTCGGACGCACCTGGAGGGTGCCAAGGGCTTCGACCGCCGAAGGGGTCTGGTCGCGGAGCCGAAAGACGAGGACACCAGGCTGCACCTCCTTGGCAGAGAGCAGGTTGAAGCCGCCGGTTTGCCGCCTGAGCGCAATCTGTGCAGCGGTCGCGGACGCAGGTGCGCGATCAGACAGGGCGTCGTCAAGCCCACGATAGCTTGCCTGGTTGAACCCGGCAAGCCACATGTAGAGCAGGTGGCCGGCGGGGGTGTCGGGGATCAGACCAACCTGGTCACCATAGCGGGGAAGGCGCACTACGATGGTGGGATGTACCGGGCTGACATGGTTTCCGCGGCGAGCGGGGACAGGTGCATCTGCGGGATCCCCGAGGACGATGGTATCTATTTGGGACGGATCGTCATCGTCATCGTTGTTGGCAGCCGAAGCGGCTGCGGAGGCAGCGCCTGCCGGCTGCGCGGACCCGGGACCGCCCGCTGCAAGGTGAGTTCGTCTGGTGTGGCTCATGGCGTAGGCAATTAAGCAGAGCACACCAACCGTGGCCACAATCGCAAGCAGAATCACTCCAGGCCGAATCGGCTGACGGTCTGTCAGATAGAAGCGGGGAGCGGCAAAGGTGCGAGTTACGGTAGGCATAGGCTGCTGCATAGCTAAGCGGTCCTTGGGTGTTTCGGGAACAGCCTGTTTGATGGCGTTCTGCGGGTTCCGCCACTATCGCTAGTGTAGACGGGCTAACAAGCGATGGCGTGAGTCGGTGGCTGATCAGGATCACGGCAAATAGCGCCCCGGACGGAGCACCCTTGCCGACCTACCAGCCCATCGTGCCCGGCGCGCCCTTGAATGGCCCCTTCAGATGAGCCGTAATCCACCCACCATAAAAGTCACCCGACTGTGCCACAACACGTTCCTCATCTACCCAGCACTCGTCTACCTTGCTCGCATAGAACGCGAGATAGTCCCGCAGCCCTACATACGCCTTCGAAGGAGCCGCGTAGCTCCACGCCACTCCTCGGACAGTCGCCGTACCCGCGATCACAAGATCCCAGTAGCTCGCCACGCCCTTGAACTCACAGAAGCTTCCGCGCTGCGCACTCGGTCGCACCATCTCCATCGCCACGTCCTCCGGCGGAAAGTAGTACACCGGTGGATGACTCGTCTCCAGTATCCGCATCCCGCGCTGCGTCTCCGCAACCACGACACCCGCATGGACCACGCGCAACCGCCGCCCCGTAGCCTCCAGTCGAGGCGGTCGCGGATAGTCCCATACCGATTCCTGTCCTGCCAAAATCGCTTCGTCTGCCATCCCGCAAACCTCCGGCTTCAACTGTAGACTTCACCTACGCAGGGTCAAGTCCCGGCTTCGACCGGGCACACAAAGACCCGGCCGACGGAGCCTCCTGTGCACATCAGCAGTTCAGACAAGCCCATCGATCGCATGGATCGCCTCGCCGACATGGCCCACTTCCCTGCCATCGTCAACGCCGGAGCTACGGTCAACATCCTGGCCACGCTCCTCGTCACCTGGGCTCTCGTCCCCCGCTACCCACAGGTCTATGCGCCTATCGTCTGGACAGCGATCGTTCTCATCCTCAACCTGTCACCGGTGATCCTGCTGCGTGCCATCGCCTTCAACAAAGCTCCCATCCCACCACTCAGCCACATGGACTTCTACCGCGACCAGCACCGCTTCTCCGACTGGGTTTACCTCGCAGCCTCAGCAAACATGGCCTTCTGGATTCTCGTCTCCTGGTCCATCTTCTCCGTCTCGCACGCGCCAGCAATCCTAGCCGCGGTGCTCGCAGTAGCGTTCCTCGCAACCTTCTCGCCCGTACTCCTGCGCCCGCTTATTCGCTGAGAACCGGAGCAGCCAAGGGCAACGCCCGCGCCGTCAACTGAGCAATATCCAGCAACTGTGGCGGCGTCGCACTTACCGCCGAAAGCGCGTCGCGGAACATCGTGTTGCAGAACGGACACGCCGTACCCACCGTCTGTGCCCCCGTGTCCGCAAGCTCCTTTGCACGCACATGGCTCACACGGCTCCCATTCTCTTCCCCGAGAAACGCCAATCCACCACCAGCCCCGCAGCAGAAACTACGCTCATGCGACCGAGGCGCCTCCACCAACTCCCCCGCCAGCGCCACAATCGCCCGCGGCTCCTCGTACACATCCTGATAGCGCCCAAGGTAGCAAGGGTCATGGTACACAATCGACTCACCGCCACCTTGCTTCGGCAACCTCTCCTTATACCGCTCCATGAACTCCGAATGGTGCTCGATCTCCGGCGCAATCCCGTATTCGCGCCAGTCCGTAGCAATCGTTCGAACGCAGTGCGGACAGATCGCCACGATCTTCTGCACCTTCGCCGTAGCGAACGCCATCAACCCGGCCTCAGCCAGCGTCTGAAACACAAGATCGTTCCCAAGCCGCCGAGCCGGATCACCCGTACACTTCTCCTTCTTCATCACCCCAAAGCTCGTCCCGAGATACGTCATCACCTTCGCGAAGTCCGCAATAATCTCCCGCCCCTTAGGGTCATACCCACCCATACAGCCCAGCCACAGGCAATACTCCTGCGTCCCGTCGAAGATCGGAAAGCCCTGTTTCTGCACAAATTTGTCCCGTTCCATTGCACTCAGGCCAAGCGCATTGCCGTTCTTCTCCAACGCCAGAAATAGCTTCGTCCCGTACGTGTCCTCCCACGCTCCTGTATTCGTAGCTCCCCGTCGCAGCCCAACAATAATCGGCAGATGCTGTATCCCCACAGGGCACTGAAACTCACACGCCCCGCACGTCGTGCACTCGAACGCAGCCTCCATCGAGAAAAAGTTCGCCACCGGATTATCGGGGCTCCCATTCAACTCCACGCCCCGCGCCTCATTCAGCAAAGGGGTCTCAGACGCCGCCCCAAACTCGTTCAAATAGCTCCGCATCCCAAGGACGATCTCCTTCGGATTGAGCACCTTTCCAGTGTTCGAAGCCGGACAGTGTTCCGTGCACCGCCCACACTCCACGCAGCTATACGCCTGCAGCGCAATCAGCTGCGTCACATCCTTGCCCGCAACCAACCCAAAATCCTCATCCCCCTGCAACGGCGGGATCTTTGAAAATCCATCCCGCTTCAGAAACACAGTCAACGGGCTCAGCACAAGATGAAGGTGCTTCGTATGCGGGATCAGCGGCAGAAAAATCAGCAGCGCCAGCGTATGCGTCCACCAGAGCGCCTTCACCGTCACGCTCCCGTCCGCCACGAAGAACGTCCCAAGATACGTCACCATCAGCAGGAAGATCAGGAACGAAATAAATCCAGACTCGTACGAGACCTTCTTCCCCAGCCACACCGGCCTGACGAAAAATCGCCGCACAAACAGTCCCGCAATCGACACCGCCACCAGAGCAGCCCACGCCGCCGCAAACAAAAAGTAGAAAGCGCCAGCAAAGCTCGCAGGCGGCAGAAACCCAAGCCGCACCCCAACCGCAAAATGATTCAGACTCACCAGCGCAAACGCCAGAAATCCCCAGAAGACGAACGCATGCGCAATCCCCGGCGCAGGCCGCTGCTCGATCACCTTGGCCTGGCAAAGAACCTCCCAGAAGAAGTCCCACACCCGCCGCCCTACAGGGTTCAGAGAAAAGTCAGCATCTTTTTTGGAGTAGTAAACCGTCCGAAGGATCGGTCCGAACCGCCAGAAGAACAGCCCTGCGGAAGCCGCCACCGCGACCAGCAGTACTGCAATCTCTACAGAAGAAAATTGAAGCGGCTCGGCGATCGTCCCAAGCCCGAAGATCAGCAGAGAATGTACCGGCACCTGCGCAGCGAGAACCATCTGACCCCATCCGCAAAGGACGCCTGACCGCACGCCATCTGCTCAGCAAGAATCACTCGCAGAATCCCGATACCCCTCGCCAGCCTAGTAGCTGATGAATTCGGTGCTTCCACGGCGCAGACGGACGCCCGCAACGCCAAAGTACAGCGCCAGCGTGGCAGTAACGACGTTCCAGTAAAACACTGGATGGACCCAGCCTGGCGAATACGTAAGATCCTGCCCCGACCACAACGTCAGCAGCGTCGAAACGATAATGCACTGGAAGCAGATCACCAGGAAGAGCTGTCCACGACGGCGTCGCTTGTCCAGCAGTTCCACCTGCTCCGGTGTAAGGCTTCGTTCCTCGATGGGCAGCAATGTATTGGCCATGATCTCTACTCGTCTCCTGCGTGTTCTGGTTCGATGCCGCTGCCTGCCCGAATCGACATACAACGTTAACTCATTAAATCACAGCATCGGATGTGGACATCCAGGAAGACCAACCGCAGGCGACGAAAACGTCCGTCTACAACGCGAGAAGCATAGCTGAATGACCATTCATCCGTAAAGCTTTCCCGCTACAGGAATGCCACCGATTGGATACCCGTCACATCGAAGCGCTTCCGGCACCGGATATTCTTGCACCCCATCGGATCATCACGTCGCACCATGTAGCTCTGCGCCTTGGCGAACCGTGCTTTATCGCGGTCATCTGCTCCACGCGGCAGTTGTGCCTTCTTCCGCCGCACAATCCACTGCACCTCGTACTCGCCCGGCTGCCCGCAGTGCGGACAGGTCATCGTGTGGGTACGCGCTTCTGGTCTCTCGTCAAAAAAATCGCGCTCTTCCATCAGGGTCCCTCGTTCATCGGCGGTCCATAGCGACCTGCACTCTTCTGTAAAGAATACGCTCGCTCCCCCATCTATTGCATAATCACCGGGGGACAACCTGAAGTCGAACCACCAGATTGCCAACGTTATGAGCAAAATCAAGAAGTCCACCTTTTCCGTCGTCAAAGCCGTCAAGGCAAACGCGCGCGAGCGCCTCGGCTCACCCCCTCCAGAACGCGTCCTGCCCGACCCTAAGCAGAAGCTTGCTGCCCATCCAAAGCACAAGGAAAACCTGGCCGACCTTCTCAGCAATCCCGGAGACGAACGATGAAGCTTCACCTCTCCCTCACCCTCCTCGCCTTCCCAATGGCTCTGTCCGTCGCCTCCGCCCAGACCATCCAGGTCAACAAAGACAACCGCACCATCGCCATCACCGCCACAGACAAAGCCACCGCCCAGGCCGACATTGCCACCCTCCACATCGGCTTCATCGCTTACGGGCCGGACAACGACACCGCCTACGCCACCGGCTCCCGCCTCTCGAACGCCATCCACAACACCCTTACCGCTGCCGGCATCCACGAGGATGCCATCGAGAGTGAAAATCAGGCCGTCAGCCCGGTCGAGGACTACGCAACCAACAAACTCACCCCCGCCGAGAAGCAGCAGCGCAAATTTCAGGTCACCCAAAGCTGGATCGTACGCAGCAACGCCGACGAGTCCGCGAAGCTCCTCGACCTTGCCGTAAAGGCAGGCGCAAATCAAAGTGGACAGATCGACTGGAGCCTCAAGGATCAGAACGCGCCAGCAGCCGAAGCCGCCGCGAAAGCTCTCCAGCGAGCCCGCACCGTGGCCGAGCAGATGGCACGCAGCCTCAACGTCAAGCTCGGCGCACTCATCTATGCGACAAATCAGACTGAAGCCGAGCCGATTCGACCCATAAACAGCAGGATGACCGTACCAGCGCCCATGATGGCTATGCAGAAGGTCGCTCCCCTGGCGATCAATCCGCGTCGCGTTGAAACTTCAGCCACCGTCTTTGCCATCGAGTAGCACCCGAAAAGAGCCACTATGCCCCCATTGCCCTATCGCGATCTACGACCCTCCCCCGAGGCGGAAGCCACCTACAAACGCTGGCTCAACCACCTCCACGAGGAGTTCAGCCGCCACCCCGCGCTCGATCGCCGCGCCGAGATCGTTCGCGACGAGCTCTTCCAGATCTATCTCGGCCGTCCCCACGGCGGCAAGGTCAGCACTGCCCTCGTCAGCGAACTCGCCAGCACCTCGCTCTACGAGTCCTTCGACCCACGTAACGTCACCCTGGAGCCCGAGTACTACGGCGACGTCGACCCCGAGAAATATGCCTCCCGCAAAGCCCTCATCTACTTCTGGCAGATGTTCGACCGCTCCCCGCTCGGTCTCAACCACTGGCTCGGCTACCGCTTCCGCTGCATGCTCGGCAAACACATCTTCCGCCACCTCGGCAAAAACGTGAAGATCTTCCACAACGTCGAGTTCACCTTCGGCTACAACCTCACCATCGAGGACAACTGCACCATCCACAAGAACGTTCTTCTTGATGATCGCGGCGAGATCATCCTCCACGAGGGCACCAGCATCTCCGACTACGCCAACATCTACAGCCACACCCACGACATCAACCACCAGGCCGACGTCACCAACAAGGTCACCGAACTCGGCCCTCGCGCCCGTGTAACCTATCACGCCACCGTCCTCGCCGGAGCCAGCATCGGCGAAGACGCCATGCTCGGAGCCATGGGCCTCGCCACCCGCCCAGTCCCACCGTCATCGGTCTCGGTCGGCATACCCGCCAAGGTGAAACGCGAGAAAAACCCGACCCCGTAGCCCAGAAACCTGCGTCCAGCTACGAACGCATCGCAATCGATGCTGTAGGCCATTTTGCTCAGCGCGAAGCTCCGGACGCGGTCGCTGCTGCCGTGCTTCAACACCCGAAGCGATCTGACCTCGGTTCTATACTGTCCTGAGAAAGGCAAGGCGCCGCGTCATTCGCGGCCGCCCTGCATCCAATCGATGTAGGACATGCACACAGAAGGCATACTTTCTCATAGCATCAGGACCGAATGTCAGTGATCTCTCTCTCCATCCCGAATCTCGGCTTTGCTTCCCTGAGCGGGGGAGGCGTCCAACTCGCCGAGTCGCCGACCCGGCTGCGAGACAGCTACGGTCGCGCCATTACCGATCTGCGCGTCTCCGTCACCGATCGCTGCAACTACAAGTGTGTTTACTGCCGTACCGGCAACGAGGGAGCCCAATTCTACGAACTCCCCATCGCTGACTACCTCCGTATGATCCGCTCCTTCGTCGCACTCGGCATCGAAAAGATCCGTCTCACCGGCGGCGAACCCCTACTCCGCTCGGGCCTCGTCGAGATGGTCCGCGAGATTGCCTCGATGCGCACCGCCTATCTTCCTGACGGCACTCCGACAGACGATGGCGCTCCACTCGACATCGCCCTCACGACCAACGGCCACCTGCTCGAAGGTCTCGCTGCTCCCCTCAAAGCCGCCGGCCTCACCCGTGTCACCGTGAGTATGGACGCCGTCGATGCTGCCACCTTCGCCGCGATCACCCGTGTCCCACGCAGCTTTGACAAGGTGCTCGCCGGCGTTCGCGCCGCACAGGCCGCCGGTTTAGGCCCGGTCAAGGTCAACTGTGTCCTCCTGCGCGGCTTCAACGACGATCAGATCGAGCAATTCGCCGAGCTCTCCCGCCGCGAAGGCGTCATCGTTCGCTTCATCGAGTGGATGCCCCTCGAAGAGCCCTCCTCTGCCCCCGATGCCCGCAGCTGGAAACCCGAAACCGTTATTACCCTCGACGAAATTGTCACTCGTCTCAACGTCTGGCAGCCAGCCCCTGGCGTCACTGCCGGCCTGGTCGAACTTCCTCCCAACGCCGCCAGTGAGACTGCCAAACGCTATACCTTCGCCGACGGCCTCGGCGAAATCGGCATTATCGCGCCAGTCTCCCGCCCGTTTTGTGGTCACTGCAGCCGGATCCGGCTCACCTCTGATGGCAGAATCCGCACCTGCCTTTTCTCGCAGAGTGATCACGATTTAGCTGGAGTGATGATGCGCGGCGCATCGAGTGACGATATGGAGCAATATATCCGGGGCGTGGTCATGCGTAAGGAAGCACGGCACCACATCGGCGAGGCTGGATTTCAAAAGCCATCGCGAAGTATGGTTCACATCGGAGGATGAGCAATCACCTCTTACTCCTGAACCACCAACTTTCGTAACAGGAGGGCTCATTTATTTCATGAGATCATCACTGACGCCATCAATAATTTGCATAGTCTACAAACGGCTGAGATTCTATTTAGACAAAACTGCAACTGAACCGGGGCAGATGCTTTGAGAGAGAAGCGACAGTTTGAAGTCATCGAAAGCCGGCAGATGGATCATCTCCGCGTCTTCCACGATGTGGCCCGTGCGCTCACCTCGGCGCTCGAACTCGAACAGATCCTCGGCACCATCATGCACAAGATGGCCCAGTTCTTCGGACCGGAACGCTGGTCGCTCCTCATGGTTGACGAAGCCACGCAGGAGCTTTACTACGCTATAGCGGTCGGTGAAAATGCCGAATCGCTCAAAGGCCTTCGCGTTCCCCTCGGCGAAGGTGTCGCTGGCTGGGTCGCCTCAACCGGCAACCCGCTCGTCGTCCCCGATGTCTCGCTGGACCCTCAATGGGCAGCTTTCGCGCAGAGCCAACCCGATCTCAACATACAGTCCATCGCCTGCCTCCCCGTCCGCTCCGAAAACCGGACCCTCGGCGTCATCCAGCTCCTCAACAGCAAGCTCGACCTTCTCTCCGAATACTCGATCTCTTTCCTGCGCATCCTCTGCGACTATGCAGCCATCGCCATCCGCAACGCGCGATCCATGAGGCTTATCCAGGAACTTAGCATCACCGACGATTGCACCGGCCTCTTCAACGCTCGGCATCTCTATCAGCTTCTCGACGATCAGGTCGCCGCGGCAGCGCCCGGCCGCAAGACTCAGTTCAGCCTCCTCTTCCTCGATCTTGACCACTTCAAGTCGGTCAACGACACGCATGGCCACCAGCGCGGAACCCGTCTCCTCGCCGAAGTTGGCAACCTGCTCAAGCGATCCCTCGGACCTGCCAACTTCGCCTTTCGCTACGGTGGCGACGAGTTCGTAGCCCTCATGCCAAACCTCGACAAGCATGCCGCCATGACGATGGCCATTGGCCTCTGCGAGCAGTTTCGCAAGGCGCGCTTCCTCGAAAGTGACGGGCTCGCCCTCAGCATCCTCGCCAGCTTCGGCCTCGCAACCTTCCCCGAAGATGGCGAAACCGTCCATGACATCCTGCGTTCAGCCGACATGATGATGTACGAGGCCAAGAACTCCACCCGCAACAACGTGGCCGTAGCCGGTCACGGCCTCGTCATGGACAAGCCTGCTCTCAGCCAGTTTGCCGAGATTCGCGGTGAACTCCGTCTCACCGAGCGACGCCGCGTCAACTTGTGATCCCTACTCCGGACCGCGCCGTTCCAGGGCAGCCGGCCTCTTGGGCTCCGGCTTCAAAGCATCCCGATTATCAGGCGACGTCGGATGCACCCCAAAGTCCCACACCCCGAGGTTGATCTCCTTCGGTGAGATGATCTCCATCAGCGCATACTCCCCAAAGCTCAGCGGCGCACGCGGCGTGACCCTCATCCAGTGGCCGCCCGGCAGAATCTCTGTCATCGTCTCAACAACATCCTCCTGCTGCCTGACCTGCCCAAGCTGGTTGATGTTGAAGCTCGCAACCACCCGCGCACCCTGCCGAACGTCCACCCGCACCACAACATACTGGCTCTCCGGTGATCCACCTGAGCTATTCCCCCGCCCAACCTGCGCCGCAGAAGCGCCATGCGTATCCACCGTCAGCGGAGTCCCGCCCGTCCGAATACCCGAGTCATCTCCCAGCCGCAGGTACAGCGACGGCTGATTCACATGCAGCTGCGCCACCGCCTTCTCCCCGCGAAGTTGAACAATCTGGTGCGAGGTCGCCATCGGATTCAGCACCGACCGCACCACGCTGTGGCCCGTCGTCTGGTTCAGGTCGCCGGACGACTGCACCAGCGGGACCAGCTCCGGCACATCCCGGAAGATATCGAGTGCCAGCGCGCTATCCTGCTCCGGCAAACGCAGGTCGGGAGCCACCTCCGGCGTCAGCGATCGCCGCTCCTCCTCTTCCTTGGCCAACTCCGGATCGATCGTCGGCGGAGGAGCCTGCGAGGCGTCTCCCACCGGAGCATGCCGCTGCTCCCAGCGATGCGTCGCCTCAAAGTCCACCAGCGCTACCGGAATCTCCTCCGTAGCTCCAGCCCGCTCCGCACTCACAATCAGCACGCGGTCGCCCTGCACCCGGTAGCTCATCACGATCTGGTAGCTGCCGTCCTTCAGGATCAGCCGCGTCCGATGCGGTGCCGTATCCGTCGCCGCCTGCTGTGCGCGGGCCGAATTAATTACAAGCACACCTGCAAATAGCAGGCCCACCCCGATAGTCTTTTTCCAGATCTGCCACGTCTTAAGCATTGCGTCTCAATCTTACGATGCGCCCAGGCCCGGCTCGAAACGCCCGGTCCGCTTGGTCCTTCGACATGAGTGTGCTACACAGTTAATAGCTCCTTTTTAGAAATTAGTGCGAAACCTCCTCCAATTCGGCGATAGCTCCCAGCACCAGTCTCCCCGACTTCGCTGGTTCGCCCTGTTGTCCATCCTCCTCATCGCCATCATGAGCACGGTTCAGGTGAGCCACACGCACGACCTTCTGCCGCGGCTGTCGACCTCGCATTCAAGCGCTCCGGTGCCCGATACAGGTCCTGATCACTGCCCACTCTGCGTGGCCATGCACTCCGCTCTGCCCGCCACGCTGCAGAACACCCCCGAGCCAGTCCTCCTCATCCATGTCCTCGATTCCACTGCAGCCGATGCCGAGCGCATCTTCCGCTGGCGCTTCCAGCTCGCCAGCCGGCCACCACCCGCGGACCTCCCCCGCGCGTAGTCCCTGCAGGTTTTCAGGAAGCAGCAAGACCCAGACCCACACCAGCAGCCTTCCTCGACACACAGTTTCAGCCTGTACATGCCGTGTAAAGCACGCACCCCTGCCTTTCAGCACAAAGCTCCCCACGGAGCCGACAGGAGTCAGCAGATGTACCGACCGTCCAGATTTAGCCTCGTAGCCCTCTTCGCCGCACTCATTCTCATATTCGCCCCGGGCCTCGTCGCGCAGGGAACCTCCGGCAGCGTCACCGGAACCATCACCGACGTCACCACCGCCCTCGTCCCCGGGGCCACCGTCCAGATCGCCAACTCCGTCACCGGCTACACCCGCACCACCACCGCCGACGCCAACGGCCAGTATCACTTCTTCAACGTCCCCTTCAATACCTACCGCATTACCGTCACGAGTGCCGGGTTCCAGTCCACCAGCATCAGCATCACCGTTAACTCCGTCGTTCCCCTCAACTCGCTCATCAAGCTGGACGTGCAGGGCAGCAACACCAGCGTCACCGTCATCGACACCGGCTCCGACCTTGTCGAGAACGACTCCACCTTTCACACCGACATCGATCGTTCCATCATCGACAAGCTCCCGCTTGAGAGCGCCTCCTCCTCGCTCAGCTCCCTCGTCACCCTCGCTTCACCCGGCGTCTCAGCCGATTCAAACGGTCTCTTCCACGGCCTCGGCGACCATGCCGAAAACTCCTTCTCCGTCGACGGCCAGCCCATCACCGACCAGCAAAGCAAGGTCTTCTCGAACCAGCTTCCCTCCGAGGCCGTCCAGTCCCTCGAAGTCATCGACGGCGCACCACCGGCCGAGTACGGCGACAAGACCAGCCTCATCATCAAGGTCACCACCCGTTCCGGCCAGGGCGTCCTCAAGCCAACCGGCAGCCTCAACTTCGCCTACGGAACCTTCGGCTCCACCAACGCCGGTGGCCAGCTAGCCTACGGCGGACAAAACTGGGGCAACTTCACCTCGGTCAGCGGCCTCAACACGGGTCGCTTCCTCGACCCCAATGAGTTCGTCGTCCTCCACGACAAGGGCAATCAGCTCAACCTCTTCGATCGCGTCGATTTCCAGTTCAACGACAAGGATTCCATCCACACTAACCTCCAGTACACCCGCTCCTGGTTCCAGACCCCCAACGCCTTCGATAACCTGAACGTCGGCGTAGTCGATCCCCTGCAAGGAAACCTCGTCGGCCAGACCGATCAGCGCTCCAAGATCCAGACCTTCGACATCGCCCCCACCTACACCCGCGTCCTCTCCGACGCGGCCGTCTTCAACTTCGCTCCCTTCATCCGCCGCGACGGCTTCAACTACTACCCCAGCAAAAACGCCTTCGCCGACCTCGGCCCCATCCAGCAGGAGACCGTCGGCCAGCAGCGCTCCCTCACCAACGCCGGCGTCCACTCCGATGTCTCCTACGTCAAGGGCATCCACAACATCAAGGTCGGCGGCGTCTACGAGCAGACCTTCCTGCGCGAGAACGACCAGATTGGCCTCGTCGATCCCGCCATTAACGCGCCCTGCCTCAACGCCGACGGCTCCCCCAACCCCACCAGCACCACCGCCACCTGCGCGCCCACACACATCAACCCGGCCTACAACCCCGTCCTCGCGCCCTACGATCTCACCCGTGGCGGCGGCACCTACAGCTACCACGGTCAGACCGACGTCAAGCAGCTGGCCCTCTACGCGCAAGACCAGATCACCGTCGGGAACTGGCTCTTCAACGTCGGCATCCGCGGAGACTTCTACAACGGTCTCGCCATCCAGCGTCAGGCTGAGCCCCGCGTCGGAGGCTCTTACAACGTCAAGAAGACCGGCACCGTCCTCCGCGTCTCCTACGCCCGCAGCATGGAAACCCCCTTCAACGAGAACCTTGTCCTCTCCACCAACGGCTGCCTCGACCCCGTCATTCAGGGTGTCTTCCAGACCCTCGGCTCCTGCGTTGCCGCACCCTTCAACCCCGGCTTCCGCAACGAGTTCCACGCTGGCCTCCAGCAGGCCTTCGGCAAGCACCTTGTCTTCAGTGGCGACTACATCTGGAAATACACCCACAACGCCTACGACTTCTCTGTCCTCGGCAGCACCCCCATCACCTTCCCCATCGAGTGGCATAACTCCAAAATTCCCGGCTTTGCCGCCCGCGTCAGCGTTCCCGAAACCCACGGCCTCAGCGCCTTCATTGTCTTCTCCTCCGTCGCCGCGCGCTTCTTCAACCCGCAGGTCGGCGGCGTAGGCGCAACCCCCGGCGTAGTCGGCTCCACCCTGCCCTTCCGCATCGACCACGACGAGAAGTTCAATCAGACCACCCACCTCCAGTACAACCTGCCCTTCCGCAAGACCATGTGGATCGGCTACAACTGGCGCTTCGACTCCGGTCAGGTCGCCGGATCGGTTCCCTGCTACAACATCACCGGCAGCAATACCGGCTGCGGTGGAACCTCGATCACCCTCCCCAACGGTCAGCCAGGCATCCAGCTCAGCCAGCTCACGCCCGACCAGCAGTTCCAGGCTGGTCTCACCTGCGACGGCGTCAAGGCGACTCCAACCTCAGGCTTCGCCTCCTGCGACGCGACGGGCCTGACCTCCAATCTCGTCAAAATCCCCACCATCAACAGTGAGAACGACGACACCAACCCGCCCCGCATCGCACCCCGCAACCTCTTTGACCTCGCCATGGGTGAAGACAACCTCTTCCACACGGATAAACGTCGCGTCGGACTTCGCGTGACAGCGGTCAACCTCGCCAATAACTACGCTCTCTACAACTTCCTATCAACCTTTTCGGGAACCCACTACGTCTCCCCAAGAACCGTGACCGGCGAACTCACCTACAACTTCTAATGCTCCGGCTGGAACTCACGTCTCGCTTCTGGGACGTGGGTTCTGCCGACTACTGACCTCTCCCGCTGGCAAACGATGCAGGCACCACCGCATCTATTCCTACAGCAGGAGAGACCCATGAAGAAGCTGTTGCAACTCGTCGCCCTCACCCTCCCTTTGACCTTCGCAGCCACGACCTTCGCAGCCACGACCTTCGCTCAAACCAACACCCAGACCACCACCGAGACGAAGAGCGAACTGAAGCAGGATCAGAAGACCGACAAAGCCCAGGCCAAGGCCGATAAAGCCCAGCGCAAAGCGCTCAACACCAAGCAGCAGAAGAAAGCCGACAAGGCGCAGGACAAGGCCAACCGGGAAGCCGATAAACCCGTCACTCCGCAGTAGCACTGTCAACTCTTTGCGGAGCCAGGGCAAAGACAGTCAGGAAGAAAGTATCAAGCTTTTCTGACCTCCCGCCGACCCGGACCTGTGCTCATCGCAGAGGAGTTCCAATCTCAATCCCAAATCATTCCCCCATCCACGTAGCGCGATTCCGCAGCCACGCCGACGTCGCAGGCGCAACAGCCTCCACAATCTGCCTGATCCATTGCCTGTTGACGCCCGTCGTCATCAGCCTCTTTCCGGACATAATCCCCTACCTGCCCGGCGATACCTCGTTCCATCGCCTGCTCGCCGTGGCTATAGTTCTGATCGGACTGGCCGGTTTCATCCCCGGCTATCTCACCCACCGTCGCAAGCCACTCCTCGCGCTGGTAGCCACTGGCATCGCCCTCATTCTCGCCGTAGCTTGGACCGGCGAAGGCCTCAACCGCACACTCGAGCTAGCCCTAAGCGTAAGCGGCTCCTTGCTCCTCGTCGTCGCCCACCTGGTCAACCGGAGCTTCTGCCGTCAGTGCCGCTCCTGCAGCAACCCCACCCAACCCTGCACCACCACCTCAATCAGGTAGCTCAGCCACAAAACACAGGGTGACCCATCCTTTGCAGCCGGACCCCAAAGGGTGGGATCGAAAGCTGCCTGTTTGACAAACCCGCCCTTCCACGACCCCACCGATGCCGACGCAGAGCGCGTACCGTCACACAGCCCTCCAGCCTAAGTACCCAGCTAACTCACCTGTTATGAATATTTTGGTACTTAGGTAGGGGGGAGGGGGGTACTAGCTTTATCGCGGCCCCGTACCGGCGTAACCAATCTGCACCGGATACATCGGAAACGGCTTCGCCTTGCCAAACTGCACAGTACTCTTCGTGATCCGATTCAAAATCGGTGTGCTGTTCGAAGCAAAATACCAGACCAGAAAATGATTGTTCCAGTTCGTCCCGATGCCCATCGTAAAGATGCGCAAAGCTCGCGCAGACTGCGCATCAAGTCCCTGCAATGGCTGACCTTGCGATGCAGCAACATGCACCATCTGCGATCCAATCGTGTAGCGCGCAGGAGTCATCATCGGATGCATTCCAGGCAATCGATATACGATCCCGGCCATTCCCTCCTGCAAATCCTTCGGCATCGTCTTTTCCGGCAGCATGCATTCAACGTTCAACTCCGCCAGCATGATCGTCGCCGCAGGCGGAACGCGAATCGTCACCTGAGTGCTGCGATCAAAGTCACCCTTAGCCTGCGCATCCGGTGTAACCTCCGAGCCAGGAAGCTCGAGCAACAGCTTCGGTCGCAGGCATTTCGTAACCGCTGCAAGCTGCGGATCTTCGTCCGCCTGAACGCCGAAAAGGTAGAGATGATCATCCTGCACCGCAATCTTCGGCTCTCGTTCCACCAGATCGCTTGGATAGCTGAAGTGCAGGTTAAGCTGATCGTTACTCCACTCCTTCAAAGCAGGCGTCTGCGCAAATCCAGAGAGCGTTAAACCAGCCGCAGCAAGGACCAATCCAACAACGCGCAGCCCTTCAGTAGACCACCTTACTTTCGCTTCCATCGAACACCGTCCTTGCCGTCCTCGAGCATAATACCCTTAGCCAGCAGTTCGTTCCGTATGGAATCTGCACGGGCGAAGTTCCGTGTCTTCTTGGCCTGCGTCCGCTCCGCAACCAGCGCGTCAATATCCGCATCGCCGAACGCCAGCGTCTCGACCAGCGAAGCATCCGCCTCTTCGATCCGACCTTCCGCCTCAGCCCACGTCAGCGCCGCGCGTGTAATCTCTGCATCTCGATCCTCCAGCACCGCAAACACGCCGTCAAACAGCGCCAGCGCCTTCAGAATCTCCACCACATTCCCAGCTCGCAGCGTCCCTGAATCCGCAGCCGAATTGGCTGCGCGCACCAAATCGAAGATCGCCGCTCGCGCCTCAGCCGTATTCAGATCGTTCGCCAGCGAAGCCGTATAGTCCGTCGAAGCCTTCGCCGTAGCCGCAGCAATCTCCGGATCAAGTCCCTCCGGAAAGCCGCCCTTCTTCATCCGCTGGTCAAACGTCCGCAACCGATCCACAGCGTTCGTCGACTCAGTCAATCCATCGAACGTGAAGTTCATCTGGTGTCGATATGGAACCGAAATCAGCAGGAACCGAATCGCCGAAGCGCGATAACCCTTCAGCAGCAGGTCGCGCAGCGTATAGAAGTTGCCCTCCGACTTCGACATCTTCTTCCCCTCAACCAGCAGGAAGCGCACATGCATCCAGTGCCGCGCGAAGGTCTTGCCCGAAGCCGACTCCGACTGTGCAATCTCGTTCTCATGGTGCGGAAACATCAGGTCTTCGCCGCCCGCATGCAGGTCGAACGAGTCCCCAAGGAACTTCATCGCCATCGCCGAACACTCGATGTGCCATCCAGGACGACCCTTGCCAATCGACGTATCCCAACTCGGCTCCGCGCCTTTCACGGCCTTCCACAACGCAAAGTCTCGCGCCGCATCCTTCTCGTACTCGTCCACATCGACACGAGCGCCGTCCTCAATATTCTCAAGGTCCTTCTTCGACAGCTTCCCGTACTCCGGAAAACGGCTCAGCCGGAAATACCAGCTTCCATCCTCCGTCTGATACGCAATATCCTTTGCCGCCAGCTTCTCGATCAGCGTCACCATCTCTGGAATCGCCTCAGTCGCATGAGCAATCTGCTCCGGTCGTTCGACTCCAAGCGCGTCCATATCCTCGAAGAACGCCCTCTCGAACTTCGCCGTATACTCCGCGATCGGCTGTCCCGCGTTCCCTGCATTGCGGATGATCTTGTCATCCACATCGGTCACGTTCATCACATGCTCGATCGCCATTCCCTGCTGCCGCAGAAAGCGACGCAGCACATCCACATGCAGAAACGTCCGGAAGTTCCCGATATGCCCATAGTCATAGACCGTCGGTCCACACGCATACATGCGTAGCGCAGGAGCACCAACAGGCGTAAGCGCCTCAATCGTTCCACTGAGAGTATTGAAGAGTTCCATCACCGCCACTGCGCTTTAGTCCCGACGCAGCCAGCGCAGAAGCGCGGTGCCGTCTATTTCGTATGAATTCTCCTTCGATTCTAGCCTGTGCCCGTCCCGTAGAAGCACGCCTCTCACATTCACGTGCCAGATCGAAACCATTTTGCTACGATGTGCGCAATCGAGGTGCGTGATGAGCCATCCACCCGGGCCCCCACAACCAGGCAAGGACGAGAAAGTCCCACCGCCGCCATCATGGTTCGACCGTCACTCTATCCTGAGCATCCTGATTCAATTGGTCGCACTTGCGGTCTTTGCCGCAGTTACCATCTTTCTCTGGATCATCGGCGCGGGGAAGTACGCCGCGTGGCCCGGTGGCTTGTTCATTGGACTTCTCGTCACCATGATCACGACCCCGGGCCACAATGCCTTCAGCCAAGCCGCATCTGCGGAACCGCACCCATCGCCTCATCCGCAAACTCCCCTGCCAAAAATCGCGGCCAGGCAGCGGCGGCGATCATCGCAGCATTATCAGTCGACATTCCAACCGAAGGAAACGCCACCGGCAACCCACGCTTCAGACCCTCACCCAGAAACCGCTCCCGCAGCTCCCGATTAGCCGCGACCCCGCCCGAAACCACAATCCCTCGAGCTCCAAACGCCTCCGCCGCAGCAAACGCCTGCCGCAACAGGTTTCCCACAACGGCTCCCTGGAACGAAGCAATCAGATCTAAAGTCTGCTCATCACAAAGTCCCGCAGCATCCGCAATAGCCGGTGCTACCATCGCAGCCAAAGCACGCCGCCGGACCTCGACCCCTTCGCGCATTCCCTGCGACTCGACATACCGCAAGACCGCGGTCTTGATCCCACTGAATGAGAAGTCGAACCGCAATCCCTCGCCTACCGGCGGAGCCTTCCGATTCACCACCGCAGGGTTCACCCGCGGCTTGATCTGCGCAAACGTAAACGGCACCGCCTTCGCATTCCCCAGCTTTGCCAGCCCATCAATCCAGGGTCCGCCCGGATACCCAAGCCCAAGCAGCTTCGCCACTTTGTCGAACGCCTCGCCCGCCGCGTCATCCACAGTCTTCCCAACGTTCTGGTAGCGCCAACTCTCCCCTGCCTGCTTCGCCAGATAGAGATGCGTATGCCCACCAGAAACCACCAGCGCCAGCAGTGGCAACTCCATCGCCACCTCCCCGCGCTGCCGAGCCTCCATCAACACAGCATGGATGTGCCCCTCCAGGTGATTCACCCCGATTAGCGGCTTTCCCAGTCCAAATGCCAACGCCTTCGCATAAGTAATCCCAACCAGCAGCGCCCCCGCCAGTCCCGGCCCTTCCGTCACCGCCACAGCATCCAGATCGGCAAACGAAACGCCCGCGCGAGCCATAGCCTCCCGCACAATCGGAACGATGTTGCGCAGGTGCTCTCGCGAAGCCAGCTCCGGCACCACCCCGCCATAGTTCGCATGCAGCGCCATCTGCGAAGCCACCACGTTCGATAGCGCCTCACCCCCGCGCCGCACCACGGCCGCAGCCGTCTCGTCGCACGAGCTCTCAATCCCAAGAATCAGCCCGCTCCCACTTCCCATCTCTTCATCATAGGAGATCGCTGACAAGCCGCTGCCTGGGCACGCAGGAACGTGCAGAAGCGGTGCTACACTCGCCGCATCCCCGATTTGGCTGCAATAAGGAGCACCAGTGGATTCGCTGCAGAAGCTCATTCAGGCCATCGCCTCCCTGCTCTGGCCACTCATCGTCGTCGCCGTGCTGTTTATCTTTCGCCCAGCGATCATTGCCCTCATCGAATCTGCCAAATCAAGAAAGTTCACGCTGAAGATTGGCGGCCAGGAGCTCTCGATGGAAGAGGCCAACCAGCAGCAGCAGAACCTGATCGCCGATCTGCAAACCCAGGTCTCCAACATCCAAAGACGCCTGGACCGTCCGACAGCCACGTCGACACCGTTCAGCGAGTTGCTCGGGGCCTTGCCGATCCCTCCTCTGGCCGCACCCCAGTTAAACGCCCCAACTGCTTCATCACCGCAAGCCCGTCCTGCAACTGTGCCGAAGGCACAAGAAGCCGCGCCCTCAGAGCCTACAAAGATCTCGGCCATCCTCTGGGTCGACGATAACCCTAAGAACAATAGCTATTTCGTCGAACAGCTCGCGAAAGCTGAGGTCAAAGTAGATCTTGCCAAGTCAACCGCCGAGGCCATGACTCTCTTTAACTCACACAAATACGACTACGTCATCTCAGATATGGGCCGCACCGAGGGCCTGCTCTTCCGAAAGACCGCTGGGCTCGATCTACTGAAAGACATTCGAGCAATTAGCACGAAAATTCCCTTCGTCTTCTTCACCAGCCCCGAAGCGATTGATAGCTACGGTCAACAAGCCACCGAATCTGGCGCAACGGCAATGACCTCCTCAGCCACAAAGCTGATGGGCATGCTCAATCTCGCCACAGCAGGAAATCTCGGCTAAGGGCGCACGCATCCTCTTTGAAGAGATCGCCCGATGACCCAAGAGACAGACGTGACGCAGATCGCCCGGTTCAAAGAGCTCACCGAGCAAACCTTACCCGCGCTAGCCCGCCAACGTCACTGGCCCATCCGCCTTGACCATTGCTTCAAGCGCATCTGCCTCGACCACGCCTTCGAGGACATCTGGTACAAGCACCTCGCGCGACCCGCCGAGAAGCATCTCACTGGCGAGCCACTTACTCGAACCCTCCGCTGCGCCGAAGACCTCGCCGAAGGAGATCTCTCCCTACTCAATATCCGCAATCAAGCCAGCCTCCGCTATCGAGGCAAACTCCGCAATTAGACCTGGTCCGGCCGCAGCAACTCCGTCCGATACCTGGGAGCCAGTGCCTCTGCCTTCGCCCGGAACGCCGCCATTGCAGCTTCGTCCAGCTTCGGTGGTGCGGTGGTCCGCGTAGCCACCGGAACGCCAATCTCCCGAAACAAGTCCTCCTGCCCCGCTGGCGAGCAGATACACAGCAGCCGCACCGCACTCTGCGACGCATTGTGAAACATGTGCGGTGCATTCGCCGGAATATGGATCGTCTGACCTGCCCTCACCGTCGATACCTTACCGCGAAAGGTCGCCTGCAACTCGCCCTCAAGCAGCGTGAACGTCTCCTCAAAATCATGGCGATGCGGAGGAGGCCCGCCACCAGGAGGAATATGCATATCGATCAGGCAGAAGCGTCCCGCAGTCTGCTCCCCACCCAGCAGAACCGTGTACGTATCGCCGACCAGGCCGATATGCGGCAACTGATCGACTTCAGCCACAACGAGCTTGCGCGTAAGGTCATCCGGCGGAACATTGGATACAGCGGACGTCTGATCGTTCTCGGGCATCATCATTCTCCTTTAGCTACAACAATAGGAAGGTATCGCTTCCTACGGCAGTTGCTTTCAACTGCGCTACCATCCAACCAGATCAGCATGACATCTTTCGTGAATAGCCCACCGTACACCGCCGCCCTGAACATTGCTCGCACCCTTCGCAACGCGGGCCACCAGGCTTTTTTCGCCGGTGGCTGTGTCCGTGACCTCCTCCTCGGCCTCACCCCAAAAGACTTCGACGTAGCCACCAGCGCTCTCCCCAGACAGGTCCAAGCCCTCTTCCCTAGAACCTTCTCCGTCGGAGCCCACTTCGGCGTCGTCATCGTCTGCACCGACGAAGACCAGAGCACCGAAGTAGCCACCTTCCGCCACGATGGCGCCTACACCGACGGTCGCCGCCCCGACGCCGTGCGCTTCTCCACCGACCCTCGCGAAGATGTCCTGCGACGCGACTTCACGATCAACGGCATGCTCCTCGACCCCGTCGCCTACGACGAACACCACGATGCCGCCGCAGCCACCCTCGACTTCGTCCACGGCCGTGAAGACCTCGCTGCAAAGATGGTGCGCGCCATCGGCAAGCCGATCCTGCGCTTCACCGAAGACAAGCTGCGCATGCTCCGCGCCATCCGCTTCGCCGCTCGCTTGGGCTTCGACATCGACCCAGCAACGATGGCCGCGATTCAGCAGCAAGCCAGCGCCATCACCCAGGTCAGCAACGAGCGCATCCGCGACGAACTCACCAAAATGCTCACCGAAGGCCACGCCCGCCGCGCCATGGAGCTCCTTGATCAATCCGGGCTACTCGCCGAAGTCCTGCCCGAGGCCGTCAAAATGCACGGCGTCCAACAGCCGCCCGAGTACCACCCCGAGGGCGACGTCTGGGTCCACACCATGCTCCTGCTTGAGCAGCTTCCCCCAAACCCCACTGCCACGCTCGCCTGGGGAGCGCTCCTCCACGACATCGGCAAGCCCGCCACCTATCGCGCCCCCGATCCCGGCAAGTCAAACGACCGCATCCGTTTCAACGGCCACGTCGAAGTAGGTGTCCGCATCGCCGAAGCGGTACTCGCCCGCCTCCGCTTCTCCAATGAGGAGACAGCCCAGATCGTCGCCCTCGTACAGAACCACATGCGCTTCGGCGACATTCTCCAGATGAAGCAGTCGACCCTCAAGCGCTTCCTCCGCCTGCCAAAGTTCGACGAACACCTCGCCCTCCACTGGCTCGACTGCAGCTCCTGCCACGGCAACCTCAAGCTCTATGACTTCGCCAAGCAGCAGTACGAAGCCGAGCCCGAAGAGCACACGCGCCCCGCATGGTTCATCACCGGACGCAACCTCATCGCCGCCGGCTACCGCCCAGGCCCACAGTTCAAGCCGATGCTCGAAGCCGCCGAAGACGCACAGCTCGAAGGCTCCATCCACACCTCCGAAGAAGCACTCGAACTCATCCGCACACAGTTCGGTTCACCGCCGCAGTCATCAAATTGAAGCTATCAACATCATCTCGGGCAGCCGGTATGCGCGATCCGGGTCAGCGACTACTGTGGAGCCATGGCCACGTTCCAGCAACTCATCAAGCCAGCCCAACCCACCGCAAAAGATATCAAGTCCCGCCGCTGGATCTATATCCCCTACGATCGCTACACCGATCGCACCGGCCCCCTCACCGAGCAGGCACCCGAAGCCACTGGCATTGTCATCGTAGAATCCACCGCCAAAGGCCTGCGCCGCCCGTATCACAAGAAAAAGCTGGTCGTCCTCATCTCGAACATGCGCCACTTCGCCCTCGAGCAGGCCGCCAAAGGCGTGAAAGTCCTCTACCATTTCTCCCTTACCTCCCACGGCCAAGCCCTGCTCGAGCTCCAGCAAGCCCGCAAGCTTCCGCCCCTCACCGTGATGACGCCCGCCGAGCGAGAACTCCGCCTCGATCTCGCGCAAGCCGAGTCGCAGGGCCTCCAACTCACCTACGCCGAAGACACCACCTGGGCCAGTACGCCCAAAGATTTCCTCGACACCTACGGCCCCTACAAGTCCGGCAAGCAGTACGTCATGGATCGCTTCTACCGCCGCATGCGCCAGAAGACTGAAGTCCTCATGGCGAATGCCAAGCCAATCGGCGGCCAATTCTCCTTCGACGCCGCCAACCGCAATCCCTACAAGAACCAGGTCCCCATTCCCACCCCGCCCACCTACCCGCCCGACGCCATCACGCAGGAGGTCATCGACATGGTCGAGGCCACCTACGGCCATCACTTCGGCTCCATTGAGAACTTCGACCTCCCCTGCACCCAGGCTGACTGCGACGCCATGTGGCGCTTCGCCCTGGAGCAGCTCCTCCCCACCTTTGGCCCCTACGAAGACGCCATGCGCGACGACCACCTCCAGCTTTTCCACTCAAAGACGTCCGTCCTCCTCAACCTCGGCCGCATCCTCGCCATGGACCTCATCCGCGATGTAGAAAAAGCCTCGAACGAGGGAAGAATCCCATTAGGCAGCGCCGAGGGTTTCATCCGCCAACTCCTCGGCTGGCGCGAGTTCATGCGCCACCTCCACGAGCAGACCGACGGCTACCGTCTCCTCCGCGGCCACATTCCCGACGAAGCCCGCCAAGTCAATCAGGAGGTCTCCCCAGACCAGACCGCCGAGGCCAAACAAGCCTACGCTCCCCCCAAAAAACAGGCCGACCCGTACGCCGGAGCCACACCCTCTGCCCTCGGCGCCGCACTCCCCCTCCCAGCCGTCTATTGGGGCGTCAAATCCGGCCTCCACTGCATGGACACCGTCGTCGAACAGGTCGTCCAGGAGGGCTGGTCCCACCACATCACCCGCCTCATGGTTCTCTCAAACCTTGCCAACCTCTGCGGCTTCTCCCCCCGCGAGCTTACCGACTGGTTCTGGTTCGCCTACGTCGACGCCTACGACTGGGTCGTCGAGACCAACGTCCTGGGAATGGCCACGTATGCCGATGGTGGGTTGACAGCCACCAAGCCCTACGTCTCCGGAGCCGCCTACATCAATCGCATGTCGAACTACTGCGGCCACTGCCAGTACGATCCGAAGAAGTCCCTCGGCGAAGGCTCCTGCCCCTTCACCTCCCTCTACTGGACCTTTCTCGAGCGCAACGAGGCCGTCCTCGGCAACAACTTCCGCATGCAGATGCCGTACAACACCCTCCACAAGAAATCCCCACAGGAGCTCGTCCAACTCCGCACCCGCGCTGCAGAAGCCGTAGCCCACCTGCAATCCTTCAAGCGCCCTAAATATTAGGGCCTGCCACCCGAAGGGGTACACCCATCACGAAGTGATCGCCCCACGCGCAGTGGGCCCCAGCGGCAGCGCCTGCACTTAGCCACTCGCATCCAACACACATGACCGAAGCACCCTACGACACCCTCATCATCGGCGCAGGCATGGCCGGCCTCACCGCCGCCCGCACCCTCGCCGAAGCCGGTCAGCGCGTCCTCGTCGTCGAAGCACAGGACCGCATCGGCGGGCGCATCCTCACCCGTCACATCCACGGCGAGACCGTAGAAGTCGGAGCTGAGTTCGTCCACGGTCGTCCACCCGAGCTCTGGGCGCTCATCGAAGAAGCCGGCCTCGAAACCACCGAGCGCGATGGCACCCAACTCTGCTTCGAAGCGGGAGCCCTGTCCGATTGCTCGGACGATCGCGACGACATCTTCAAGGTCCTTGAAGGTCTCGAACTCCTCACCGGACCCGACCTCAGCTTCGCCGACTACCTCGCCCAGCACCCCGTCTCCGCCGATCAGCGCCAGCAGCTCATCGGCTTCGTGGAAGGATTCAACGCCGCCGACCACCGCCTCGCCAGCGCCGCAGCCCTCGGCCGCCAGCAGCAGGCCGAAGATGAAACAGAAGGCGACCGCAGCTTCCACATCAACGGAGGCTACAGTCAGCTTCCCGACTTCCTCGCCGCAAAGATCACCTCCGCGGGAAGCACCATTCGCCGCAGCACACCCGTCCGCGCCATCAACTGGCAGCCCGGCCAGGTAGAAGCCGTCACCGACTCCGGCATCCTCCGCGCAAAACGCGCCATCATCACCCTCCCGCTCGGCATTCTCCAAAGCAATGCCGTTCCCATCACGCCGACTCCCGGCAATCTTCCCACCCTAATCAGTAAGATCCAGATGGGCCAGGTCTGTCGCTTCACCCTCATCTTTCGCGAACGCTTCTGGGCTGACCTGCAGCCGCAACCCGCCGCATCCGCACTCAGCTTCCTCTTCGCCACCACCGAGATGCCGCCCGTCTGGTGGACCCCGCATCCTGCCACCAGCGCCATCATTACCGGCTGGGTAGGCGGCCCGCGCTCCACCCCTCTCCTCGCCCATACCCCGGAAGCTCTCGCCAACCAGGCTTGCGAGACGCTCGCCCGCATCTTCTCCCTACCCGACGCTCACCTGCACGACCTCCTGCTGGCCTGCGAGACCCACAACTGGCAGACCGACCCGTACACCCTCGGGGCCTACAGCTACATCGGCACCGGCGGCCTTAACGCTCCCAACGAGATGACCGAGCCGATCGCCAACACCCTCTACTTCGCCGGCGAGCACACCGACACAACCGGCCACTGGGGAACGGTCCACGCCGCCATCCGCTCCGGCCACCGAGCCGCTTCACAGGTCCTCTGCTAGGCCACTTCTGCGCTCGACTCGCGTCCGAACACCGCACCAGATGCAGCCATAAGTGGTCCCTACTATGCTCCAATGCATCTATGGGAAGTATGGTTGTCACAAAGTCGTTGCTGAATACCCCGCTGGATACCACGCCGAATACCCGCATCACAGTGAACGGTCAGGCCATTCCAGCCCACAATGGCGAACTGCTCGTCGAGGCCCTGAACCGCACCTCCCGCGCCGCCGGACACAACGACCTCCCGCAGGTCTGCTATCTGCCCCAGATGGGTCCCATCCAGAGCTGTGACACCTGCATGGTCGAGGTCAATGGCCAACTCGTCCGCGCCTGTGCGACTCCTGTAACCGCCGACATGAAGGTCGTCACCGAAGGTGAGCGCGTCGACGTCGCCCAGCGCGAGGCCTTCGATCGCATCCTCCAGAACCACATGCTCTACTGCACCGTCTGCGACAACAACAACCAGAACTGCACCGTGCACAACACCACCGCCGTCCTCGACGTGAAGCACCAGGCCCGCCCTTACACGCCCAAGCCGTACGAGAAGGACATGTCCAACCCCTTCTACCGCTACGATCCCGATCAGTGCATCCTCTGCGGTCGCTGCGTCGAGGCATGCCAGAACGTTCAGGTCAACGAGACCCTCACCATCGACTGGGAGAGCAAGCATCCCAGGGTCCTCTGGGATGGCGGCGAGACCATCGAAGGCTCCTCGTGCGTCTCCTGCGGCCACTGCGTCACCGTCTGCCCCTGCAACGCGCTCATGGAAAAGTCCATGCTCGGCCACGCAGGCTACCTCACCAACATTCCCGGCAAGGTCCTCGACGACATGATCGACGTCGTCAAAGGCGTCGAGCCGCCCATTGGCTACGGTCCCATTCTCGCCCTCTCCGAGATCGAAGCCGAGATGCGCCACGCCCGGGTCAAAGTAACCAAGACAGTCTGCACCTACTGCGCCGTAGGCTGCTCCTTCGAGGTCTGGACCAGGGACCGCCACATCCTCAAGATGGAACCGACCCACGGTCCTGCCAACGGCATCTCCACCTGCATCAAGGGCAAGTTCGCCTGGGGTCACATCAACTCGGAGGACCGCCTCACCATGCCGCTCCTCCGCGATGGCGACACCTACAAACAAATCTCCTGGGACGAAGCTCTCGACGTCATCGAAAAGAAGTTCACGCAAGTAAAGAAAGACCACGGCCCCGACGCCCTCGCCTTCATCGCCTCCTCGAAGACCACCAACGAGGAGAGCTTCCTCATGCAGAAGCTCGCCCGCGCCGTCATCGGTACCAACAACATCGACAACTGCGCCCGCTACTGCCAGAACCCCGCCACCACCGGTCTCCAACGCACCGTAGGTTACGGTGGCGATTCCGGCTCCATCGCCGACATCGAGATCGCCGGGCTGGTCCTCATCGTCGGTGCCAATCCCGCCGAGAACCATCCTGTACTCGCTACCCGCGTCAAGCGCTCGCACAAGTTTCGCGGCCAGCGCCTCATCGTCGCCGACCTGCGCCGTCACGAGATGGCCGAACGAGCCGACCTATTCATCCGGCCCAACCCTTCCACTGACGCCGTATGGCTCTCCGCAGTCACCAAGTACATCCTCGACAACAACCTCCATCACAAAGACTTCATCACCAAGTGGGTCAACCACTTCGAGGAGTACAAGACCTCGCTCGAGCCCTACACCCTCGCCTACGCCGAGCAGGTTACCGGCATCCCCGCCGCCCAGCTCATCACCGTAGCCAACGAGATCGCCGCAGCCGACGGCACCTGCATCCTCTTCGCCATGGGCGTCACCCAGCACTGCGGAGGCTCCGAGACCGCAACCGCCATCTCGAACCTCCTCCTCATGACCGGCAACTACATGCGCCCCGGTGCCGGAGCCTATCCCCTTCGCGGCCACAACAACGTCCAGGGCGCCAGTGACTTCGGCTCCATGCCCAACGTCTACTCCGGCTATCAGAAGGTCGACGACGAAGAGGTCCGCGCCAAGTTCGAAGCCGACTGGGGTGTAGCTCTTCCCACCTCTACCGGCAAAGATAATCACCAGATGATCGACGCCATCCTAGAGGGCTCCCTCAAAGTCCTTTACATCAAGGGCGAAGACACCATCACCTCCGACTCCAACGCGAATTACGTTGGGGAAGCGCTCTCCAAACTTGAATTCCTCATCGTGCAGGACATCAACTTCTCCGAGACCTGCCGCTACGCCGATCTCGTCCTGCCCGCCGCCACCTCACTCGAAAAAGACGGCACCTACACCTCGACCGAACGCCGCATCCAGCGCCTCTACAAGGCCATCGAGCCGCTTGGCGAATCCAAGCCCGACTGGGAGATCATCCAGCTCATCGCCAATCGCCTCGGCGCGAATTGGAAGTACAAACACCCCTCCGAGATCATGGACGAGGTCGCCCGCCTCACCCCTCTCTTCGCCGGCGTCAAATACTCCCGCCTCGAAGGCTTCGCCAGCCAGCAATGGCCCGTCCACGCAGACGGCACCGACTCACCGCTCCTTTTCACCGAGAAGTTCCCCTTCCCCGACGGTAAGGCCCGCTTCCATCCCATCGAGTACCTCCCGCCATCGGAAGAGACCAACAGCCAGTTCGACCTGCACCTCAACAACGGTCGCCTCCTCGAGCACTTCGAGCAGGGCAGCATGACTCTCCGTACTGCAGGCATCAAGGAGATCACGCCCAACCAGTTCCTCGAGGTCTCTCCCGAACTCGCAGCCGAGCGCGGCGTCACCACCGGTCGTCACGTCCAGCTCAATTCGCCCTATGGCCGCGTCCGCGTACAGGTCCTCGTCTCCGATCGCGTCCAGGGCAAGCAACTTTACATGACACTCAACTCCGTCGAAGAGCCCGTCAACAAGCTCTCAAGCTCTCACACCGACCGCACTACCCACACCCCTGCGTTCAAGGAGACAGCCGTCAGCATGACCCTCCTCCCCGAACAGGGCGAAAATCCGCTACCCCGTCGCAACTTCCGCTACGGCACCCGCACCCCGCAGACCGGCGTCGAGATCGAACGCAAGTGGGCCCAGCCCGGATACCACATCCCCGGCACCGAGGCCGCCGACAAGCTCGTCCAGATCAAGTCGATCACCGTCTAAACTCGGCAAGGTCTCGAATACACATGGCCATTCCCCTGGGGGTGGCCATTTGTACGAGAAGACGTAAGCATCAGTGCACAACCTGTGACAGATACAAACCGAGTTGATGAACGATCGGCTGCCAATGCTCCAGCAGCGCCTTCTCGGATGCACTCTCCACGACCTTTACCGCAATCTCTTTCACCACACCCAGACCGGCCGCAAGCACCGACGACTTCGGCTTATTCTCCCCAAGCTCCTGCTCGACAGAACTGACCGCATCCTCCAACTTCGGACGATCCACGGGCGCAACCTCACCAATCCTGCCCATCATCGTCTGCAGCAAGCCGAGAATCGCCTCACTCTCACCTGTCACCTGCTTTGCCCGCACCGAAGCCTGGCCACTTGCAATCACCAGGTTCGTTGCCGTCCCGCTAATCTCCACATGCTGGCCTGCCGCCGCCAGCATCCGCGGCAACACATCCCCGAGCAGTAGCTGCTTCTCAATCTGCAGCCGCGCAATCTGATCGTCCCGCAGCGCAATCTGCGCCGATTGTGCCCGCTGCGCCTCCTCGCGAATCGCATCTACCGCCACAGCGCTTGACTCCTCAACATGCAGCGACACCTTCACCCCGCCGCCCGTCTCCTCAATCGACTTCAACCGTACCCCGCAATCGGGATACTTCACCGCCAGATGATGCAGGAGCGCTGGCAGCGTATTCACCTCAAACGCCGTAATCCCGCCCTGGTAGATCAACTCAATCCGGGCTCGCGAACTGTACAGTCGCTCAAATTCACCTGCTTCGTAGCGCATGATCTCCTTACCCGCCTCATCCCAGAAGGCCCAAGCGCACGCCACATCGTGAATCGACCAGCCACTCCGTTGGGTCTCCCAGAGTCGCGCTGCACTTAGCGTCACGTTGTTCAGCGTGGCCATCTGAAGCCTTGCAGACCGAAGATCCGCCCCCGTCAGGTTAGCTCCGCTCAAATCCGCTGCGGAAAGGTCTGCCTCGTTCAAATCTGCTTCGGCGCACAGCACATCATTCATCTCCGCCCCGCGCAGATTCGCCCGTTTCAGACGTGCGCCACGCAGGTTAGCCTGCCGTAGATTCGTCCCGGACAGATCAGCGTCGTACAGCCTCGCATCGCGGAGGTCGGCCCCACTCAGGTTCAAGTCGCTCAGGTCCATTTCGGAGAGGTTGGCTCCCACAAGTACCGCATCACTCAGATTCGCTCCCCTCACGTCCGCCTGACGCAAGTCAGCATGGCTCAAATCCGCCTTCCGCAGATCGGCCTCTCGCAGGTCTGCCCAGTTCAGATTGCTCCCGCTTAAATCCGCTTCTCGCAGGTTGGCTTCGCTCAGATTTAAACGACTCAAGTACGCCTTGGACAACTTGGCTCCCCGCAGATTGGCACCGCTCAAATCGGCCATCTCCAGGTTGGCCTCGCTCAAATCCGCCCGTACAAGGATCGCGCGGTTAAGGTCCACCTCACCCAGATTCATCCCTCGCAGATCCGCATCACTCAGATCGAACACAACGTCCCGCATGTCCGCCCAGCGATTCCAGATCGAAACACCCTCACGCAGCTTCGCAATCAGCTCCTGATCAGCCATACGGACACCATAGCAAGCAATCTACCGCCCACGCATCATTTATCGGCATGTTCCTTCAGCCACTTCGCACGAGGGCCCATTCACCTGCATCACAGAAAGAGACCATCTAGTTCTCCGATGGGCTAATCAGCCCGCCGCTCGATTCCACGAGATAATCAAGACGCACCGTAAGGAGCACCTCCACCATGGCTGTACCGATTGCATTTCGTCCCTCCCCTGTCGACCCGCACCTCGAACTCATGCGCCGTCTGAACGCCGCACCGCGCGAGCACGCCGAAGCGCTCCTCGTCGCCTACGATCTCCTGCAGACCGCCCACGACAAAGGCATCCTCGACACCGTCAATGGGCTGGTAAGCGCGAAAGACACCATCTTCGGCAAGCTAGCCGAATACGCCAAGCTACCCGAGGGCATCGCCGGCATTCGCAATCTACTCTCCGGCCTCAAGATCCTCACCTCGATCGACCCGGAACTCCTCGACCATCTCTCCCGGGCCATGGTCCAGGCCGCTGCCGAACACAGGAAGGAAGAGAAGCCCCCAAGCCTCTTCCAGATTACGAAGCGTGTCTTCAGTGAAGACAGCCGCCGCGCGCTGTCCTTCCTCACGCTCGCACTCACAGGCATAGGCAAATCTCTCAAGTCCTGAAAGCCCGTAGCCGAATACCCATGGCCGCTTTCGAGCGGCCATCAACACGCCATCACATCATCCATTCCTCTGCAGCTTAAAAAAATAGGCCCCTCGGGTGAGGGGCCAATCTGCCTTAGTTCTCTCTGGTTAGGAGAGCTCGTTGACGGGCGTGCTCTAGGGGCACTGCACCCGCAAACATCGTGATGGTGCTAATTCGTTGAAGGATTCGCCGTTCCAGTGGCAAGTCCGCTTGTGTTCTTGGCTGATGACGATGAACTATCCATTGTGGCAAGGCTGTTGTGCAGGAGGGTCACGCGAACCCCGTTCACAACTGGCTTGTCACCTTCGGACGCAACGACATCCTTCTGCTTACCGAGACCGGTACGGTAAATCCGGTAGATCGGTACCTGGTGCTGTGTAACGAGGTAGCGTACGACAGAGTCCGCCATAGCTTGCGAGGTCTGAACACCGGAGCGGCTATAACCCTGTACTTCAAGGATGTAGCCCTTCTCCGTACCTAGTTTGGATGCAAGATCGTCCAGATCCGTCTTCGCCTTCGGGCCTAAAGTTGTGTGTCCGGAGATAAATGGCACAGCAGACGTTGTAACTGTCTGATATTGATCGAGATTGCTTACGGTCCCATGCAGGGCATCAGTCTTTGTGGTGGCGTTTCCTGCCAGCGTATTGGCAGAGTTTGCGCGGTTGGCGGCATCCTGTGCGTGCTGATCGGCGGTGCTCGCCGCCCCCATTGCCTTGGTAATTCCGGACTGTGCGCGGCTATCGACGTCGCGAATATCGTTGGCGTTCTTGGCCTGAAGCTGATCGAGTTCGTTCGTGCGGTCCTTGATCGGATCGATCTGACGCTTTACCCACTTCTTGCGGGCAAGAGGATTCATGTGGCCCCAGAAGCCTTCCTTCGACTGCGGGCCGAGCGGCTTGCCGGTTGCGTAGCTGGTCGTATCATCGACACCCATCTGCTTCGCGGGTGGAGGTGTATTGCTCGGATCGGCAGAAACACTGGACTGAGCCAGCGAGGTTGCGCTCAACGCGCCGCCAAGGATTAGTACAGAAAGACCAAAGCCATTACGGTGATTCATCATGTCTGGTTGCTCCTTTTGGTCCACGCGAATAAGGCCGAAGCCGGCATTCTCGTGCATTGGCTATATGCAAACGCTTTGCCAAAGTTGATTCTCAAGCTAAAGCCCTTGTTTACAATACTTACAGGGAAACAGGTAAAACCGTTCCTTTCAGATCGGCACTTCAAGTGCGGAAAATATTTCTTAGGACCCGGCAGGAAGTCCTGAAAATTACTTCGCTGTAACGTGGATCACGTGAATCTCGGGGACTTGGGTGTTCCAGTTTGTCGGCAGCTTCTCGAAGATCAACCGAAACTCCTGGTCGGCTCCAGGTTTCAACGGCGCCGTGCTCACAGGCACGGTATCTACATAAGGCTCATGCGTTCGAATCAGAGCCACCGGTAGAGTCTCAACCTGCGGTGCCAGACCTTCGTCGTTTTTAAAGAGAACCTGAACCGTCACACCCGTCACGGTCTGCTGCCCCGTATTCCCGATGTGGCCATCCACGAAGGTCGACTTCCCGCCTGAGAGGCTGACCGACTCGCTCATCGCGATCTGCGACAACGGCAACTGTGACGCATAGGCATCGAGCGGAAGAATCGTGTTCAGCGGCAGGGCTCGCTTATGGCGTCCCATCAGCAGCGCCCCTGTAATGATCACCAGGACCACCAACCCGGCGATCGCCCAGGCGTTGACCGGCAACTCGTCCCGCTCAGATGCCTTCGGCTTAAACAAGTCAGAGTCCGTTCGCCCGCCCGTACTTCCCTCAAAACGCTCATCCATAGCTGCAAATTCTACAACGCAGCACGAAGAACAGGCCGATCTTCTACGAGAAGACGCAGCGCCCGGCTTGCCGTTTTCCGTGACGCCAATGAAGATCATTAAGACAGAACGAATTCCAACCCCGGGGTTATCCGCAATGCAGCAGCAATTGAAGGAGTCTGAAATAGCCGTCTGGCTCCCTCGCCTCTTCGCCCTGGGCCTTGCAGCAGCAGCAGCCTTCCTGCTCGTTCACTTCCTCGACCTCGTCTTGTTTGCCGTCCCGGACCACGATCAAAGCTGGCTCCTCTACGCCGCAGAGCGCGTCGCCGCCGGGGTGCAACTGGACGGACCCCGCCTCGTCGAGACCAACCCGCCCCTCGCCGTCTGGTTCTCCCTCATTCCTGTCGCCCTCGCGCATCTCTTCAGGACCACCTCAGCCTTCATGCTCAACCTCTACACCGGGGTGTTGATGCTGGGCAGTGCGCTCTGGAGCGGCCGCCTCCTGCACCGCGCAGGATTCCTCAAAGGCCCGCTACAACTCTTCCTCGGCGTCTCCGCGACCCTCCTTGCCGAATCCCTCATCACCGGAGCCGAGATCGGTCAGCGCGAGCAGTTCCTCGTCATCCTCCTCGTCCCCTACCTGCTTTCCGCAGCCAGTGGAGCGACCACACGCCTCCCCGTGATCGAGCGATGTGCCCTCGGCATCGTCGCCGGCATAGGCGTCTGCCTCAAGCCGCAGGAGATCCTCGCCCTCTTCTGCTTCGAGATCGTTCTCGCCTTCGGCATCCGCAGCCTTCGCCGCCTCTACAGTCCCGACTTCCTCTCCCTCTTTCTCACCGCCTGCGGCTACCTCCTCCTCGTCCGCCTCACCACAGCCGTCTACATCACCCACACCGTCCCACTCCTCAAAGCCACCTACTGGGCCTTTGGCGAAGACAGCATCAGCACGCTGGTCCGAAACAGTCCCGGCTTCAATATCGCCTTCCTCGCTGCCATAGCCGCATGGTTCTTTCTCCGCAACCGCCTTCGCAACTCCAAGCTTCCGCTCGCCCTGCTCGGCTGCACCATCGGGGCGCTGCTGGCCTACTTCCAGCAGCACACAGGCTGGGGCAACCACCAGTTCCCCCAGATCGCCTTCCTTGTCCTCGCCATCTGCACCATGGCCATCGATCTGTTCTCGCCCTCCCTGCACAACCTCGCGCAGCATCGCATCTTTGGGATTCGCTTCTTTGCCACGGCTACACTCTGCACACTCATCCTGCTGCCAATCGTCATCATCCATCACCGCCGCGTAGCCTTCCGCATGATGTTCAACAAAGGCATCGTCGAGGACACACTCGCCAGCTATCCCGCAGGCACACCCGTCTACGTTCTCTCCACCGGCCTCGATGGCTTCCCTCCCGTCCTCCAGCACCACCTCATCTGGGCCAGCCGCTACGTCCATCTCTGGATGCTCCCCGCCCTGGCCAAGAACGACGCACTCAGCCACGGCGGACCCGTTCCCAAAAAGGTCCTCACCCCAGAGGTCATCGCGCAAATCTCCACCCTCCAGCGCCGCGAGATGGTCGAAGACCTCCAGTCCTGGAAGCCCGCGGTCGTCATCGTCAAGCTCTGCCGCCCCGAGGGCATCTGCCAGGCCATGACCGGCGTCCCCTTCGACATGCTCGGCTGGTTTCTCAAAGATTCGGCCTTCACCGTCGAATGGGCCAACTATCGCAAGCAGACCGGCAACGGCTACTACGACGTCTACACCCGCATTCAATAACTCCGGTCAGGATTCCACTATGATGAAGGGGTAATGACCTTCACGATCGCAGCCCTGTACCGCTTCGTCCCCCTGGCCGACCCCGCAGCCCTCCGCAAGGAACTGCGCACAGCTTTTAATGAAGCTGACCTCTGCGGCACCCTCCTCATCGCTTCCGAAGGCATCAACGGCACCCTCGCCGGCTCCACCGAAACCATCGACCGCCTCTTAGGCCTCCTCGCCCAGCGAACCGGCCTCGACCGTGCCGACGTAAAGTTCTCCACCTCTGCAGAACGTCCCTTCGGACGACTCAAATTCCAGATCAAGCGCGAGATCATCGCCTTCCGCAAAGCCACCGTTGACACCACCCGGCCCGGCAGCTACGTCCAGCCGCAGGAGTGGAACGCCCTCATCGCCGATCCCGAAGTCCTGCTCCTCGACACCCGCAACCACTACGAGGTCGAATGCGGCACCTTCGCCGGAGCCGTCAATCCCCACATCGAGACCTTCTCCGACTTCGCCACCTACGTCCGCGAAAACCTCGACCCCGCGAAGCACCGCAAGGTAGCCATGTTCTGCACCGGCGGCATCCGCTGCGAAAAAGCTTCGGCCTTTATGCTCCAGGAAGGCTTCAGCGAGGTCTATCACCTCAAGGGCGGCATCCTCAAATATCTCGAAGACGTCCCCGAACAAGCCACCCGCTGGAACGGCAAGTGCTTCGTCTTCGACCGGCGAACCTCCGTCGATCATGCCGATCTAAAGGGCTAGCCAGCAGCAATCCTCAGCAATTAATTCCCACCAAGGCACCATCCAGGCACCCCTCCGGGTACGTTCTTGAAATATTCACTATAAGAACGCAACAAACCTGTGCGATAAGACGTTAAGAACAACATCCGACAAACCGGACGTGACATCAAACCACCAGCTTCCACCCCAACTAAGGAGAACACCGCCATGACAGCATCCTCCCCAACTGCCGCCATTGATGCCGGTGCCCAGCACTCCCGGGCCCCGTACGAACAACTGCAGCAGACCTCCCTCGCCGAACGCCGTTCCGCCCGCATCACCGAAGTCGTCTACGCCATCTTCGTTCTCGCAGCAGGCGTGCTCCTCGTAGCCAGCGCAGTCTAGCCGCGCGCTAGACGAAGCTCGCCCGCTTTACCTTCTGCCGAAAATCCTCACCCTGCATCTCCACCACCACACACATCTCCTGCAACCGCGACCGCATCCGCTCCCCGATCCGGTCCCCCAGCGTCTCCTCACGCGCAGCCCTCGCCGCGGTCAACTCCGTGCCAAGCGGCCCAAGGTTCGCATAGTTCGTCGTAATGATCGTGGTTCGCCGGTCGTTGTAGCGCGTATTCAGGATGTGCGCCACTGTATCCCACACCCAGTCCGTCGGCTTCGACGCGCCAAGCTCGTCAATCACCAATATCTCCGCATCGAACACCGGCGCTAAAATCTCCAACTCCGTAGCTGCCACCGCGCGGTTGTAGCTATGCTGCACCTGCTTCAACAGGTCCCGATAGTCCACAAACAGCCCCGTAGCCCCGCGCTCCGCCACTAGCGCCTGCAAGATTCCCACCGCAAGATGCGTCTTCCCCACCCCAATCGACCCCGTCAGCAGCAGCCCGGTCCCGTTCGTGTCCACGGGATAGCTCTCCACAAACCGCCGCGCCCGCAGATGCGCCGCACTCAAGGTCCGGTGCGCTCCACCAAAGCTGCTCTCGAAGTTCTCCAGCGTGCAATTCGCATAGCGATGCGGAATCTGCGTCCTGCCCAGCATCCGGCTCGCCCGCCGCTCAATCCGGCACACGCAATCCTGCGCAAACTGCGTCCCGTCCGGCCGCTGCACGATCTTCAATCCGAGCCCGCCGCAAATAGTACAGATGTCTGCCATAGGAACCTTCAGTATCGCAGTTTCCCGGCCCCAATGAATCCGATTGCCCCCTGTGCGAATCACATATAAACTGAGGAAACTGTCTGAGTGCTCTACAAAGTGGAGTGCAGACGGCGGCGCGACAGGCCCTTCGATGTGACGTGACTCTATCCGTTGCAAGCGATCCGCGAGCCGGCAGGCAAGACCAGTTAGAAAAGGATCACCGCATCATGGCAAAGCAAGGAATTCACCCGTCGTATAACGAGATCAACGTCAAGTGCGCCTGCGGCAACATCTTCCAGACCCGCTCCACGCATAAGGGCGACATCGTTCTCGAAATCTGTGCCGCCTGCCACCCGTTCTTCACCGGCAAGCAGAAGCTCATCGACACCGCAGGCCGTGTCGAGCGCTTCCGCCGCAAATTCGCCAAGTCGGACGCCGGCAAGGCCGAGACCGCAGCCAAGTAAGCGGAGACGCAATCCACCCAGAGGCCTCCGCCAACGCGGGGGCCTTTGTTTTCTAACCTCGTATCTCTTATGAAGAAGCGCTACACCCTCGAGCAGAAACGCTGGGACGATCCCGCCGAGCACGCCATGCCAGAGCACACCCGCGTCCCCGCCAGCTTCACCATCGGCAACGTCAAGATTGCTCCGGCAACGGTCCTCGCCCCCATGGCCGGCGTCACCGACACCGTCTTCCGCCGCTTCATCAAAAACGCCAGCCAGTTCACCACCGAGTCCTCCAGCAGCGACATCGAGAGCACCACCACCAACCAGCAATCCGGCTGCGGCCTCATCATGACGGAGTTCACCTCCGCCGACGGCCTCTCCCGCATGCGCGAGGTCAAGCGCAAGCGCTACCTCACCTACTACGACGACGAGCACCCCATCTCCGCTCAGCTCTTCGGCTCCAACCCAGAGACCCTCGCCGACTCCGCCCGCATCGTCCAGGACGCCGGCTTCGACCTCGTCGACCTCAATCTCGGCTGCCCCGCCAAGCGCGTCGTCGCCTGCAACGGCGGCTCCGGCCTCCTCCGCGACCTCCCGCAGATCGAGACCATCTTCAAGGCCGTCCGCGCCGCCGTCTCCATTCCCTTCACAGTCAAGTTCCGCATGGGCTGGAACGACCACCACATCGTCTGCGTCGAACTCGCCAAAATGGCCGAAGACTGCGGCCTCAACGCCGTCGCCCTCCACGCCCGCACCCGCGAGGACGGCTACACTGGCCAGGCCCGCTGGGAGTACATCGCCGCCGTCAAAGATGCCGTCAGCATTCCGGTTATTGGCAATGGCGACATCCGCACACCAGAAGACGCCGCCGCCATGGTCGACGCCACTCACTGCGACGCCGTCATGATCGGCCGCGCCGCACCCGCCAATCCCTGGATCTTCCGCCAGATCGCCCAATACACCGCCTCGAAAGAGGCCACCGGCACCGGCCACTACGACCAGCCCACCGATCAGGATCGTTACCACATGATCCGCGACTACTTCGCCATGCTCGTCCACGAGATCGAGCTTGAAGAAGCCGCCGAAGCCCACCGTGCTGCCGTCATCACCGCCTCTGGCCAGACCGCCCGCGAGCAGCGCCATCGCGATTGCGTCGGCAAGATGAAGCAGTTCGCCAGCTGGTTCACCCACGGCGTTCCCGGCGGTTCCAGCCTCCGCAAGCAGATCTTCGAAGCCAGGAAGGGTCCCGCCGTCCTCGACGCCATCGAAGCCTTCTTCGCCCACAAAGCCGACGCCACCGACTTCGATCACACCCATGCCGAAGAACTTGAAGCCGTCCTGAACTAGGACCCGCTGCCTGCCGCCTTTGCCTTTCCCTTCTTGCCCGCACTCCCGAAAGCAAACCTGCGTCTGCTCTCATCTCCCCGCAAGAAACACCCGTCATCTCGACCGGAGCAACGCGAAGTGGAGAGACCCCCGCATTGTTATTCCTTCCTTCCCGAAGCTTCCAGAGGAAGCCAGCGTCCCCGCCACCCAAACCCTGTCATCCTGAGCGAAGTCGAAGGACCTGCGGTTTCTTTCCGTCAATCCGAATCCTACCCCTCCACACTCACATCTATTCGATGGTTATAGAAATATGAACCAGCGAAAGAGGAAGAAGAGACATGGCAAAGCTTGCGAATAAAGTAGCAGTAGTCACAGGAGCATCCAAGGGCATCGGCGCGGCAATCGCGAAGCAGCTCGCAGCCGCTGGCGCATCCGTCGTCGTCAACTACTCGTCCAGCAAAGAAGGCGCGGACAAGGTCGTAGCTGAGATCGTTCAGGCCGGTGGCAAAGCCATCGCCGTAGGCGGCAGCGTAGCCGACGAAGCTGCAGTCACCAACCTCTTCGCCGAGACCAAAAAGGCCTACGGGAAGGTCGACATCCTGGTCAACAATGCGGGCGTCTATAGCTTCTCGCCGCTTGGTGGTATCACCGCGACAGATTATCACCGCATCTTCGACACGAACGTTCTCGGTCTCATCCTTGCCACACAGGGCGCGTTACCCCTCTTTCCCGAGACCGGCGGCAGCATCATCAACATCAGCTCTGTAGTCAGCACGATGGCACCCCCCACTGGCTCCGTATATAGCGGTACCAAGGGCGCAGTCGATACCATTACAAAGTCCTGGGCGAAGGAGCTTGGCGCACGCAAGATCCGCGTCAACGCCATTAACCCCGGCATGGTCGAGACAGAGGGTGTCGCCACAGCAGGCTTCCTCGGCAGCGACTTCGAGAAGGGTGCCATCGCCGGCACACCGCTCGGCCGGATTGGCCAGCCAGACGACATCGCTCTTCCGGTCGTCTTCCTCGCCTCTGAGGATGCTCGCTGGATCACCGGCGAGACCATCTTTGTCTCCGGCGGCGCCGCAATCTAACCAGCTTGATCGAAACAAGCGGGGCAGAGGCGGTACCATCCGCTTCTGCCCTATCTTTGTTAACAGGAAGTAACATGGAGGAGCCCGCCATGACCGAAACCAATTTAACCCCCGACCAGATCCAACGCATCGCAAACGCCCTCGGCGATCCCAACCGGTACGACATCCTCAAGCGGATCTACGCCAGCGACGCCGCCCTTACCTGCGGCTGCGCCAAGGGCGGCCTCTCCATCTCCGATGGCACCTGCTCCCACCACCTCAAGGAACTCCTCGCCGCCGACCTCATCAACATGGACCGCGACGGCCGCTACCGCCTGCTCACCCCACGCCGCGATATCTGGGACGCCTTCCTCGCCAGCCTCCAGCAGCTTTAGCGTCCAGCGCACGATCTTCGCCGCGACCCACTAAACTCAACTCACGATGCAGATTCAGATCCGCAGCAACCCCAAGACCACCGGCTGGGCCAGAGTTGCCGCTATCTCCCTCCTCGCCGGCCTGGCCGCCTTCGTACTCTCCATCCCCATCGCCTTCTTCCTCTTCCTGAGCCACTTCGACACCGCCTATCCCAAAGACACCCAGAACCTCCTCAGCGCGCTTACCGCCAGCGTCCTCACAGGCGTTAGCCTGGCCACACTCACCGCCGCCACCACCCTCCTCATAGCCACGCTCTACAAGCGCCTCCGCCCCGCCTCCGCCGTGTAGCTCAGACACGGCAGCTAAAGTCGCCTGTTTGACAATCTTGACCCACAAACACCCTGCCAGCTCACAAAGACCCGTCCCAGGCCGACAGAAGCACTCCACTAAGTACCCGCCTAACTCATTTGTTTTGAATACTTTGGTACTTAGGTAGGGGAGGGGGGTACCTACCCGCTCCGCTTCCGCCACACCACCTTCACCTGCCTCCGCCACCGCTCATCCAGAGCCGCAAGCGTCCACTCGACACGAGGCGAAAAATACTTCAACACAGTCTCCGTAGCCGGATGAATCCTCAGCGCTGGAGCTGCCAGAAAAAGTCGCGGAGCTTCCCCCGAGAGCCGAATCCCGCCAAAATAACCAAGCCGCTGAAACTCCCCAAGACCCGACCGCTGATCCAGATTCTCAAGATGATGCCAGCGAACCCGTATCCAGTAATCGAGCCCCTGCAGCGCAAGGTGCAGATCCTCATCCGCCTTAAGCTCAATCACCGCAAGCCGACCATCTTGCCCGACTCCAAGCAAATCCAGCATCCCGCGATCCGCAGCCGCAAACGCCGGAACCTGCGTATACACATGAGCCGGATCGAGATGCGCATCGAGCGGCTCGAGATTCCGCCGCAGCACACTCTCAAGCCATCGCTCAGGCTGCATTCGGTACAGCGGATCACGATGATCCCCAGCAGCATTCCGCCGTGCAAACGCCGCGCAGTCAGCCCGCGAAGCTCGCCCTCATTCTCCGAGGTCAACACCGTCTCATTCGCTCCAGCCCCAAAGCTGACCTCAACATCCCGGTTGAACGACACCTCCGAAAGTCCCACGCGCGCCCGCGCAAACTCCAGCCCATGCAGCCGAAACGCCATCTCCGACCCACTGCGGATGTGCTGCTCCACATCCTCCCGCATCGTCGCCGGAACCATCGCCAGCACGCGACTCGCCGCCTCCGCAAACCGCTCCCGCGCAGCAGACTCGTTCGGCGCATGCATCAGCCGCGTAGCCAGATTCCCATGATCCGCAGCATCCCGCTCCGTCAACTCCTCCGAGCGCTCCGCCAACTCCCAGAGCTCCCACTGCGCCGCATCCGCGTTTAGCCATGCCAGACGTGAAACCGTCAGCGTCGCCATTCCCCGCGGCACAATCACCTTCAACCCTTGGAACAGCCGCCTTCCGCCAGCCTGCTCCCGACAGTGATGCAGCCACAGAATTCCCAGCGTCAGAACCCCGTCGATCGTCGCCGCAGTCTCCTCCTCATTCACCGCGATGACAGCCCAGGCTTGCGATCCCTTCACCAGAGTTCCCCGCGCGTAAGCCGGTCCGAAGCTCTTCTCGAGGTCCATCGCCGTGCGAAACGCATCAGGCTTCCAGCCCGGAAAGCTCCGCAGCAGAACCCGCTCCAGCACTCGCAGATAGCGCTTCCGCGTAGCCTCGCGTGTCGATGGTGTTCGCCGATCCTGATCCGGCGCAAGCTCCAGGATCTGCGGCTTCACTTGTCCAAACCGCAACGTACTCAGCCGCAACACGCCATGGCGAACCGTTGCAGCGACAACGCGCCGCACGATGTTCCGCTCCTCACTCCACAGATGCAGCGTGCAGCGTCCGTGTTCGGTCGAGAGTGTGTACTTCGCCTCCGCCATCCCGAACAGCGCCTTGCTATCCTCCAGCAGCACCGCAGCCGGATGATCCGCCAGAAAGCCCTCAAGCGCCTCCGCAATCTGCTCGACAGTCTGCTCCTTGTCCACCGCGCTCGATCGGGAAGGAGGCTTTACGGCGATCGCTACCAGCCTTCGCGAGCGCGCAGATGCGTGATGTGAGCAAGGTGATGCTGTGAATGCCACGCATAGTGCAGCACCGCCACATCAAGAGCCACGCGTCCGCGCTCAGGATGAACATAGCCGCACTTCCACTGCGCGTCCTTCAAGGAGAACAGGAGCATGATCCATCGAGCATGAAGGCTCTCGATCAGCTCGAGCGACCATTCGATCGGCGCCAGCGAGTCATGCAGCTCAGCCCAGGCTGCCTCGTCATACACCTTGATCGTCGGCCAATCCTCCGTAAGTGCCAGCCGAAACCGTACAAACGCATTCATATGGCTATCCGCAAGGTGATGCACCACCTGCTGGATCGTCCATCCGCCCGGACGATAAGGCACCGTCAGACGCGGCGGTTTCAATCCACCTACCGCATTACGAAGCAGGCTTGGCGTATCGGCCAGCATCGTAATGGCATTCCTCACCTCACCCGCAGAGATCGACTCCGGCGTTTCAAACCTTCCAATGGGATACTGAGCATCGGGACTCATGGCAAACTCCTGGCAGACTCGGATGGGAGACACTTCAAGCAACACAGATGACGCAGCGATTGAACTCTCGAAAGCAGAGCTCTTTTCATGCAAGGTAGCACAGCCCTGTGTAACCTTTAGTCAGAATATGAACCTGCCCGTTACTCTCGCGCGCAAGCTCCTCGTCATCGCTGCGATCAGCCTCACAGCCGCCTGCTCCCTCTCCGGCCAAAAGAGCTATATCGGCTTCGACCGGAACGAATATCCCGGCGATGCCTCCCTTCCCGCCCTGCGCAAGCACTTCGACTTCGCCGGTTACTGGCTCACCAATCCTCCCGGCTCGCACCGGAACGGCTGGCTCGGCAAGCGCGATATCCTTCTCCAGCAAGGCTTCGGCTTCCTCGTCCTCGCCAATGGCAAGCTCGACAAGGAGATCCTGAGGTCGGGCATCAAGCCCGACGCGCTCGGCCGACGAGACGCCACTGCAGCGATCGCCGCAGCCCAGAGCGAGCACTTCCCCAGGAACACCATCCTCTTCCTTGACCAGGAAGAAGGCGGTCGACTCCTCCCCGAACAGATGGCCTACCTCCTCGCCTGGACCGAAACCGTCGCCACCAACGGCTATCGCCCCGGCATCTATGTCAGCGGCCAGACCGTCCATGAAGGCCCGAACGTCACCATCACGACCGCACTGGACGTCCGCAACCACGTCGCAGCCCAGCACCTCCACGAGGTCGCCATGTGGGTCTACGAGGACGATTGCCCGCCCGCGCCAGGCTGCACCCTGCAACCGCCACCGCTCGCTCACAGTGGAACGCCCGGCGCGCTCGTCTGGCAGTATGCCCAGTCCCCGCGTCGCCCGGAGAACACCGCATCCTGCGCAAAAACCTACGCCTCCGATGGCAACTGCTACGCCGGCGAACTGACCCACCTCATCCTGGATATGAACGTTGCTGGTTCCCCCGATCCGTCTGCTGGGCGCTGACGTCGAAACCCTGCTATTCTGACCCGGAAAAGACATGTCATTTGCCGATGGCCCTCCCGGGGCCTAGAATCAAGAAGATGACATTGTCCCCCCTCGAACGAAAGCAGGACCATAAACTCTATTTCATCGAGAAGCTCGGCCTATCCGAACGTCTCATGGAACGATGTCTGGGCGAAGCACTTTCCGCCGGCGGCGACTACGCAGACCTTTACTTTGAGTCAGTTACCTCCACCTCCCTCGGCATCGACGAGTCGCTTGTAAAATCTGCCAGCCAGGGAATCAGCGTCGGCTGCGGCATCCGCGTCCTCTCCGGCGAGCGCACCGGCTACGCCTACACGGACGATCTCTCGAGCGAACGCCTCCTTCGCGCCGCCCGCACCGCGGCCCTGATCGCCAGCGCGCCCGCGAAGCAGCAGATGAGCGGCTTCCGCCATACCGAAACTCCGTCGCTCTACCCCGCCGCCGGAGCCACCGCCGACGCGGAGATCGCCGCAAAGCTCGCCCTCATCCAGCGCGCAGACAAAGCAGCCCGCGCCTACGACCCCCGTATCACCCAGGTCCGTGCTGGCTTCAACGACGAGCTGCGCCGCATCCTCGTCGCTGCCTCGGACGGCACCTTCGCCTCGGACACCCAGCCCCTCGCCCGCCTCAACGTCTTCGTCATCGCGAAGGACGGCATCAACACCGCACGCGGCACCTCCGGCGGTGGTGGACGCGTCTCCATGGACTTCTTCGAAGATGAAAAGTCCCCCGAGCACTTCGCCCACGAAGCCGCCCGCACCGCCATCCTCCAGCTCGGCGCCGTCGACGCACCTGCCGGTGAGATGCCCGTCGTCCTCGGTCCCGGCTGGCCCGGCGTCCTGCTTCATGAGGCGGTAGGTCATGGTCTCGAAGCCGACTTCAACCGGAAGAAAACCTCCGCCTTCGCTGGTCTCATCGGCAAGCAGGTAGCCAGCAGCAAGGTCACCGTCGTCGATAACGGCCTCATGCCCAACCGACGGGGGTCGATCAATATGGATGACGAAGGAAACCCGACCCAGGAGACCGTACTGATCGAGAACGGCATCCTGAAGGGCTACCTCTCGGACAAGCTCTCATCGCGCCTGATGGGAACACCAAACACCGGCAGTGGTCGTCGCGAGAGCTACCACCACATCCCCATGCCGCGCATGACCAACACCTACATGCTCAACGGCGACGATTTGCCCGAAGACATCATCAAGAGCGTCAAGCGCGGTCTCTATGCCGTCAACTTCGGCGGTGGACAGGTCGACATCACCAACGGCAAGTTCGTCTTCTCAGCCTCCGAGGCCTATCTCATCGAAGACGGCAAGGTGACCCGGCCCGTCAAGGGCGCAACCCTCGTCGGTAACGGTCCCGAGGCTCTCAAGTTTGTCTCGATGGTCGGCAACGACCTCGCATTGGACGAAGGCATTGGCACCTGCGGCAAGGCCGGACAAAGTGTTCCAGTAGGCGTGGGCATGCCAACGATTAAGCTCGACCGCATGACGGTCGGGGGAACAGGACAGTAATGGCAGCCGAACGCGAAAAGATGTTTGAGTGTGAAGTAAAACGTCGTCGTCAAAAAGAAGGTGGCGGATACGAACCGTTCTGGAAGATCAAGAATGTTGCCGTAGCTCTCAGCGATAGCGATACAGAGTTCCGTTGCAAAGACTGCTTCGGTGCAGTCAAGCTGCTCGGTCGCAACGGTAAGGTCGGTACAGTACCGTACGTCGAGCACAAGCTCACCACTGACTCCGAATATTGCGTCAGCGGTCTGCTCTTCAAGAAGGCTACAGACGGCCGCGAAGCCAAACCATCGGAACATCCCGTCGAGTAGCAGGCCCTTGCACTAGCAGCTTCGCCCGAAGCTGGCACCAGATTAGAAAGCTTCCCTAACGCTCCATAAAATTCAAGCACGCCCGAGGTTAACAATGGCAACGGAACGAGAGATGATCTACGAGTGCCAGGTCAAGCGTCGCCGCGTCCGCGCAACAGGCGGATACGAACCATTCTGGAAGTTGAAGACGGTCGTTGAGGCACTGGACGACAGCGACACCGAATTCCGCTGCAAAGACTGCTTCGGACCCGTCAAGCTCAACGTCCGCACCGTGACCGAGGGCACTGCCCCGCGCCACATGAAGCACAAGCTCCGCAGCGACTCCGAATACTGCCCCGGTGGCCTTTACTTCCGCACCTCCACCGACGGTCGCCTGCCCCGCATCTCTGAAGCACCTGTCCGTTAACATCGCTGTGAGGTCTGCCGCTTGTCCCAGTCTATTGCCCCTGCTCTCTCCTCGGATCTGAAGCAACTAGCCGCCGATGTGCTCGCGAAAGCCCTGCGCGCCGGGGCCACCGACGCCGAAGCGGTCGTCTACGAGGGAGAGCAGTTCGAAGTCCTCGTTCGACTTGGACAGGTAGAGACGCTCAAGGAGTCAGGCTCACGCGCTGTCGGCTTGCGCGTCTTCATCGCCTCCGGCAAAGCCCAGCGCACGGCCAGTACCTCGTCGTCGGACTTCTCCAGTGACTCGATCGAACGCCTCGTCGACGGTGCCGTCACGCTCGCCAGAATCACCAGCGAGGACCCCTTCGCAGGTCTTCCCGAACCCGAAGCCTTCGGCAAACTCGACGGCGATCTTCATCTCTACTTCGACGACGTCAACGAGCAGCCGCCAGCCGAGCGGATCGAGATCGCGCGCCGTGTCGAAGCCGCAGCCATGTCCTACGACACGCGCATCCAGAACTCCAAGGGCGGTGACTTCGACACCTCAACCTCGCACAAGATTTTGATGAATTCGCGCGGCTTTACTGGCGAGTATCGCCGCTCCTACTGCGGCTTCTCGGCCGCACCCATCGCGCAGGATGCCACCGGCAACATGCAGCAGAACTACTGGTACTCGAACTCCCGCTCCACACGCAAGCTTGAGAACCCTGAAGACATTGGCATCATCGCCGCGCAGCGCACCCTTCGTCGCCTCGGTGCGCGGCAGGTCAAGACCCAGAAGGCTCCAGTCGTCTTCTCTCCCGAGATCGCCCGCTCCATCATCGCCAACATCTTCGAAGCTGCCAATGGCGACTCTATCTACCGTCACGCCAGCTTCTTCGCCGACATGCTCGGCGAGCGTGTTGCTGGAGAAAACATCACCGTCATTGACGATGGCACCATGGTGCATGACGGCATCGGCGGCTACGGAACAGCTCCTTTTGACGGCGAAGGTCTGCCGACACGCCGCAAAGCGCTGGTCGAAAACGGCATCCTGAAGAACTACGTCATGAACACCTACACCGCGCGCAAGCTGGGCATGGTCTCCACCGGAAACGCCTCGCGCGGCCTGGCCGGCAACCCCGGCATCGGCGCCGGAAACTTCTACCTCGAGCCCGGCACCCTCACCCCGGAACAGATTATCGGCGACGTCAAAGACGGCCTCTACGTCACCCAGACCATGGGCTTCGGCGTAAACCTCGTCACCGGCGACTACTCCCAGGGCGCCAGCGGCCTCTGGATCGAGAACGGCGAGCTAAGCTACCCGGTCGAAGAGATCACCATCGCTGGCAATCTCAAGGACATGTACAAGAACATAGTTGCCATCGGCAATGACCTCGTCTTCCGCGGCGCAAGCGCATCCCCCACCATCCGCGTCGAAGGCATGATGATCGCCGGCTCGTAAGCAAGCCGACTACAATCGACTCGTGGCAACGCCCTTCCAGTTCGAGCACGCCGTAGAGTTCGCCCCGGATCGTGCACTCGAAGTCCTTCGCGCCATCCCCGCGCTGCCTGGCGTCTTCGCCCTCCGCGGCGCCCGTGACACCGACGAGCCCTACCTCACTCGCGCCGCGGACATCCGTCGCCGCATCACCCGTCTCCTCGCGCCACCCGAGTCGCAGTCGAAGCGTCTCAACCTCCGCGACAAAGTCGTCCGCATCGACTATTGCATCACCGGCTCCGAGTTCGAGTCGACCCTCGTCCTCTACCATGCCGCCGCCGCAGAGTTCGGCTACGCGGAAGCCCGCCGACGGCTCAAACTGCACACCCCCTACTTCCTCCGCCTCACCATGGAGAACCAGCACCCCCGCGTCTACTCCACCAACCGGCTCTCGAAGCGCGGCCTCGCACAAATGTACGGCCCCTTTCCTTCACGGATGGCCGCCGAGCGCTACTGCGACGCTGTCCTCGATCTCTTCAAACTCCGCCGCTGCTACGAGGACCTCGCCCCTTACCCCGAGCATCCCGGCTGCGTGTACCAGGAGATGAAGAAGTGCCTCGCCCCCTGCAACCAAGCCTGTACTCCTGAGGAATATGCCGCCGAGGCCGCAGCAATTAAAGCCTTCTTCGACACCTGCGGCGCAAGCATGCTGACAGCGATCGGTGAGGAGCGCGACAAAGCTTCAGCCGAGATGGAGTTTGAAACGGCCGCGACCCTTCACACGCAATATCAAAAGGTAAAATCAGCGGCCTCGCTCGCCGACGAGATCGTACGGCCAGTCCCCAACCTGCGGGCCATCATCGTGCAGCCCTCCGCGCAGATCGAGACAGCAGTAAGCGAAGCGGCAGTCTTTCTTCTCGAAGGCGGATGCCTAGCCGGACCAGAACGCCTTTCCACCCTTGGCGTACGCGCCGTCAAAGAGCAGACCAGCGTAGGCAGCAGTCTCTTCGCCCAACCCCTCATGCTTCAGGCTGTGCCGCTCGTAGAAGAGGGCGTCGTCACCCCTGTACCTGCCACCTACAACCCCGAGGAGCGGGCCGAAGGAGTCATCAACCGGCTGACCGAAAAACAATCTGAAAGCACCGACATCGCCCTCCTTAGCGATCACCTCTCCCTCTTCCGCCGCTGGTACTACCGGCCTGAGAAGCAGCGCAGCGGCGAGATCTTCTTTCCCTATCCCGACCGGAACTGGCCGGTAAGGCGCATCCTTCGCGGCGCCGCGCGCATGGTGTTGGGGGAACCAACCGCTATCGCCGAAACGAAGCGCGAGGCCGCCAAAGGAGCAAAGGTCCGTATTCTCCACGAGGGGCGTCCCGACGTGGAGCGAATCGTGCCGGTCATCGTCAAGGCTCCACGCGACCCCGAACCACCGCAGGCATTTACCAGCAGGCGATCTACGCCGAACGCGACTCCCGACGAGGAGCAAAAAGCGACCCACTGATACACTTTGGCCTGGCGGCCCGGTTCGAACGGCCCATGCCAACACCTTCCTTTTGAGGCACACTCCGTGATTGAACTGGCTTTTTCGATACTCGCCTCCGACTTCGCGCACCTTGCGGACGAGGTAGCCGCGGCTGAGCGTGGCGGGGGCTCCATCGTCCACATCGACGTCATGGACGGCCACTTCGTCCCGAACATCACCTTCGGCCCCCCCATGGTCAAGGCCGTCCGCAGCATCACCAAGCTACCGCTCGACTGCCACCTGATGATCGAGAATCCTGACGCCTTCATCCCCGACTTCGCTGAAGCTGGCGCAGACATGGTCAGCGTCCACCAGGAGGTCTGCCGACACCTCCATCGCACCTTGCAACTGATCGAGCAGCACGGCATGAAGCCCGCCGTCGTCATCAATCCAGCCACCCCGGTCGATACCCTGATCGAAATCCTGCCCATGGTGCATCACGTCCTCGTCATGAGCGTGAACCCCGGCTTTGGCGGCCAGAAGTTTCTTCCCCTCGCCCTCGACAAGATTGGCCTGCTCGCCGAGATCCGCGAGGAGCTTGGCCTGAACTTCCGCATCGAAGTGGACGGCGGCGTCGCTCACGATACCGTCGCCCAGGTGGTCCAAGCAGGAGCGGACATGCTTGTCGCCGGCTCAGCGGTCTTCAGCCCCGGCAAGACGGAGCACAACGCCCGTGAGCTACTGGCAGCGGCGCGAGCGGCAGCCGAGATACAAGATTGATAGAAAGATTTAGACTAAAAACAGCCTGGGCGTCGATGAGGACGCGAGGCGACGGGGTAGATCCACTGATGACGAAGCCTTCTTTCTTTCCCAGCCTGCGCGCCGGCCTCCTTGCCGGGGTCGCGGTTGCCGCTTTTTGTGCGTTGAACGTGAACGCCAGGGCCCAGGACGCCGCTGCGAATCCGGCACAGACCACCTCACCCGCCGTCCCCGTGCCGCAGGTAGGCGGAACGCTGAACACTAATCCGGCGCTGGTTCCCGACAAGAAGGACAAGCTCACCAAGGAAGAGAAGCGTGAGTCGAAGGTCATCCAGTCCAAGGACACCAAGCAGCAGCTCCGTAAGGATAAGAAGGTCACGAAGGATAATCCGCTCGCCGGTCAGGACGCCAAGCTCCCCGATAAGCAACTCTTCGACAAGGCGCTCGACGCCAGCAAGCGCGGCCACTTCGATGTCGCCCGTCTCGATCTGCAGACGCTCCTCAACACCTACCCTGATTCGCAGTTCCAGATGCGCGCCAAGCTCGCCATCGCCGATTCCTGGTACAAGGAGGGTGGCACCGCAGCCCTCACCCAGGCCGAGAGCGAGTACAAGGACTTCATTACCTTCTTCCCCAACGCACCCGAGGCCGCCGAGGCCCAGATGCGCGTCGGTGACATTTACTTCCGCCAGATGGACAAGCCCGACCGTGACTACTCGAAGTCTCGCCACGCCGAGGAAGAGTATCGCCTGATGTTGCAGCAGTTCCCCGAATCGACCCTTGTACCCGCGGCCCAGCAGCGCCTGCGCGAAGTCCAGGAGGTCATGGCGACCCGCGAGACCGACATCGCTGCCTTCTACGCGACCCGTGCCGCCTGGCCCGCAACTATCGCCCGTTACCAGACCGTGGTCGACACCTACCCACAGTACAGCCACATGGATGACGCGCTGATCGGCCTCGGTGATGCCTATGAGTCCGAAGCCCGTTACGTCCGCACCCTGAAGCTTCCCGAAGCCGGCAAGGCCCGCCTCGAGAAGGTCTACGACGACCAGGCCTCCGCCGCCTACAAGCGCGTCGTCATGGAGCATTCCGCTTCGGCCCACGTCGAAGATGCGAAGGATCGCCTCGCAGCGATGAACCTTCCCATCCCAACGCCCACACCGGAGCAGATGGCTGCCAGCGTAGCGCTTGAAAACAGCCGCGCCCAGTACAAGCTCACCGATCGTGTCGGCCTGATCCTCTTCCGCAAGCCCGACGTGGTCACAGCAGCACGCGTTGGCGATCCGCCACTCGTCGACCCCAAGCCAACGCTCGCCCCGCAGGTCACACGCGCGATCGTGGCTGACTTCAACACAGCCCTTAATCCAAACGCATCTACCGCAAAGGTGATCGCCCAGCCCGTTGTGAACGATAACGCGGCCCCTGCCGATACGGCAGCCACTGCTCCAGCGGCACCCGCTGCCCCCCTCGCCTTTGGCGATGTACCGACGGCAGCCAGTGGCTCCGGCGGAGGCTCTGCAGTCATGACGGCCGTCCCCGGAACCGCAAGCGGCGAACGGACCACCGGCTCAGGCGGCGGGTCGATGGGGGTCGAGATCGTCTCGCCCAATTCCCCCACCCCACCGGCAGATAATGGCGGACTGAAGGCTGTTGGTCCGGAAAATTCCGTACCGCTTCCAGCCGTTGAAAAGGCTGCTCCAGCACCCGAGAGCGTCAACGATATCAAATCCGGAACGCAGCCCGCCGCCCAGGCACCTCCTGCGAACGGCAAGAAGGTCAAGCCGGACTTCGACAAGAGTGACGAGTCCTCCAGCAAGCACAAGAAGAAGAAGGGCCTGAACAAAGTAAACCCCTTCTAGATCCCCACAAATCATCACAGACGAAAGGGATGCAGCCATGGCTGCATCCCTTTTTGTCTGCCTCTTGAGCTACCTTCGAGGCGGGTAAGGATACCGGTTCCGCCGTACCAGCCACACGATCAGCCAGATAATCCCGATCAGGATCAGCAGCGGAGCCAACGCTACGAGCAGCCATCCGCGACCTTCGACGACAGTCTTGTCACCATGTACCGTCGCGTTCGGAGCGAGGCGCAGCTCCCCGGCCACGACCGCGAGGTCGCCATGGATCGTCGCATCATCGCCGGCCGACACATCTCCGCCAACCACCGCAACGTCGCCCGAAATCGTGTGGTTCGCATCCACATCAACACTGCCGAAGACCACCGCCACATCACCCTCGATGTCCCCATGCGCGTGGACCGAGCAAAAGACGCAGACGATATCGTCTGCTGTTTCGCCCTCATCGATCGTCACGTCATGCCCAAAACTGACGCGGCCGTTATCACCATGACTGTGGCGCGACGCAAAGGCCGGCATGGTTGCAGTAAGTACTAGAAGCGCGGCAATCGTCACTCTCGACATGAACCCTCTGTAAAGCCTACGGAATGTTGGAACGATCGGGACGGCCGTACCGTCGATGCTACCCTTAAGACACTGATGAGCCACGAACTTTCTAAAGCATACGATCCATCCGCTATCGAAGAACGCTGGGCCGAGTACTGGGTCCGTGAACGCCTGTTTGATGTTGCCACGCCAGCAGATACGTCAGCCGCGACGAAGAAGTTCACCATGCTCCTGCCGCCGCCGAATGTTACCGGCCGCCTCCACATGGGCCATATGCTCAACCAGGCCGAGATGGACATCCTCACCCGCTGGCACCGCATGTCCGGCGACGTCTCCATGTGGGTTCCCGGCACCGACCACGCCGGCATTGCCACCCAGATGATGGTCGAGCGCCAGCTCGCCTCTGAAGGCTCCTCCCGCCAGCAACTTGGCCGCGAAGCCTTCACAGCCCGCGTCTGGGAGTGGAAGAACCTCTACGGCGGAGCCATCCTCGACCAGATGAAGCGCCTTGGCGCCTCCGTCGACTGGAGCCGCGAGTACTTCACCATGGACGACCGCCTTAGCGTCGCCGTCAAGGAAGCCTTCGTGCGCCTCCACGAGCAAGGCCTCATCTATCGCGGGGCCTACATCGTCAACTGGGACCCGCAGATCCGCACCGCCGTCTCCGACCTCGAGGTCGTCCACGAAGAGCGCGCAGGCAAGCTCTACTCCCTCCGCTACCCCTTCGCTGACGGCACCGGCTCCATCGTCATCGCGACCACTCGCCCCGAGACCATGCTGGGCGACACCGCCGTCGTCGTCAACCCCACCGACGAGCGTTACCTCGGCCTCCACGGCAAGTTCGTCCGCCTGCCCCTCAGCGGCGTGGACGGTGGACCCGATCGCGAAATCCCCATCCTCGCCGACGACTGGGCCAAGCCCGAGTTCGGTACCGGCGCCGTCAAGGTCACGCCCGCACACGATCCCAACGACTTCGCCATCGGCCAGCGCCACAACCTGCCCAACCTCACCATCCTCGATGAGACGGCACACGTGCTCCTGCCCGGCTCCCCCTACAACGGCCTGGACCGCTACGTAGCACGCGAGAAGATCCTCGCCGACCTGGGCGCCCTCGGTCTCCTCGTCGAAGTAAAGGACCACACCCTCGCCATCGGACTCAGCCAGCGCAGCGGCGTCGTCATCGAGCCGCGCCTCTCCAACCAGTGGTTCGTCAAGATCGCGCCCCTCGCCGAAAAAGCCATCCGCGCCGTAGACGAAGGCCACATCAAGTTCACGCCCGATCAATACCGCAAGACCTACGACGAGTGGATGCGCAATATCCACGACTGGTGCATCTCCCGCCAGCTCTGGTGGGGCCACCGCATCCCCGCCTGGCACTGCAGCGCCTGCAGCAAGATCACCGTGGCACGTGAAACACCTGCAACGTGCAGTCATTGCCACTCGGCAGAGATCACCCAGGAGACCGACGTCCTCGACACCTGGTTCTCCTCCGGCCTGCTTCCCTTCACCGTCTTCGGCTGGCCCGAAAACACACCAGACCTCGCAGCCTTCTATCCGACACAGCTTCTCGTCACCGGCTTCGACATTCTCTTCTTCTGGGTCGCCCGCATGATCATGCTCGGCACCCATTTCATGCTCGACGTCCCCATGCCCGACGGCTCGCCACGCACCCTTAAAGATGCTGTGCCCTTCCAGGAGGTCTACATCCACGCCCTCGTCCGCGATGCCGACCGCCAGAAGATGTCGAAGACCAAGGGCAATGTCATCGACCCCATCGACATCATCGGTCGCTTCGGAACCGATGCCGTCCGTTTCACGCTCGCCAGCATGGCCTCACCCGGCACCGACATCGCCTTCTCCGAAGCCCGCACCGAGGGCAATCGCGCCTTCGCCAATAAGATCTGGAACGCCGCCCGCTTCCTCTTCATGAACGTCGATCGCGCCGCCGAAGCAGGCGTCAGCATCGACCTCACGCAGCTAGCCGCTGCCCTCAACTCAACAGAGGATGCACCCTTAGAAACACGCTGGATTCTAAGCCGCCTCCACGCCGCCTCCGCAGCCGTAGAAAAGTCCCTCACCGACTACCGCTTCGACGAAGCCGCCAACGCCATCTACCAGTTCTTCTGGGGCGACTTCTGCGACTGGTACATCGAGATCGTCAAGCTCAGGCTGGAGTTTGGCGAAGGTGCCGACCTCATCGCCGCCAAAGCCGCACTCACCACCCTGCTCGCTGTCTTCGAAGCCGCCCTGCGCCTCCTCAGCCCCTTCATGCCCTTCATCACCGAAGAGATCTGGCACGCCTTCTACGACAACATCACGCCCGAAAAATCCATCGCCCTCACCCGCTTTCCAAGTGCATCCGAGATCGCCTCAGACCCCGCCAGCGTAGCCGCAATGGAGACCCTCCAGCAGCTCATCGTCACCGTCCGCGGGCTTCGCAAAGAGATCGCCATCCCCGAAAAAGAGTTCGCACACATCACCGTCTCCGGTAACAGCAGCGTCCTAAAACTCGCTGGTGACAACAAGGGCCTGCTCTTCCGCCTCGCCCGCGTAAGCGACGTCGCGTTCGCCACCGCAACCCTCTCTGGCGACAACGCCCGCAGCACCGCAGACTTCGACGTAGCCGTCATCTACGAGCGCCAGATCGACGTACCCGCAGAGCGCGAGCGCCTCACCAAAGACATCGCCAGGTTCGAGAAGGGTCTCGCGGCTGCCAACCGCCAACTCGGCAACGAAACTTTCATGTCCAAGGCTCCCGCCCACATCGTCGACGGCCTGCGCAAACAGTCCTCCGAAACCCAGATGCTCTACGACAAAGCAAAAAGCGCGTTCGATGCTCTACCGCCTGAATAGCTATGTCGTGAGATTTGTTACAAACGTGTAAATTCCTGCATCTACACATTCATGGGTAAGCAGGTTATTGAGATTAAGCCGGGCGACCGTCTGGCTGTACTAGAGAAACGTCGCAAGTTGAAGATGGCCCGTTCCGCGCACGCCTATGTGCGCGGTAATACCATCCAGTTCTACGAGTGGCTTCAAGGTGGCGAAGGAGCAAAGCTGCCGCAAGGCCCCGCTATCTGGATCTGCGGCGACTGCCACGCTGGCAATCTCGGTCCCGTTGCCAACGCCGATGGAGCCGTCGAGATTCAGATTCGCGACCTCGACCAGACCGTCATCGGCAATCCCGCACACGACCTCATCCGCCTCGGCCTCTCGCTCGCCACCGCCGCACGTGGTTCCGACTTGCCCGGCGTCACTACCGCCGTCATGCTCGAGCAGATGGTCCAGGGCTACCGCGACGCCTTATCCTCGCCTCGCAAGCCCCTTCTCGATTGCGAGGATGAGGGGCCAGTTCAGATGGTTCTCGAATCCTCCATGAAGCGTAGCTGGCGCCACCTCGCCGAAGAGCGCATCGAAGACGTAACCCCCAAAATTCCGCTAGGCGATCGCTTCTGGGCACTCACTCAGGAGGAGCGCACCGCCATCGATGAGACCTTCGCTCAAGAGGACGTGCGGCAACTCATCAACGGCCTTGAGAAGCGAGAGAACGACGGCAAGATTCGCGTGCTCGACGCTGCCTACTGGATGAAGGGCTGCAGCTCCCTCGGACGTATGCGGTACGCCGTACTGCTTGGCATCGGACGCAAACGCGACCGCAAATACTGCCTCGTCGACCTGAAAGAAGCCGTCAAGGCCGCCGCACCCGCATCATCCAGGGTGGCCATGCCCGCCGACAACGCGCAGCGCGTCGTCACGGGCGCTTGCAGTCTTTCGCCCTATCTCGGGGAGCGGATGTTGGCCACACGCTTCCTGCAAAAACCTGTAGTCATGCGCGAATTGATGCCGCAAGACCTCAAGCTGGAGATGGAGCAACTCACTAGCGAACAAGCCGTTGCAGCCGCGCGCTACCTCTCAGGAGTAGTCGGCAAAGCGCACGCCCGCCAGATGGACAGTTCCGCCCGCAAGGCCTGGGCCGCCGAACTTGGCCGCAACCAATCGAAAAATCTCGACGCTCCCGGCTGGATGTGGCGCAGTGTCGTCGAACTTATCGCCAGCCACGAGACCGCTTACCTCGAGCATTGCCGCCGCTACGCCACCGCGTAACGCGAACTGTCCGCTCAGTCTATCGAGCGGGCGGTCCCGCCGTCGCCGCAGGCTCCGTCTCGACCATCTGCTGGATCTCGACATTCTCATGCTTGATGTCCAGCCGCAGCCGGTTGAACAGGCTCATATAAAAATTGGCCACCCACACCAGCGCAAACCAGCTGATGAGATACCCACGCCATCCGTCGTACAGCATCTGAAACCGCGTAATCACTAGAAAAAACGCAGTCACATAATGGCTAAAGCAATACTCACAGGTAAACAGGTAAAAGAACTTCCGCACCGGCAGCGGCTTGCACTTCTGGCTCTTATCCTTGCACCACTCCCGTGGCTCCCGAAAAACCTCTTCGTGCGTAACGGTCCAAGAGGCACACGCAATTGGCAGCGCAAGCAAAAGCAGGTAGGCAAGCTGGCGCGGCAAAGTCATTAACATAGAAATCCTCAAAAAACAGAACCCTGAACACCGATCAACGCGGATGGCACCGATCAAGTCCTTACTGCAAGAAAGTCGGTGTGATCCGCACTGTTTGGTGTTAAGCGGCTAAGCCCGTGCGCATACAGGACCTTGAGGGATTGGATGCGTCCTGAAGGTTTAGGATGACTGCATGGACTGGAAGAGCAAACGCGTACGCACCATCCTTGAAGCAGCGCTCGCCGAAGACAAGGCAGCCAACGATGTCACCACGGCCCTCACCGTCTCCCCCACCCTCCAGGCAACCGGCACCATCATCGCGAAACAGGCCTGCGTTATCTCCGGCCTCGGCTGCATCCCGGTCTTCCTCGATATCTTCGCCAAAATGAGCGGCACGCCCGGCCGCTTCGAGGTCGTCAGCCATCCCGAGATCTTCGACGGTGTCAAAGTCAAGAAGGGCCAGACCATCGCCGTCATCCGCTACAAGGCCGCAGCGCTGCTCTCCTGCGAGCGCGTCATCCTCAATCTCATCCAGCGCATGAGCGGCATCGCCACGCTCACCAACGAGTTTGTCAAAGAAGTCGCCCGCACCAAAACCAAAGTCCTTGACACCCGCAAGACCATCCCCGGCCTGCGCGCGCTCGACAAGTACGCCGTCTGCTGCGGCGGCGGCGTCAATCATCGCCTCGACCTGCAGGACGGCATCCTCATTAAGAACAATCACATCTCGCTCGGCGGTGGCCTCCCCACCGCCTTGGAGAATGCCCTGAAGGGCCGCCGCAAAGGTCAGGTCGTCCAGGTAGAAGTCCGCAGCACCGAAGAGCTGCAACAGGCAATCGCCGGTGGTGCCGAGTCCATCCTCCTCGACAACATGACCCCCGCCGCCGTCAAAAAGGCCGTCAAGCTCATCCGCACCGCCCTGCCTGCAATCCCCATCGAGGCCTCCGGCAACATGAACCTCAAGACCGTCCGCGCCTACGCCCAGGCAGGAGTCGACTTCGTCTCCGTCGGCGCACTCACCCACTCCGCCATCGCCGCAGACATCAGCATGAGGATCGCCGCGGATGCCTCCTAGCTCCGCCGCAACCTTCGACGTCACCGCCGTAGAGTCTGCGATCGCCAACACTCAATTCGCAGGGCTCGTACAGCACTTTCCCTCCGTCGGCTCGACCAGCACCCTCGCGCTCGAAGCCGCACAGTCCGGCACTAAAGGTGGCGTCTGGACCGCAGACGAACAGACTGCTGGCAGAGGTCGCGGTGGTCACGCCTGGCACTCCACCGCAGGTGACGGCCTCTACGTCAGCATCCTCGTCCAGCCCCGTATCGCGCTCGCGCAAGCCCTCAAACTCTCCCTCGCCACCGGTCTCGCCGCACAGTCCGCCATCGCTGAAACCACCGGCATGCAGCCTGACATCCGCTGGCCCAACGATCTCCTCCTCAACACCCGCAAGTGCGGCGGCATCCTCGTCGAAACCGCCATCGCTCCGCAAGCCGCAGACGAGCCAGCCATGCTCCGCTACGCCGTCATCGGCATCGGCATCAACGTCAATCACGCTGACTTTCCTCCCGACTTAGCCACGCTCGCCACCTCCCTCCGCCGCGAAACAGGAACACCCTGGCCCCGCGAACCTCTGCTCGCCGCCCTCCTCCGCGCCCTCGATCACGAGATTCACCTTCTCGCGGACGCGAATGATGACCTCCTCGAACGCTTCGCCAACGCCTCGAGTTGGGTCCGCGGCAAACGCGTCCGTGTAGGTGAAGCCGAAAGCTATACTGGCGTAACCTGTGGCCTCAACGCGGAAGGTTTTCTGATGATCGAAGGCGACGACGGCAAGCGCCACACGGTCCTCTCAGGCGGCGTCCGCCCTGCTTAGGCAAAGGAGTTTCGATGCTGCTGGCGATTGATGTAGGCAACTCCAACACGGTCTTCGCGCTGTATAAACTCGCCCCCGGCACACCCGCCGAGGTCGTCGCCGATTGGCGCATGACCACCCCCTCCGGTCAGACCACCGACGAGTTCGGCAGCACCCTCCGCAACATCTTCGCCCAGCGCGGCCTCGACCTGAACGTCGTCGATGGCATCGCCGTCTCCTCCGTCGTGCCCCCGCTCGACTGGATGCTCCGCCAGGTCTGCGAGCTTTACTTCAAAGTAAAACCACTCTTCATCGAGCCCGGCGTCAAGACCGGCCTCCCCGTCCTCACCGACAACCCAGCCGAGGTCGGAGCCGACCGTATCGCCAACTGCGTCGCCGCCTTCGACAAGTTCGGCGGTCCCACCATCGTCGTCGACATGGGCACCGCCACCACCTTCGATGTCATCTCGAAAAAAGGCGAATTCCTCGGCGGCGCCATCGCCCCCGGCCTCGGCATCTCCGCCGAAGCCCTCTTCGCCAAAGCCGCCCGCCTGCCTCGCATCGAAGTAAAAAAGCCCGCCAAGATCATAGGCACCGGCACCGTCGACAACATCCAGATCGGCCTCTACTACGGCTACATCGGCCTCGTCGACGGCATCCTCGAACGCATGATCGTCGAGACCGGCCCCGACACCAACACCGTCGCCACCGGCGGCCTCGCCCGCCTCATCGCTGGCGGCTCAAAATACCTCAAAACCGTAGACGACATGCTCACCCTCACCGGCCTCCGCATCATCTACGAGCGTCATCAGGAACGCAGCCGCAAACGCTGATGCAAAATTACTTCAACTACTTCACCGAGATCGAGGAGCGCTTCCAGCAACGCCGCGGTTCCCTCCTCATGCTCTCCACCCTCGATTGGGCTCTCATCGAAACATGGCGTGAAGCAGGCATCCCGCTCGAAGCCGTCCTGCGCGGCATCGATGAATCCTTCGATAAGCACGACGCAAAGGCTCGCCGAGCGACCACCCGCACCCGCAAGGTCAATGGCCTGGCATGGTGCGCCCAGGCCGTCATGGAAGCCGTCGAGCAGGCCAAGGAAGCAGCCATCGGCGCAGCCAAACCGCAGGATGACCGCGAGAGTGGCTTCGAGTTCGAACGCGTAGCTCGCTACCTGCACCAGAACGCCACCCGCATCGAAGCAGCCCAACTCCTGCCACCCGCAGACGCCATCGCCACCGAAACAGCCTCACGCCTGCGCGGCCTTGCCGAAGGCCTCCAGGCCGAACCCATCACCTCTCTCGAAGAGCTGGACCGCACCCTCAGCGTCCTCGAAGAACGCCTCTTCGCCGCCCTGATGACCGCGGCACCCGAGGATGAACTCATGGCCCTCAAGGAGCAGGCCGCCCGTGAACTAGCTCCCTACAAGGGCAAGATGCAGGCGGTCCAAATCAAACAGGTCCAGCAGCAATTCCTGCAAAAGAAAATGCTCGAAACCCGCAGCCTTCCCCGCCTGAGCCTCTTCTACATGAGCCTCGACTGAAGCACGGAAGCCCACCCACGCAGGGTGCCCGCACGGCAGCGCAAGCCGCAACGTAAACTAACAACACCTCATGAACATCCAAATCGACACCATGATCTACGGCGGTGCCGGCACAGCACCCCTCCCCGACGGCACCACCATCGCCGTACCCTTCACCCTCCCCGGCGAACATGTAACCATAAACGGTCACAATGAAGTCTCCGCCATCCTTGAAGCTTCACCCGACCGTGTCCCCGCACCCTGCCCCCACTTCGGCCCCTGCGGCGGCTGCCAGTATCAACACGCGACCTACCCCGCCCAGACCCGGATCAAACAAACAATCCTCCACAAGACACTAGCCACCACCGGTCTCACCAACCTCCCCGAAACCGTCATCCACACTGCAGAGCCATGGGGCTACCGCAACCGCATCCGCCTGCGTGTAGCCATCGTCGACGGCACACTCCGCATCGGCTACAACCGCCGCGGCACCTACGAGATGCTGCCCATCGTCGCCTGCCCCATCTCTGCGCCGCTCCTCCTCCGGGCCGCAGAAGCCGTACTAGCCGCCGCCGCAGCAACCCAGACATGGGACCGCAAACTCAATGAAATCGAACTCTTCACCAATAGCGACCAGTCATCGCTACAAATAACCTTCTTCCTGCGCACCGAAAAAGCCATCGACCTCAAGGCCTTCTGCACCCAACTTAAATTCACCATCCCCGAGCTGGCCGGAGCAGGCATCACCATCGTCGGCGAGTCCGGCCGCAAGGACCAGCCCGGCGCAAACTGGGGCGCAGCCGGTCTCCAATATCGAGCCGCCGGTCGCGACTACTGGGTCACGCGCGGCAACTTTTTTCAGGTCAATCGCTTCCTCGTCGACGCCCTCATCGCGCTCGTCACCGCCGACCGCACCGGCACCCTCGCATGGGACCTCTACGCCGGCGTAGGCCTCTTCTCCCGCATCCTTACCGAAACCTTCACCACCGTCGTCGGCGTAGAAACTATCGTCGGCGATCTGGCCAACGTCCTCAAAGGCAGCACCCACCGCGCCGTAGGCTCCACGGTGCTCGACTTCCTCCGCATGGCCATCCTCCAGCGCGAGCGCCCCGACCTCATCGTCATGGACCCGCCCCGCGCCGGCATCGGCCTCGAAGCCTGCGAACTCCTCGGCCGCATTCAGGCCCCACAGATGGTCTACGTCTCCTGCGATCCCGTCACCCTCGCCCGCGATCTCAAGGCGATGGTAGACTCCGGCTACACGATCCAACAGCTTCACCAGGTCGACCTGTTCCCCCAGACCTTCCACATGGAGACAGTCGTCCTACTCACCCGCTTACCGTAGAGCAGCACCGGCGGGGAACGATGCCACCAGCACGCCCCGCCCTCACCAGCGGCAGCATTCAACGCGACCTTTGGCCCCAGGCAGCCGTAGAGCCCCTGCGCGTCCGCCGCGCTCCTCTGCTCGCCGCCGCCGTCTGCTTCGCCATCGGCACCGTCATGGCGCGCCACTGGCAGCCCCCCATCGTCCTTCTACTCGCCCTCGCCCTGCTAGCCGCCCTTGCATGGCTTGGCTTCCGCCAAAGCGCCCGAGCCTCGATCGCCGCCGTCGCCGCCATCTGGGTCGTCACCGGCCTCTGGTGCGCCGAGATTCAACCCGTCCCCTCTGCTCAACAAACACTCCTCACCTACGCAGACGGCCTCAGCCGAACCGTACGCGGCCACATCATCCGCATCCAGGAGCTCCCACCCAACGCCCCCACGAACGACGCCGACACCGAAGCAAGAGACTGGTCAGAGGACGCCGCTGAGACCCAACCAGCAACCCTCTCCATCGACCTCGCCCTAGACTCCATCGAACAAGTTACTCCCGACCTCGCATGGATGGTCCCCTTGGCCGATGGCGAAGGCGGCATCCGCATCACCGTCCTTGGCACAGCAAACACCTTCACCTGCGGCGACCTCCTCGAAGCTCCCGTACGCCTCAAGGTACCCGAACGCTACCGAGATCCCGGCGCATGGCAGTACGCCGACTACCTCCTCGACCAGGGGATCGGCGCCCACGCCAACATCAAGGCAGCCGCCATCACCCGCCTGCCAAAGCCCCTGGCAAATTGGAACCCCCGCTGCCGCCTCTACGCCGCACAGGCGTGGGCCGCCAACCGCCTCACCCGCTACATCCACTCCCGCGCCAACAACACCCTCCCAGCCCTCGCCCGCCTCAGCCCCGACGACGCCGGCATGCTCAACGCCATGCTCTTCGGCGACCGCACCCGCCTCAGCCACACCCTCCGCCTCGGCTTCGAGCGCACCGGCTCCTTCCACCTCTTCGTCGTCTCCGGCATGCACGTCGCCCTCCTCGCCGGAGGCATCTTCTGGTTCTCCCGCAGACTGCGCCTCGGCGATCTCAGCGCCACCCTCCTCACCATCGCCCTCACCACCGCATACGCCCTCATCACCGGCTTCGGCGCACCCATCCAGCGCGCCCTCGCCATGGCGACCATCTTCCTCATCACACGCCTCCTCTCACGCGACCGCAGCGTCCTCAACGCCCTCGGCGCAGCCGCCCTTGTAGTCCTCGTATGGTCCCCGCGCAGCCTCTTCGAAGCCAGCTTCCAGATGACCTTCCTCGCCATCGTTGCTATTGCGGGCATCGCCATCCCCCTCGGCGAGTGGAGCTTCCTCCCCCACGCACGCGCCACCCGCAACATCAGCGACCGCTGGCTCGATGTAGGCCTCCCACCGCGCCTCGCCCAACTCCGCGTCATGCTCCGGCTCTTCGGCGAACCCCTCACGCCCATCCATCGCCGCGCCGCCACACTCCCCGCCAGGCTTCTCCGCTCACTCCTCTGGGCTCTCGAACTCTTCCTCATCGGCATCGTCGCCGAGATGGTCATGGTCCTGCCCATGGCCATCTACTTCCATCGGGCCACCGTCTTCGCCCTCCCCACCAACATGCTCAGCATCCCGCTCGTCGCCGTCCTCGCGCCCGCCGCCATTCTCACCTTCCTCGCCTCACTCCTAAACCCCTGGCTCGCCGCTCTCCCCGGAGCCGCAACCGCGCTCCTCCTCCACGGCATTATCGCCATCATCGGTCACATCACCCACGTAGCCAGCGCTGACCTCCGTATCCCCGGTCCCGCGCTTTGGATCGCCCTCTGCGTCGTCGCCTGCTGGGTCTTCTGCTGCTGGGCTGTTCGCCACTCCCTCCGCGGTGCCGTCATCGCCACCATCGTCCTTCCCCTGGCCGCGGTGGCCGTCCTCTGGCCGGAGCCATCCCTCACCACTCCCGGCCAGCTCGAGGTCACTGCCATCGACATAGGCCAGGGAGACTCCCTCCTCCTCGTCGCACCCACCGGCCAGACCATGCTCATGGACGCAGGCGGACCCACCGGCGCCCTCAGAGAAACCTCCGAAGCCACCAGCCGCTTCGACGTAGGCGAGCAGGTCGTCGCCCCCTATCTCTGGTCCCGCCGCATCCGCCGCCTCGACATCCTCGCCCTCAGCCACGCCCACAGCGACCACATGGGCGGCATGCCCGCCATCCTCCGCAGCTTCCACCCCCGCGAGCTCTGGGTTTCGATCGACCCCAGCTCAGCCGCCTACGCCGACCTCCTCCGCGAAGCCGCCACCCTCGGCATCGCCGTCCGTCATCTCCACGCCGGTCAAACCCTCCCCTGGGCTGGAACCCAGGTCGAAGTCCTCGCGCCCGCCGCGACCTACACCAACCCCCGCGCCCCCACCAACGACGACTCTCTAGTCCTCCGCCTGCAATACGGTCAGTCCTCCGTCCTCTTAGCAGGAGACGCCGAAGCCGCCAGCGAGCGCGCCATGCTCACCGCCAGCCTCCTCCATCCCGTCACCCTGTTGAAGGTAGGCCACCACGGCAGCCGCACCTCCACCGGCCTGCCTTTCCTCACCGCCCTCGCCCCCCACGACGCCATCATCTCCGTCGGCCGCAACAACACCTTCGGCCACCCAAGAGCCGAGGTCATCACCCGCCTCGCCGAAGCCCACACCCGCCTCTACCGCACCGACGAGTTCGGCCTGACCACCTTCCTCCTCACCCCGGACGGCCAGATCCAGGAGATCACCGGCGCAGCCGACAACTAGGCAAATACTCCGCTTCTCTTCACTTCAATTATTCGTTCTTCCAGGATCGTCCTGTTGAGGGCACCGCTTCAGCCGTGCCATGAGCTCACATGGCACTACGGCTTTAGCCGCTGAGGTACGTTCCGCTCCAGTTCACCTGGAATAAGAGCTTTGACCAATAAAAAGGGGCAGACGGCAAGTGCCATCCACCCCTCTAAATCCCAAACAAAAAACTACACGGCGCTGGAAAGTGCCGCGCCCAGTTCCTTGATATGAGTTGCGCCTGCAGTCTCTTCGCTTCCCGCGACCGCCGTCGTCTCCTTGCCAAGCTTCTGGATCAGTGCCTTGACCGCCTCGCCATCAAGCTCCTTCGCATGCAGCAGCTTCTTCAGCTTGCCGAGGTCAGTCACAACCCTCTTCACGCCCTCATGGTCATGCTTCGAGAGATAGTCCTCCCAGCCCTCGATGTTCGTCGTTGCCTTCTCAATCGTGAAAGACTTCGCACCCTCTTTGAGCGCATGGATCGTCGTCGTAAATCGTGTCGTCGGCATAATATCCCTTGATCAAATCCCGACAGAGAGGTCGAGCTTCTCTGTTCCAAGCGATCTGATGCGACACAATCCGCAACACGCCTCTGGCCCTTCAACTCACCTGTAGCAATGCGCAAAATCTCTAGGCCGTTGTCGAGCGAGTCAAAGCAGCGCGCTTACTTACCCAGGCCAAATGGCAGATGAAACACCAGCCCCGTGCTGATCGTTCCCACGGGATAAGTATGTCCCGTTCCCTGGATCGCTCCATATCCAAGCTCCACGAGCCGGAAGTCCACTACCGGCAGAATCGCAATATCCAACCCCGCGAAGCCGTCATACTCCAGGTGCGTCGTCGACTGTATGCCCGTCGTATTCGACACGCCCGACGTAGCCAGCCCGCTATTGAACCCCGTACCAAAATTCGTTCGCGCCACACCCACCATGCCCTCGACATACGGCTTCAGCGGGAGGAACGGTGTATGGAACGATCCACGCACGCCAGCAAGCCCGTTGCTGATATGTCCGCCCGCCGCATTGAAGTTCGTATACGCGCCCTTGGTGCTGTTCGTGATGCTCCCTCGAACGTCGAAGCCCAGACGCACCGGCCCGTACGTCTTGTAGTCGTAATACACACCACCGCCGCCGCCCACCGGGTCAAAGCTGCCGTTCGTGCTGGTCGTCGTACCCTGCGTGTACGGAATATCCGTCATCCTCCTCACGGAGACAGTGCCATACGCAGCAATCTGGGCATGGGCGGTTGTAGCGGCGAGCACTGCAGACGTCAGGGAGAGGAGGATCTTCGTAATGTTCATCTCACGCGATTTTACCTTCCCCGCGTCCTCCCCGCAGCCTCACCCCCTGTTTTAGGAGGTTCCTCCCTGCACACAGAATCTCGGCCCTCCTCCAGCGCGTCTATCCTGTAAGAGGGGAAGACGACCATGGACCCTGAGCAGACCAACGATCCGCACGACCAGCCTCAAGACCGTTCCATGACCTCAGCCGAGCAGGCAGAAGAGCAAAAGCTCCTCCGCCGCCTCCAGATGATGATGAACATGGTCATCCAGGTCATCGCCCAGGACAACAGCCTCTCCATCGACGAAGCCGCCCAGATGATCGGCGACTCCCGCAAAGCCGCCCTCGCCATGTTCCCCGGCAAAGAACTAGCCTTCGATCTCATCTGGAAGCCCCGCTTCCAACGCCTCATGCGCGAACGCTTCCGCATCCAATAGCTTTCTTAGGCATGAACAAAAACCTGTCATCCTGAGCGAAGTCGAAGGACCTGCGGTTGCCTTTGCCTTTGTTTTGTCCTTTCAGAAGAGATGACCCGCGCATCTCTGATCCGTGTCATTGCACTAATCCGTGTTAAGCCTTCGTTCCCAGGAAGCCGTTTGCTACCCTGCAACCATGCATATCCGCCCGGCGATCCCGCACGACATCCCCGCCATCCTCGACCTCATTCGCCGCGTCATCCCCGCCATGCTCGCCTCCGGCAACACCCAGTGGGACGACTCCTACCCCAACGCCGCCGTCTTCGAGCGAGACATCGCCCTCGACCAACTCTGGGTCGCCGAAATTGACGACACCATCGGCGGCGTAATCGCCCTCACCACCGATCAGGAGCCCGAATACGCCAAGGTAGGCTGGGACCTCACCGAGCCCGCCATCGTCACCCACCGCCTCGCCGTCGACCCCGCCATGCGCGGCAAGGGCATCGCCGCCGCCCTCCTTCAGCAGGCCGAAACCCTCGCCCGAGCCAGCAACATCTCCGTCCTCCGCATCGACACCAGCACGAAGAACGAGGCCACCCAAAGCCTCTTCCCCAAACTCGGCTACGTCCTCGCCGGTGAGATCGGCCTGCCCTCCCGCCCCGGCCTTCGCGTCCTCTGCTACGAAAAACGGCTTTCGCCGTCGTAAATCGCTCCCAAGGCGCCGAATACACCTAAGCAGCTTAGAAAAGTGCTTCATCGATGAAATTTCATTGCCTAAAAGCACCGGACCGAATATGTTGCATAAAAGCTCGGGCTTACATGCATATCACTCAGAAATAGGGAAGATCCATCTCGGGCGAGGAACCGATTTACGTACTGCCTCAAGGCAAGCTGATCGACAAGGCGGATGTTATGAAAGACACAATATTGGGTGTCCTGTTCCTCGGTGTGCTGTCCTCTCTGATCGCCACCTATATCTGGGAAAACTGGACCAAAAAGACCGACGCAGCCGCAGCAACCGTAGCGTCCACTGTTCCGCCCGAAATAAAACCCGAACCTTCAACTCCGGCAGAGCTTAAAACTGATCCTTCGGGCCCGGAAATCAAGGAGATACCCGTAAATCCCCCTGTCCCCGAGCCCCACAAAGATAGCGATCCGCCCGCAGGCCCGGTTTCCACACCCACAGCCCCCACAACTCCTGTCCTCGCCCTTCCCCAACCTGAGGACTTCGAACGGCTCTTCCCCGCCGCCGACAAAGGATTCAAAACCTTCAGGGCGGGCAAGCCTATGGAGCAGAAGACCACGAATGGCAACAAATTATGGGTATCCTATGTGACCTTACCGGAGGCGAAGGAGTGCAGGGTTTCAGAAAAGCCTGATCGCCTCATCTGCCTTCTAGGGATATCTGCCGACAAGACCGAAATCGACAAGCAGTTTGCCACCCTGGCTCAGTCACTCCATAATCGTTGGCCTGTTACCCGTAACTCCAGCGTCTACCTTGCCGATCAATCCGCAGACTTTGTCCCCATGGTAGGACCCGAGCTGGTGGTCTATACAAAACCCGACCCGGAGACCGGGGGATATGGTCTTTACACCATGATGGTCAAAAGGTGAGCACACCCAGCTCTAAGGCTTACCCTTAGCCGCCACCGTCATCACCACACCCGCAACATCGCTCTCCACCACCAGCGGCTGCTTCTGCCCGCCATACTCCTTCACCGTCGTCTCTTTGAAATTGCTCGGCGGAAACGTCCCTGGCGGATTCATAATCTCCTCCCGCGCCACATCCTTCGCCTCCGACACCACCAGCGAGTACGTCCCCTCCGGCACGAAGTCGAAGTGGAACATGCCATCTTCCTTATCCACAGTCGTCGAGACAAGCTGCGTCCCATCGTCATAGTTCAGCGCCAGCTTGCCCGCATTCACCACATGCCCGCCGGCGTCTGTGATCGACCCGCTCACGCTATGCAGCTTGCTCACCGGAATCGTCATATCCGCCCCATCCCGCTGTTCGCCGTCCGTAATCTTTACGGACTTCGCCTTACTCTTCTGCGTCGTATCCCCCGAGTAAAAGTCCAGCGAGTATCTGGTACTGGATGAAGAGCTACGCGAACCATCAATCACCGTACTCACATACATATCGGTCAGGGAAAGGCTCACCTGCTCCCTGTACTCCCCCGGCGGCAGACCTGTAATCCGGTACCTCCCCTGGTCGTCCGTCGAGCTACCTTCATGGCGCGACACCCACTCCTCCTTCTTGTCCGTCGTCTCCTTTGCGAGCGCCGTCACGTAGGTCGAGATCACCGGTGTTCCATCGTCATACCGGACCGTTCCCGCAATTGCCGCGCCACGCTCCAGTCGCACCTCGAGATTCGCCGTATGACTTGCCTCCACCGTCACATTCGGGACAGCCTTCAACATCCGCGCCAGCGTCTCAGGCGTAGGCTGCGACAACTCCGCCCGCGTAAACGCACTAATCGGCGACAGGTACCCCGCCATCTGGATCACGACGTAGTACGTCCCCGGCCTCACCTTAGGAATCACAAAGCTGCCATCAAGAGAGGTCTGGTACGTCCGCATAGCCACCTGCGGCTCCTCCCGCACTCCCGCAGCCGCCTCTGGCTTTACATCGATCGTCTGCAGCGTCACCGAAGCAAGCCGCGCCGGCAGATTCGTATCCACACAATACACACGCCCCGTCACCGCACCTGTCGCCACCACCGGCGGTCGAGCCACCCGCCCCTGCTGCGCTCCCATCGACCAGGTCAACCCACAGCCAACCACCAGCAGCCAAGCGACCCGACCCATGAAAACCCCTTTTCGATTCCACCGGCAGTGTACCGCCTCCTGTTTGCCTCCCCACAGCAAAGCAGAAGGGTACGCTTCGCCTCTAGCCGCCTGCCTCTCATCTCGAATGAACCTGCATCTCTCTAAATCCGTCATTCCAACTGATCTCTGATAAGCCTTCGTCTCCGCACCCAAAAATGTCATCTCGAGCGAAGTCGAAGGACCTGTGGTTTCCCTTGCTGTCATTCCCGAAGAAAGCCCACGTCTAGTCAGTCGCCACGTCCCTCTTAGGACTGACCCTCTAACCCCCCATTACCGCTTGTCTTCCCCTCAGTGCCATAAGTTCGAAACCAACTACCCAAAACCAGGCCTTCCAAAAGAACTGTCAAGCCCGCTTTTAGTACCAGTACCTCTTAACCCACTTCGTTGCAGTTACTTACAAACGAAATTAGTTAAATAAAGTTGGCCTATCAGGTATACCCAATCCGCTATGCTTGAAATAGAGGTAAAACCAGCCCCGGCCACAAGCCGGGGCTTTCTTATGCTCAGAAACTTACCCTTTAGAATGAGTACTTTGCCTCTAACCTCAATCAAAGCAACACTTTATGATGACCGTAAGACCTAACTCGAACCAAACAAGCCACTTAAAGTCCGACGCCGTTTGAGAAAGAAGGTCCAAATGTCCTACCCAACCTGCCAGCACACCAAATCCGACGGCATCCTCTGCGGCTCACCCGCCCTACGCGACAAGCTCTTCTGCTACTACCACCAGCACCGCGCCGAGCGCATGCCCCGCCTCACCGAGATCCCCCGAGGCGAGTCCCTCGTCCTCGACGCCATCAATAACCGCATCAACATCACGACCAACATCTCCCTCGTCATCACCGCCCTCGCCAGCGGCCGCATCGACTACCGACGTGCCAACCACCTCATCCGCGGTCTCGAGCTCGCCTCCAAAAGCTTCACCCAGATCGAACGCCTCCTGCTCCTGCGATGATCCCACCGCCCACGTCCAAACAGTTGGGACGTGGGCCTCGCAACCAGCATCCACCCTGTATCGTCGTAAAGAAGCTCCACCATCCAGCGGGAGGAAGATTGCCGTACATCTACATCGATAAAGTGCTCAACGAGTTGCGGGACGATCTCATCTCCGCCATGCACGCCGCCGTCGAGCGAGAACTGCACGGCGGCCGCGTCGACGTCGCCAAGCTCTACCGGTCCTTCAACCGGGCCGCCTCCGGCAAGGTAGCCAACCCCGTCTGGGTCTCCGAAAAGTGCGTCTCCGAGACCGGCAGCGGCGGCACCAAAAAGAATCGCCGTGGCATGGGCAGCGACGAGTAGCGACTCAGCTACTTCTTCATCGACTTGACGAGCGCCTTCCAGTCCTTCTCCGTCTGGTCTGCGTAAGCGGCAGCGAAGCCCACAACGGCCTCTTCAAACCGTCCCGAGCCGCCAATATAGCCCGCCAGCATCGCGCAGTCGCCGCCCCGCGCATGACCCCGGGCAAGCATCTCGCCGCACACCCCGGCGTACTCCATCAACCCGGCAGCCTTCAGGTCGGCCAGATCGATCGAAGCCTTGTGATCGTTCAACTGGCGCACCAGGTAGTCGCGCCCCTGGATCGTAGTCCAGCCAAGAAATGGGTCAGACTGGATCTGCATGGACCGTTCACCATCAACAACACGCCGCCCCTGGTGAGCAGGGATTGGACCAGCCAGATAGGGCGCATAAGCTGAGTGAGCCTCCTCTTTGATCTGGAGGAACAGCGGATCTTTCGGGCCGTTCCCTTCCATGTAAAGGCAGTAGTCCCGCAGTCCAACCGAACCTGTCCCGACCACCTTGAACGCCACATCGATCACGCGATACTGGTCTAGAAACCTCCGGCGCTCCACCTGAAGCGTCTCGGCATAAGGCACCATGGCGGCGATCACATGCTGGGCTGCAGCTCCGGTCATTCGCTCAAGAACTGGCTTGTTCGTCCGAAAGATGCGGCCCGAAGCCACCGCAGGCGGAGCAGGATCGAGCGCTGCGGCGTGGTGCTTCCTTGCATGCCCCGGGGCAAGCGGCGGCTTTCGAGCTGCCTGTTTCGCAGCCTGCCTCGTGGCTACGATCTCAGTCAAGGCGTTGAGGCTGCTGAGCGGTGTGGCCCGCTGCGCAAGAGCCAGAATCTGCTCCACCGGAGCGACGTTCTGCAATCGATGAACCTGGTACTTCGCCACGTCGAGAACCGGCATCTTCCAGAACGCGCGCATCATCGCAACATATCGCTCGACGAAGGTGCTGGCAGCTTCGCGGCAGTGGCTCTCCTTACCACCAGCCTCACGCCCGGCAAGAATCAGGCTCGTCGCCATGCGCTTGACGTCCCACTCAAACGGGCCGGCGATCGTCTCGTCAAAATCATTGATGTCGAAGACCAATCGACCATCAGGACCAGCAAACGCGCCTAGATTACGGACATGGGCATCACCACAAAGCTGTGTGTGAATCCCGGTGTTGCGGCTCACGGAGAGATCGTAAGCCATCACCGGCACCGCTCCCCGAAAGTAGCCAAACGGCGAGCAGGCCATCCGCTCATGCTTCAGCTTGACAAGGTCCGGGACGCGACCTTTTTCGGCAGCCTGAAGCAGCTTCAAGGGATCTTCTTTGCGGCCAGCAAGGTTGAACCCCGCATGGTCGGCACGCGGAAGCTGCTTGCGTTTCTTGCGTCCGAGGGCGAAACGTTCCTGCGCTGTAAGCGGCATGCTCATCATGGATGAGCATACGCCGAGAGATAGCTTCAGCCCCGGAGGAAATCTCCGGGGCTGAGTTGTCTAGCGCTGCTGATCGAGCCACTGCTTCAGATTCGGCTCCTGGCTCGCCCGAAGCTGGATGCAGGCGTTGATCCCGTCGATCGACTTCGCCAAGGTCCGATCCGCGCCATCCACCTTGTGTGTCGCGAAGAAGCTTGAGACCTCATCCCGCTTCTGCACAGTGCAGAAGGCTCCAGCCGCCGACACGATGCGCGCTCCCGAGCTTGCCGTAAGCTGTGCATGAACCTTGTCCCAGTTGCTTTGAACATAGCTCCAGGCCTGCTCAGATGTCTCCCGCTGGCTGAGTAGAACAGCGATCAGGATCCAACTGCTCTGGTTCCGCACCTGCCCGGAAACAGCATAGTCAAGCGTGCGCGTCACCAGCGCCGGATCGGTGAACGAGGGCAGCGTTTGCAGCGCATCGGCCTGCAGCACTGGGTCGTGCTCGTCCTTGCTCTGCGCCAGGAACTTCTCGTAGAGCGCCGCGTCCCCATGCGCCGCCGCAACCGAAATGGCAGCATTGATGTACTGCGGATCGCCCGCCTTGTTGTTGCTGAAGCTCTTATCCGTTACCGACCGCGCATCCGCCAAAACAGCCGGATCGCCAGCACGCCCTAGAGTGTTGAACAGCACCGCGCGGCGCGTGGAGTTGTCATAGCTGTCCTCAGCCTTCACCTTGCCCAGCGATGCATAGACCGGGGCAAGCTGCGCACGAATCACCGACGCAAGCCGCGTCCGATCCTCATCACTGGCGATACGCGCATTGATGGTCGAAAGCTTCCCGAGCGCATTCTCAAGCACTGCACCATCGCGGTCGTTCTTCACCGCAAGCATCAGCGAAAGATAATCGCCAACCGAACTCTGCCCGGCACGCATCAGCGCCCACTGGTCGCCCACCAGGCCGATTCGCTCCGGCCCGGAAAGCGACGTCTCTGCCTTCGCGGTGACAGCCGCAAGCTGAGTCTTCATGTAAGCCGTCCTGAAGTAGCCCGCTGCCGCCGCATTCACGTAGTCCGCACCGCCGCCCACAGGAGCATCAATCGAGGTCTTCTCAGGAGTCAGCAACTGGCAGGCACTGCCCTTGAAGCAGACCGGAATGGTCCACTGCTGCCCCGTCTTGTTGTCGGGATTCTGCGCCAGAAAGAAGCGGCTCTGCGCGGCGGGAAAGCTGCTTCCCTGCTTCTCCGAGAGCGTGACCAGCGGGACGCCCGGCTGCACCACGAAGCTCTTCATGATCGCGTCGACCGGCTTGTGACTGGTTGTCGTCTGCGCGCCCCAGAAATCCTCAGCCGTCGCATTCGCATAGAGATGGGCCTGTAGATAGTTATGGACACCCTGCCGGAAGACCTCTTCGCCAAGGTAGTTCTCAACCATGCCCAATACCGCACCGGCCTTGCCGTACGCAATGCCGTCGAACATCTCGTTGATCTCGGCAGGCGTATTCGCCGTGGCACGAATCGTTCGCGTCGTCGCCTGTGAATCGTAGTCCAGCGTTCCCTGCATCTCGAGCGCGCGGTCCTGCAGAACGTTCCACTCCGGGTGCCACTTCTCAAGCGGTTTGTTTGACATCCACGTCGCAAAGCCTTCGTTCAGCCAGAGATTGTCCCACCACTCCATCGTCACCATGTCGCCAAACCACTGGTGCGCCATCTCGTGCGCGACGACACTCGCCACCTCCTTCTTGGAGTTGGTCGAGCCCGTCTTCGAGTCGACCAGCAGGTCGGTCTCGCGGTAGGTGATGCAGCCAAAGTTTTCCATCGCACCCGCCTCGAAGTCTGGCAGCGCGATCATATCCAGCTTCGGCATCGGGTACTTGATGCCAAAGTAAGTGTCGTAATAATGCAGAACGAACTCAGACGATTCGACAGCAAACTTCGTGTACTGCACCTTGTCCGGAGTCGAGCACGCACGGATCGGCACACCATCCGCCTTGCCCGACGTGCACTTGAAGTCGCCCACAAGGAACGCCACGAGATAGGTCGACATCTTGGGCGTCGTCGCAAACTTCAGCGTGTGCTTGCCCGGTCCCGCCGGGGTGTCAGCAATCTGGTTCGTATTCGAGATCACCGTATCGCCAGCGTCAACCGTTAGCGCAATGTCATACGTCGCCTTCAGTGCGGGCTCGTCGAAACTCGGATATGCTCGGCGCGCATCAGTCGATTCGAACTGCGTCACCGCATAGTTCCGCGCTTTGGTCTTCGAGAGATAGAAGCCGCGCAGCTTGTCGTTCAGGATGCCGGTGTACTGGATCGCCAGCTTAACCTTGCCTGCCGGAAGCGCCTGAGGAAAGGTAAACGTCGCCTGCTCCTTGTCAGGATCGAGCGAGACCTGCGCCGTCTGTGATCCACTCATCACCGAGCCGAACTTGATCTCGATTGCATTCAACGTGATCGTCGTGCTCGGCGCATCGAGCGTCAGATCGATCGTCTCCGTCCCGGCAAAGGTCGCAGCCTGCAAATCCGGCGTCAGCGATAGGCTATAGTGCTCAGGATGAACGCCATCAGGAAGCCGCTGAGATTCAACTGCAGTGGTGAAGGTGAGAGCAAGGGCGGCAGCAAACAGAGTACGACTGGCAAGAAGGGTGCTACGAAGGGACATGCGAAGCCTCAGTTGAATTTTTCGAACTCTTTCCACAATACGAGCTTTGGCGGTTCAGGGTTCCGTGGCCCCTTAAGCTTTGACTCGCCCCACGCACAATCGCGCCGGCCAATACTCGCGAATCACCACCTGCGGCATCGGAAGACTGGCCTCCGCACAAAGCCGCTGCCAGTCTTCGACCAGGAAGCTGCGGCGAATCGAAACCAGCCCATCGTTCTGCACGAACGGATGAAACGGGATCACCTTTACTAACAGCTCGAAGGCCTTATACGGAAACGCCATCCGGTGGAGATCGTTCACGAACCATCCCTGCCGCGCAGTCCGCTCCATCCAGCCAAGAAACTGCACGATCTCCGCCTCTGCAAGATGGTGGGTCAGAAGCGAGCTCAAGACCACATCGATTCCTTCGACCGGCTCATACGAGTAGGCGTCGCCATGCACCCAGCGGATGTTGATTCCTGCCGGAGTCGCTGCCGTTGCCGCTCGAATCGCATCACCGTTCAAGTCGATCCCAGTCAGTGCAACTGCAATCCCGCGCCGCGCAGCCCACCCGTGAATGCGCCGCAAGCTGTCGCCATACCCGCAACCCACGTCGACAATCTGCAGCGGCTTCGACCTTCGCGGCAACCTCGAAAGCCATGAGAGCGTAGGCCGATAGGCAAGAGTCAATCGATTGACTCGCGCGATATCTCGCAGACAGGCACGCAGTTCGTCATAGCTGCATGGCTGATCCATCAACTCCGGCAGGTTAGCCGGGTCGGCACGCCGCGTTAAATCAATCGCCGGCAAGCGAGGCTACGCCGAAACAGCAGACGCGCTACGCTCGGAGTGACCCGAGATCTCGGAGGCACGATCTTCAGCATAGGCCGCCGCCCCCAGCAATGCGCAGGTATCGTCCAGAATGACCCGTACCGGAATCGCTTGCAGAAGTGCCGAAAGCCGCCCCTTGTCCAGAAAGGCCTGGGTGAAGGCACCATTCTTCAGCGTCTTGAGAATCTTCGGGGCGATGCCACCGCCCAGGTACATGCCGCCAGTCGCAAGCACCTTCAGCGCGATGTTACCCGTCTCTGCCCCGTAAGCTGCTGAGAAGAGGCGCATCGTCTCGAAGCAGATCGAGCTCGATCCATCCTCGGCGCAGGTGCCGATCACCGCATTGGGGTCCTCGGCCTTGAGCCGGTCGCGGAGCCATTGTGGCTCGTCCAGCTTCTCGACATCGCGCAAATAGCCATACACATTCTTGATACCAAGCCCTGAGACGACGCGCTCAAAGCTCACCCGGCCGTTCAGCGTGCGGCGCAGATGCTGCAGTAGCGCCACCTCGCGATCCGACCGCGCGGCAAAGTCGCAATGCCCACCCTCCGAGGGAATTGGCCGGTGCCGTTTGCCGTCCCAGATCAGCAGCGCCTCACCGAGACCCGTGCCTGCGGCAATCAATCCGCGATGCCCAACCGCTCCTTCATCGCCCGCGTGCAGGGTAAAGATCTGGTCAACCGCTAATTCAGGAATCCCATAACCGTTCGCCTCGAGATCGTTGATCAGGAAGATATGCTCGATCCCGAGCGATTTCTGCAATTCGCGCGAATCGAGCGTCCACGGGAGATTGGTCAGCTTCAAGCGACCGTCGCGTACGGGCCCGGGGCAGCCGAAGCACGCCGCCGCGATCTTTCCATTGTCGTGCTGTTGTCCGTCATCGCCAGCGAGGAACTTGTTGACGACGTCATCCAGCGACGCAAACTCGTGCGCAGGAAACTTCTGATCACGGATTGACTTCAGCTTGCCTGCTTCAAAGTTATACAGCGCAAGATGAACCTTGGTACCGCCAACATCACCCGCAAGAATCATCTAGGAAAGCTCCAGTGTTCCCGTCGCTTCCTCACTTGCATCGGAGGCAACCGGTTCTGGCAGCTTAGCTGCTGCAGCCGAGTCGAGCAAGTACAACAGCTTTCCGCTCGCTGGCCGGATCAGCTGAGAAGGCGTCGTCTCGGGGTCATACTTACCGAGCAGCACCGTATGTAAAATCTCAGCCTTTGCTACGCCTTCGATCAGGAACGCCACCTGCCGCCCGTGAATGATCACCGGCCACGTAAGCGTAATGCGCCACGTTTCCTTCTGGACCACGTGGTTCGCCACTACCAGGCGACCCATCTCATTCAGGGCCTCGGTATGTGGAAACAGTGAAGCCGTATGACCGTCGTCCCCCATGCCGAGCAGGATCAGGTCAAAGGTCGGCGTCTCCGCTCCCTCCAGCTTGAACGTGTTCCGCAGTGTCGACTCATACCTTGAGGCAGCGACCTCGGGATCGAGTTCACCCTCCATCCGATGGACACGATCCGCCGCAAGCGGCACCTTTGACAGCATCGCCTCACTCGTCATCCGGTAGTTCGAATCTTTGTCATCCGGCGGAACGCATCGCTCGTCCACCCAGTAGAGGTCGAGCGAGTCCCAGGGCACACGCTTCAGAAAAGGTTGCGCAGGATCGGCAAGCAGGGCAAACATCGCCTTCGGTGTCGAGCCGCCCGAGATGGCGATTCGTGCCTGGCCGCGAGCAGCAACCGCAGCTTCGGCATTGCTGGTAAACAGCTCCGCAGCCGCCTGTGCTACGGCGGCTGCAGTCTTTGAGACACGATATGTAACGGTTACAGGTCGCGGCATAGTCGAATTACTCTCCTCACTTGCGAGCTACAGCTTGCGCCAGCTACGCCCATCTTTTGCGAGCAGTTCATCCGCTTCCGCAGGACCTTCAGTGCCGGCTGCATAGTTCGGAAAGCCGGTATTCGTATCCGCAGCCCACGCCTCGAGAATCGGCGTAAAGAGTGCCCACGTAGCCTCAACGCCGTCGCGGTGCGCAAACAGCGTCGCATCGCCAAGCATCGCATCGAGGAGCAGCCGCTCATAGCCATTGGCCGAACTCTTGCCGAAGGCGTCCGCATAGCTGAAGTGCATCGTGACCGGTCGCACATTCGTCGTCGGTCCGGGAATCTTTGCACCGAAGCGCAGGCTGATGCCCTCGTCCGGTTGGATGCGCATCGTCAGCACGTTCGGCTCGTTCAATCCGTCGCTATTCGTGCTCTTGAAGAGGTGCATCGGTGGCTGCTTGAATACCACGGTCACCTCCGTCACACGCTTCGCAAGCCGCTTACCCGCGCGCAGATAGAACGGAACGCCCGCCCAGCGCCAGTTCTCGATCTCAAGCCGAACCGCAGCAAGGGTCTCCGTGTGCGACTCCGGATTGACGCGCTCCTCTTGCCGATAGCCGATGACGTCCTTGCCGTCCACCTTGCCCGGACCATACTGTCCACGCGCCGTGTTCTCGACAGGAATTCCCTCGATCGCCTTCCAGACCTTCAGCTTCTCCGTGCGGACAGCATCCGCCTGGAACGAATCCGGTGGCTCCATCGCGACGAACGACAACACTTCCATCACGTGGTTTTGCAGCACGTCGCGCGCTGCGCCGGCCTTCTCATAGAACGGTCCGCGGCCTTCGATACCGATCGACTCTGCTGCCGTAATCTCGACGTGATCGATGTAATTGCGATTCCAGATTGGCTCGAAGATGCCGTTGCCAAATCGGAAGACGAGGATGTTCTGCACCGTCTCCTTGCCGAGATAATGGTCGATCCGGAAGATCTGATCCTCGCTCAGAACCGCGTTCACGGCATCGTTCAGCTCGACGGCGGACTTGAGATCAGTTCCAAACGGCTTCTCGATGATCACGCGAATCCAGTCGCTCTTGCCTTCTTCCGGCTTCGTCATCCCGTGCGCGCCAAGGCGATGGGTGATGTCGGCAAAGAACTCAGGCGCAACAGCAAGGTAGAACAGCCGATTGCCCTTGGTATTCATCTTTGTGTCGAGGTCCGCGAGGTATGCCTTTAGCTTGTCGAAGCCCTCGTCGTTATCGAACTCGGTCGCAAAATACTTCACGCGATCCATGAACGGTTTGAGCTTCGGGTCATTCTCCTCCACGCCGCCGCCTTTGATGATGCCGTCCTGCATGTCCGGTCCGAAGGTCGCGCTGAGGTCGCGGCGAGCAACGCCAACAACGGCAAAGTCCTTCGGCAACAGACCCGACTGATCAAGGTGATACAGCGCTGGCAGCAGCTTGCGCTTCGTCAGATCACCTGACGCGCCAAAGATAACGACAATGCAAGCCTCTGGAATCCGCTCGCCCTTCTTGGTTGCATCCGCATCGATTGGCGGCGTGACTGTGGTGCTGGACATGATCTGCTCCTTACGCGTTTAAAAACTTGAGGTGAATGGTGTGCGTTTTCACGCGGCCTCGATACCAAGCTGTGCGAGATCGGCAATGAGTTGCCGCGGTGATTGAAAACGAATTGCCTGCATGCCAAGCGAGACTGCAGCATCACAGTTCTCCTGCTTGTCATCGATAAAGAGCGTCTGTTCCGCTGCCTGGCCCGAGATTTCAATCGCCGCTCGGTAGATATCAACGTGTGGCTTCATCTCATGGACATAGCCCGAACAGATAAAGAAATCGAAGTAGGGACGCAGTCTGAAGGCGTCAAGCCGGTGCGCATTTAATTCGCGAGACTCATTGTTGAGCGTTGCCAGCGAGTACGTCCGCGCGTCATAAAGCTTTCCTAAAATATCGATGCACTCTGGATGCAGCACCTTGCTCTCCGCACAGACCAGCGACCACAGTTCGTCGTAACTGAAGTCACGCGACGGTTGGTCAGCGTGAAAAACCGTCTTCGCAAAGAAGTCGTATGCAGTTGAAAGTCCGCGCTCCCAGAAGAAGTTTGCCGCATCATGTCGCGACTCGTAGTCTGCCAGATCGACCTGCAACGACGTCAACACTCGGGCACGCTGGTCCCTATCCCACCCATTTGTGAGGACAACGCCGCCAAGATCCCAGAAGATCGTCTTAATTGCAGCCACGGCTTACTCGCCCTCCGGGAAATCAGCACCTAAAGTCACAGACTCCCACGCAGACATCTCTGCTTGAAACGCCTCCAGCTTGGCGCGAAAACGCTTCAATGCCACTGCACCCAACACGAGATGAACCGGCGGGTTTGGCGAATCTACCACCTGCATCATCGCGTGTACGGCTCGCAGGGGGTCACCCGCCTGCTTACCAGTATTTTCATCTCGATAGTCCCGCGTCTTACCAGCGGTCACGTCGTAGTCAGAAATTCTCTGCTTCGCAACGACCCCGGATCGGCCTAAGAAGTCCGTTCGGAACGGACCCGGCTCGACGATCGTGACATGAATACCCAGTGGTGCCATCTCGACCGCAAGCGCTTCCGACAACCCTTCAACTGCAAACTTCGTGGCGTTGTAGAAGCCCCAGCCTGGCAATCCGACCAGTCCGCCAATCGAGGAGAGATTCAGAATGTGTCCCGACTTCCGTTCGCGCAGATGCGGCAGAACCGCCTGTGTCACTTGCGTAAGTCCGAAGAGGTTCGTCTCGAAGACGGGCTCATACTCCTCGCGCGTCACCTCTTCCACCGCGCCGGTAATACCGTAGCCAGCATTGTTCACCAGCACGTCGATGTGGCCGAAGTGCGCGATAGCCGCAGCAACGGTTGAAGTAACCTGCGCTGCATTGGTGACGTCGAGCACCAGCGCTTTTGCCGTTTCAGGGTATTGAGCTTCCAGATCGGCAATCTGCTCGATCTTCCGTGCGGTAGCCACAACCTTGTTGCCAGTTTTCAGCAACTCTTCCGCCAGGAGGCGGCCAAAGCCAGTTGAGGCTCCAGTGATAAACCAAGTTCGGGTTTGCGTCGAAGTCATAGTCACCAGATGCTTGGGAGTGCAGGCACGATGCGCCCGAACCACATTTAAGGTTGGGGTTCTTACGAACCGAAGCTCGTTCCGGAGGCGGCAGGCATGTACTGCTTCTCGATCGCCTTCACCTTGTTCAGCCGTCGCACGAAGCGCTCTTCCTTCGCGATAAACTCTGCCTTCAGATACGTTTCAACACACTCAAACGCCAACGCCGACCCGATGATCCGCGCTCCAAGTACAAGCACATTCATCTGGTCGTGCTCAACGCCCTGGTGCGCCGAGTAGGTATCATGGCACATGCTCGCGCGAACACCTGGCATCTTGTTCGCCGCGATACACACACCCACACCCGAGCCGCAGATCAGGATTCCACGCTCCGCCGTACCCGCCATCAACTCTTTGCCGACGAGCACCGCAAAGTCCGCATAGTCAGAAGGCTCCGTGTTGTACGCGCCAAGATCATGAACCTCGTGACCCAGCTTGGCGATAAACGTACGAACCTCTTCCTTCAAAGGAAACCCAGCGTGATCGGCTGCAATGGCAATCTTCATCGAACTCTTCCCTTCAGTTCATAACCCTTGCTCGAGACGCTGCTACTCGTCCTCAAGCTCCCAATCGTCCTCAGCTGCAGGAACGCTGTCCTCGTACGTAGGCTGCAGCGAGGTCGACCGCTCCTGCACCGCAGGCTCGACCGGCTTTTTCAACATCTCCCGCTCCGTCGTGACCATCAACCCTCCTCACAAGTAAGAAGGGGCGAGCCAACTGGCCCGCCCCACGTCACTCGACTACTTCTTTACTAGTTTCTTTGCGTGCGCCACAATGTTCGACACGCTGATGCCAAACTCCTCCAGCACCTTCGGTCCGGGAGCAGATGCGCCAAAGCGATCCACGCCGATGATGCCGCCGTTGTGGCCGACATACTTCCACCAACCCATCGTCGCACCGGCTTCGACAGCAAGCTTCGGTGTACCTTCCGGCATCAGCTTCGCCTTATAGGCATCGTTCTGCTCGTCGTAGATCCTGAAGCTCGGCATCGAGACCACCGAAGCATGGATGCCCTCGGCTTTCAGCTTCTCAGCAGCTTCCATAATGGTCGCCACCTCCGAGCCAGTCGCGATCAGGATGATGTCCTTGCCCGAGTCATCGAGCGCATAAGCACCGTGCCGGACACCCTCGGCGATCTTGTACTTCTCTGCATCAAGTACCGGCAGATCCTGACGCGACAGCGCCATAAACGCCGCACTGTGCCGCTCGAGCGCCAGCCGCCAGCAGGCAGCGGCCTCGTTCGCATCCGCTGGACGGAAGTCCGTAAGCTGCGGAATCGCGCGCAGAGCCATCAGGTGCTCCACAGGCTGGTGGGTCGGACCATCAGCGCCAAGGCCAATCGAATCATGCGTAAAGATGTAGAGCGAATGCGACGACTGCAGAGCGCCCATGCGTAGCGCCGAACGGCAGTAGTCCGAGAAGGTGAAGAAGGTCGAACCAAACGGAATCAAGCCGCCGTGCGCCGCGATCCCATTCACAGCCGCCATCATGCCGAACTCGCGCACGCCGAAGAAAACGTTCCGGCCCTTCGGATCAAGATGGAAGTTCTCCGACTTGGCGAAGATCGTCTTCGTCGAACTGGTGAGGTCGGCCGCACCGCCAAACAACTCAGGCACAACATCCGCGATCGCGTTCATGACAACCTGGCCTGCGTTGCGGGTAGCGATCGGCTTATCCGTTGGAAATACCGGCAGCTTCTTCTCCCAGCCATCGGCCAGCTTCATCGCCGTGCGACGGTCGAATTCAGCAGCCTTCTCCGGGTAGGCCTTCGAGTACTCCTCATACTTCTTCTGCCACTCGGCATGAGCTGTCTTGCCCTTTTCAACCAGCGAGCCCCAGTTCTTGCCCGCCTCCTCCGGCACGTAGAAGCTCTTGTCCTCAGGCCAGTTCAGGTTGCGCTTCGTAGCCTTGGTCGCTTCCGGTCCAAGCGCTTCGCCGTGGACACCCTTCGTCCCAGCCTTTGGGCTGCCGTAGCCGATCACCGTCCGTACCTTGATCAGCGACGGGCGCGTCGTCTCGGCCTTCGCCGCCTGGATCGCATGCGTCAACGCCTCGAGATCGTTGCCGTCCGCAACCTCCTGGACGTGCCAGTGGTAGGCCTCAAACCGCTTCTTCACATCTTCGGTAAACGAGAGTTCCGTCGGCCCATCGAGTGAAATGAGGTTGTCGTCATACAGCACGATCAGCTTGCCCAGCTTCAACGTTCCAGCCAGCGAGGAGGATTCGTGCGAGATGCCTTCCATCAGGTCGCCATCGCCGCAAAGGACATAAGTGTGGTGGTCGACCGGCGTGTGATTCTCGTGGTTGTAGACCGCCGCGAGGTGCTTCTCCGCGATCGCCAGGCCAACAGCCTCGGCGAAACCTTGTCCAAGCGGGCCGGTCGTAACCTCAACGCCAGGCGTCTCGCCATACTCCGGATGCCCCGGCGTGTGCGAACCCCACTCGCGGAACTGCTCCAACTGCGACATCGGCAGGTCATATCCCGAAAGGTGCAGCACGCCGTACAGCAGTGCCGAAGCGTGGCCATTCGAAAGCACAAACCGGTCCCGATCCGACCACTTGGGATCCTTTGGATCGTGCTTCATAAACTTGTGGAAAAGCAGGTACGCAATCGGCGCGCAGCCTAACGGGGCGCCGGGATGGCCATTCTTTGCCTTTTCGACCTGGTCGACGGCGAGAAAGCGGAGTGTATTGATAGATAACTGGTCGAGTTCCTGCTGCTGATCGCTCATTCGTTTCCTCTAAGTTCCGCGACGGTCCATACTCGTCGGCTCATGGTTTCTAGATCAAGTCATCGTGACGCTCGTCACAGTGTACTAGCGAGACGCAGTTGGAAACCTGCACCTCACCCCGCGGGTTGAGAATCAGGGCTGACCAGGGTGACCTCAACATTGCGGCCAAGCCATTGATCGTCCCCGGTCCACTGCAAAGTAAACACGATGGTCCCCGTCTGCTCCGGGGTTGTAAAGATGTCCGCAAAAGATCCCGGATAGCCGACAGCCTTCGACTCCGCGTGGAGCGTCGTCTGCCAGTCATCGAAGGTATAGACCACTCGGAAAGGCTTCGGATCCATAATCCGCAGCATCAGGCCAGCCGCCAGCTCGCTCACCGGGCGCGAGGTCTGGTAGATCTCCAGCAGGCTGTGGAAATCCCGCTCATGTACCGGCCGGCTGTACCGATCTTCCACCGCCGAAATCCGGTCAAATACCTGTCCATCCACCGTCGACCGCAGCAGCTTCAGATACTCCGAGTGAGCCCAGACCAGCGGCTGGGCCGAGCCTGCCGACTTGCCGAAGTACATTCCCTCGGAAGGCAGGTCCTCATAGTCCCACACCTGCTCCGGCAACATACCACCGACCGAGCTGAACTTCTCAAACGCGTCGATGAACGGCTTCACATCGCCCCCGGCCGCCAGTTCGTAATGTGCTCGCTCACCGCCAAGCAGCGGCCACGCACGACCTTGGCCCCATCCCTCGAACGGACCGCCGTCCTTTCGCTGCCCATAGCCATCATGGTTATACCGTCGCCATGCAGGTCCAAACGGCGTCTCGATCTTCAGGCAGTGGTCGACCACCTTCAGTGAGTCGACAATCAACGGGTTATCCGCACGACGAATCCCGTACCGCACCAGTTCCAGGAAGCCCGCGTCAATCACCTCGCGCGCCTCGAAGTCGTACTGCTCGTCCGGCCCACGGTTTGAAAGATGGATATTCCCAACAGGAATCTTCGGGTTGTGGAACGGCTCTCCCGTATTTGGGGGACGGATCCGCATATAGTGCCGCTTCACGCCCTCGAGCAGAACGCCGTCATCCGTCGTCGTCCACTGGTCAAGATTGGCTTCAATCCAGTCCGCATAGGTCTCAAGAAAGCTCGCCAGTTCCACCGAACCATGACCTCGCGCAATGTCCGCCGCGCAGATCAGCCCCGAGATGACCGCAGCCAGCGTCGAGGGCGAGTAACCAGCATTCTCCTCCCAGCGTTCCTGCTGCGTCACCGGAGCAAACCGCACCAGGAACGCCGCCGCAGCCTCCACAAAGGGAACAACATCAAAGTTCCCCAATCCATCCAGCTTCCACAAACGCCATGCCAGGATGATCGGAAATGCCACCTCGTCCAACTGGATTCCAGTCCAGTACGGCGTTCCGTCGATCCAGAAGTTCTGCGCAAAGCTCCCGTCGGGCCGCTGTGTACACGCCAGGTAGACCAGCGCCCGCCGAGCCGTATCCGTCCGTCCACAAGCCAGCAGCGCCGTCGCTGTTTGCACCATATCCCGAGTCCACACCAGGTGATACCCACCCAGATCGTCGTCGCCCTTCGATGCGCCCCATGGTATCGACGCCGAAGCAATAAACGCACCCGAATACGTCTTATCCTCATGCGCCAGCAGCACGTTTTCACTGATCCTCATCAGTGTGCCACCATCCATCGCCGCCGGAGCAAGATGATCCGGGCCACCCGCACGCGTCCACTGCAGCAGGAAGCGCTTCACATGCACGTCGTAGGGAGTCGAGAGCGTCTGCATCATTCCCGCAAGCGCCGCGTGATGACCGTCCCCGAGCGCGATTGCGATCGTAAACTCCCGATTGCTCGCAACGTCGATCTCGCCCACTACGGCGATGTTGCCGTCCAGCGCCTGGCCAAAGTGCCAGTCCATCTTCATGTCGCTCGATAGGTCCTGAAACCCATCGCTCGTCCCCACATACCCGCAGGATGATCGCGTAAAGCCGCAATCCGCACCGATAGCGAGCGAGGTGTCACCCTTCCACGCCAGGATCGCTCGCTGACCTGCAATCTCGATCGACCGGGCCGAATTTCCCGCCCCGCCGCCGTTCAGGTGTGGTGCCAGCAGAGCGTAGCACTTCAGTCGCGATAACACAGCCTCATCGCCCGTAACCTTCACATTCATCAGCATCACCGGATGGTGCGGGTCGCTGATGAACTCCTTCGTAACCCTGTAACGCCCCTCGCGGTCGCCGCCAGCCACTCGCACGGCCAACGCATCCGGATTGATGTACTGAAAGTCGTAGTCGAAGTCCCGCTTCTCTTCGTGAAAGAAGGTCTCGCCATCCGTGAACAGCAGCTCCATGTCACGGATCTGCGGCCGATCAATCGTCGGATAGTAGATCTCATTCAGCGTCCCGTGCGAGACGGTGTACCAGATCCTGCTCGAAGCGGCATACGCCGTAATAATGGCGTCCTTCCGACTCGAGGTCCATCGAGGAGGCAGGCCAGGCGACCCAAAAGCGGGTCCATCATCATCCAGCCAACGGTACGAAGCAGCAAGATCGCTCATTGTCGGTATTAGAAATCAAAACCCGTTGGCGCGGGAGAACGCACTGTAAATGCGAGACGAATCCCCTGCCGTCACGCCCAATTCAGGTCGAAACCACAAAGTACAGCCCTTTGCATCGCCACGTTACGTCCGATCCTTTGACCACACGTTTCGATTCGTATAAATTCAGTAATTGGGCACTCGTGTTCCGACGCAGGTCCTAGACGCCAGCGGCCCCACGAAACCGCTCATCTTATCGAATACACCACTCCTTCAGCTGCCACAGCTAGGTCCTCCTCAGAACGTGTGACGAGACCGGGAGTCCTTCCAAGCTTCAGGAGCCCGATGTCTCGTTACGCCACCACTTTCTCTCCTCGCATTAGAAAGCTCTCCAGTCTCTCGTTCTGCCTCGCCACTCTCCTTCTGATAGCTCTGCCAATCTTCGGCCAATCGGTGCAGGTAAGCGGAACGATCAAAGATCCCGACCAATCCGTCGTTAGCGGCGCAGTCGTCACCCTCACCGGCCCCGCAAGCAGCATCGCCCTCCAGACCACCACCAACCAGACCGGCGTCTACGTCTTCCCAACCGTCAATCCGGGAACCTATCGCCTCGAAGCAAGCAAAAACGGCTTCGCAACCCTAACCATTCCCGCCTTGATCGTCGTGTCAGGACAGACCGCCACACAAGACCTCTCGCTCACTCTGGCCGGGGAAAATACTTCCATCACCGTCGTAGGCGGCCTCTCCGGCACGCCTGCCAACGGCTACTACGTCAACAGGGTCAACCCTGGTGTCCTCGGCACCTCGCCCATCGTCAATCAGCCGTACACCATCACCGTGATGCCTGCCGAGCAGATCGCGAACACCCAGGTCAAGAACCTCCGCGACGCTATCCAGTACCTCCCGCTGGTCTCTTTTACTGAGCAGCAGGGAGACGAGATACTCCGCCCCTCCACTCGCGGCATCCAGGGCAGCATCGCGCAAAATACCCGCATGGACGGTATGGCCATCGCCATCACCGGCGCGAACCCCATGGAGCAGTATCAGGAGCTTCAGGTAGAAAACGGCCTCGGTGCCGCCATGTACGGCCCGGCTAACCCCTCCGGCATGTTCGACTTCGTCCTCAAGCGCCCCACCGAAGCCCCCACCGCCAATCTTTACTTCGAGCAGGACAGCACCTCCATCGGTACCGTCTACGGCGACGCCGGTGGACGCCTCGGACCGCACAAGATCTTCGGCTACCGCACCAACCTGCTCTTCGGCGACGGCACCGCCTACGTCGACCAGAGCCGCCTCCGCCGCCGTCTCGGCGAGTTCGCCTTTGACCTTCGCCCCACCGACCACACCACCATCGACGCTCATTACAGTGCCTACGACATCGTCCAGCGCGGCTACCCTGGCTGGTTCACCTACGGTCCCGATGCGACCGACACCACCTCCACCGTCCAGCGCCCCAAACGCACCCTGCTCCTGCCTGGCGCACCCGATCCAACCCGCATCGGCTTCGGTCAGGCCTACGCGGGCGTCAATCTCACCACCCAGAGCACCGGTGCCCGCCTGCTCCACGACTTCTCTCCGAACTGGCACGCCATGGCCGGCGGTCTCGCCCAGCGCCTCGACCGCTTCATCGATACACCCGTCAACAATCTCACCAACAACACCGGTGACTACACCTCTACGCTCGCCGTCGGCTTTGCGCCACGTTTCGGTGTCGAGAGCGACCTCGGCTACATCACCGGCACCTACGCAAAATGGGGCATCCGACAGGACATCGTCGCCGCCAGTGAAGGCTACCGCTTCAATCAGTACAGCTACACCACGCCCTCCACCGCCACCGTTACGCTCGGCAAGGCAAACATCGCCAACCCCCTCGTCTTCGGGTCCCCACTCACAGGTCTCCCCAAAAACCGCGGCTTATACAAGTCGGCGGTAGTCCACCAGCAGGGCTTCAATCTCGGCGATCTGATCTACCTCCCCAAAGGTTTCGCCGTCCGCCTCGCCGCCAGCCAGGATTGGATCGGCGTCGACAACAACACCACCACTGCGCGCACCGGCGGCTCAAACAAGAACGGCATCAGCCCCTCCGCAAGCGTCATCTACAAGCCCACCGCCGCGACAACCATCTACGGCACCTACGCCAGCAGCCTCCAGCAAGGAGACATCGCACCCGGCAGCACCAACCTTGTCAACGCGAACCAGGCTCTAGCTCCCTACCGCAGCAAGGAGTGGGAGTTCGGCTTCAAATCGTCAGCGCGGCCGATCAACATCACTGCCGCCCTCTTCCGACTGGAGCGCCCCTTTGCCGAGACGGTCGCCGTCAACGTAAAGCAGAACATCTTCGAGATCGTCGGCCAGCAGGTTAACTTCGGCGCCGAGATCTCAGGACAAGGCACCCTCTTCCACCGCCTCCTGATCGATGGCGGCTTTACCGCCCTCAACGCCCGCCTTAACAACACCGGTATCGCCGCCACGGATGGAAAGCGCTTCGTCGGCATTCCAGCCTACAAGTCAAACCTGCTTAGCGAATTCCGCGTACCCCGCATCGCCAATCTGAGCATCACCGGCGACTGGCAATTCGTTGGAGGCCGTCCGCAGGATGACGAAAACCTCCACACCACCACCGGCTACAACATCTACGATCTAGGCTTCCGCTACTCCCACCCGATCTTCAGCCGTCTGGCCACCCTCCGCTTCACCTCGAACAACATCACCGACGTCCACTACTACTCCACCATCGCGGCCGGCGACATCACAGGCACGAACGCCAGCAGCAACGTAGCCCACCTCGGCTCTCCCCGCACCATCTCCACGTCCCTCCAGTTCGCCTTCTAGCCTCCTGCCACCCATCGAAGTCGCCTCTTGCAGCCCATCGCAGGAGGCGAATTAGTCTTTTTTCCTTAGCCTCGCAGCACAGCCGCATCGCCCGTTGGATCAAACTGCGACTGCCGAAACAAACTCTGTGCTGCCTCACCTTTCAACCACTCCGCAAAGGCAACCGCCCCCGGCCGATTTGCCGCGTCCTTCAGCACCGCCGCATAGAAGACCAGAGGCTCCGGATAGTACGTATGCCCATCTATAGTGAGGCTTACATCCGGATGATCCGCGTGTACCCTACCGCCACTCAGGTTCACGTCGTTCGGCAGCACAACATACGGCAGATGCGCCGGCCCTGGTCCAGTCTTGTACGAAGAACTAGCGTCCAGATCGCCGCTCAGCAGCTTTGACTGTGTATTTCCCCCTGCCCCAACCTGCTCCGGGTTCGGCGTCGCGCCAAGAACCTTCTCCACAAGATCCGGCTGACCATACTTCTTCGCCGCCAGCATCATCGTGAAGATAATATTCCGCCCTCCGGGATCGCCCGCCGGATTCGCACGGGCAAATCGCAGCCCCGGCTCCTGCAGAATCTTCCACCAGTCATCCTTCCCCTTCGCTGCGGCCTCGAACCGTGCCACAAACCGACTCTTCGGGCTGTAGGTAATCACCATCTCCGTCCGCGCAATCGGCTGCGCGACCTCCGCCTTCCCGGCCCGCATCACGCTCAACATCGGTCCAGCCGTGATCGGGATAAATACGTCGGCCAGAAGGCTTCCATCGACCAGCGATTTAGCCACAGCATCGGCTCCCTGCGCATGGGCATGCAGGTCAAGCTTAAGCGCAGACGCAATCGCCGCTTTGATCGGCCCGTTCAGAATTGCCGCCATCGACCCAGCCGAAGCAACCTCGAGCGCACCCAACTCCGCAGCCATCAGAGAAGCAGGTGTACCCGCCAGCACCCCACCTGCAACCAGCAAGCCGCCACGAGCAAGGAACGTCCGCCTGTTGCCAGCGTCCCGATGAATCATCGTCATCATGTCCTCCAGGCCCCGTAATACCTTGCAGGATACCCGTTACCTCGTTGCGCTATCATCTGGAGGGCCGCAATGCTGCAGATCTCCGCAGCATCACCATCTGCATCACTTCGAGCCTGACTGGCATCGAAAGAAGACATCAGCAACCGAGGCATTCCGCCCCGATAGACAGCCTGAAATGACTTGTGAAGCACAGGAGATACACAAATGGCCTTTGAACTTCCCGCACTTCCGTATGACTACGCGGCGCTTGAGCCCTACATCGATGAAGCAACCATGAAGCTTCACCACGACAAGCACCACCAGACCTACGTCACCAACCTGAATGGCGCAGTCGAGAAGTACCCCGACCTCGGCAAGAAGACCCCCGAAGAGCTCGTCAAAGACCTCGCCAGCATCCCTGAGGACGTCCGCAAGGTCGTCCAGAACAACGGCGGCGGCCACGTCAACCACACCATGTTCTGGCAGATCATGAAGCCAGGCGGCGGCGGTGAGCCTACCGGCAACATCGCCGAGCAGATCAAGGCCGACTTCGGTGACTTCGAGACCTTCAAGAAGACCTTTAACGAAACCACTGCCAAGCAGTTCGGCGCAGGTTGGGGTTGGCTCGTCTTCGCAGACGGCAAGCTGAAGATCGAAACCACCGCCAATCAGGACAATCCCATCTCCCATGGCCACTATCCCATCCTCGGCAACGACGTCTGGGAGCACGCCTACTACCTCAAGTATCAGAACAAGCGTCCCGACTACCTCGCAGCCTGGTGGAACACCGTCAACTGGGATGAGATCAACAAGCGCTTCGCCACCGCCCAGAAGTAATCTGCACCTGTCGTCACAAAAGGGCTGCCTATCTGGCAGCCCTTTCGTTTTTTACGGACAGGATGTTGTCATCCTGAGCGAAGTCGAAGGATCTGCGGTTGTCTGTTCCACCCGCCACATTCGCCGTCCATTAATAGCCGCCGGAGCCAGCCCAGGCCCATCTGCGGTAAACTAAAAGCGACGCGCATTTTCCCCCCGGCAACAACCCCAAGCGCCCAATTTAGTTTCAGCCCTCTATAGAACAGGACGTACACCCGAAGTGAGTACCCAGACGACCGCCCAAGCTATCCGCAACATCGCCATCATCGCCCACGTTGACCACGGCAAAACGACCCTCGTCGACGCCATGCTCCGCCAGTCCGGCACCTTCCGCTCGAACGAAGCTGTGGCCGAGCGCGTGATGGACTCGAACGACCTCGAAAAAGAGCGCGGCATCACCATTCTCGCCAAGAACACGGCGATTCAGTACCACGACTCCAAGATCAACATCGTCGACACCCCGGGCCACGCCGACTTCGGCGGCGAAGTAGAGCGCGCTCTCAAGATGGTCGACGGTGTAGTCCTCCTCGTCGACGCATCCGAAGGTCCCCTGCCCCAGACCCGCTACGTCCTCTCAAAGGCCCTCGAAGCCAAGCTCACCCCGATCATCGTCATCAACAAGATTGATCGCCCCGACGCCCGCTGCCAGGAGGTCCTGAACGAGGTCTATGACCTGTTCATCGATCTCGACGCCGACGAGTCCATCCTGGACTTCCCGGTCATCTACACCAACGGCAAAGCTGGCACCGCCACCATGGACCTCGCCGTCCCCGGCACCGACCTCCAGCCCCTCTTCGAGCTGATCTTCAAGACCATCCCCGCTGCCCCCGGTACCCCCGACGGTGACCTCCAGGTCCTCGTTACCAACCTCGATTACTCCGACTACCTTGGTCGCCTCGCCATCGCCCGCGTCTTCAATGGCACGCTCAAGATCGGCCAGGAAATCAACCTCGCCAAGATCGACGGCACCATGCTGCCCGTCAAGATCACGAAGCTCTTCACCTTCCATGGCCTTAAGCGCGAAGACATCACCGAGACCGAGGTCGGGGACATTGTCGCCATCGCAGGCATCCCCGGCATCACCATCGGCGAGAGCTTCTGCGCTCTCATCGACCCCAAGCCGCTGCCCCCGATCAAGATTGACGAGCCCACCATCGCCATCGTCTTCTCGGTCAACAATGGCCCCTTCGCCGGCCGCGAAGGCAAGCTCGTCACCTCCCGCAACATCAAGGAGCGTCTCGAAAAGGAGCTGCTCACCAACGTCTCGATTCGCGTCGAAGACACCGGCACCCCGGATAACTTCAAGGTCCTCGGTCGTGGCGAACTCCAGCTCTCCGTGCTCATCGAAATGATGCGCCGCGAAGGCTTCGAGATGATGGTCTCCCGCCCAACCATCGTCACCAAGCGCGTCGACGGAGCTCTCATGGAGCCCTCCGAAATCCTCAGCATCGACGTCCCCGAGAACTTCGTCGGTACCGTCATCGAGCGCCTGGGACCAAGAAAAGGCGAAATGGTCAAGATGGCGAATCACGGCTCAGGCCGCGTCCGCATGGAGTTCAAAGTCCCGTCGCGCGGCCTCATCGGTCTCCGCAACGAGATGCTCACCGAGACCCGCGGCACCATCGTCATGAACTCGATTGCCGGTGAATACCTCCCGTACCAGGGCGAGATTCCCCAGCGTCCCTCCGGCGCCCTTATCTCCGATCGCCAGGGCACCACGACAACCTACGCGCTTGACGGCGTGCAGGAGCGCGGCACCCTCTTTATCGGCGATGGCATTGAGGTGTATGAAGGCATGCTCGTTGGCGAGCACTCCCGCGACAACGACCTCGACGTCAACGCCGTCCGCGAGAAGAAACTCACCAACATGCGCGCCTCAGGTTCGGACGACGCCATTCGCCTCGTTCCCTTCAAGATTCTCACCCTCGAACAGTCCATCGAGTTCATCGCCGACGACGAACTCGTCGAGGTGACCCCGAAGTCGCTCCGCATGCGCAAGAAGGTCCTCCAGGCAAACCGTCGCCCCAAGGGCACACGTGGCGGCTCCACCCTCGAGTAACTTCCGCTTCACAAATAAAATGGCTGGACGCTTCAAGCGTCCAGCCATTTTCCTTTAGCCTCATCAAGCTACGGCATCACCGAAGCCCGCTGTCCAAGGATGTAGTCCATCCGCGCATCCCCTGCCGCAGACACCCTCTGCAGCGAAGGCCCCTGCAACTCCTCATACGTCGCAACGGCCTTCCCGTCCGCTCCCGCAGTTACCCGCACAATCTCCATCGACTGGAACTCCTTCGGAATCCGCCCGCCAAACCAGTGCTCATCCTCCCGCTGGTTCCACGTCACCATCGCCAGCACAGCGCCCGCAGGATACGCAGTATGCCCCGCAGTCCGCGCGCTATCGATAGCCGCATCGTTCCCAAAGAGCGTCGACATCGTCTGATGTGGCGCATCGATGCTCGAAGAGATGACCCGCCACTGCAGCGGCTGAATCGGCGCTCCACTCGGAATCACCGCCGTCTCGTTGAACAGCTCTGAACTCGCTGGCTTGTGCGTACATCCCACAGCGCAGCTAAGCAGCAACACTCCAAAACTCGTCACAAAATTTCTCATCGTGACACCTGCCCATCCCGCGCCACAGGCTTCGTGTACACGTAGTCGTTGTCCGCGACCGGCTTGTGGCAGCTTACGCACTCGCCCGCAAATTTCTCATCCTTGCCATACGGCTTCAGGTCCATACCCTTCCATCGTCCCCAGCCCCAGCCAGCAGTTGAGGCATACTTCGCTTTGTCCTTCACCATGAACTCAACCTGCTTGAACGACCCGGCATGCACCACGCCGTTCTCATCCGCAACCTTGTCCCACGCTATCTTGGCGAACGCTGCACCATCCGGCCACGGCTGCACCTTCTTCTCCTCGATCGCCTTGATTGCAATGTCATTCCCTGTGATCACCCGCATCGTGTGGTTGTCCCCGCGATCCGTCGTGCTGATCTCTTTCCAGTTCTTATAGTCCGGAAAGAACGCCAACCCATTCAGCGCAGGATGCACGCCCATCGTCGGCGTGCTCGCGCTCGTCCACGCGTGAAACTGTGCATCACTCGCAGCCGTAAGCGCCGCATCCTGCTTCGGTGCAGCACCAAACGGATCGAGATATGTCCGTAGCACTACCAACTCCTCCGGCGTCACCGTCGACTCGGGATGCACATGCCGATAGCTCGGCAGCGGCATCGCTCCAAGTTGCACCTGGTTCACCGCTTCGAACAGCATCGCCCGCTGCGCCTCGGGCGGCAGCTTCCCGATCTCCGAGAAATTGAGGTGCATCCGCGCCGTCTTCACGTCGTGCGCCACCAGCCAGTACGCCGGAACCACCTGGTCGAACCACGGCAGCTTTGTCTCATTCGAGTGGCAGCTATAGCAGTCCTTCCTGAGGATTGCCTTCACCGCAACCGGCGCCTGGATCTCCGCCGTAACCGGAGGGTTCTTCAAGGTCGGACGAACAAACTGTAGAACAACAAAGACGACGAAGGCTAACGCCGCCAGCTTCAAAACCCATTTCATATGTTCTCCACATGACCCTTATGCTTCTTGGACGTACTCCGAAGTTTTCAGAATCTCATGGTGACAAACAAACGACACCTTGCCAGCACGTTCTGTTCCTGCTGTCCTAACGAGCGATCGTAAACGGCACCGTGATCGTGTCCGTATGCGGAGGCAGGCAGACTCGATCATTGCACGATTGATACTTCACAAGAATCCGCAGGCCACTCGTGGCGCTTGCCTCCTTCGCAGCCTGCAGATGCAGCGTAAAGTCGGCACTCCCCTCAAAATATCCCGTAGGTTGCTGAAACAACGGGTCCGGCAACACGCGCGGCTTCGCCTCTTCTACACGGATCAAGTCCGCCGCATCACCCTCCGTCAGCGCCACCTCAGTTGCCACAGGACCACCCTGCGGCTCCTCCAGCGCATAAAGATGCCACCCGGGATCGAGCACACCCGTGATCGTCACGTTGAACTTCGCCCCCGGCTTCACCGTCTTTGGAGCAGCCTTCACATGCCACTGCACCGGAGCCTTCGGCGCAGCACTCGCCTGTGCTGCCGCAGCCACAAGCAACCCTCCCACAACGAACAACGTCCGCATCACTCGCCTTCCTTCATCGTGCTGCCGCTCACAGGGATCAACGCCGTCTGCAGAACCTGGTGCGTCACCGCGTCCTGCACCCACGCCGCAATCATCAGGTGGTCCGGCTGCATCGTCATATCCTTCGTCAGAAACTTTACCTTGCCGAAGCGATCGTTCTTCTCTTCGTAGCCATCGAGGTACACCGTCAGCGCCTTACTGATAGCTGCAGGATCAAACGACGCATCGAGACTCGCGCTTGCGGCCGGATCAACCGAAAACCCCGAATCCGCCGGCTTCGCCAGGCTCCGCACAACCATCCGATGGAACCGAATCCCGTTCTCACCGCTATAGCGGATGTCATCCTCGACCAACGCAAAATTCACAATCAGGTGAGGCTCAACCGTCGTCACAGCCACGGGCGCTGCCGGGGTCGCGAGCTTCGCCGTCTTGTCACCGGTGGCAGGCGCAGAGGCGACAGGCTTCGCCGTCAACGAAGCGCGAAGGTCCGCCAGACTGGGCAACGTCACCACTGCATGCGCCTGAACCAGTCCTTCAGAAGCCTCCGTAGCCGAGAGCTTCAACTGCACTCCCGTAGCAGTTACTGCGTCCTCATCAATCGCCTTCGCCAGACCGTCATAAAGTTCCTTACTACCTTCGCGATTTCCTCCATAGAGCGCCTGCGGCTTACCGTCGATCACATAGCTCGGCGTGTGGGTCACGTCGTAGAGGTTCGCCCGCGCCACCGAGTCAGGATTGGTAAGCGGGTCAGGATCGGGTATGTGCTGATCGAACGCCAGTGCCACGATTTCACTGCGGGGATACGCCTTGAGAAGCCCCTCGACCGCCAGATCGCCCCCAACGCAGGGCTCACAGGCTGAACCGGTAAACAACTCCAGCAGGACGGTATGTCCGTTCGCAACGGCCTTCGGCTTGGCTGGCGTAAAGGTCGCCGGGAAAAGCTGTGCATACCGCTCATCCATCGCCGCCATAAAGTCCGCATCGCTGCCGTGGCTCTTGCGATAAAGCTCCATCATCGTTTCATGGTCTGCTGGCTTCAGCGCTCCAAGCAACTGCGCTCGCTCAAAGGAGTTCAGTGCAAGCGCATCATCATGCTGAAGCACCGCCAGTCGCCCTCGCTGCGAATTCACATCGTCCACCAGCGGATCGAGCCCATAGGCCTCCGTGATGAGTGGGGCCGCCTCGTTCTGCTTGCCCTCCCGCAGATAAACATCGGCCAGTACGGCAAGCGCATCTGCGCGGGCGTTGGCGAACTGCGTATGCAACTCTGCTGGCTTCGGCGCGGGAATCTTGTACTTGACGTAATCCGCAACCATTTCTTTGTCAAAGACTGGTTCGGACAGGCTCTGCACAGCCTCTCTTGCAAGCTTCTCCGCGAGCGGCAGCGCAACTCCAGCTTTGCCGCCCTCGGCTAGTTGAAAAGCGATATATGCTTCCTGTCTCTCGAGCGCGTTGCCTGTTCCGCCCTTTTTTACCTGCAGCTTCGCCTGAGCTTCGATCTCCGCCGTGCGCTCCGGAAAGTTTTCGATCAGCACCGTCAGGATCATGCCCTCGACACGGCCTTCACTCTCGCTCTTTGGGTAGTCCTTCACAAACGCGCGCATCGCCGCGAGCCGCGCCTCCGGATCGACAGTCGCACGCGCTGCCTTGAAGGCACGCTGGTCCGCAGGAAGCTGCTTCTTCGGAGCCGGATCGGGGGATTGCGCCTGGGAGATGACGGCAGGAACGACTAGGAAAACGAGTAACCAGGACGGCCTGCGAGAGCGACTGTAACCAAGCATCGTGATGCGTACCCGTCAGTGGGATTGGGTGGACCGGTGTCGTAAGTATAGTCGCCGGTCGTGCCTCAATTGCCTCCGCTGATGATTGGAGCGTCTGCGCCATGTCGCTGCGGCACCAGCACCAACTTATTCGTGTCGAAGCCCTGCGCCGTAGCCTTTGCCTCAACCGCCGCAAGCACCTCCGGAGCCATTGCTGCCGTTCGCGACAGCACCCACAGCGTCTTGTGGTTCGGACTGCCAATCAACGTCCATTGCCCTGCCGGGTCCTCGGCAAGCACCCAGTACTTCGACGAAAACGGCCAGATGTAGCTCAGCTTAAGCTTTCCGTCGCCGGTCTTGTCCAGCGTAATCGTCGCGTTCCATGCGTCCGAACTGCCCGCCTTGATCTGGCACGAAGTTACCATGGAGAAGCGGTTCGGCTTGTCACCCGGAGCATACAGCACCATCGCATCACTCGTGCACTTCTTCTCCGGGTTACGCGGAATGCGCGCTATCTCGTACCAGGCTCCCATCGCCCGCGTGGTGTCCAGCTTAGGCAGGGCCGTAACCGTCTCGGCAGCCGCCGCACAAGCGAAAGGAAGCAGCAACCCCACCGCCATCACACCGGCACCCGCCACTCGCAACACCAACTTCACCATCCCGCCTCCTCTGTCTTTCTCCATTCGATGCATGACAAGCTTGACAGGAACATAGCCCAGCGACCCCCAAAATAGGAATATCGCCGTCCCGGAGCGTCACTGTTCGCCATACCGGTGCGTACCTGTACCGTACCTGGTACACACCTAACTCTTCTGTTTTGAAGACTTTCGTACTTAAGGTACGGGGGGGTGGATACCAACCGAAAACCTCCGAAAGGCATACGCTCTCACCACCGAAGCACCCACGGTTGGAATCGGAGACATTATTTCTTCTCGCCTGCTATAGGCTCGAAGCCGCGTTTGCTCCTGGACTCAACAGACCGAGGCGTAAAATTGCGTTTAATGGCTAATGCAACCCAGACGCATCCGCTTCAAACCGGAATCGGCAATTTCATTGCCGGCCTCAAAGAGTTGGAACGCGACCTCATCACAAAGGACAAGATTGCCGCATACATGGCCGCAATGCCTGTCCGTGCCGAGGCCTTGCAGGATTATGTCTGGTGGCGCGACAGCTTCTACACCCGCAATCTCATCTATCGCGACGACCTCTTCGAGGTTATGACCATCTGCTGGTCGCCCGGACAGAAGACCGCAATTCATACGCATAATGGCCAACTCGGCTGGATGACCGTTGCTCAGGGCGAAGTAACAACCCACGAATTCAGCCACGCAAGCTGCAATGCGCCGGAGAACCAGAACGTCGTCAACATCGACTGTCTAGGCGGCGCAACCGAGCTCCAGATCGATCGCCTCGGCTCGATTGTCTGTGCTGAAGGCACCGGAATGGTCACCGTGGACAAGCTGCAGACCATTCACCAGATCGAGAATACCGGCAACACAGGCTGCATCAGCCTCCACGTCTACTCCAAACCCTTCGACTCCTGCATCGCCTTTGACCTCGATCAACAGCGCTGCTATCGCCGCCAACTCAGCTACTTCAGCAAGGATGGAACGCCGATCCAAGCCTGATTACCGACCTTGCTCCTGAAGAAGTTGACCGATTGCGTTTGGAACCGCCGGACTGTCCCGCTATACTCAAAACTTCTCCATGCAAACAGCCCAGGCAAAACAGCTCGATCTCGCATCCCTGAAGAACTATCTGCTGGACCACGCCTACGACGAGATGTTCTCCGGACCGGGCGAACTTCACGAGCATTATGGCCCGCTGCTCGAACACTTCACGTCGCTTCCCGGCGACGAACTACAGCGGCGCAAACAGGCAGCCGATCTAAGCTTCCTCAATCAGGGCATTACCTTCACGGTCTATGGCCGCAACGAAGGCACTGAGCAGATCTTTCCCTACGACATGCTCCCGCGCATCATCACGGCTGCCGAATGGGAAAAGGTCGAGCGTGGCCTCACACAGCGCATAACCGCCCTCAATCTCTTCCTCAAGGACATCTACAACGAGGGTCGAATCCTTGCTGATGGCATCGTGCCGCGCGAGATCGTCTATAGCTGCAAGCAGTTCCGGCGTCAGATGCTCGGCCTGCAGGTTCCGCGCAACGTCTACATCGCCGTCTGCGGAACCGACCTCATCCGCCTTGAGAATGGCGAGTTTGTCGTCCTGGAAGACAATCTGCGGGTACCGAGCGGTGTCAGCTACATGCTGACCAATCGCCGCGTTATGAAGCGGATCTTCCCGCAACTCTTCCGCAGCTACAAGGTTCGCCCGATCGAGCAGTATACCCAGCTTCTCCTCGGGACGCTGCGCTCGCTCGCTCCCGAAGGCCGCCCAGAACCAAACATTGTCCTGCTCTCGCCAGGCGTCTTCAACTCCGCTTATTACGAGCACGCCTATCTCGCACGTCAGATGGGCATCGAACTGGTCGAGGGCCGCGACCTCGTCACCCACGACAACATCGTCTACATGCGCACGACCAGCGGTCTGCGTCGCGTCGACGTCATCTATCGCCGCGTCGACGACGACTTCATCGACCCGCTCTCGTTCCGAGGCGACTCCATTCTCGGTGCAGCAGGGTTATTCAACGCCTATCGCGCCGGAAATGTCACCCTCGCAAACGCCTTCGGAACCGGCGTCGCGGACGACAAAGCGCTCTACGCCTACGTTCCCGACATCATCCGCTACTACCTCACCGAGGAGCCAATCCTCCAGAACGTTGAGACCTTCCTGCTCACACGGCCAAAGGAACGTGCACACGTTCTCGCCAATCTCGACAAACTGGTCGTCAAAGCCGTCGGCGAAAGCGGCGGCTACGGCATGCTCATCGGTCCGCAATCGACCAAGGCGGAGCGCGCAGAGTTTGCCCTCAAGATTGAGGCCGATCCGCGAAACTACATCGCCCAACCAACCATCTCCTTCTCCCGAGCACCATGCCTCATCGGCGACGAACTCCAACCACGCCACGTCGACCTTCGCCCCTACGTCCTCTACGGCGATAAGGTCACCATCGTGCCCGGCGGATTGACGCGTGTAGCCCTCAAGCAAGGCTCCCTCGTCGTCAACTCATCTCAAGGCGGCGGCAGCAAAGACACCTGGGTTCTCAGCGAGTAGAAAGAAGATACCGATGCTAAGCCGTGTTGCCGATAGTCTTTACTGGATGAGCCGCTCCTTAGAGCGTGCGGAGCATGCGACGCGTCTGCTTGAGGTCAATCTGAACCTCATGCTCGATGAGAGCGCCACGAACGCCGAACGGCGTTGGCAGCGCGTCCTCACAGCCCTGGGGAAACCCAAGGATGTCGAATGGGCCGGTGATCCGTACGCGCTTACCCGTACGCTCACCTTTGACACGGAGATCAAGAGCTCCATCATCTCCTGCATCATCAGTGCGCGCGAGAACGCACGTCACGTCCGTGAGCAGATTTCAACTGAGCAGTGGCATCGCCTCAATCGACTCTTCCTTCGCGTTACACGCCCCGAGGTACGGATTGAAGCATTCACGGCTGGCAATGAATTGCAGGCTGAATTCCTCCAGCAGGTCATGGAAGCCGTCCACCAGTTTCAGGGCGTCACCGACTCCACCATGAGCCATGGCGAAGGCTGGCAGTTCATCCAGATAGGCCGCTACATTGAACGTGCTTCGGCGACTGCCTTGCTTCTTGAGGCCTATCACGAAGATCTTTGGAGCCAGCCGGACAAAGTGCCTGAAGCCAACGAATACCTCGGCTGGATGGGCCTTCTCCGCTCCGCAACAGCATTTGAAGCCTACTGTAAGGTCTATACTGCTGACCTTACCCCTGAGCAGATTCTCGAGTTCCTGCTGCTTGATCCGGAGTTTCCGCATTCCCTTCGCTTCTCGATCGACAGCCTTCAGCAAGCGCTCGAAGCGATCCACGGCGAAGCGGACAAGAGTCGCGCGGAACCGCTGCGTCGCTTAGGCGGTCGTCTACAAGCCTCTCTCAGCTACTCAAGCGTCGACGAAATCCTCAACGGCGACGTTGTGGCCTACCTGCGCAACATCCAGTCGCAATGCAGCGAGATCCACAATATGATCTACGAACTCTACGTTGACTACTCCATCCAAGCAGCGTTGGCGGGCTAGATAATGGAACGTGTCCTGACACCGCCACTAGAGCCGATCACCGCTCCAGTGCGTTCGACCATCGTCGACATTGTCAAAGGTCTCGCGATCACGCTGGTCGTGTTCGGCCACACAGCCCAGGGTATGTACCACCGCAGGTGGTGGACAGGGCGCTCCATGCATCTCTTTGATCTTTTTATCTACAGCTTCCATATGCCCATATTTTTCTTCGTGGCTGGCCTTTTTCTTACGGGTAGTCTTCAACGTCGTGGACCGGCAAACTTCATTCTCGATAGATCCAAGACCATCCTGTACCCCTACGTTCTCTGGGTGGTTGTGAGCGCTTCGATCGAGCCTCTCATCTCGCACTTCAAAATCGGATATCACCCCTTTGAGTGGAAGGCTTTCCTCGTCAATCTCGTCGATGGAGAGTTGAGCTGGTTCCTACCCGTTCTCTTCTGTTGCCAGCTCCTCGCACTTTGCACATTCAGGACCCCAAAATGGATCCGGCTTGGCATCGCATTAGCAGCAGCGCTTGTCGTCAGAAAATATGGCCTATCCGTCTTCTACAAGACGGTTCATGAGTTCTGCTACCTTGCTGCGGGCATGGCCATTGGTCGCATGATCTTGAAATTAGAACTTCTTCCTGCCTGGGCGGCTGCCGCAGGTGCTCTCCTGATCTTTGCCGTGCAGATGGATGTCATCCTCCATAGCGGAAGTGGCACTTATTTGGGCGGTCTGCATCACCGGCTTGCAGTCATACTTGGATTTACCGGCACCGCAGGCCTGCTGCTGCTCGCAAGATCTCTCGACGGGACTCGCTTTGCCGACATGTGGATCTGGCTCGGCAAAGCATCGCTCGGCATCTTTCTCTTGAGTTCCTTCGCCCAGGGCGCGACCCGTGAGTTGATTCTGCGGATCGCGCATACGCACGAGCTTTGGCTCCAGCTATGCTTACCAAGCATCGTCGCCCTGATACTGTCGGCGATCGTATGGCATCAGCAGGAACGCTGGCGAATCGGTTGGCTCTTTCATTGGCCATCTATCTAACAGACCGAACCTAGGCTGCAACGCAGAGTGGGAGAATAAAGACGATGTACTACTCAATCCGGCATCTTACCAAGTTCCTCTATAGCAACCCGGTAAGCGAGAGCATGATGGAGACGCGCATGCACCCGCGTAGCGACCAAAATCAACGCTGCCTGACCTTCCATCTATCCGTCAGCCCGCGTTGTCGTGTCTTCAGCTATCGCGACCATCTCGCCAACCAGGTCCATCACTTCGACATTCCCAATCAGCATGGCCAACTCGTCATCGTGGCTGAGTCGCTCGTCGACATGCAGCCATCGAATGAGATCCCGTCCTTCCTTGCACCCGATGCCTGGGCTGAACTCGACGCCATGGTTGAGCAGGGGGACTATTGGGAGATGCTCTTTCCCAGCGAGTTCGCCAGGCCCACCCAGGCTCTAGACGATTTGGCGAAACATCTGGACGTCCGACGCCGCGACGATCCTTTGATGGTGCTCCACCAGCTCAACGAGCAGATTTATAACTACTTCGATTACAAGCCCAAGTCAACGAAGGTTGACTCTCCCATCGACGTCGCACTCACCAGTCGGAAGGGTGTCTGCCAGGACTTCGCCCACATCATGATCACGCTGGTGCGGTCCAAGCTGCATATTCCCTGCCGCTACGTCAGTGGTTATCTCTACCATGGCGACCGCCATCAGGATCGCTCTGTGAACTCCGCAACCCACGCATGGATTGAGGCGCTCATCCCGCAGCTCGGCTGGGTCGGCTTCGATCCGACGAACCTGCTCGTTGCAGGCGACCGCCATATTCGCACCGCCATCGGCCGCGACTATGACGATGTTCCACCAACCCACGGCATGTTTCGCGGCCGAGCCAGCAGCGATCTCACTGTTGCCGTCCGCGTCACGCCAAGCGAAGGAACGCCCTCGCTCGACAAGGAACTTCCCGTCCCGGAGGATTGGTCCACACTGGTTGAAAAGGCCACGCAAATCCCTGAGCCACCACCGCCGCCGACCCGTCTGCAACAGCAAGTAGCTCAACAGCAGCAATAGTAAAAAAGCTCACCCTCTCAGAGGTTGAGCTTTTTGAAGATGCTTTCGGGGATGTTCCGAATAATGAACATGATCGGTTGCCATTGGAATGGCACATAAAGCGAGTCGCGCCGCTTGTCGATAGCTGCGACAATCGTCTGCGCAACCTTGTCCACATCGGCAAACTTCTCCGAACCCTTCATTCCTGCAGTCATCGCCGTCTTTACAGGGCCCGGCTTGATCGTCAGCACGGTCACACCCTCGCGGTCTACGCGATTGCGCAGGCCGCCCAGAAACGCCGATAGCCCCGCCTTCGACGAGCCATATAGATAGTTCGACTTGCGACCACGATCGCCCGCAACCGAGGAGATAACTGCCAGTACCCCGGCGTGACGCTGCACACAGTAGTTCGCCAGCCAGGTCAGCAGAGAGACAGGAGCGATGAAGTTGGTGTGGAGAATCTGCGCAGCATGCCCAAAATCCTGCTCTGCCTGGGGCTGCTCTCCGAGAACTCCGTGTGCCAGGTATGCTACATCCATTCCGGTCAGCGAATTAATCGCATGTGCCAGCAGCGTGGGATGCTGTGTCGTGTCGTCTAGATCGGCAACCGCTGTGTCGACATAGCTGGCGCCGCGGGTCTTCAGGTCTGCGGCTACAGCCGCAAGCTTGTCCCCATTGCGAGCTACAAGGAACAGGCGTGCTCCCTGCTTCGCCCAGATACGGCAGGTCGCCTCGGCAATTCCCGAGGTCGCGCCAAGTACGAGGATCTTTTGTGGGCCGGTTGAAGTCTGTAGCGCGGTCGTGCTGGCGGGCGAAGTGCTCATAATGTCGGTCGATCTCCGGTGACGCGCTCCCAGAAGCTGGAGGTAAGCAGGGGGTCGCGGTAGCGGGCAAACTGCTCCCACTGAGGATAAAACGCCTGAAACTGCGCGGCAGTCATTGCCGCATCCTTGGCTGGGTACAGTTTGCCACCAAAGTCACGCGTCATGTCCGCAAGGCGCTCAAACAGCGGAAAGCTCTTATCCGCCTTGATTGGGAAGTCCAAGGCAAGCGTGATGCCGGGTTGCGGAAAGCTCATCATGCCGGGCGAGGGCACGTCGCCGAATGCTTTCAAGACCGCCAAAAATGACGCAAGCCCAGACTTCGCGACCTCCTTTAGTATCGCGATCGTGCCCTCGCGTGCGCTCTCCCACGGAATCGCGTACTGGAATTGCAGTAACCCGTTCCGGCCATAAAGCCGATTCCAATGCAGAACCTTGTCGAGTGGATAGAAGAACGGTTCGTAGTCCTGCAGAGCGGTCACGCGCGGCTTCACCTGCTTGTGAAAGAAGGCCGTATTGAACATGCTCACTGTCGTATGATTTAGCGCAAATCCGGGAGCATCGAACGGGAACACCAGCTTTGGCTCAGGCGATTGCTTTAGTTCGGCAGGCACCTTGGAGTGATCACCCTGCATAAAGACGCCACGTGCAAAGTTCTTACCCGTCGAGGCACAGTCGATCCAACTAACCGTGTACTCAATCTTCTCGCTCTGTTTCGTCAGGTCCAGAAACTCGTCGATTCCGTGGAATTGAATTCCCTCGTAGTCAATCATGCGCGAGACGATCGGCTTCATCCGCAGCTTTGCCCATGTGATCACACCGGTCAGGCCAAGTCCGCCGATGGTTGCCGCGTAATAATCAAGGTTTTCGGTCGGCGAGCAGATCTTGCGCGTCCCATCAGACCGCACCAGTTCAAACTCAGTCACGTGCGAGCCGAAAGCCCCAGCAACATGATGGTTCTTTCCGTGAATGTCATTAGCGATCGCTCCGCCCAGCGTGACGTACTTGGTCCCGGGCGAGACAGGAAGAAAAAAACCACGCGGTACAGAGAAGTCCAATATCTGCGCAAGCGTAGCACCAGCCTCCGCAGTCAGAACTCCTGTTTCAGAATCGAAGTTGAGCAACCGATTCATTCCGGTTGTCAGCAGAAGGTTGCCATCTTTCAACAGGCAGACGTCGCCATAGCTGCGGCCCATGCCAACGGGTAGAGCACCGTCGTGCACACCGGCAATTACGCCTGGAAAGTCATTTTGCCAGTTGATTGGAATGATTTTTGCAGAATAAGTGGGGTAACGTCCCCAGGACTCAAAGGAAGCCGACGCAGTCGGGGTTGATCCTGGGTCAGAGCTCAGTTCAGACATATAGATAAGAATACGTGATCAACGTGCTTGAAAGGTAAAAACAGTAAAGGCGCAGCCAATGGCCACGCCTCTATCGCTCTAGATTGACAGGATGAAACTACGCAGCATGAGTTGCGACAGTCTTTGAGACCGTTGCAGGAGCAGCCTTAGCTTGGGCGATCAACGCTGCGAAGCCCGCAGTGTCGTTCGCCGCGATATCCGCAAGGATCTTGCGGTCGAGCGGATTGCCCGCGCGCTTCAAGCCATTGATGAAGGTTGAGTAGCTCATTCCGTGCAGACGTGAAGCAGCTCCGATACGGACGATCCACAGTGAGCGGAACTGACGCTTCTTCTGCTTGCGACCTGTATAGGCAAACATCAGGCCGCGCTCGACGGCTTCCTGCGCTGCCTGGTACAGCTTGGACTTGGTGAGGAAATAACCACTCGCGCGCTTGAGGATCTTTTTGCGCCGATCGTTCCGTTTAGTACTCCGTTTTACACGGGGCATCGTACATCTCCTTTTGCGTACATCGTTTCAGCGGCTGGAGGTAAGTAAGGTGGCCTCTTCACTCGCTATGCAACTTCAAGTCTCGGTGGGCAGCAGTGCTACCCAGGGGCCTAAACGCGTTTCTGGCCCATTGCCTTCTCAGACGGCTCGACTCGAAAAACTCTTCTACTACCACTCAACCTGAAACTCAGGCGTACGGCAGCATGCGGGCAACCTTGTGATGATCCGCATCCGATACCATCGCCGACCCGCCCAGCTTTCGCTTGGTTTTGGTCGCCTTTGAGGTAAGAATGTGGCGCATCTTCGACTGGCCGCGCTTAAATTTGCCGGTGCCAGTCTTATGGAAGCGCTTGGCTGCGCCGCTGTGTGTCTTCAACTTAGGCATGGTGTTCCTGACAGGAAAAGACTATGTTGCAACAACCTTATGAGTTTACCAGAGTTATGCCGTTATTCCGGCAGATCTCTCGACGGAAGCTTCTTTTCCAGACCGCGGCTTGTAATCAAAGTACCGTTTCAGGCGGAGAAAGGGCTTCTCATAGAGGTGAAAGCAAAGATAAGCTGCGCTCACCGCCAATGTCAGCCACAGGAAACCAGCTCCGATGACAGCCAGCAATTTGCTATGCGTCACCTGGAGCAGGACTGCTCGCAGCCTGATAACCATCGGCCCAAGCACAATCATGTGCAGCACATAGATGCCATAGCTGTACTTGCCAAAGAACCGGAGCCACTTCTGCTCGAAGAGCCATTTACAAGCTGATTCCGGACGCAACGACCAAGCCAGCAGGCAAGCAGAACATACGGCCAGCACGGTGTACCGAGGCCCATTGATCCAGAAGCTCATCGCATGAGAGAAGACAGCCCCGGGCGTAAATTCTCCTCCAAAGCGGAAGATTGATACAACCAGGATCGCCATCGTGACCAGAAAACCTAAGGGAGCCATCCTCATTACGCGGTCCCAGTAACGCGATCGATACAGCAACGCAAAGGTTCCGCCGAGCAGCAGCGAATCGGCACGCGCCAAGGTATTCACATGAATCGCGTCCTGCGAGAAACCCATATGGAAGAGCGCCAATCGCAGGAGCAACGCGACTGTAGCCCCGCCAAGCGTCGTCCATAGCAACGTACGGCGGTCACGAATCAGGAAGACCAGCGCAGGCCAAACCAGGTAGAACTGCTCCTCAATTGCCAAGGACCAGAAGTGATTTAGACTAACCCCCGCACCAGGGCTGAAGGTCATGATGAGTTGCGGGCGAAAATTCTGCAGGTAGCCCAGCAGCAACCATCCCATGCCATGCCACTGGAGTCGTAGGAGCGGCGTTAACACGAAGAGCGCAAGCAGTACTCCGTAATAGAGAGGAAAGATGCGTAGAACCCGCCGCGCATAGAACTTGGAGAAATAACCCTCATCGCTCACAGAGTCGACCAGAATGCCGGTAATCAAAAATCCGGACAGGACGAAGAAAAGATCGACGCCAAAAAGCCCGTAACCGAGCAAGTTCCCGAGGAACCGAACCGCAACTCCCCCACTTTCAAAGTTCGCCGTGAACGCGTGCGAGCAAATCACCATCAGGATCGCCACACCGCGCACTCCGTCGAGAGGCTTTAGATGTCCTTGCCCAACGTGACGCGTGGCGATTACTTCGGTCATAGCGATCTGCGAGAAAATAACGTCATGAGAGTAACATTACAGCAAGTAACCCGTGCTCGAACTCCTGTTCCGGGCGAGTTAGCGCCTTGAGATTGAGCACGAAGCTGATGGCACAGACACCATTCGCACGGGCGGCGTGCAACCGGCACATCGTCCTGAAAGCCGCCAAATAGCCCCCTAGCGTGCTATAATCAGATCAGAAAATTACCGGCAATAATTCCTGCAAGCTGTTGAATCGACAAGAGTTCGACGTCAATTACAAGCTGGCGGGTTCCGCCTGAATATCTCCTCATCAGGCAGTGCCGCACGGAGTTTTGATGGCAACGACCGCAGTCCCAACGGACACCGCTCTTTTGGATCTTCAACCTGATACCGCAAGTCCCAAAAAAGAGGGCGGCGGCTACTCGGCCGAAAACATTACGGTCCTCGAAGGTCTCGCAGCCGTGCGCCTGCGTCCCGCGATGTACATCGGTTCGACTGGCGAGCAAGGTCTCCATCACCTCGTCTATGAAGTCGTCGATAACTCCGTCGACGAGGCTCTTGGTGGTCATGCAACCCGCATCGACGTCACCATTCACGTCGACAACTCCATCACCGTAGTGGACGACGGTCGTGGGATCCCGGTTGACGACAAGATCATCAACGGCGAGAAGATGCCTGCTGTGCAGGTCGTCTTGACCATGCTGCATGCCGGCGGCAAGTTCGACGCCTCCAACTACAAGGTCTCCGGCGGACTTCACGGCGTCGGCGTCAGCTGCGTCAATGCCCTCTCGGAAGAGTTTGACGTCGAAATCTGGCGCGATGAATTCGCGTGGGAGCAGGACTACAGCAAGGGTGCTCCCATCAGCCTCCTGCGAAAGATGGGTCCAAGCAAGCGCAAGGGCACCAAGGTCCACTTCCTCCCCGACAAATCGATTTTTACTGTCACCGAGTTCAACTACGACACCCTGGCGCAGCGACTGCGCGAACTCGCCTTCCTCAACAAGGGCCTTGAGATTCACCTGACCGACGAGCGCACCACCGATCCCAAAACCGGCGACAGCAAGCATCAGGAGTTCAAGTACGCAGGCGGCATCGCCGAGTTCATCAAGCACATCAACAAGGGCAAGGCCGTCCTTCACGAGAAGCCGATCTACATGGAGGCCGAGCGCGATAATGTCGCGATGGAAATCGCCCTTCAGTACAACGACGCCTACTCTGAGACCGTCTTCACGTTCGCCAACAACATCAACACCGTCGACGGCGGCACCCATCTCTCCGGATTTAAGACGGCGTTGACCCGCACCATCAACGCGGCCGGTCAATCCCTGGGTCTCTTCAAAGACGTCAAGGAAAACCTTTCAGGCGATGACGTTCGCGAAGGTCTTGTCGTCGTCATCAGCGTCAAGCTCTCGCAGCCCCAGTTCGAAGGCCAGACCAAGGGCAAGCTCAACTCCGACATCGCCGGAACAGTCCAGGCCTTCGTGAACGAGCGCCTTGGCGGCTTCCTCGAGCAGAATCCTCAAGTCGCCAAGAAGATCATCAATAAAGCGATCGACGCCGCTCGCGCCCGTGAAGCAGCCCGCAAGGCCCGCGACCTCACACGTCGCAAGGGAGCCCTCGATGGTGGCGGTCTGCCCGGCAAGCTGGCCGACTGCTCCGAACGCCAGCCCGACCGCTGTGAGCTCTACCTTGTCGAGGGCGAGTCCGCCGGAGGCACTGCTAAGCAGGGCCGCGATCGCCGCTTTCAAGCCATTCTTCCTCTTAAGGGAAAGATCCTCAATGTCGAGAAGGCTCGTTACGACAAAATGCTCGGTCACGAAGAAATTCGAGCGATGATCACAGCCCTTGGCTGCGGAATCGGCAAGGACGACTTCGACGCCACCAAGTTACGCTACGGCAAGCTGATCCTCATGACCGATGCCGATGTGGACGGTTCGCACATCCGTACACTGCTGCTCACTTTCTTCTTCCGCCACATGACGGAGTTGATCAAGCGCGGTCACGTCTACATCGCCCAGCCACCGCTCTTTCGCATCAAGAAAGGCAAGTTCGAGCAGTACATCAAGGATGAGCGCGAGTACGTCGATGTCATGGTCAAACGCGCATCCGATGGCATGATCCTGACTTACGGGCCTAATAAGACACAGCTTCAAGGTGCCGAACTCACCACCTTCATGGGTCAGCTTAATGACTATCTGAGCTACATCGACAAGGTCGGCAAGCGCCTCCGCAATGACGAAGCCCTGCTCGCCTTCACCGAGATCTTTTCGCACGAGGGTAAGGACCCCGCCCATCGCACCGACTTCCAATCACCCGAGAAGCTCGCCGTCATGCAGACGCGGCTCGAAGCGCTCGTCAAGGAGTACCAGTTCCGCGCGGTAGGCGAGCCTGTCTACGATGAGGAGCATCAGACGTGGTCCGTCTCCTTCACGGACTCGCAGGGAGCCGTCCGCAAGATCGACTGGGCGCTCGCCAATGCAGCTGAATCCCGTCAGCTCCTCGGCAAGTACGCACAGGTCAAGGATCAGCTTCAGGCTCCCTTCACCATCTCATACGCCCCGAAGACTGCCGCTGCCGTAAGCCAGGAAGCCCTGGACGAGGCCGAAGAGGTAGCCTCGGAAGAGGGTGTCGCCGTGGATGCCCAGGCACCCGGCACCGTAGCCGAGGCCAAGCCGGCGAAGCGCTCCAGCAAGATTAACCAAGACCCTGTCGAGAAGAAGACGCCCCGCGAGGTCTTCGATTACGTGATCGAGCAGGGCCGCAAGGAGTATCAGGTCCAGCGCTACAAGGGCCTGGGCGAGATGACCGCCCCACAGCTCTGGGATACGACGATGGACCCGGAACGCCGCACCCTCATGCAGGTCAAGCTCGAAGACATTGCAGCCTGCGAAGAGATCTTTACGACACTCATGGGTGAAGATGTCGAGAGTCGACGCAAGTTCATCGAGGAGAACGCTCTAGACGTCAAGAACCTTGACATCTAAATTCCCCTGATTCATACAAAGAGGTGCATACCCAGACGGTATGCACCTCTTCTCTTTACTGCGGCAACGCTTTCAACTCCACTGTCCGTCCGGTCTTCATAGATTCTCGTGCTGCAGTGAGAATCTGCATCACCACCATATTCGTATCGAGCGCCGAAAGATCGCCATCTGGCTTGATCTGCCCACGCAACACCGCCGCTAGATAATCAAGCGAATCCTTCCGATTTGCGGGCAGTGGAGGTGCCGTAATCTCTGACTCCGCCTTCTCGCCCTTGTAGCGCACCCGCAGATGATCCAACGCCACGGTGATCGCCATACCATTGACCCCGTAGACCTCCATGTCCTTGCGCGCAAAGCTCCACGTCCACGAAGGCATCAACACCGCCTGCGTCTTCGGATAGCGCAGGATTGCCGTCGCGTCATCCTCGACATGCGGATAGATATCTGGCTTATCCGTCTGGCCGCTGGCAGTAACACTGAGCGGGGCGGCACCATGCATCATCACTGTCATCAGATCGGCTCCATAGCAACCGAAATCGAACAGCGCTCCTGCTCCATTCTGGACCGGATCGGTCAGCCAGGGCAGCCACTCCGGTCCGACGCCGATCTCCTTCGGGCCTTCATGTCCGTCGTGCACAACGACCTTTCTAACCTCGCCTAGCTTCCCGTTCGCAATCTCACTTAACGCCTCAGCATTGCTTGCATACCAGGTCGTCTCATAGTTCGTGAGCACCTGCACATGGTACTGACGCGCCGCTGCCCGAATTGCGAGCGCATCCTCCATCGTCGTCGAAAGGGGCTTCTCCACCATCGACGAGATCCCATGCTTTGCCGCCGCTTCGATTACCTTCCGATGGTCCTTGATCGTCGTGTAGACCAGAACCGCATCGGGATGTTGTTGCACCAGCATCTTGTCCAAGTCCGTGTAGAAGAGCTTCGCATCGAGGTGGTACTTCCCTGCATACTTCTGCGACAGAGCAGTATCGGGCTCGACGATGCCCACCAGCGTCGCGTTGGAGTTGGTCTGCAATGCTCCCAGAAATCCTTGAATATGGCCGTGGACCAGCCCGACAATCGCGACACGGATTGGCGCAGTCGCACTGACCTGAGCGTTGCCTGGAAGTGTCGCTGCAAACAAGACGCAAAGCGCTGCGCCAAGACGATGAAACGAGCGAAGGTGTTTCGACATAAAAGACTCCAACCTGGAACTTTGAATGTATCGCTGAGACTGCTTTGTAAGCGACTACGAGTATCGCAGTTCAATCCGTGTTTCGTCTCTGCTTCTGCGGAGGCAGACAGATGCAATAATGCTGCGATGAGTGAAAACCTGATGCTCCCTGCGCCCGACCGCCGGCGCTTTCTTGCCGTATGCTCTGCCATTGGTCTTGGCCAGACCCTTCTGCCGGGAGCGCTCTTTACCCTTGCAGCACAAGCACAAAGCCCGGCGCCAGGGGTAAAAGAGCTCTTACCCATCATCACCGCCGAGATGATTGACGCGGCTGCTGCCATTGCCGATATCACCATCACGGCCGAGCAAAAACAGATGATGCTGGATGGACTCACGCAGCAGCGGGACTCCATCGCAGTTATACGCACGCTACACCTTCAAAACGCCACCGCACCAGCCTTTGTCTTTGATCCAGTCCCCGCTGGCATGGTGCTCGATACAGTCACCAAGCCGCAAAAGATAAGCTCGGCACCTGACGTCGCGAAGCTGATCGCGTCTGTCTCGGCAGGTCTGGCAGGCGACTCCGACACCCTCGCCTTTGCCACCATCCGCGAACTCGCAGAGCTCCTCAAGACCCGCAAGGTCACCTCCCTGGCCTTGACAAAGATGTATCTCGCCCGCCTTAAGAAGTACGATCCGCGTCTCCACTTCGTCATTACCCTCACCGAAGACCGCGCGCTCAAGCAGGCCGCCGCAGCCGACGCCAGCATAGCCGCAGGCGTTTACCGTGGTCCGCTCCACGGCATTCCCTGGGGTGGCAAGGATCTGCTCGCCGTCAAAGGGTATCCAACGACCTGGGGAGCCGCTGGCTTCGAGCACCAGACCTTCGACACGGATGCGACGGTCGTTCAGCGCCTTGACGATGCCGGAGCCATCCTCCTTGCCAAGCTCTCCATGGGAGCCCTCGCACAGGGCGATCTCTGGTTCGGCGGCCGCACCCGCAATCCGTGGAATCCGCATCAGGGTTCCAGCGGATCATCCGCAGGAAGCGCCAGCGCTGTCTCAGCGGGGTGTGTTGGATTCGCCATCGGCACAGAAACCCTCGGCTCCATCTCGTCTCCATCGACCCGCTGCGGCGTCACCGGCCTGCGTCCCACCTTCGGCTTTGTACCTCGCACGGGAGCTATGGCCCTTAGTTGGACCATGGATAAGATCGGCCCAATCTGCCGCTCCGTAGAGGACTGCGCTCTCGTGCTTTCAGCGATCCACGGACCCGACAGCCACGACCGATCCGTCAAGCCCGCAGCCTTCAACTGGAACGCAGAGTTCGAGTGGAAGCAGCTACGTGTCGGCTATCTCAAATCTGCCTTCGATGCTCCCGAAGCCAACGAGCAAAAACCTCCCTCGGAGACGCTCACCGGCAAAGCTCTCGACGAGGCCCAGCAACGATTGCGTCGTCAGCAAGACAGTGCAGTTCGCGATGCCTATGACCGCAAGTACGCCAACGCGGCGCTGGACAGCCTGCGCCAGATGGGGGTGAGTCTCATCCCGACAGAGCTGCCGCAAGGACTTCATTTCGGTGACCAAACGCCCTTGCTCGCCGCAGAAGGCGCTGCCGCCTTCGACGAACTCACGCTCTCTGGACGCGACAAGCTTCTCACCGGGCAACAGCCTTCCGATTGGCCCAATACCTTCCGCAAGGCCCGCTTCTACTCCGCGGTGGACTACATTCAGGCCATGCGTGCCCGCTCCCTCGTCATCGACTCCATGGCGTCGCTCTTCGTAAACTTTGATGTCATCGTCACCCCATCAGGCGGATCTCAGCTTACCGCCACAAATCTATCGGGTCACCCTGCTGTCATCGTCCCCAACGGCATCCGAGGCGACGATGCGCCGAAACCGCAGAATACCGAGGATGGTGCACTCCAGAACGCCGGCGGCCCTGGCACCCCCGTCAGCATCACCTTCCTGGGAGGTCTGTACTCCGATGCCCGGCTCGCCGCTTTCGCTCGTGCCTACCAGGAGAAGACCGGCTTTCATCGAATCCACCCAAAACTCGACTAGACACACTGTGTACCGTTGCGGATAATGCGGCTATCGAGAATTCGGCAGCGCCGCCAGACAATGTCCTTGAGACAGCCTGGTTGCAGGGGAAGCCTTGAGGCGTTCAGGAGGGCAGATGGTTCTCAAGTCCATTCTTGCGTTAGGCTTTACACTCTTCCTTGCGACCGCAAGGGGACAGGTGCTCGCAGCCTTCCAAACTCAGAATGCGGATAACTCCCCGCAACCAGTGACCACGCTCAAGGTGACCAGCCGTATGGTCGCGATCTCCGCGGTCGTCAAAGGTAAGGACGGCGAAGTGGCAGGCGGTTTAAGTAAGGATGACTTCGTGCTGAAGCAGGATGGAAAGGAAGAGCCGATCCGCTACTTTTCACAGGGATCGGAGCTCCCACTAACCCTTGCGTTGATGGTCGATACAAGCGGAAGCCAGCGCACCTTCATCGGGGACGAGTCGCTGGCAAGTGATGTCTTTTTCGAGACGATGCTCGGACGGAAAGAGGATCGTGCCATGCTGGTGCAATTTGATGCCAGCGTCTCTCTGCTCAAAGGCATGACGAACTCCGCAAGCGCACTTCATCTCGCGCTTTCACAGCTTGATGCCAATCCAGCAAAAATGGGGGGGACCCTGCTGAATGACGCTGTCTTTGCCGTCTCGCAGAAAGTTCTCGCTCCTGAGACCGGACGAAAAGCCATGGTGATTCTCAGTGATGGTGGCGACAATGGAAGTCGCAAAACGCTGGCGGATGCAATTGAGCAGGCTCAACGTGCAGACGTTCAGATCTACTCCATCCTTTACTCCGCATGGGAAGGCCCCGGCACGCCGGGAAGCGGCATCCGGGGAGGCTCGATCAATGCGGGCGACGAAGCGTTGAAGAAGTACTCCGAAGCGACAGGCGGTCGCGTATTTACCGTCTCCCGGACCATGAGCCTGCGACAGATCTATGCGCAGATCGCCCAGGAGCTTCGCCTTCAGTACGAGTTGGGCTACACACCACCGCCGGACACTCCGCCTAATAGCTACCATCGCCTTGAACTGAAGGCGAAAGACAAGAAGCTTGCCGTGCAAGCCCGTAAAGGATTCTTCGAGTAGTCCTGGCACTCTGAGGAACACCGTGGCGGATGCTACTATCCGCCTATGCAGCCGGAGCAGCAACCAGGAGACACCCTCCTTCAAGTCCGCGAACTTGTGAAGGAATACGACGGTGATCGCGGCATAACCCGTGTCGTAGACAATGTCTCATTCGACATCCGCATAGGAGAAACCCTCGGACTTGTGGGCGAGTCAGGCTCCGGAAAAAGCACGATCGCCCGCATGATCCTGCGCCTTATCGAGACCACCTCAGGCACCATCCACTTCGCCGGAGAGGACCTTCTGACTGCCAACGCACGCCGCATGCGTACCCTCCGCCGCCAGATGCAGATCGTCTTTCAGGACCCTTACGCCGCACTCAACCCGCGCATGAGCGTTCGACAGATCCTCGCAGAGCCCTTTGCTATTCACAAGGAGCACTTTGAACCAACTCGCCTCCTCGAACTCCTCACCGCCGTTGGCCTTGAGTCCACAGCGCTTGACCGCTACCCGCATGAGTTCAGTGGTGGGCAGCGCCAGCGCATCAACATCGCTCGCGCTCTCGCCCTGCGTCCAAGCTTTCTCGTCCTCGACGAGCCGGTAAGCGCCCTCGACGTCAGCGTCGGAGCACAAGTGATCAATCTCCTCCGCAATCTACAGGGCGAGTTCGGCCTCACCTACCTCTTTATTTCGCACTCGATGCCGCTCGTCCGCTATTTGTGCGACCGGGTAGCCGTCCTCCATCACGGCAAACTCGTTGAAATCGGCGCCACGGAACAAGTCTGCGCCACTCCCACCAATCCTTACACCCAACAACTCATAGCTGCCACACCGGAACTTCCTACACCAACGGCTAACCACGGTTGACACGACCAAATGCGATCAAAGATGCGCTAATCCTTCTAGTTCCTTCCATTCCGCATCATCCACGCTAATTCTTCATCCTTCACCGCAGCCACTACAATGAAGTGAGCATGCATCTTGCTCTCAGCACGCAGTGGCAGTTCGCCTGGCTGGTCACAGCCTCGTTCATTGCTGGCGTCATGAACGCCATGGCTGGCGGAGGCTCCTTCGTCTCATTTCCTGCCATGATGGCGATGGGCATCCTCCCGATCGCCGCGAACGCCACCAACACGGTAGCGCTCTGGCCGGGCCAACTCACCTCGGTAGCCAAGCTCCGCAACGACCTTCGCCGCGACCTCCTCCCCACCATCATCGTTACGTCAATCCTGGGTGGAGTCAGCGGCGCAATCGTCCTTCTCCGCACGAAGCAAATCACCTTCCTTCACGTCCTGCCGTGGATGCTTCTCAGCGCCTCCCTGCTATTCGGGATCAGCGGTCCTATCTCCACTTGGCTCCGTTCGCGCTCTTTGCACCCACAGAAGCAAAAGACCCCGGCCCTCCTGCCGCTCTTCTGCATTTTGCTTCCCGTCTGCTTCTACATCGGCTATTTTGGCGCCGGCGCCGGCTTCCTCATCATGAGCGCCCTTGCGCTCTTCGGCGTGGAAGAGATGCACCAGCTCAACTCATTGAAGGTCCTCGCCGCCTGCCTCTCAAATCTCTGCGCCGTCCTCACCTTCATCGTCAGCGGAGCCGTCCTCTGGCACTACTGCCTCATCTCGATGGTCTTCGCAGCGGCAGGCGGCTACATTGGCGCACATTATGCTCGCCGCATGAACTCGAACATCCTACGCATCATTGTCGTCGTCACCGGCTGCGTCATGGCCGGTTATTTCTTCTGGCGGCAGCCCTAAGTAAAGGAACATTATGAGTCACGAAGGAATCCGTATCGTCAGCGAGAATGAGGCCAGGCGCGCCGCTCTCTTTGAGTCGAAACAGAAGCTTACCACCGACGCTGTGACGCCGCAGAAGGTCCGCGTCCACAAGACCGAGGGCACCGGCATGGAGATCGACTGGCGCGACGGCCACAAGAGCGCCTGGAACTTCGCATGGCTACGCAACGCCTGCCCCTGCGCTACCTGTCACGACGAGCGAGAAAAGAGTGATCGTGCACCAGGGGTCCCAAAGCCCCAGCCGATCACACTATTGCCCCTGTACGAAGCGCCCGCTCGTCCTGTTGAGATCACGCCAGTTGGCAAGTATGCGCTCCGCTTCAAGTGGTCCGACGGTCATGAGAGTGGCATCTATTCATGGGACTATCTGCGCCGCGTCTGTCTGTGTGCAGAATGTGTACCCCTCGGAGTTACTAGATGATATCGCCCCAGTTACAGGCCCTCGAACAGCAAATCCTACCGCTCACCCAGCAACTGGGTCAGCACCACCTTTATCGCAGTTTCGACAGCATCGACGATCTCCGCACCTTCATGGAGTCGCACGTCTTCGCGGTATGGGACTTCATGTGCCTCCTTAAGACCCTGCAGCGCGGCATCACCTGCGTCGACGTGCCATGGCGTCCGAGTGCCCTCGCCGAAAGTCGCCGCCTCATCAACGAGATTGTCTTCGGTGAAGAAAGCGACCTCTTCGAAGGACAGCCTCTTAGCCACTTCGAGCTATACCGCATGGCCATGCAGCAGTGCGGCGCAGACACCTCCGCTATCGACAGCTTCCTCGCCGCTATCGTTCGCGGCACATCGTGGCCCCGCGCTCTAAGCGCCTGTAACGCGCCCGAGCCCGCGCGTCGCTTCGTCGAATCTACCTTCTCCGTCATCGAAGCAGGAAAGCTCCACGCTATCGCTGCAGCCTTCACCTTTGGCCGCGAAGACCTTATACCCGACATGTTTCGGGGTTTCCTCCGCGACCAGGATGAGATGCTTGGCGGCCAACTTTCGACCATGCGCTGGTATATCGAGCGGCATATTGAGGTAGATGGCGAAGAGCATGGACCCATGGCGCTCCGCATGGTGAGCCAACTCTGCGGCGACGATCCGATCAAATGGCATGAGGCAACCGAAGCTGCTTCCTTCGCAATTACCGCACGCATCTCCCTTTGGGACGGCATCGCAAACCTCTTGCCCCAGGGGAGCGCCTCAGTCGCTCACTAGCTCCAAAATTTGAATCGTCCCTCGAGTATCGCAAGTAGGCATCTTGTGCCGGACGTCGCTTCCCCAAGCGACGTCCGGCACAAGATGCCCGGTTGATATGTCAACGCTACGACACAGATGGTCTACTTGATTCCCAATGTAGCGCCGTTCAGTTCACTTGATACTTGAGACACCAGATCACCCGCCGAATGCATCGGGGTTGCAGCGTTTGCCGTGATTCGCGTGCCTACCGGCACCTTCACTGCAACGGTCTTGCCAGCTTCAATCGTCAACACGTCCTCACCAACCTTCAACTCCATAGCTACGGCAGAGTCATTGCGAAGGTTTACCGTAATCGTCTTGGTCTTTGAAAACATCGCATGCACAGGCACAGGCATGCTCGTCGAAGCAGCATACATAGCGGTGGACGCACTCAGCCCGATCAGGGCCACGGAAACAGCAACAGCGCTACGGATCTTCATGTTCATAACAGCTCCCGATACTTCATTATTTCGACGGGAATCACTGCCATGGTTCAGGAAGCTCGTCGTTGAAAAGACTTACGCAATACGTTCTGCAGCGGTTCCATATTTCAGCAGAAAGATTTCAAAAATATCCTTGTTATTGAGATGTAACAATTCAAAAATATTTACGCCATCTTGCTTCCCAATACTCGTGCTCAACGTCATCGGCTTTCCTATCCAGTCATCGTATCGATCGCATCTTTGCCGCTTTTCCAATCTGTGGATAGACGGCACAAACTGCTACGGCGCAGGACGATAAAATAGAAGCCGGGGCGTTAACCACAAGTGCATCATCTTCTTGAAAATATGAATCCGCAGCAACAGGAGGGAATCCAGGCCGTAGACGGCCCTGTCCTCCTTCTCGCAGGCGCAGGCTCGGGCAAGACCCGCGTTGTCACCCATCGCATCGCCTACCTTATCGAGGAGCGCGGCGTCCCCGCGGACTCCATCCTCGCCGTCACCTTCACCAACAAAGCTGCGAAGGAGATGGCTGAGCGTGTCGAGAAGATCCTCGGCCACAGTTCGCTCGCCCGCCCCATGCTCTCCACCTTCCACAGCTTCTGCGTCCGAGTCCTCCGCCGCGATATTGAAGCCATGAAGATTAACGGTGTTGGCCTCACCAGGAGCTTCGCCATCTACGACGAGACCGATCAGCAGGCCGTAGTCAAGCAGGCTCTTAAGCGCCTCGCTATCGACGACAAACAACTCAAGCCACGCGTTGCTCTAGGCCGCATCTCCTGGGCCAAGAATCACATGATCGACCCGCAGGAGTACTTCCTCGCCTCGACCAATCCGCTCGAAGAGAAGATCGCCCACATCTTCGAGATCTATCGTAAAGAACTCTTTAAGGCCAACGCTCTCGACTTCGACGACCTCCTCCTCGAAACCGTTCGCCTTCTCAAGTCGTCGGGCGAGGTCCGCGAGAAGTACAACCGTCGCTACCAGTACGTCATGATCGACGAGTATCAGGACACCAACCGGCCCCAGTACGAACTCATGAAGCTCCTCGCCGGCACCCATCACAACGTCTGTGTCGTCGGCGACGAAGACCAATCTATCTATAGCTGGCGTGGCGCCGACATCAAGAACATCCTCGAGTTCGAAAAAGACTTTCCCGAGGTCCGCGTCATCCGCCTCGAGCAGAACTACCGCTCGACGGCCATGATCCTCGAAGGCGCATCCGCCGTCGTTGCGCATAATCTCCAGCGCAAAGGCAAGAACCTCTTCACCACCCGCGAAGGCGGCTCACTCATCGGCTACTACGAGGCTCCCGACGGTGAGAATGAAGCGCTTTTCATCGCCGATCGCATCAACAAATATCTCCGGGCAGCCGGCCAGACAGAGGACCAACCTCGCTGTGCCGTCCTCTACCGCACCAACTCGCAGTCGCGGCTCGTCGAAGAAGCCCTGCGCCGCTACCAGGTCAAATATCACATGGTCGGCGGTTTCTCCTTCTACGACCGCGCGGAAGTTAAAGACATCCTCAGCTATCTCAAGCTGGTCCAAAACGTCCACGACTCGATAGCCTTGTCGCGCTCCGTAAACTCACCACCGCGCGGCATTGGCAAGACCACCATGGAAACCCTAGAGCGCATGGCCCTCACCAGCGGCATGAGCACATGGGACGCCATCGGCCGCGCCATCGAAGACAAATTGTTACCGCAACGCGCACTCATCGCCCTTGAAGGCTTCCGTCGCCTCATCAACGATGCCCGCGCCATGCTCGGCCCTGACTTCGCCGAGAAATTAGCCGAGGACGCAGGCTCACCTCTGGATGCCGTAGCTGAAGACGCTTCCGACGATGACACGAACTTCGACCCGAACGACTTTGCGACGGTCACCACAGCAAATGACGCCAACGCCTCCTTTGACACCAGCTTCAACTTCGGCTTCGACTTCGGTCCAAGCGAGGAAATCTCCACCATCACTCCCGAGAACGCCACGGACTCCGACGCTGCACATGGCTTTGTAGCCGAAGACATCGATGCAACCAGCTTCAATCCCTTCGCGCCCGTAGTTCTTAAGAACTCCGCTCGCTCCACTCCTGAGCGCGCCGCCGAGATCCTCATGGACACAGCACCCGCGTTCCGCAAACCCGGCGACGCCGCGACCCTTCCTGAATTGATCAAGTTCCTTAACGACCGCAGCGGCTACATCCGCGCTCTGGAAGCAGAGGCCACGCCAGAAGCCTTCTCCCGCATCGAGAACCTCAAGGAACTCGCCAACGCCGCACAGGACGCTCAGGAACGCGGTGAAACGCTTGCCGACTTCCTCGATCACGCCGCCCTCGTCTCCGACGCAGATTCCTACAGCGAAGACGCCCGCGTCACCCTGATGACCCTCCACGCCGCCAAGGGTCTCGAGTTCCCGCTCGTCTTCCTGACCGGCATGGAAGAAGGCCTCTTTCCCCACTCCCGCACCCTCACCGATCCCACCGGCCTCGAAGAAGAGCGCCGCCTCTGCTACGTCGGCATGACCCGCGCCATGGATACCCTCGTCATCACTCGCGCCCGCTATCGCCGCCGTTACGGCTCCGACATGCCCGAGGCCAGTCTTCCCTCCCGCTTCCTCGAAGAGGTGCCAGCACACCTCATCGAAGATCTTGGCAGCCCCGCAGCCCGTCCGCAGTTCTCCGGCTCCTCTTATGCGACTCCTTATCCTCAAAAAAACCGCTACGGCCGCGACGGAGCCGAAGCTGGCGACCGGCACTACAGCTACGAAGATGAAGACCAGACCGCATCCGGCAGCGCGCCGTCCGGCAACAAGTTTTCGTCGACTGGCATTGCTCCCGGCTCGAAATCAATCTCCTCTGCAGGCTCGATCGACAACATCGCCAGCTTCTTCGCAGCCCGGGGGCAGAAGATTTCAAGGCCCAAACTCGCCATCCCCGAACCGACCGGAAAGACCGGTCTCAAGAAGGGTTCTCGTGTCCGCCATCCGAAATATGGGGAGGGCACCGTCTTTCAGCGAGAAGGAGATGGGGATGACGCGAAGATTACAGTACAATTTCAACAGCACGGCGTGAAGAAGCTGGTGGAGAAGTTCGCCCAGCTGGAACGTCTGTAGCGAGAACTCAAAAACAAGATCCTTTGTTTATTTTCTTTAGAAAGTTTGTAACCCATCATGGCGAACACCAAGAGCATCACCGATACCCTCGAGCGTAAGAAGATCAAGCGCGCCGCACGCAAGGCAGCACCACCGAAGGCAGCACGTACCGGAGCCCGCGGCGAAAACAAGGCCAAGATCAAGAAGGCTGCTCGCGGAACAAGCAAGCGCTAGTCGCTGACCGGCAGGGCCCTTCCACTCCCACGGGATCGCGAAGGGCTCCCGTTATCCGGTCAGGATAGGAAGTGCATGGCTTTCATGCCGTGCTACAAACCTCTCCAAATATAAGGTCTGCACGAAAGACGAGACACCAGTCGCGCCTTTCGTGCGGACCTGCGTCTCGCTGTAGCCTCTCACCTTAGCCTGTAAACGCTTTATAGTTGTGCCTTTTCACTCGGTAAGCGATAGTACGCATAGCACTTCCCAAAATCATTGAGGAGCACGCGCACTGGGCAGGCAGATCTTTGCAACTAAATCGATCGACAAACTGATTGCTGAGTCAGAGCGGCCGGAGCACGCACTCAAGAAAACCCTGGGCCCCGTCTCGCTCACCGCCCTCGGCATTGGTGCTGTGATCGGCTCCGGCATCTTCACGGTCATCGGCACGGCTATCGGCGGCAATCCTTCCAAGACAGCCACGTGGGCAGCCTCGCCCATCATCGATCTCATCCTGCATCACGGAGCTGTTGCTGGTCGTCCCGGTGCTGGCCCGGCGCTGGCCATATCGCTGGTCCTGGTCGCCATTGTCTGCGCGCTTACAGGGCTTTGCTATGCCGAACTAGCCAGCATGATTCCCATCGCTGGCTCGGCGTACACCTACACCTACGCCACTCTCGGCGAGTTGATCGCCTGGATCATCGGCTGGGACCTCATCCTCGAGTACGCCTTCTCCAACATGAGCGTCTCAGTGGGTTTTGCCGCGCACATCGTCGACCTGCTCGATTGGCTCAACATCCATCTTGATCCGAAGTGGCTCTCGCCGGCCTATCTTCCCCTCGGCTTGCAGGATCTCGCCGGTAAAGACATCTTCCCCGCAGGCTGGCACTTCGGCTTCGACTTCCCTGCCTTCGTCGTTGTGCTGCTCCTTACCGTCGTTCTCGTCCGAGGGATTCGCGAGTCCGCGCGCACCAACAACATCATGGTGCTGGTCAAGACGGTCGCTATCCTCGTCTTCATCTTCTTCGGCATCAGCTTCATCCATCCGGCGAACTATCACCCGTTCTCGCCGAACGGCTTCAGTGGCGTTCTTGCTGGTGGATCGATCATCTTCTTTACCTATATCGGCTTCGACTCCGTCTCGACCGCCTCGGAAGAGTGCAAGAACCCTCGCCGCGATGTGCCAATCGGCATTATTGCCACGCTGATCGTCTGCACCATTCTCTACATCGGGGTAGCTGCCGTGCTCACCGGAATGGTTCCGTGGGCCTCGGTCGCAGGCGATGGAGCGCCCGTCGTCAACGCCCTCAAGCGTGTCTCGCTCCAGCCTGGCGGAGGACGACTGCACTGGGTTCGGCTCGTCGTCCTGTTAGGTGCCATTGTGGGGATGATCAGCTCTATCCTCGTCTTCCAGCTTGGACAGGCTCGCGTCTGGTTCGCTATGAGCCGCGACAGGCTTCTTCCCGACGTCTTCTCGAAGCTCCATCCGCGCTATCGCACTCCTGCATTCGCTACGTGGTTTGCCGGAATCCTGGTCGCCGTTCCTTCGGGCCTCTTCGATGTTGGCACCTTTGCCGAGATGTCGAACATCGGCACGCTCTTTGCCTTCGTCCTTGTCTCGATCGGCGTCATTGTCCTTCGCGCCAAAGATCCGAAGCGTCATCGCGGCTTCCGCGTACCGTTCGGTCCCATTATCCCGATCCTGAGTACCCTCTTTTGCATCCTGCTCATGGCTGGACTTCCCGCGATCACCTGGGTTCGCTTCTTCGTCTGGCTGATTATCGGCCTGTTTGTCTACGTCTTCTATAGCCGTAAACGCAGCGAATTCTACCGATCATAAGTTTTGCTGGAGTTCCACCAGACTTCAGGCTAAGCTGATTTTCTACTGTCACAGGGGAAATCATGACTGAACTACTCAGCGAGCTTTTCAAGGCGCAGCCCGATGTCCTATTAATGCTCGCAGGTCTTGTCCTCATTGGTATTGGCGTCGTCGGCAGTATTAAGACCTATATCGATCCTGGCAAATACGGTCGCATCGCCGCGCTTGGCATCGGCGCCATTCTGCTCACTATTGGCGTCACGCTTCATGCTCGGGAGCTCACCGACTTGGCGAAGGCAGCTATCAACCCAGTGAAGTCTACCGAGATGAGCAGCATCTGCACCTTCGATACAGGTCCGCTCGCAGGAAATACGAACCTGCTTCCGGAGACCCAGATCGGCTCGGTTGGCGGCGCCTGCAAAGATACTGCGGGCAATAGCGGCATCTTGGTCGGTCCCAATACGCCAGTCACCTCGGCTCATGGCCATACGCAAAAGGCCGGGCCCCACGAAGTCTCTACCGCGTCAGCACAGCCAGTTCTCATCGCGGCTTCGGCTCCGATACCCGCGGGTCCGAAGGTCGCTGATACAGCTCTGAGCAACGTCTGCCTCTTCAAGGAAGGCGCTCATGCGGGTGTTACTGCCGTTGTCGCGCAGCCGACCGCGCTTCCTGTCGGCAGTCCCTGTCATAGTGACGAGCTGAAGAGCACGGGGTTTCTCGTTGCTCCGAACTCATCGCCTACGCTTCTCTCTACCTTGTGTACCTTCAATCAAGGGCCGAACTCTGGATCGACGGAGAACATCCGTCACACCAAGCCGCTTCTGCCCGGAACAGCCTGCAGGGATTCGATCGGCAACAGCGGTCTTATCGCGCTTGCAGGTAGTCCAATTACGCCAATGTCGCCTGAGACCTCGCAGCTACTTGCTGCGCAGAGCAGCACGTGTCACGCGACCAGCGGACCACGCGCGGGAACTACCTTCGTCTATGGAGGCAATTTCCCGGAACATGGTCCGGTTGGAGCTCCTTGTCATCGGGATAAGCAGGTGATTGGCGTTCTTATTCAGGAGAACTAGCTCAGGAAGCTTCGCTCAGACATAACGGCTAGACTGGAGCAATGGCAAAGAAGGCTGCACAGCGCTCCGAGATTGACCCCAAAGTCTGGTTGCATGGTCTTCCCAAGGCCGAACTTCACCTTCACCTTGAAGGCACGATTACGCCTGAGACGCTGGTTGCTCTCTCGCAGCGTAATGATCCGCAGCCTCTGTCGTTTAGCGATGCAGAGCAGCTCTACCAATACACTGACTTTCCCAGCTTCCTAATGTCCTTCAAGGCAGTGACGGAGCGTCTGCATACTGCGGATGACTACGAGTTGATTACCTACGACATGATTCGTGCGCTTGCGTATCAGGGCGTCGTTCATGCGGAGGTCTACATCTCGTTTGGGATTCTCTACCATTTCGCTCGGCTGGATGTAGATGAGGTTACCGCGGCGATTGAGCGTGGGCGACTTCGCGCCGAGCATGAGTTTGGGACTTCGGTGCTATGGATTATCGACGCTGTTCGCCACTTTGGCGTCGAGGAAGCGGAGCGCGTGTTTCGCAAGGCTGCGTCGATGCGGCAGCAGTATCCAAGCATTGTCGGGATTGGAATTGGCGGCGACGAAGTGCGCGGACCTGCGGATCAGTTTCGGGAGCTTTATGCAGAGGCCAAAGCTGCTGGTCTGCATTTGCTGGCTCATGCGGGCGAATCGACTGGACCTGTTGCTGGACCGGCGAGTATTTGGGCTGCGCTCAATATTGGGGCGGAACGAATCGGCCATGCGCTTGCGGCGCAACATGACGCCGAGTTGCTGGAGGTTCTGGCAGAGCGCCAGATTCCGCTGGAGATCAACGTGACGAGCAATCTGCGAACTGGATCATGTTCTGCGCTCGAAGATCATCCGTTGAAGAGCTACTTCGACTCTGGATTGATGGTGACGCTCAACTCCGACGATCCACCGATGTTCGGGTCGAACCTGCTTGAGGAGTACATTCTGGCATACGAAAATTATGGTTTTACGCTTGAGCAGATGCGAGAGCTTGCTGCCAATTCGATTGAGGCCAGCTTTCTTCAGCCTGATCGAAAGCTGAAGTTGCTTCGCCAGGTCGAGCTTTATGGCTGGTAGGGTACCCCCCGTACTTGAAGTACCAAAGTATTGCAAACAAATAACTTAGCGGGTACCTAGTACGACTCCTGGTCCGGATTAGTATGCTTCAGTACGACTTTCGTCCAAAATGTACGACTTGCATATAACGATTCTGCAGGGCAAAGTGTGGTCGGGTCTCATTACTTGGGGCGGATCACGCCTTGTTTGTTGCACTTAGCGGGGAGCCGGGACCATGATTGCGTTGGGGTCGACCTTGGGGATTCCGAAGTGTCCGCTGAGGTGGAGCAGGTCGAGGGGGCGCAGATTGCCGGTGACCTGAATTACGTTCATATCGCGCGGGGCGCGGATGAGGACCATCAGGTCGTCGACGTCGCCGCCGTTGAAGTGGAGCCAGAGGTCGGTCAAGGTGGAGTGCGGCTGCGCAGAGTTTGCAGGTGTCTGATTGCCGTTGACGAGGTGCTTCCAGCCCGCTGCGTGATAGGCCTCGATAATCGAGCCCATGACCTCGGGGGTGTAAAAGGCTGGCTGCGGGTAGTGATAGGTATCGACGGAGATGCCGGTAAGGGCTGCAGCTGCGCGCTGCGGGTCCATGCCGTTGCTCTCTAGGAGGTTTTGTGCGATCTGCATCAGGGAGCGGTCGAAGCTAAACGAGGTGTGGGTGGCTGGCTGGTCGGCGAGTGCGCTGAAGTTCTGGTTCAGGCCGACGGGTGGTCCTGGCTGCGCCATGAGGGCGGCGGACGCGCCTGTGATCAGGGTCAAAGCGAGGAGGCAGTTGCGCAGATTCATCAGAGTAGTCCCCTGAGGGATTAGACACAAAAGCCTGCGTGAAGTTTTACTTAATTTGGGGAGGCTTCTCTGTGGTGTTTCGCAGGAGAGGAACCGGAAGCCTAGCACCAATCCGTAAAGACGCGGGTTCCCTTCGGAAATGACAGGTAGAACGAAAAGGGCAACCGCAGGTCCTTCGACTGCGCTCAGGATGTTGGTGAGCAGAGACGGGCGCAGGGCCGCTTATTCGATCACTGGGGAGGACGCGGTGAGAAATATCCCTTACGGGCGCGAACCTTGTAGCGTGGATCGGTGGCCTGAAGGTAGATCGTTCGGAAGGCTCCATCCTGCTTGAAGTCTGCTGGTCGGTATTCAAGGGAGTACTGGCTGCGAAGTTCTTCCTCAATGTTGTGGAAGCCGACGGCTACGTCTTCGATGCGTGTGGGGTAGAAGGCCTGTCCGCCGGTCGCCTCGGCGATCTCGCGCAACACGTCGTCACCTTTATCTTTGCTTGGACTGACATTGGTGCTGATCGCGTAGACGATGGTCTCGGCGCGCTGACACATCTTGATAGCGTCGCTTTCGAGGGCGCGACTGTAGTTGTCGTCACCATCTGAGACCAGGATCAGCGCTTTGCGGACGGCGAACTCATTCTGAAGGGTAAGCATCTGGTCGCGGCAGGTCTTATAGAGTGCGTCGAACATGGCCGTGCCGCCGCCGGGGCGGAGCTTGTGAACACCTTGATTGAGGAGGTCGACGTTGTTGCTGAAGCCCTGTGCGACGTCGGTCTGGATGTCGAAGCCTTCGATGAAGGCGCGGTCGTCGCGGTGGAGAACCTGCAGAAAGAACTCGACGGCGGAATCCTGCTCAAACTGGAAGCGCTGGCGGATCGAGCTGCTGGTGTCGAGCATGATGCCGACGCGGAGCGGCAGATTGGTCTGCTGGGTAAAGCGCAGGACTGAGACTGGGGGCTTGCCATCATCGAGCAGGCCGAAGTTCTGGCGCTGCAGGCCGGTGATGAACTTGCCCTTCTTGTCGGTCACGGTGAAGATCAGGTTGACTTCGTTTGCCTGGACGCGGATGGTCGTGATCGGCTGATCCGAGGATGGAACGGCCTGATCGGGCTGCTGCGCCGGGGCGGTCTGCTGGGTGGTCGGAGCGCCGGACTGACCGGCAGCGGCTGGCGGCAACGCTGGAGTAGCTGTTGCAGGCGTCGTCTGCGAGGAAGGCGCAACAGGCTGCTGCGCCGGAACCTGTGCTACAGCGGGGAGAAGATTGAGGTTACAGACAAGGACAAGCGCAGCAAGGGTCTGGAAGACGCGGGGAGAAAGAACGTGGTCAATCACTCGAACGATTCTACTCAACCGAGGCCGCCAATGTACGCAATGATTCCAGAAAGCTTGTCAACTCTTCCGGGAGTGGGGCATCCAGATCCATGCCCTTGGCGGTTTTGGGGTGCGTAAAGGCAAGACGCGCCGCGTGGAGGAAGTTCCGCTGGAGCGAAGTGCCGCCCTCCGCGGGACCAATATGATGCGGAGCGCCGTAGAGCGTGTCGCCGACTACGGGGTGTCCCATCGACTGGAGATGGACGCGAATCTGGTGGGTTCGACCGGTCTCGATGCGGACTTCGACCAGCGTAAACGGGCCATACGGCGTGGAAAGGCGCTCGAGAACCTGAACGTGCGAGACCGCTGTGCGACCGTCGGCGCGGCGCGTGGTCATGCGGGTACGGCGGATGACGTCGCGGCTGATGGGGAGGTTGATGGTGGTGTTGTCTTTGGCGATGCGCCCGTGGGCGAGGGCAATATAGGTCTTCTGGATCATGCGGCGCGAGAACATGTCGCCGAGCTTGCGGTGGGTACTGTCGTCTTTGGCGACAATGATGGCGCCGCTGGTCTGCTTATCCAGACGGTGGACGATGCCGGGCCGGAGGTCGCCGCTGACGTCCGAGAGCTTGCCTGCGCCAAGATGAAAGAGCAGCGCGTTGACGAGGGTGCCGCGGTTGCGTTCGTCGTCTGTCGAACCAGCGCCTGCGTGGACCATCATGCCGGCAGGCTTGTTGACCACGGCCAAGTACTTGTCTTCAAAGAGGATGTCGAGCGGGATGTCTTCGGGTACGGCGTGGAGCGGCTCGGGGCGGGGCTCGCCTTCAATCTCGAGGGCTTCGCCGCCCTTGAGCTTCTGCTTGGGCTTGGCAGGGCTGCCATCGACGCGGACCTGTCCGGCTTCGATGAGCATCTGGACACGGGCGCGGCTGATATCGGGAATGGCCTGGGCGAGATATTGGTCGAGGCGCAGACCGGCGGCGGCGGGATCAGCAAGGAAGCTGCGGACGCCGTCCTCGAACTGAATTTCGCCATCAGACTCATTTTCGAAGTCGAGGATGGGCACGATGACCTCGGGAGCGTCTTCGACACCTCGCGTGGCGCGGTACTCTGCCCGGACGGAGTGATGGCGCTGTCCCTTAGGCAGCATGTTCTTAGAGGGCATCGGTAACTTCTTTCTCTGCAGCTTCGTTCTGTGGGACGACCAGCCTGACGGCGGGGAGCGCGATAAAGAGCGCCAAACCCACAACAATCATCGTCAAACCCAACCACTGCACTGGGTCGAGGATAGCAGCCACAAAGAGCGCGGAGGGAAGACGAAGGAAATCGAGCAGAAAGATGGCGGTGCCGGCGAGGAGCAGACCGAGGCCACAGCCAAGGCCGGGGGCTGCGCGTTTGGGTAGCTGGCGGATGAGGACGCCGCAGAGCATCAGGCCGACGATCAGGGTGTAGAACTCGACGGGATGGACCTTTCCGGAGACGGCATCGCGCACGCTGAGGAAGAACTGCGTGGACATTCCGTCGCGGGTACCGGCGAGGATTTCGCCCAGGCTGAGAAAGGCCCAGACAAGGGCGAAGCAGGGGGCCATGGCGTCGAGAAAGCCAAGGAGCGGCAGGCGCTTGATGCGCAGATAGATGAGGGTGACGATCGCGGTGAGGAGAATGCCGGTGTCGTTGAGCGAGGGGAGCGCGAGGACGAGGAGCGGTGACTGGAGAAAGCTGCGCCAGCTTCCGATGACGAGGAGGGCTCGTGAGATGAGGAGGGCGGCTATGACCATGACGAGGGCGGCGTCCCAGACAGTAGCGGGGTTGAGCCTGACGAGTCTCGCGGTGATCTGGCAGAGCGTAAGGGCAGCCATGAGGCCGACGGCGGCGCATAGGCCGTACAGGGGGATATGGAAGTGCCCGAACTGAAGGAAGGAAGAATGCACGCGGAGGGTTTACGCCAAGGGTGAAACAAAAACCGACCCGCTGGGCCGTGCAGTGAGGCGCTGGTGAACCCGTCCTAAGACGGCGGGACCCCGCCGTGGCTCTTTAGGCTTTCCGGACTGGCGGACGTAGCACACCGAACCATATATACGAGCTAGGTCCCTGTTCAATGAATGTTGGTTCAACCAGCGTAATTCCCCACACCTGCTTCGCAGGCCGGTTTTCTAGTTGGATGCTACCTATGCCTGTGGCGCATTGCAAGTGCGTTTGGGCTGCTTCGCCGAGGTGGACTTTTCATTTCGTTACAAAGAGGGCTTAACCTTCGAAGGCCTGCTGCGTGACGTATAGTAAGTCGCAACGACCGCAAGCTCTTTTGACCCTATGCCACCAGCCGCACGCATCACCGATATGCACACCTGTCCGATGCTGACGGTGCTCGTTCCGCATGTCGGGGGCCCGATTCTGCCGCCTGGCAAGCCGACTGTGCTGATCAACTATCTTCCTGCCGCTACGGTGACTTCGATGGCGACCTGTGTGGGGCCTCCCGATGTGATTGTCAAGGGTTCTACAGGCGTGCTGATCGGCTATCTGCCGGCGGCGCGGCTCGGCGACCTTACAGCCCATGGTGGCGTAATTATCATGGGTTCGCCCACTGTGATGATCGGGGAGATTGGCAGCCCTTCACCGGGAGCTGCGGGCGCGGGTGGCGTAGTGGCGGGCCTCATGACGAGCCTTGGGCTTGATAGTGCGGTGGCTTCAATCTATAGCGTGGCCGCAAAGGTTGTGGATGCGGCGACGAAACAGGTGGCCGAAGCGGGGGGGAAGTTCCTTGCCGGCAAGAAGTCGGTTCGAGCCTTCATGCTAAAGCACTCCACGCCCGATACATCGCAGGTTCCATTCGATGGGATGGCCATCGGTGCCGGGTGTAGCCCGAGTAAAGCGGATGATGTGGCAACGGTCAAAGGAATCCGCCCAACTACCTGCGCGCCGGGCGCGACCGTTCCAAAGGTCTATTTTGCGAATGGAATCAACACGAAGCTCTATGGCGACGGTGCCTCGATGTGCGCGACGATGCAGCAGATCGCCAATCAGACCTGCTCCGAGGTTGTTGGCGTCTACGGGGCGACACAGGGAATGCTGCCCGACCTGGATCAGGCAGTCAACGAGATTGAGAAGAACTCCAACTCTCCGCAGGCAGCGACATTGGCGAAGCTGGTTACGGATTCTTCAAGTGCGAACCCGCCCCAGGATCTGAACCTGATCGTCCACAGTCGGGGCGGATTGGCGGCGCAGGAAGGTATCGCGTACGCGAAGTCCTCCCTCCTGCTGAACATGCCAAAGGCCGAGGCCGAAGAGGCTTTGTCCCACGTCAACGTAGCCGCCTTTGGAACGGCTGAACAGGGATGGCCGGTTGGTCCGGTGTATACCAAGCTGAACAACGCGGCTGACTCCATTCCTGCAGCCATGAAGGGTGCGCAGTCATCATTTCCGGAGCAAACATTCGGCGACAATGACGTGACACCAACGAGATATATCAATGAGCCCAAGATGGATTCGATTGCTGGTCCGCATAGCGTCACAGACGTCTACACCAAACATATGGAGCAGTCGGCAGGCGCTCGCACTTGCGATTGCTCTTAGCCTGGGCTCCCTTGCACTAGCGTCACCTTCGAGGATGAACACGATGACACTGACAGGCTCCCTGGATCACGATAGCGCGTATCGCTATGCTGCCGCCTGGGCCGAGTTCGACCACGATGATATCCACCGGCTTGCAACTGAGGGCAGTGACTTCCACGGGACCCTGGGTTCGCTTGAGTTCGAGTACAAGGGAGGCGAACGGACGCTCCATGTCTGGTCGATCGTTGCGATGGCAATGGGTCCCCTGCTGGGTGAGCGGGCAGAGGTCAAGACGACGCTCGATGGCATCGCCCGACAGCACCCTGAGGAGACGGCCGGAGGGGTCTTCGACGTGCGATCGCTGGAGTGGCATCGTCAACCTGCCGGGATGGACCCCTGTCTTTTCCTACGCCTCGACGTTCACGACAGCTCGCTTCCTGCCGATCAGATGGACGCGAAACTCAAGGAACTGGCTCGTACCGCCTATGTATGGCATCGGCAGAAACTGAACCAGGTACTCGAGAATTATTGGAAGGAACATCCAAGACCGGCCAGATAGCTATGTGCGATATCACTTATCAGCTACGACATCGGGCGGTCTCATTCCTTTATTCACGCAGGTAGAGTTTTGCGATGAATGTTGGATCTCAAGCAAGATGGCAGGTGCTGGCGATTGCTCTTAGCCTCTTGCTGCCTGTAACAAACGCACTTGCTCAAGCACACGCGATGGACGAAGGCGCTTCACTGGACTATCACGATGCTTTTCGCTACACCGCCGCCTGGGCAGCCTCGGCGCATGCCTATCCGAGACAACACTATGCCGGTGCCAACGATGGAAAAACGTCTCACGCATTTCTCCACGACCGGGTAGCTGTGGAATCGCGACAGGATGCTCAAGATTCTCGAAGACTACTGGAAGGCGCATCCAAAGCCTGCGAAGTAGGGCTTTAATTCAGCAGGCATAACCTAACCGGCGCGACGGATTTCGTTGTCGTCCCTAAGGACTTCGTCGAGCATGCCAACGAGAGTGCCAGCGCGCGCGCGCAGGTTGTGCTGGGTGTTCTGGAGGCTTCCGGCTAATGTGTCGTAGCGTTCGCGCAGGGTGGCAAGCTCATCGGCGATGTTAAGCGCTGCGAGTACGGCAACTCGCAGGGAGTCGACGGTGTTGCCGTGGGCTGAGACGGCGCGCATTTTGCCATCGACGATTGCGGCCAACTGCTCGATGTGATTCGGATCGGTGCCGCGCAGGTGGTAGACCTGGTCGTAGATGGAGACGTTAATGGATTGCGGAATCTGCGGCGCTTCGATGGTCTGCTGCTCGATCGTCTCGTCCACATTGCCCTCCTTGCTGCTACCCGTCTTAGACAAGCTCGTCCATCTGCTCGAGCATCTTTTCAACACGCTGCCGAATCTCTTCGCGCTCTTTTTCGAGTGATTTCAGAGCGGAGGAGGCGCTATCGGACGCGTTGGATTGTGCGGTTAACTGCTCGCGCAGGGTGGCAACTTCAGCCTCGGCGGCGGCGCGGGCTTCGCGCTCCCTCTTGACGATCTCCACTGCACGGAGGACCTTCTGCTCGAGGGCTTGAAACTCATCGATGCTGATTGCTGCTGTACTCATAAGGACAGTGTAAACGCGCGTGATGTAAATCACCGGGCGAATGCAGAGAGGACTCACGCGAGATTCATCTTGGAACGACGAGGATCAGTCTTGATCGGGAAGATCGTAATTTTTCGTCATGATGGCGCGGATTGCCGTGCCGATCAGGAAGAGGCCGACCACGATGAAGATAGGGCGAGCGATGTAGCCGGAGAGCGGCTTCATGCTTCCTGAGACGCGGTGGAAGCCCTGCTGGAAGGTGGAATCCGGCAAGAGGGAGAAGATGAGGCTGACCAGGCCGAAGCTGATCCGCGGCAGAATGTCGAGACGCTTCGCCAGCTGGCCATTGCCACCGATCCTGGCGCCGAGCGGAAGCAGGACTGAAGCACCAACGAGCATGTAGGCCACGTCGCCCAGGTCCAAGGTCACGCCTGTGATGGATGCTGCGAGATGGAGAGGGTGTTGCCATCGGGATCGCGAAACCAGGCTACGCGCGAGCCGTTGGGAGCCGTCCAGATGCCATCGCTATCCTGCTCGAAGTAGGCGAAGCGCTCGAAGACGACGCCTTTTGTAGTTAGCGTCTCGGCTGCGCTCGTGATGTCCGGGACCTCCCAGCCGAGGATGGTGTAGGGCGCGGGCGTGAACTCGCCTGTGCTGACGATGCGGATGGCGGTACCGTTCGCGTTGACGACGAGGGCGAAGCCATCCTCGCTGACCTTTTTCAGGCCGAGGAGGTCAACATAGAAAGCGTGGGCTCGTGTGGCGTCCTTCGTTGGAATGAAGCCGACGACCTTGCATTGGTTCAGCATGACATTTCTCCGATTCGCGTGCCGGAGTCAGCTTAGCTGCTTTTCACGTTCGTGGGAAGGTTCCTTCGGGCGCGCGAATCGTTCCACCGAGCGCCATAAGGGTCGTGATGATGCTGGACCACCAGCCCGTCAACTCGGCTTCGTTGAGGGTCCGTTCCTCTGACTGAAATACGCAACGCAGCAAGAGCGCGTAGACCCCGGGATACTTCTTGCTGTCGCGCCAGACCTCGATCGGCGTCAGGCGCTGCAGTTCGGCGATACCAAGCGCATGGATCGCGTCGACGACGGTCTGCCACTGCATGCTGTCCGGCATGGTGAAGGAGAAGTCGCGCTCGACGGTCTGGAAGCGAGAGAGATCGCGCGCGATGACCTTGCGGAGCGGCATCGCATACAGCCGCGCCAGATCAAGCTCCGCAAGGAATATCGGCTGGCGAAGCTTGCGCTGCTGGCCCTGCGAGGCAGCGAGTTCGCCGAAGAAGCCAATCGGCTTGCCCGCGAGCGAGATGGCTGCGGAGCGTCCGGGCTCAAGCCACACAGGCACTTCCGTGCTGTAGGCGACAGGATCGCCACCGAGATCGAAGAGGCTCAAGAGCGACTCGGCCACACCTTTCAGCTCATAGAAGGGTGCATCCGCAGCCTTCTGAAGCGGAGGCGCGGGAGAAACATGGCCGGTGAGGCCGAGGGATAGCCCGGCGGCTTCGTTGACTTGATCGGTGCTGCCGGTGAAGAGTTGACCCTGCTCAAAGAGGCGGACCTCTTTGACGTCACGATTGAGATTGTGGGCGAGCATCGTGACCATGCCGGGAATGAGGGAGGGACGAAGCAGCGTGGCTTCTTCGGAGAGCGGGTTTTCCATCGCGACCGTTCCCTTACCCGCCGCGGCGAAGAGGTCGCTGTCGGACTGCGAGGCGAAGGTGCTGGAGACGGACTCGCTATAGCCGAGAGCAAGCAGGCGGCTACGGACGGCGGCCTCTTTTGCGGCGGCAGGGTGAGCGATGACGATGCCGGGCGCGGGGAGCGTATTGGCAAAGCCGTTGTAACCGTAAACGCGGGCGACCTCTTCGATGAGGTCGATCTCACGCTCGAGGTCAAGGCGCCAGCTTGGAAGCTGAACGGCAAAGGTGTCGTCCGTCTGCGGGGTGAGGGTGCAGCCGAGGGCAGTAAGGAACTGGGAGACAATCTCCTTCGTGATGCCCTCGGGCGCGAGGGTTGTGCCGAGATGCCGCTGGACCTCTTTGACGCTCAATTCTATGGCGGGACGAGAGGCCGTCTTTGCAGCGACTTCTGGGATGACGAGATCGATGAGGTCGCCTTCGAGGGTGCCGCCGGATTCCAGGATGTGCATCGAAACGAGGGCATTGGCGATGGGAGCGGCGTTGAAGTCGGCGCCGCGCTCAAAGCGATGGGAGGCGTCGGTGTGGAGGCCGTGGCGACGGGCGCTCCGGCGGATGCTGGCCTGATCGAACCATGCGGCTTCGACGAGAATGTTTTTTGTATCGGCGGTGATCATGGAATCCCAGCCGCCCATGACGCCAGCTAGTCCGAGGGCCTTCTGCTCATCGGCTATTACGAGGTCGTCAGCTTCGAGGATACGATCCGTGCCGTCCAGGAGCTTGAGCTTCTCGCCCTTGTGGGCGAGGCGGACGACAATGCCACCTTCGATCCTGTCGAGGTCGAAGGCGTGGGTGGGATGGCCCATGCCGAGCAGGGTAACGTTTGAGGCGTCGACCGCGTTTGAGATCTGCTTCTGCGCGAGGAGGTGGAAGTAGTCCGCCGTGAGACCGGTGCTGGGAGCGATGGTGACGCCGCGCAGGACCTGGGCTGTAAAGCGGCCACAGAGCGCTTCGGCATCGGCTTCGATGCGGACTGGAAACGGCTTCGCGGCCAAGGGCGCTGGGAGTTGGGCGTGAAGCGAGGCGAGGGGCAGGTTGTAGATGGTCGCGGCTTCACGGGCGATGCCGTAGTGGTTCATCGCGTCGACGCGGTTGGTGGTGATGTCCATCTCAAAGAGGTGACCGTTACCGGGGCCGAGGTTATGGACGCCCTCGACGGCGATGCCGCGGAGGGTGAGGTCTTCGGCGAGTTGATGATCATCCACGGCAATGTCAGGGACGTAGGTGCGGAGCCAATTGGTCAGTATCTTCATGATGAACGTCTTCCAGTGTACTTTGCCGCGCTTGCGTCGGTGGCCGTTCGGCAGCGATGATGGCTGCGAGTTTGTGGAGGCGGAATGCGAATCGGCAATGTTCTGGCTGTAGTGGCGGCGATGGCTTTGAGTACGACAGCAGTGGCGCAGCAGCCCGGCGTCTGGTCCGGTGGACCGCAGCATCCGGTGATTACGTTGTGGCCGGGTGGGGCTCCGGGACCGAAGACCGTCACCGGGCCGGAGGGGGATACGACGAAGCCCGACGATAAGTTGATTGCCGGTCGTCCGATCATCAAACTGGCGAATGTTGCCGTGCCGACACTGACGATGTATGCGCCGCAAGGTTTGAACACGGGCGCGGCGGTGATCGTGTTTCCGGGTGGAGGGTACAGTATCCTGGCGATCGATCTTGAGGGCGTCGAGGTGTGCGACTGGCTGACGAAGAAGGGGATCACGTGCCTGATCCTGAAGTATCGGGTGCCAGCGAGTGGACCATATCCGAAGTCCGCTGCGGCGTTACAGGATGCGCAGCGTGCGGTGGGGCTGGTGCGAGCGCATGCGGCGGACTTCAAGATCGACCCGAAGCGCGTCGGGGTGCTCGGCTTCTCGGCTGGAGGGCATCTCGCAGCGGCAGTAAGTACGCACTATAGCGAGCGGCTGTATCCGGCTGTCGATGCGGCGGACCAGGTGAGCTGCCGACCAGACTTTGCCGTAGTGGTCTACCCAGGATACCTGGCGGACGCGGAGAAGGGGTTTGCGTTTACTCCGGATATTCCAGTGACCAAGGAGACGCCGCCGACCTTCCTGGTACAGGCGGAGGATGACCCGGTGCATGTGGAGAATACAACGGCTTACTTTGCAGCGCTGAAGGCTGCAGGCGTTCCGACGGAGATGCACGTCTATGCGAAGGGAGGGCACGGATATGGACTTCGTCGGACAGAGTTGCCGGTAACGACCTGGCCCGATCGGGTCGATGACTGGCTGAAGACGGTCGGCATTCTGAGAGGTAGCGGCGTTTAAGACGGTCGACCGTATAGAACTCGGAGGGTCATGCCGGGTGAGCCGCATCGGTCTGTATCGGTGTGGAAATTGTCATCGGTGCTATCGGACTGTACTCAAAAAACTTCTTGAGCTTCAGGAAAGGTCTCTCATAGAAGCGGAAGCTGATCACAGCAAGCAGTATCGAGATCGCAATGACGAGGAACGCCGAACCGGCGACCGAAATCGCTCTTATGTGCGTAAGGTGAAGAATCTGAGCGCGAAAGGTGTTGCATAAGAAGGCATTTACTGAGTAGTGAAAGATGTAGATGCCATAGCTGTATTTCCCAAGAAAACGCAACGGTGCCGCTTCAAACATTGAACGGAGGAGAGACCGTTCACGGAATGTTTCGGCAATCAGAGCAGTGCCGGCCAGTGCGAGGACGGTGTAGCCAAACGTCTCGATCAGGCGACCTTCGCGCCATTCCAACCCATGCTGATAGTGAGCGATCGTGCTCATTATTGCGATTGCCGCGAGTAGTAGAGGCCATGCACCCTTTAGAACTACGTTCTGCAATCGACTTCTCATGAGCATCGCCAGGCAACCGCCCAGCAGGAGCGAGTCGGCTCGGCAGGCCGTAAAGGTGTAGATAAACTCTGGATCGACCCCTCTATAGGCTAGGACGGTGCGGAGCAGCAGGGCAACGATGGAAAGAGCGGACGTGGCGATGATGAGGCGTCTTCGGTCGCGAATCCAAAACACCAGGAAGGGCCATACAAGATAAAACTGCTCCTCAACCGCAAGCGACCAGAAGTGACTCAGGTTGATGTAAGCCGAGGGTATAAAGTCGAAGGCCGACCCGGAGAGACCGGTGTTTTGCAGGTAGAGCAGAAGGATGAGTTGCTTGCCATGCCAGTCGAGGTGAAGCGGATGAGTCAAAGCAAAGAGGATGAACAAAACACCATAGTAGAGAGGGAAGATGCGGAGTACCCGCCGGAGATAAAACTTCCTGAAATAGCCTTCGTTGTCGAGGGAGTCGTACAGAATGCCCGTGATCAGGAAGCCGGACAAGACAAAAAATAGATCGACGCCAACCCACGCGGCGCGGGCGACAGCAGACAGGAAATCGAAGACGCGAATGCCAGTTCGCTCATTTGCGAGTAGCAGGTGGTGAGCGAGGACCATGGCAATTGCAAGTCCGCGAATACCATCCAATGCAGGATAGTGCTTTGGTCCTGCGACATTACGAATGCTGTTCAAAGGCTGCTTCGCCGCTGAATGGTTTGTAAGGGAGCCCCAGGCATCAGATCCGTACCCACTAACAGTTTTGACACGATGAATAAAAGCTACCATGCGGATAGGCATGATCCGTTATAGATTTTGCTTATATCCCGAAATCTACTTCACGCAAACTGTTCCAGGAATCGCATGTCGCCGGAGTAGAAGTGGCCAATGTCAGAGATGCCATGCTGGATCATGGCGATGCGCTCAACGCCCATGCCGAAGGCGAAGCCGGTGATCTTCTTCGGGTCGTATGCGGGTTGATGACCTTGCGCGGTGCGCTGTTCATCGACGGCCGCAAAGACCGCGGGGTCCACCATACCGCAGCCGAGCAATTCGATCCAGCCGGAGTGCTTGCACTTGCGGCAGCCTTTGCCATTGCAGAAGATGCAGGAGATCTGGACATCGGCGGAGGGCTCGGTGAAGGGGAAGAAGCTGGGGAAGAAGCGTGTCTTGACGCCTGAGCCGAAGAGAGCCTTCATAGCGTGGTCCAGCGTACCTTTAAGGTCCGAGAAGGTGATGTTGGTGTCGACGCAGAGGCCTTCTACCTGGTGGAAGATGGGCGAATGTGTAGCGTCTGCGGCGTCATTTCGGTGGACCTTGCCAGGGATGACGATGCGGATCGGGGGTGCCTGATCGATCATGGTGCGAATCTGGACGGGGCTTGTGTGCGTGCGCATGAGGAGGCGATCGCGTGCCGGGCGGGATTGCTGTTTAGCGATGACGAGTGTGTCCTGCGTGTCGCGGGCGGGGTGGTTGGGGGGAAAGTTGAGGGCTTCGAAGTTGTAGAAGTCGGTTTCAACCTGCGGGCCGAGGTTCGTGGAGTAGCCGAGATGGTGGAAGACGGCTACGATCTCGTGCATCGTCTTGAGGAGCGGATGCGGGACACCGGGAGCCCGAAGGGTGCCGGGCAGGGTAATGTCGATCCCCTGGCTGACGGCCTTGACAGTTGCTGGAGCTTCTAAAGTCTGCTCAATCTGCTGCTTGAGTTGGTTGAAGCGGATCCCGAGGGGCTTGCGCGCCTCGGGCGGGGCGGACTTGAGCCATGCTTCGCTGACAAGCTTCAGTCGACCTTGCTTTCGGCCAAGCCAGTGGAGCCGAAAGGTTTCGGCGTCTTCAGTGGTAGCAGCTTCGTGGACCTCTTTGGTGAGAGTGGCAAAGGCGTCTTCGAGGGCGGCTTCATCGAAGGAGTCGAGTTGTGGAATGGCTTCGTTCATGGACAGCTATCAGAGTAAACGAATTGTAAAAGGTTAATGGTCCTTCTCAGGATCTGCGCCTTCGCACTGCGACACCAAAGTACGTGACCGTGGACAGACGCCTCTTTACAGAGAGACAAAGACGATGAGGATGACCAGGAAGCCCATGAGGAGGCTTCGCTTGTCGGTGATCGCGTAGACGACGGGGTCTTCGTCGAGTTGGCCTCGGGAGGCGAGAAGCCAAAGGCGGCTGATCCATAGGAGCAGAACGGGAACGAGAAGCCAAAGACGGTTTGGGTGCGCGTAGAGTTCGACCGCGTTGATGTTCGAGATATAGAGCGTGAGGACGACGACCGAGGCATAGCCGCTGGCGGAGCCGAAGCTGCGGAGCTGTTCCAGGTCTGAGACGTGATAGCCGCGGCCCATGATCTGGGTGGGGGCGGACTCGCGCTGGCGGAGGCTTTCGAGTTCGGCGAAGCGCTTGACGAAGGCCAGCGAGAGGAAGAAGAAGATGCTGAAGCCGCCCAGCCAGGCGGAGACCGCGACTCCGGTAGCAGCTGATCCCGCGAGGATGCGGATCGTATAAAGGCCGGAGAGGACGATGACGTCGACCAGGGCCATGCGCTTGAGCGAGAAGGAGTAGGCCGAGGTGGTGACGGCATAGATGGCAAGCCACTGAAGAAACTTGTACGGAAAGATGAGGCTGTGCGACGGAGAAATGGCGTCGACGATGTTTGGCAGGAGAATGGCGAGGACGAGCGAGGAGACCAGAAAGAGTACGACGACACCGATGCCGGATGGGATGGACAGGTCACCGGCGGCGAAGGGGCGACGACGCTTCTTGAGGTGCCTGCGGTCGGCTTCGAGGTCCAGGAGGTCGTTGACGATGTAGGTTGCGGAGGCACAGAGACCAAAGCTGAGGAAGGCGACGAGTGCGCCGACTATGGGTCCGGCTGACCATTCGTGCGCAAGCAGCAGGGGCAGGAAGATGAGGACATTCTTCGCCCATTGATGGAGGCGGATGGCCTTCAGCCAGGCCTTGAGGGGCGAGGGTGCGTCGATGAAGAAGCGGGCCGGGGTAATGTTTCCCTTGCGAAGAGCTGCTTTAAGACCGCTGGTCGGATTGGCGACCATGGGATCGAGGCAGTTCGACAACAGGATGGTGTCGGGAGAGGCATTGCCGATGTAGGTAAACTGATCGCCAAAGCGGGCCTGAAAGGCGGCGAGCTTGTTCTTGCCAGCGAGGTTGGTGGTGCCGTCGGAGGCGAGAACGCCGGCGAAGAGACCAAGATGAGCGGCGACGCGATCGGCGAGCGCGGTGTCCGCCGCGGTGGCGAGATAGATGGGACGGCCAGTGGCGTGCTGCTGCTCAAGATATTGGAGGAGCTCCCGATTGTAGGGAAGATGGACGACGTCAAGTTCGACCTTGGCGGTGATGTTGCGCTTCAGAGCGGCTCTACCCTGGCTCAACCATTTGGGCAATTGCAGAATGGCGGTGGGGTGCTGGCGCGCCATGGCGAGGACGGAATCGAAGAGTGTGTCTGATTTGACGAGGGTTCCGTCGAGGTCGACGCAGAGAGGGTGCGTGCCGGGCATGAGGTCAGGTGAAGGGGAGGCTTGGTGAAGCGGCATACCCCATTATCATTTAGTCTTGATAACTATAGGTAAAGATTGAGTCGCCATTGTTCCCCGCCGAGCCAAGCCGGGAATAGACGATTGACAATGATTCGGAACTGATAGGCCAATCGACACGTAGATGTTGAAGAGATGCCTGCAGGACCGGTCGAGCACGCAATCACTAAATCCAGAGGGTAAAGCTGAACATGCCGTCAGAGCTGTCCGCATCGGAAACTCAGAGTACCGAAACACGCCAATCCGCGCCGACGTTTGGCACCTCCGTGCCGGAGAGCCCAAAGCCACAATCCAAAGCCAAGGGGCTCCTGCGCACGATCATGGTGCTGCTTGCGGTGGTGCTCATCATTGGAGCGGCGGCCTGGAAGATCAAGCGCAACGCCTCGGACCAGGAGGCTGAGAACGCGCGGATGGAGTCGATGGGCGACCGTCCCACACCGGTGCTGACTGCGGCTGTCGAACGGAAGACGATGCCCGTCTACCTGACAGCGCTGGGAACAGTGACAGCCTACAACACCGTGACGATCAAGCCGCGCGTGGATGGGCAACTGCTCCGGGTTACGGTGCGCGAGGGACAGACGGTTAAAGAGGGTCAGTTGTTGATGGAGATTGATCCGAGCCCGTATCTGGCTGCGGTGGCGCAGGCTGAGGGTCAACTCGCAAAGGACCAGGCTACGGCGAACAACGCGCAGACGGAGGCGGCTCGCTACACCGCGCTGCGCGAGGCCGGTGTGGTGTCGAAGGAGAGCGAGCAATCGCAGATTTCGCTATCGGGGCAGGCAGCGGGATCGATCCAGGCGGATCGGGCGGCGATCCAGGCGGCCAAAGTGAACTTGGCGTACACGAAGATTGTGTCGCCGATCAATGGCGTGGTGGGGTTGCGGCAGGTTGATCCGGGCAACATCGTCCATGCGGCGGATACGACGGGGTTGTTGGTGGTGACGCAGTTGCAGCCGATCTCGGTGATCTTTACGCTGCCGGAGGATCAGTTACCGGAGGTCTTCAAGCTGACACGTGAAGGCGTGCGGCTAACGACAGAGGCGTACGACCGCTCAAGCGCGACCCATCTCGCGACGGGAACGCTGCTTACTCTGGACAACCAGATCGACACGACGACAGGCACAGACAAGGTGAAGGCTGTATTTGCGAACGCCGATGGGGCGTTGTTCCCGAATCAGTTTGTGAATATTCGACTTGTGCTCGAGCAACGACAGGGAGCGATCGTGATCCCCGCGGCGGCGTTGCAGACGGGAACGCAGGGGAGCTTCGTCTATGTGGTGAAGCAGGGCATCCCTCCGCCGGGACTACGGAAGGATGTGAAGGAGGACGCGCCGAAGAGCACGACGCCTCCCGATCCTTCGGGCTACTATGTCGTCGCTCAGCCCGTGCGAATCGATGTGACCGAGGGAGCGCAACTTATCGTGGCGAGTGGACTTCAGCCCGGCGACCAGATTGTGGTGGATGGGCAAGAGAAGCTGGTCGCGGGCAGCATCGTGATCCCAAGGTTGGGTGAGCCGGATGCCGCTCCAAAGAAGATTGCGGGAATTGGGGCGCGGACACCGCCACCTGCATCGACGGCTCCGGATATGACGTCAATCGACGTACCGGGCCTGTCGCGACGCAAGGCGGAGCAGCCGACTCCTAGTCCCAAGGGGACTCAGGCTCCGGCAACGACACAGGCTCCGGCTGGAACCCAGGGGCGTCGGCAATGAGCCCTTCACGGCCATTTATTCTTCGGCCGGTGGCCACCTCGTTGCTGATGGTGGCCATTTTGCTTGCCGGTGCGGTGGCGTACCTGCAGCTTCCGGTATCGGCGCTGCCACAGGTGGACTATCCAACGATCCAGACGCTGACGTTCTATCCGGGAGCTAGTCCGGAGGTGATGGCTTCGTCGGTGACAGGACCGCTGGAGCGGCAGTTCGGACAGATCCCCGGGCTGAGCCAGATGACGTCGACCAGCTCAGGCGGCGGCAGCGTGATCACGCTGCAGTTCTCACTGAACGAGAGCATCGACATTGCGCAGCAGGATGTGCAGGCGGCGATTAATGCGGCCTTCAGCTATCTGCCGAAGGACCTGCCGAATCCTCCGGTGTACAGCAAGGTGAACCCGGCAGATGCGCCGATCATGACGCTGGCGCTGACGACGGATACGCTTGAGCTCTCAAAGGTTGAAGATTTAGCAGATACGGTACTGGCGCAGAAGATCTCGCAACTCTCAGGCGTAGGCCTTGTGTCGATTGCCGGGGGGAAGAAGCCGGCGGTGCGCATCCAGGCGAATCCTACGGCGCTGGCGGGTTACGGGCTGAGCCTCGAGGATGTGCGGACGGCGCTTGGCTCCGCCAATGTGGACCAGGCGAAGGGTAGCTTGAATGGGGCGAAGCAGGCGTTCACCATCGAGGCGAACGATCAGTTGCTCTCCAGTAAGGACTACAACAACGTCATCATTGCGTACCGGAATGGGTCGCCGGTGCGGCTGTCGGATGTGGCAAACGCGATTGATAGCGCGGAGAACCTGTACCAGGCGGCGTGGATGGGGACGGCTGCTCCCAAGGGAGCGACCAGCCGGACGGGGACGCTGCAGCCGGCGATCATCGTGAACATTCAGCGACAGCCCGGCGCAAACATTATCGGCGTCGTGAACGAAGTACAGAAGCTGCTGCCACAGTTGCGGACGACTTTGCCGAAGAGCGTTACGCTGCAGGTGCTGACGGATCGAACGAATACGATTCGTGCGTCCGTCAAGGATGTGCAGTTTGAATTGATGCTGACCATTGCGCTCGTCGTGATGGTGATCTTCCTCTTCCTGCGTTCGATTGCCGCGACGATCATTCCCTCGGTCGCGGTGCCGCTGTCGATCGTGGGGACGTTCGGAATCATGTACCTGCTGGGGTACAGCCTCAACAATCTCTCATTGATGGCGCTGACGATCTCGACAGGCTTCGTGGTGGATGACGCGATCGTGATGATCGAGAACATCTCGCGCTACTTGGAGGAGGGTGACTCGCCGCTTGAGGCTGCCTTGAAGGGTTCGGAGCAGATCGGGTTCACGATCGTTTCGCTGACGGTGAGCCTGATTGCGGTGCTCATTCCCCTGCTGTTTATGGGAGACATTGTTGGCCGCCTGTTCCGCGAGTTTGCGGTGACGCTGGCGGTGACGATTCTGATGTCTGCGCTGGTGTCGCTGACGCTGACACCGATGATGGCGGCGAAGCTGCTGAAGCATAAGCCGGAGTCGGAGCAGGGCTGGTTCTACCAGGTCAGCGAGCGATTCTTCGAGCGCGTGATCGCACGGTACGCGGTGGGCGTACGGTGGGTGCTGCGGCATCAGACGTTCACGCTATTGGTGACGCTCGGGACGTTCGTACTGACCGTGGTGCTGTTCGTAATTGTGCCGAAGGGCTTCTTCCCGGTGCAGGATACGGGTGTGCTGCTGGCGATCACGGAGGCGCCGGAGACGATCAGTTTCCAGGCGATGTCGCTGCGGCAACAACAGTTGGCAAAGGTCATCTTGCAGGACCCGGACGTGGAAAGTCTGTCGTCCTTTATCGGCATCGATGGGCAGAACACGACGCTGAACAGTGGGCGCATTCAGATCAATTTGAAGGACCGTGAGAAACGATCTACCTCCGCGGTAGATGTGATTCGTCGACTGGTGCCACGCGTAGCGAAGGTCGACGGAATCGAATGCTATTTACAACCGCTGCAGGATCTGACGGTTGAGGATCGTGTGAGCCGGACGCAGTATCAATACTCGATCGAGGACGCAAACGCCGAGGAGATGTCCTATTGGTCGGATCGGCTGGTGGAGAAGCTGCGGAACATTCCAACGCTGACGGATGTGGCGAGTGACCAGCAGATGAATGGGCTCGAGGCGCATCTCGTGATCGACCGCGACACGGCGAGCCGACTCGGAATTACGCCGCAGAATATCGACGACACGCTCGATGACGCGTTTGGACAGCGACAAGTGTCGACGATCTTTACGCAGTTGAACCAGTATCACGTGGTGCTGGAGGTTGCGCCGGGATTCCAGTTGAACCCGGAATCGCTGAACCGTATTTATGTGAAAAGTTCAAATGGAACGCAGGTTCCGCTCTCGACGTTTACCCGCTTTGAGCCACGGCAGACGACGCTGGCCATCAACCACCAGGGTCAGTTCCCTGCCTCGACGATCTCGTTCAATTTGGCGCCGGGCAAGTCGATCGGCGATGCGGTAGCGGCGGTCAATCGGGCGAAGAATGAGTTGGGAATGCCGGCCAGTGTAAACGCGCGGTTTCAGGGTACAGCGGCTTCGTTTGAAGCTTCCTTGCAGAACGAGCCTCTGCTGATTCTGGCGGCGCTGATCGTGGTGTACATCGTGCTGGGCGTTTTATACGAGAGCTATATTCATCCGATCACGATTCTTTCGACACTGCCCTCAGCGGGTGTTGGCGCGATTCTGGCGCTGCTGATCTTTCATGTGGACCTGAGTGTGATTGCGCTGATCGGCATCATTCTGCTGATCGGCATCGTGAAGAAGAATGCCATTATGATGATCGACTTTGCGCTTGAGGCGGAGCGGGATCATGGAATGACGCCGACTGAGGCTATCTATCAGGCCTGCCTGCTACGCTTTCGGCCAATTATGATGACGACGATGGCGGCGTTGCTTGGCGGTGTTCCGCTGGCGCTCGGTACGGGGACGGGATCGGAGCTTCGGCGACCACTCGGCATCACAATCGTTGGCGGGCTGATCGTTTCGCAGGTGTTGACGCTGTTCACGACGCCGGTGGTGTACCTGTTCTTTGATCGGATCGGGCGGCGCTTGAACAAGAAGACAGCGGCGGTTGAGATAGAGCATCATGCAGTGTCGGCGGACTAGCGATGAATGAAGAGACACCTAAACCGTCTTTAGCTGAGCGGATGATGACCGGAGACGGCGTGCATTTTTCTGCCCCGTTCATCAAGCGCCCGGTGGCGACCTCGCTGCTTTCAGTGGCCGTCATCCTTGCGGGTATGGTGGCTTACAAGCTGCTACCCGTGTCGAGTCTGCCGCAGGTCGAGTTCCCGGTGATCTCGGTGGGTGCAAGTCTTCCGGGTGCTGATCCGGAGACGATGGCCTCGTCCGTAGCGACACCGCTTGAGAGGCAGTTCGCCAAGATTGCGGGCGTCAATGAGATGACCTCTTCGTCCTCTGCGGGCGCGGTCGGGATTACGCTGCAGTTCGATCTGGGACGCGATGTGAATGGAGCGGCGCGGGATGTGCAGGCGGCGATCAATGCGGCGCGGAGCCAGCTGCCGGCGAACCTGCCGAGCAATCCGACGTACTACAAAATCAACCCTGCGGACTCGCCGATCCTGATTCTGGCGCTGACCTCGGACACGTTGAATGTGCCACAGCTTTATGACGCGTGCGACAGTATTCTGGCGCAAAAGATCGCGCAAGTTGCGGGTGTTGGGCAAGCTTACTGCGGTGGCAGTGCGAAGCCGGCGGTTCGGATCGAAGCGAATCCTACGCAGCTTGCGCATTATGGGCTGGGGCTAGAGGCACTGCGGGCGGCTATTTCCACGGTCAATGTAAATCAGCCGAAGGGCTATCTGCAGAGCGGCGACCAGCGTTGGAGCGTGGGCGCTACAGACCAGCTCTTTGGGGCGGCGGCTTATGCGCCGCTGGTCGTGGCGACGGATCGTGGGCCGGTGAGCTCGGCGGCTGCTCCTTCCGGATTACCGGCTTCTGCGGCTACGGCTGTGAGCGTCGCGCCGGTTGCGACTGCGGTTGCTGCTCGTGAGACGGGCGCGGCGGTCGATCACGGCGCGGTGCGCATCCAGGACGTCGCGCGTGTTACGGATAGCGTTGAGGACATCCATACGAGCGGCGTCTTCAACGGCAAGCCAGCGATCATGGTGTTCGTCTTCAAGAGCCCGAATGCAAACGTGGTGCAGGCTGTCGACAATGTGAAGGAGATGCTGCCTCGATTGCAGAAGTCGATTCCGCCGGTGATTCAGTTGCACATTGCGCTGGATCGAACGGTGACGATTCGGGCTTCAGTAACGGATGTGACGCGGACGCTGGCGCTGTCGATCGTGCTGGTAATTCTTGTCGTGTTCCTGTTCCTACGCGAGGTGCGATCAACGCTGATTCCGAGCGTGTCGGTGCCGCTAAGTCTGCTGGGAACGTTTGGCGTGATGTACCTGCTTGGCTATACGCTTGACAACCTGAGCCTGATGGCGCTGACGATCTCGACCGGGTTTGTGGTGGATGACGCGATTGTCGTGATCGAAAACATCAGCCGCCATCTCGAAGATGGCATGACACCGTTTCGGGCGGCGATGGTGGGATCGAAAGAGATCGGGTTTACGGTCCTGTCGATGAGCACCTCGCTGATCGCGGTGTTCATTCCCATCCTGCTGATGGGCGGGATTGTCGGGCGGCTATTTCGTGAGTTTGCAGTGACGCTGTCGGTCGCAATCATGGTGTCGCTGGTGGTTTCGCTGACGACGACTCCGATGTTAAGCGCGAAGTTTTTGCGGGCGCATGGGACGCATAAACATGGCTGGTTCTACGTGCTGGGCGGCCGCGTGCTGGACTGGATGACGGCCGAGTATGAGCTTGGTCTGGCATGGGTTCTGCGACATAGGCCGTTGGTGTTGACGGTGACGGTGCTGACGTTTGTGCTGAACGTGTATCTGTATACGCTGGTGCCGAAGGGCTTCTTTCCTGAGCAGGATACGGGGCGCATCGGCGGGCAGATCCAGGGGCAGCAGGACGTCTCGTTCGACACGATGAAGAAGCAGGTGCACGATCTTGCGGCGACGGTGCAGGGCGACCGCGGGATCGAGAACGTGGTGGCGTTCGCGGGCGGGCGCGGGAACAGCAACTCGGGCTTCATGTTTATGGCGCTGAAGCCGGATGAGGAGCGGCGGCGAACGGGCGATACGGCCGAGGTGATTCTGGATCGGCTGCGACCGAAGGTGTCGACGGTGCCAGGCGTCATGTTGTACCTGCAGGCGTTTCAGGATCTTCGAATCGGTGGGCGAAATACGGCTACGGAGTATCAGTATTCGCTGACTACGGACAGTTTGAAGGATCTGAACGAGTGGTCTCCGAAGCTGAAGGACGCGATGGAGAAGCTGCCGGAGCTCAAGGACATTGCGACGGATCAGCAGCAGCAGGGGCTTCGGGCGCAGCTTGTGATCGATCGCGATACGGCGAGCAGGCTTGGCGTTTCGCCTTTGACCATCGACGAGACGCTGTCGGATGCGTTTTCGCAGGAGCAGGTTTCGACGACGTACATGCCGTTGAACCAGTACCACGTGGTGATGGAGGTCTCGCCGGAGTTTCAGCGCGACCCGGATGCGTTGAAGAACATTTACGTAAAGAGCACGACGGGTGCGATGGTGCCGCTGACGGCCGTGACGCACTTTGAAGCTCAGCGGATTCCGCTGGTGGTGAATCACCAGTCGCAGTCGCCGGCGACTACGCTGTCGTTCAATCTTTCGCCGGGCGAGTCACTGAGCCAGGCTACGGAGGCGATCGAGCGGGCGCGGATCGAGATCGGGATGCCAGCTTCGATTCATGGCGGATTCCAAGGATCGGCGCAGGCGTTCAAGGACTCCCTATCGTCGGAGCCGGTGTTGATCCTGCTGGCGCTGGTGACGGTCTATATCGTGCTCGGCATGTTGTACGAGAGCTTTATTCATCCACTAACGATTCTTTCGACGCTGCCTTCGGCGGGCGTCGGTGCGATCCTGGCGCTGCTGCTGTGCAAGGTGGACCTGAGCGTGATCGCTATGATCGGGATCATCCTGCTGATCGGCATCGTGAAGAAGAACGCGATCATGATGATCGACTTCGCACTGGTCGAAGAGCGGGTGCATGGCCTGACGCCGGAGCAGGCGATCTACAAGGCTTGCTTGATGCGTTTTCGGCCGATCATGATGACGACGGTGGCGGCGATGCTGGGTGGTCTGCCGCTGGCGCTTGGTACGGGGACCGGCTCTGAGATGCGGCGGCCGCTGGGGATTACGATCGTCGGCGGGCTGATCGTCTCGCAGGCGCTTACGCTGTTTACTACGCCAGTGGTGTATCTGTTCTTTGACGGACTGCGGGTTCGGTTTGCCGGGCGCAAGAAGCTTGGACTTGGAGCTATTCCGCACGCAGTTGCCGGGGACTAGTGGAACTTTTCAATTTGCTGGGTACCCTAAGCCTATTCTAATGAATGGTTTACACCTCCAGCTCAACGCAAAGTATTCATTGCATTGGAGTTAGCTGCAAAGTACTCATTCGATGCAAGTTGGTTTGTGCACTAAGAACTTAGGTCAGGCTTTCAGCCCTTTGGTGATTAGGCTGCTTGAATCCAAGGCGTTGCCCCAGGCTGGTATAGGGCGGGCCTCTACCCCAGTGACCAGTGCGTCCTCTTCATCTCTAACAGGGGCCGACTTCTGCACGCTGTTCGTCGATGCCGTTGAAGAATTGCCGAGCGATGCAAACAGGAGGGACGTACCTCAGCGGCTAGTGCCGGGTTTCCGTCGATAAACCGTGGCATGGCTGAAGCCATGGCCTTAAACGGACGAGACCGGCTCGGAGTTCTGAGTAACAAGGCTTCAAGAGCAGACCTTGACGTTCCCGTGCGGCTGAAGCTGTGCTGCATCGCGCAGGTCGTTTACTTATTTAGCCCTATTAACAGTTTAGTGGATTGGGGGTAACTGATAGTCCACTTCTTTTTTGCTGTTTCTTGCGCTTTTGCTGGGCTTTATGCGATTTGCGGGGAGTAGGGCTTGACAGGTTTTGAATGACCGGAAAAAGAGGCAGCGGCTTGTGGCCGCTGCCTCTTTTTCTACTGCTTGAAGCCTGCTTTATGCCTGGACCAGAACTGACTCGCGGACGGGGACTGGTTTTACTGCGTCGGAGGAGACGATAGGGCTTGCGGCTGCCTCTTTAGTGACGAGGGTCTGGGGAAAGTAGGCGTTGGTGAAGTACTGACGGAGCATGCGGTGAGTGTTGAAGAAGGTGCCGTTCATGGCGACACAGTGCTGCTGCATGCGGGCCCAGCTATGAGGCTTGGCGTAGAGCGGAGCGATGGCGTTTTCGAGCTTGCTGTAGAGGCTTTCTGCTTCGAGGGCTTCCGTCTCAGCGTCTTCGATGGCCCAGCCGGTGACGGACTCGGCACAGCCTTCGATCCACCAACCGTCAAGGATGCTCAGGCTGGGAACGCCGTTGAGTGCGGCCTTCATACCGGAGGTGCCTGAGGCCTCGTAGGGACGGCGCGGTGTGTTGACCCAGACGTCGACGCCCTGGGTGAGCTGTGCGCCGAGATCCCAGTCGTAGTTCTCGAGATAGATGATCTTGAGGAAGCTTGAGTTGAGGTGCGCGGCTTCGGCGAAGACATCGCGGATGAGTCCCTTACCTGCTGCGTCAGCGGGGTGGGCCTTGCCGGCGTAGAGGATCTGCAGGCCACCGATCTTCTCGGCGATCTTACAGAGGCGGGCTGGATCGTGGAGCAGGAGGCTGGCGCGCTTGTAGGTAGCGACGCGGCGGGCAAAGCCGAGGGTCAGGACGCTGGGGTTGAACTGGACGCCGGTGCGCTTGGCGACGGTATCGAAGAGGCGCTGCTTGCCCTTGTGATGGCAAGCGGCGATGCTCTCGGGAGCGACGCCGTAGACGGAGCGGAGGTACTGGTTATCGACGCGCCATGCGGGGACTTCGGCGTCGAGAAGCTCCTGCATGGAGTCGGAGAGCCAGGTGGCAGAGTGGACGCCGTTGGTGATGGCGGTGACCTTGTAGTCGGGAAACATCTGCTGCGAGACCTTGCCATGCTGCATGGCGACTCCGTTGACGAAGCGGGAGAAGCGGAGGGCAACGTAGGTCATGTTGAGCAGATTTTCGTGGAGGCAGCCGAGAGCTTCGAGGGCACCGGAACGCTGGGGACCAAGGACCTGCAGCATCTGGTCGAGGCCGAACTTATCGTGACCGGCGGGTACGGGCGTATGCGTGGTGAAGACGCACTGGCGACGGACAGCGGCAACGTCACTCTCGGAAGCTGTGTTGAGGGGCGCGCCTTTGAGCTGATCTTCAAGAAGAGCGAGTGAGAGGAGCGCGGCGTGGCCCTCATTCATGTGGTAAACGGCGGGCTGGCAGCCGAGGGCGTGCAGGAGCGCGATGCCACCGAGGCCGAGAACGGTCTCCTGACAGAGGCGGTAGTAGGTGTCGCCGCCGTAGAGGTGATCGGTGAGCTGACGATCGTAGGGGGTGTTGCTCTCGATGTTGGTGTCCAGGAGGAAGACCGGGATGATGTGACCGGTTACGCCGACAACGTCGAAGCGCCAGGCGCGGACGGTGATCTCGCGTCCCTGCATGGTGATGGTGACGGTCTGCGCGGCGGGGGGAAGCGTGGTCTCAGGGGTCCAGGGGACGTCGCTCTCGGTCTGCTGTCCAACCTTGTCCAGCATCTGCCGGAAGTAGCCGCGGCGATGCGCCAGCGTAACGGCGACCATGGGCGCGGCGATGTCAGCGGCGGAGCGGAGGGTATCGCCTGCCAGCATACCAAGGCCACCGGAGTAGGTCGGCAGGGCTGGGGAGAGGGCGATTTCCATGGAGAAGTAAGCTACTTCGCGCTGGGAGAGGTCAGGAGAGGGAGTAGAGAGTGCAGCACCGGGGAGGATCATGCAGTCGGGGATTCCTTTGGAGGTCCGGAGGTTGTTCCGAACTCATCGGGTAATGGCTGATTTCCGCTTCTTCCTTTCTCCTATCGGCTGGTTCGTGTGGTTCACGAACCGACGATCGGAGGAGAAGGTTGTGCGGGTATTCGAGATAGTTTATCAAAGGACAACAAAAACTAATGAGATTTGTTGGCTTTTACAGATTCCTTACCTGCGGGCGAGCTGTCTATACAGCTCGGGCAAGGAGCTATTTAGTCGTGGTAGCGCTGCTCGCCTGCTGGAATGGGAAGGGTGAGGCGGTTCTGCTGAGGGGGGAGGGGGCAGGTGGCGTAGGGGGTGTAGGCGCAGGGCGGGTTTTCGGCTCGGTTGAAGTCAAGGACGATGGTGCCGGTGCGGCCGAGGCCATTTGAGGGCAGGCCGGTGTAGAGGAAGCGGCCCGCGCCGTAGGTACGGCTGTTGCTGGTGGTGTCGCGGAAGATGAAGAAGAGGGTGTTCTTCGAGTCGCCGTCCATGATGGGGAAGAGGCGGATGGTCTGGCCGTAGAGGGTGAACTCGGCCATGCCGGGTGAGGACTCGTGGCTGAGCTGACCGAGGACATTGGTGACCGCGAGGTTGCCGGCCATGGCGGAGGGGACCCAGCGGGCGGTGACGCGGTACTGCAGATCGGGGGAGTACCAGTGGAGGCCGCGGAAGGCCTGACGGGTGGGCGCGGCTGAGTCTTTGACGCGGAGGTAGAGGCGGTCGCCGCGCTTGATGAGGACGATGAGATAGGTTCCGCTCTGGAATTCGGCGTCGAGGGGGACTGGGACCGAGAGGACTGGATGGCCATTGAGGGTGGCGTCGTGTGGGAAGCCGCCGGTCGGTTGGATGAGCAATACGGTGTTCCCGGTGAGACGGAAGGTGGCGAGGTGGGGTGGGGCATGCTCGAGGCGGAGGCTGCTGCCGGGGGCTGAACCCACGGTGGTATCGCCGGGCTTGAGCCATTCAAGGGCGATGAGAGAGAGCCAGCCGTCGGGTTGAGTGAGGGCTGCGGCGTGGTCCTTCCGCCAGCGATCGAGGGTGAGGAGATAGGAGGGATCGGGGTGGTTTGAGGCAACGGCCTGCGTGGTGAGAAAGCGGGGCTGCGGGTCGGCGGATTCTTCTGGCTTGTGGTCGGTCATCGTGTATGCGTGGGTTGGCGTCTTTTGCAGGATAAGGCAGAGGGTGAGGAGTAGGAAGATGCGGGTTGGCTTTTTCATGTGCGCCTGGGACGGGCTAAGGAAGCGTTGACTCGAAGACTTTGTAACGGTGCTCGAGCTCCCACTGCTGGGTGGCCTTGTCGCTGGATCTCAAGAAGGCCTGGCAGGTTGCATTTGGGGTTTCGGCTCCGACGGGTTGGGTGGCACAGGCGAAGGTTGTTCGGGTGAAGTTGTCGGGCTGCTGCCAGAGGCTGGGGCCAGCGAGGAAGCTGTGCTCGAGCGAGGTGCGGGCCACGGTTTTGAGGTCGAGGTAGCTGAGGCTGAAGTCGGTGGCGGCGCGGGCGTACTCGTGCGTGAGGTTGATGCGGGAGACACCTTCGTCGTCGGTGGAGAGGGCGAAGGGGACGTGGGCTTTGCGGTACGCCGGGAGGGAGTGGTGGTTGAGGGTGACGCCGAGGATGCCGTCGTTCGAGGTGAGGTTAATCTCGACCATGATGTGGCGATCGGCCATCTCCTTGAGGAGGGTGTCGGGATCTTTCTCGTACATGATGTCGACGCCGTGGCCGATGCGTTCGGCGTGGCCGAGTTCGACGGCCTCGCGGATGTGGAAGCGGAGACCGGAGGGCGGGACGAGGCCGGGGGCGAGTTCGCCGGCGTGGAGGGAGATGTGGACCTTGGGATAGACGGTGTGGAGGTAGTCCAGCATGAGCATCTGGCGGTGGTACTCGGACATGGCGAGGCGGGCATCCTCGGGCTGGACGAAGTTGATGCCGACCACGGTGGGGTCAACGGAGGCGAGTTCAAAGTAGAGGAGGGTCTGGGCGAAGACCTGCTCGGGCGGAAAGGCGCGGAGGACCTGACCGAGAAAGCGGATCTGGACGGCGCAGGCGGGAGTAGCGGCAGGCGTGCCGCAGTGCTCGATGTGCGCTCGGGTCGCGAGAGAGTCGGCGAGGTCCTTTTGATCCTGCGCGATGTTGCCGCGGAAGGCCGGGTTGGCGAGGAGCTGGTCGCGAAGGTGGGCCAGCTCTGCGGGAGTTGTTCCAGTGGGATCGCCGGCGGGGTTGAGGGCGGTGTCGTAGGGGGTGGCAGGCCACCCTAGTTCCCTGCCCGCGCCGGCTGCGGCGTTGAAGTTCGGGGACTGCATGATCTCGAGGTACTGCTCGTTCTGATTGGCGGCGCGGGTGGCGACCTCGTCGAGCCATTCGCCGGCGTGATCCTTGAGACCACCGAAGCGGGCGAAGGTGGCGAAGAACTGATCGTGACCGCTCGTCCCGGGTGTAGGAACGAAGCTGCGCATCGAAAAGGCGTCGACGAGATCGTCGTAGAGCTTTTGATCCTTGAGCGTGGTGGCTGCGGCAACCTGACCCTCGGGACAGACGGCCTGGGGTGGGAGGCTGCGCGTGGTGCCGATATTCTTGGTAAGGCTCAGGGTTGTCGGGTTGATGCAAAGATTGTCAGCGACAGCGTTCTGGATGAAGGTTTCTGCGTAGACGGCTCCGGAGAGATGCATGTGGAGGTCAGCGCCTTTGGGCATGCGAACGAGGAAGGCGTTGAGCTCGAGCGGGCTTGCTTTTGCGGCGTCGAAGGCTCGGATGGCGCGCTGCGTCTGCGGCGATTGCGCGGCTCTTGTTTGAGCAAAGGAAGGCAGGGCAGCTAAGAGAAGCAGGGTGAGGCGGAGGTGGCGGCGCATGAGACGTCCTCAATCTTGGATAGCGGAATGAAGATAAGGATACAGCGGGTTTGGCGGAAGAGCGTTGCATTGCTATACTTAGGGAGCGCCTGAGCTGCTGGCTCCTGTCAGTGGCGGAAATCCCCCGAACAGTTCCGACTGGAGGCAAGGATTAAGGCGAGAGAGTGTGCCCGGACGACCTTGGCGGTCCCGAAGCGCGGTTTGCAGTTGCCAAGGCCAGATAGCTCAGTGGTAGAGCGCGGCCCTGAAAAGGCCGGCGTCGGCGGTTCGATCCCGTCTCTGGCCACCACATTCTAAAGAACTTAGCGGCAACCAAAGAGTTCGTGTTTTAGCCCGACGTACAAATAGCGTACATCTCGGCTACGCGAACTTTCCTACCTGTACTGCTCCCTGCTCTTCCGGCTTCGACTCCATCATGCTCCAGAGCACCTTGGCCGTTGTCCCGGTCTTGGTGATATGAGCACGTCCAAGCTTCGCGTAACGCTCTGTCATCTTGATGTTCGAATGACCGAGAAGCTTGGCGAGTTCGTAGAGATCGCCACCGTTCATCATGTACCAGGACGCAAAGGTGTGGCGCAGATCGTGGAACCAGAAGTTTCGAATCTGGGCTCGTGTGAGTACATCCTCGAAGCTCCCTTCCAGTCTTTGCCTTCCACTCTTTTCACCCCGTGTTGGCGGGAAGATGCGATCTTCACCGATCACCGCAGGGTAACGCCGAATCTCTTCAGCTAGCTCTGACGTCATGGGCACGTAACGTTCCTTACCCTTTTTCAACTTTGCTCTCACTGCAATCAGCTCTTCGCGGTACAGCACGTCCGACCAGCGGAGCCGATGAACCTCGGAAGAGCGCATCCCGGTGGAGACAGCGATCAATACAATCAGCCGCATCCGTAGATTGGTCTGATTGAGGTCCTTGGTTCCTTTCCGAAACATCCTTTCGTCAAGGGCCACCTTTAGTCTCTCGAGTTCTTCCTTCGAGAGGAAGCGTTCCCGCGAATCGTCGGGACGCCTTACCTCAACCATGTCGGCTGGATTACGTTCAAGACCAGTCTCCTTGGACCAGATGGTCGAAGCCTTCTTCATCAGATGATGCATGACGTTGAAGTGGCGTACGGCAGTGTTCTCCGCCAAGCCCCGCTTGCTCGTGAGGTTTTCGTACCAGCGCTGGACGTCAACACCGTCCACCTCCCGCACGAACATCCGACCCAACTCAGCCCGAATGCCCTCCACGATGCTCTTCTCTCGATCCGCAGAAGCCTTCTTGCTTCCGTAATGCAGCCAGTACCGATCAATCAAATCCGACATGCTGTAATTGACCTCTTTCCTTACATCGAGGTGCCGGTTCTCATCGCGCAGCGAGAGCTTCTTACGCTCTACCTTCTTCGCGAGTTCGTCTGAGCCGTGAACCTTTGCGCTCTTATGGCGACCTCCTTCGCGCCAACGAACTTCATAAACTCCCTTTTCCTTCTTCAGAACAGACATATCTGCTTCTCCTTTAGTCAATGGTTTCGATTGTGTGTTGCTCGATGTAGCGTTCTAACGCCCGCATATCGAACCGCAACGCACGACCGACCTTGACGCAGGGGACCTCCCGTAACCGGGACTTTCTGTAGACCGTGTCTACTTCAAGGCCCAGGTATTGGGCTGCCTCCTTGACGTTCAGGAGCCGCCTTCCAATGACTCCATTTGACACCAACTCAGTCGTCTTTTGGTAGAGCATTGTGCCTCCGATCCGTTGCTTGAGACCGCACACGGATTTCTTCATCCACGCAAACGCTGGCGGTTGTCGAAGTTGCTGGGGTGGCGATCGAAGGACGGAACCAACTCAGAAGTATTTCCCATGCGGCACCTCGCGTTGTCGATCAGCTTCAAGCGTGAAGTCTCCGCGAACTTCAGTCCAATACTTCTTTTCGATTTCGCCACAGTTTTTGTCTATGTCTACGGCACAAGACGATATGCAGACGGTTACCTCGAGGAGTCCGGTCTCCGCGAAGAGCCCAATTGACATTTTTGATTTGTTGCCAAGAATAGGTTTTAGCGCAGGTTTTTCCACAGCCGATGCTTGGGCCTGTGGGATCGACGAAAGCCAGTGGAGTATCAAGGCCGATGTCAGATTCCCTCACATTTCGTCTCCTCCGATACATCAAGGCGGCCACTGAGACGCTTAATTTTACCCGCGCTGCTGAACAAGTCTTCGTCGCACAGTCATCACTCAGTTCTCAAATCGGAAAGTTCGAAGACACCGTTGATCTCTTGCTATTCGTCCGTTTGCAGAATGGTCTAAAGCTCACCTCGGCGGGCCGCATAGTTGCGACCTTTGCAGAGAACACGCTGAGAGAGTGGGACCAAACTCTGGCAATGGCCCTCGCTGTCCAGCGCAATGAGGTGCCACCGTTGCGCCTCGGCTTCTCCTCTTTCATCAATGCGAAGCTCCTCGAGAGATTTCGAGAGAACTATGAAGGGATGTTCCCCGGATGCGTCATTCACCTGTGGAGCGGCGATCCTCTGCTGTGCCTGCAACGACTCGATGCCAGGGCGCTCGACTGTGCGATTATTCCCCTGCCAGTGGATGCGACTCTCTACAACGTTCAGCAGATCGCTCAGTCTCCCTTAGTGGTTTGCATGCGGTCCGATGATGTACTCGCTGATCGTGCGCAACTCGACATTCATGAAGTAGCGGAACGCATCACAATATTCCGCGACCCAGAGCTGCATCCCTCGGCACATACACGACTGGTAGAAATGTTCAAGGAAGTAGGCATCCCGATTCATTTAGCCTGCGCCGCTCGCACTCCCTCAGAGATTCAATGGATGGTTAAAGAGCGCTACGGTCTTGCGCTGATCGACCAGCTAACGCCTCTTGATCCTGGCTTAATTACGCGACCAATTGCGGGTGTCAATTGGACGGCAGATACCGCCTTTGTTCATGCGAGCCACATGGATCATGTCGCGCTCCCATTCATCGAACGATTCTTTCAGCAGACCTGGTCAGCTTCGAGGAGAAGCAAGCGTCCGTCGAAGACGCGACATCCCGAGCAACTAGAGTTGCTCGGTTGAGCCCGTGACCGTAGCCATAGACAAAATGTGTGGCGAAATAGATAGGAACTGTTGGACGAGGAGATGAAGCGGCTTTAGGTTTCACTCATGGCGAAGCGAATACGCCATCAGGAGAATGCCAATGCCACTTCGTTCATGCTTCCGAACACACAATCTTCATCGAAAACTACTCCACGCAGCGCGTGTGATGGGGCCAACGCTTGTCGCGTTCGCCTTCGCAGGTGTTGCTCACGCCCAGGGAACGATGGACTTCTCAGGAGCGCAAACGCTCATGGGAACGTTTAAGACCTTCGCAATATATGCGGGCGCCGTTATCTGTTTCGGCGGTCTGATTTTCGCCGGAATCCGCATGATGAGCGGTCGGTTTCAGGATGCCATTCCAGGGCTCTTCGGCGCATTGTTCGGTGCCGGAGTTCTCGGTTGGGGAGCTGGCTGGATCGGATCCTTAACCGGGCAGTCGATGTAGGAGGTGACATCGACCATGACCAAGCGGGGAGAGCCGTTACCAATCAATCAAGCGCTGAATCGACCGAGAGCCAAGCTTGGTCTCGATCTTACAGCATGGATGGCGATCGTATTCGTCTGCGTAACGGTTTTCCTCGTTGGTTTTCGCTTGTTGGCGATGTTGGCCTTCCCGACGCTTGCGGTCGGCGCATGGCTCATCGTCCGTAAACACCCGAAGATGTTCCAACTGTGGGGCCTCAGCCTCAACCAGAAGAGCTACTATGACCCGCGTAAACACTGAGCAGCTCAAACATACTCCGTGGTTCGCCAAGGCAGGAGCGGCGTGCAGCATCGTTCCGATTGCGCGCTTTGTCGGGCCAGACATCTTCGCCCTCAAGGGCGGCGGTTACGGATGCCTGTTCGCTCTCACCGGCATCGACGAAGAGGGCTTGACCGACCAGGAGCTTGAGTCGCGAATGCGATCCATCGAAGGCTCGTTGCGCGGCCTGCCGGAGGGATCGTGCCTTTACCAGTACACCCGTGTGATGTCGGGGTTCGATCTTCCGCGTCAAGCCAGGTACCCGAACCCTGCCACGGAGGTATTCGCGAGTGATCGCCTGATATTCCTTGAGAAGACGGCGGGCTTCCGCCGTATCGACCTGCACTGGTGCCTCACGCTGGAGCCGTCTAAGGTGAAAGCGTTTGAGCGGAAGCCGCAGGAAAACGCCGTAGACACGTCGCGGATGCTAGCAGACCTTGAGAAGACCGCAACCATCCTTCAGAGTCATCTTGGCAGCGCCATTGGCTTGCAGCTTCTGGGTAAGAACGAAACCTTCCAGTTCTTCAGCTATCTATTCAACCTTGAAGAATGGGCGCAACAGGATCAGCTTAGCAGCGATGCCGGTGTGGACCGGCAGATCGTGAAAACTCCGATTGCATGGCACAGTGATTATCTCCAGGTCGGCAAGCGCCATGTGCAGATGTTTTCGCTGAAGACGACGCCGGAAGCGTCGAGACCCTGCCTCTTCTCCAGCCTGTTGACGCTCGATTGCGACAGCGTCCTGTGCTCGACCTGGAGGGTGAAATCCACTACCTCCGCCCGCAGCGAGATCGACGCACAGGAGAAGTTCATCTCGTTTTTCAAGGTCGGTGTACTGACCCGCGTGATGAGCGGGCGTGACACCGCTTCGCTCGAAACCGGGGCGGGTGCGAAGGCTGCCAATATCAATGTCGATGACCTGAGCGAAGTCATCCGCTCGCTCGACAAGAAGGCCCAGGGCGAATACTCCCTGCGGCTGCTGTTGGCAGCCCGCAACCAAGAGCAGCTGCGTAACACCGTCCCTGCTGTCCATCGGATCTTCGTCGATGCCCGAGCGCAGGTGATGGAGGAGACCCTTGGCAACCTGTCAGCCTTTTATGCGATGTTTCCCGGGAATCACAAGTTCAATGTCTTTCCGCTATGGCTGGCGGAGGACCATCACGCGCGGCTCTCCTCTGTGTTCGCTCCGCACATCGGCCATCCCCACTCGGAAGACCTCGACAACGAGTACCTCAATATCTTCGAGACGCGTACCCGGACCCCGTTCTTTCAGGATGTGTATGTGGACGGCGTACGCGTCATGCTCATCATCGGACCCACAGGGTCAGGAAAAAGCGTGGTGGGTAACGCCACCGTAGCCCTGGAGCAGAAATACGGTGGCTTCACCTACATCTTCGACATCGGCGGCAGCTACGAAAGCGTGGTGGAGCTGTACGGCGGCAAGGTTGATCGCGTAGGCAAAGACGGTCCGCGTGTGAATCCGTTCGCCCTGGAGCCGACCGAAAGCAATATCAAGTTTCTCTACTCGTTTATCAAACTCCTGCTCACCAATGGCGGCGCGGAGCTGGAGCCGGAAGACGACGATGTGATCCATAAGGCCGTGCAGGATATGTACCTGCTCGACCCAGAGAACCGCCGTCTGTCCAATCTGTTTCTGCCGAAGAAACTCGACCGTTATCTGTCGAAGTGGGTTGGGAAAGGCATCTATAACGCCGTCTTCGACAACGTCGAAGACAGCCTCTCGCTGTCGCGTCTGCAATGCTTCGACTTCCAGGGCGTGAACAACGAGCAGTATGCCGACCTGATCGAGCCGCTGATGGTATGGCTCCTCCGGCGTATCAATGACGTTCTGTACAACCCCGCCAATCTGGGCGTTCCCAAACACATCCTCATCGAAGAGATCTTCTCTTCGATGAAGAACAAGCAATTGCTTGACGGCGCTCTCGCTTCCATCAAGACCGTTCGCAAGAACCTTGGCGGCGTCACCATGATCGGCCAGTCCGCAGACGATCTAGGTGCCAACGCAGACAGCATCGTCAACTCCTGCACGTCGTTCCTGTTCCTAAAGGACGCGACCTTCAATCGGAAGCGGTATGCCGAGCTGTTCAAGATGAACGAACAGCAGATTGCGCTCTTTGAGAGTTTGCAGGACCGCGAAGGTCTCTACATGCGTCGCGACGGCATCACCAAGGTCGTCACTTTGAACCTCGACAAGCGCAGTTACGCCACCTTCTCCACCAAGCCGAAGGACCGGGTGCGCCGGTCGAAGCTAATTGAAAAGTACGGTCTCACCGAGGGCATCGATCGCTTTGCCCAGGGAGAGACTGTGTAACCAATTCCCAAACCAGAAAGGCCAGTGCCATGAAACCACTTATCCCCATCGTCGTCTCCGCCGGACTCGCGCTGGCCTCTACCCAGTGCCATGCCGCCGATACACATCCTCTCCAACCGAATGCGCCTCGTACCGTCACCGTGTCCGAGGCGGACACGCCTCCTGTGATTCGCGCCGGCCTGCTGCAATCGACACTGATCGTCCTTCCCGCTGAGGAGAAGGTTGCTAACGTCTTCGCTGGCGACACCGTGGATTGGGTCTTCGATGGCGGCCACGTTGCCAGCCGATTCATCAGCGTCAAGCCCAAGGTTGCGAATGGATCGACAGACATCCACATCGTCTCTGACCACGGAAACGAGTACACCTTGCAGCTGCATGAAATCTCAAGCGAGCCGGATGCCCACTTCGATTCCAAGGTCTTCATCGCGCCCGGCGACCAGGCGGCAAAGGATCGCCTGACACAGCTTCCTGTCTTTGTGCCTGCCGCTGATTTGGACAAGGCCAAGCAGGAGGCAGCTACCGCTAAAGCTGCCCAGGCAGCAGAGCTAAAGGCCGAAGAGACGAAGGCCGAGCAATATAGGAGCCAATATCCCGGCAACCTCCACTTCGATTACACCTGGGACCAATCGAAGGGCAAATCTCTTGGCCTTCAGCAAATCTGGCGCGATGACAAATTCACGTACCTGCGCGGACAGTTCCAAGAAACGCCTGCCTTGTATGAAGTGAAGGACAAGAAGGGCTCGCTCATCAACTTCGATTTCAGCAATGGCCTGTACACCGTGCCGAAACAGATGGACAACGGTTATCTCGCCATCGGTAAGCAGAAAGTCGAGTTTCATCGCGTGGGAGGGGCAAACTAGCCATGACTGAGCCGAATCAGAATTCCCCCGCCACTGTCCCCGACCAGCCGGAAGCGAAGTCGCCACTCAAGAAGGGTATGCCCGTAGTGGTAGTCCTCGTTGTCATCATTGCCCTGATCGGCGTCGCCAATGTGTCGAGCCTGTTGAGCGGCAACAAGAAAGCAGCCCCGGCAAGCGCAATGACCATGCGCCCCGCTTCACCGAATGCCCAGCAGGTAAACAGTTTTTCGACGCAGCAGCAGGTGCAGGCCCAACGAGACGCGGAGGAGCGCCAACATCAGCAGGAATTGGCCGCTGCGATGCAGCAGCTCCAGGCCGAACAGAGTGTCCCCGGCCCAGAGGCAGCAGGCACACAGCCGATGACAGCGGCGCAGCGCGATGCGATCTATGGCAATAGCCCAAACGCGCCGCAGCACACATCGAACGTTTCCCAGGCTCAGGCAGAGGCCAAGCAAAAACAGTTAGCGAAGGAGAAACAAGCGCAGGACGCTATCAATAGCGATACGGTCGCTATCGACTTCGCCCACGCGGGCGCAACGCCCGGTGCCGGTGCCGCCGTCCCGTCGCAGGCGGCAACGGCTGTATTGGGGGAGCGTGAGGAGGCACATTCCCAGACGGCCGCGGAAACTCCCAGCAGTCCATCTCCCACTGGCGCGAGCGACAAGCCCGGTGTTGTGCAGGTGCCCTCCGCTCAACAGGCCAAAGCTGTGTCCAAGGCCGACGCGATGGCAGGATACGACTTCGATAACTATCAGGGCCGTCTTTATCGTGTCTTCGAGGGAACAGTATTTGAAGGGGTTGTCACCAACCATATTGACGGTGGGTTGAGCGGCCCGATTCTGGTCATGCTCACCACCGACTACTACTCGCACGATCATCAGCAGCTTCTCATGCCGCAGGGGACGCGGTTGATCGGCACAGTACAGAGCGTGGGCAATGCCCAGCAGCGAAAGATGTTTGTAACCTTTCATCGGGCCGTCTGCCCCGATGGCTTCTCACTGGACTTTGACAAGTACATCGGCCTTGACCCACTCGGCACGACCGGCCTTGCAACGAAGGTAGATCACGGCTATCTGATGGCCTTCGGCGCGGCGGCTGCCGTAGGCGGCTTAGGTGGTTTGGCGCAGATCGGCAACAACGGAAGTGTGCTTACAGCGTCGTCCCAGATACGCAGCGGGATCTCCGAGCAGTCGGCCACCGAGGGTGAGCAGGTGTTGAACCACTTCCTGAATCGGCTGCCTGTCATCACGCTCAAGGAAGGTTCCCGTGCCCGCGTCTACGTCGGGCGCGACATCCTCATCCCCTCCTACGCGGAGCATCGCGTCGATCCAACCATGTAAATGCTCTTGTGAGAGAGGAAAACCGCATGACCACACTCACGATTACAAGACGCAACAGGCTCATTGTCTCAGTCAGTGCATCCATGCTGGCTCTCACTCTTCTCCTCTCGCCTGTTGGCCGTAGCTCTGTAGCCAGCACGCTCGATTGGTTTATCCAGACCGTTGACGCCGTGACGGAGTTTCCATGCAAGATCGTGACCGACATCCGTCACTTTTCCTTGGACAGGTTGGACCCCACCTGCCCGCAGTGCTTCTAGCTCTTTCACCCAAAGGAGGCTGTATGAAACTCGTGATGACGAAACGTAACAAGTATCTTCTAACCGGCGGTCTGCTCCTGTTGACCGCTACACCCAGCTTCGCTCTTTTCGGGATCGGCGACATCGTCTTCGACCCGACCAGCTACGCCAGTCTTGTGTCGCAGCTCACGACTCTGGAGTCGCAGTACAAGATGCTCCAGAACAACATCACGCACTTCTCCATCAAGCAACAGTGGCAGACCACCTTGAATGCCATGAAGAACGCCAACGTCGCGAATATGTTTGGCGAGACGAGCGGTATGAGCATCGCGCTGAATACGAACTCGCCCAGCGCATCGTCCACGGCGTGGACAGCCGGAACGATCAAGGTCAGCGGGAACACAACCACCTATCTGCAAGGACAGACGCCGGGTAGTGCCCAGCTTTCACAACTGGCCATGATCGAGGCGTCGGACTCCATCTCCCCCGATTGCCTTACCGCAGTCGGCCAGTACAGGGGCGCGAGGACACAGAACGTCACCGCAAACAACACGCTCGTCTCGCAGCAGCTCGACATCAGCAATGGCACGAACACAGAGGTCGAACAACTCAATCTCCTCAATGCGGCGGAAGCACAGAAGATGTCCGAGATGCAGTCACAGGGCGTCTTGCAGGCTTGCCTTGCTTCACAGATGACCGTCACGAACATGCAGCAGCGGAACGCCGCAGCGCAAGACCTGAATACCGCTGCCTTTGTTCAGCAGCAACGCTCAACCAATAATGTGAGCGCGGCTAACGAAAGCAACACCTGGCAGACCTATCTTCCCTGATTCGGAGACGCGATGCTGAAAGCGATCAACACCAAACTACTCCTTGCGATCCTTGCGGCGCTGACCGCCATCGGCAGCGCCGTCATTTACCAGAGCCATGAGGCTCATAAGACTGCCGCCATCCTTCAGCAGCAACAGCACGACGCCGAGGAACGCAACGAGGAAGATGAAGCGTTCCGCAAGAAGGTCGAGCAGGACAAGAAGCGGCACAACTCTGCCGCTGGTAACGAAGGCAAGACCTGGAAGAGCTACATCCCCTGATTTCACTGGAGACCGATATGAGCATCGCCGTTCTCGCACAAGCACTGCCGTCCGCGTCGTCAGGCATGGACTGGCTCTACCAGTTCACCAACAACCTGACCAACCTCACGACGCAGAACGGCGGCGCGTTGACCCAGTTTGGCTGGACGGAGCTGAGCTGCATCTCCCTCTTTACCCTTGTGAACATGGTCATCAACTGGAACACCAGTACGATGACGTTTCGGCTGCATCACCATCCCGTGCGTGCTGGTGACCTTACCCACTTCCTGCTCAAGCTCATCGTGTGCAGCTTGCTGCTGAACTACTGGGTGAACTCGTTCCCAGGCGCTAGCTTCGGCATCAATCACTTCTTTTCTTACATCGCACAGGCGATGGTCGCGGCATTCGATCAGCATTCGCTTGACCAGTTGCTCCAGCTTCTCAAGAACGCCGGCGATGGAACGTCCATGCCTTCCTTCACCGCGCCGGTTCAGATCCTCTGCTACGTACTCGTCCAGATCATGCTCGGACTCGCTTCCGCCATTCTGTTTGTCATTAATTGCAGCGCCTTCATCCTTTACGGGGTTACCGCGCTCTTTGGTCCTGTCTTTGTGCCGTTGCTCATGACACAGACCTTCAAAGCAAAGTTCTTCCAGTTCCTCGATGTCCTCATCAGCTTTGCCATGATTCGCGCTGTCGCTGCGGCGTTCATTTATGTGTGGGCCGGATTCATGAACGGGTTTCTCCAGCAGACCTTCAACGGCAACTATTCGATGGATATGTGGATCGCCAATCTGATCCCTTGCTTAATGGTCTTCGTCGCTTTCATCATAAATATGCTGTTCATTCCGAGCATGACCCAGGCCATCTTTGGCGGTGCCGCTGGAATGGCGGGAAGCATCGGAAATGCCGTTGGGAAATTGGCTTCAACGGCAGCCGTTGCGGGAGGAGCGTAAATGTTCTGGTATCTGATGGATGTTCTCGCGCTGAAGAAGCTGGGTTTGGCTAGACCTCTTCGCTATCTCTTTCTGCTATTTCTTGTGGGATGCCTTATCGCAGGCATCATTTACGCTGCCGTCGTTTTGCACGCCGTCTCGGAAAGGAGCCAGACCCCTCATGTCCACACACACAGCACCCATTGAAAGCGCGCTCACGCCGGAGCAAGCCCTGCTCACGGACCACATCGGGAATGAGGTCTATGCCTCCCACTATGCCGAGCGCAAAGCCTATCGTCTTGTCATCGGTTGCGGGACCGTTGTGCTACTCGGTTCGATGTGGCTTAACTTCTCTCTGGCACATCGTCCTATTGCGAATCGCTACATCCGCATCGATGAGATGGGCCGCGCCCAGGCAATCCAATACAGCGACCTCAACTACAGCCCTCGTGAGGGCGAAGTCCGGACATATCTCACAGACTGGGCGAACTACCGCTACACCATTGGCCGGGACACCATCGCGAAGAAGTATCCGCTCAACTACTACTTCTTATCGCAGACACTCGCCTCGCAATTGATGACTGCCGACAACGCGAATCATCTTGTTTCGCAAGTGGTGGCGGGGCAGATCGAGACCAGCGACGTGCAGGTAAAGAACGTGACCATTACGTCCATGTCAGACGAGACCGTTCAGGGCGCACGGATCGCCCGTGGAACGGCCCTTGTTGCGATCGACAGGTTCTACTCTGCGCAGAACTCCCGTGAGCCCCGGACAGAACATTGGATGCTGAGTATTACCTACTATCTGAATCCCAAACAGGTCAGCGACCAGGCACGCATCTTCCCGCAGTTCGAGACCATCAATCCGCTCGGATTGACTATCACTGAATTCCACGAAAACCGGCTCTCGGTCGATCCGATAGTGCCGGGAACCAATGCAGCGTTGCCGGCGTTACCGGCAACGCCAGCAACAGGAGCGACGCGATGAGCTACCGCCTAATCCTCCCGTTCTTCCCCGAGGAGTTGCGTGCGCTGTTGCTTGACACTTCCATCTCGGACCTCATGATCAATGGCACCACAGGCGTCTATGCGGATCGGAATGGCGTGATCGAGCATATCCCTCTTTCTACGCCATACACGAATGACCGGCTGCAGGCTGCAATTGAGAGGGTCGCTCGTATCCTCGGGCAGGATCTCACGACGCAGAATCCGATCCTGAATACACGCTTGCCCGATGGCTCGCGTGTGGCGGTGGTGGGCGCTCCGTCTTCGATCAATGGGCCGACGCTGACCATCCGCAAATTCAATCGCTGGTACACCTCCGATGAGTTGATCGCCGTTGGCAGCTTGCCCGAGCCCGTTCGCGACAAAGTCATCGGCTTCATCAACGAGCGAAAGAACGGCATTATCAGCGGCGGAACCAGCTCGGGGAAGACGACCTTGATGAAGGCTTTGCTTGACCACGTTCCCCAGCATGAACGTCTCGTGGTCATCGAGCAGCCCGCCGAATTGAAAGTCAACCACGCCAACGCCGTCCGCTGGGAGGCCGTTGAGGCGATTCCCGGCCAGGTTGCCATCACTCCGAGCCAGCTCTTAGCAGCCGCTCTGCGCCATCGTCCCGACCGGATCATCATGGGCGAGATACGCGATGAGTGCGGCTATGACTTACTGCAAGCGATGAACACAGGGCATGGCGGAACGCTCTCCACCATCCACGCAAAGTCCGCATGGGACGCCCTGAATAGGCTGTCGGATTTGGCCCTGAGCGCGCGGGCCAATCTCAACCACGCATTCATTCGCTCCGAGACAGCAGAGGCCATCGACTTTGTTCTGTACTGCGAGCGCGATGCCACGGGCCGCCGCCGGGTGCGCGAGCTGATTACCGTGAACGGATACACCCACGCGGACCAGAGCTTCCAGACGGAGGACATCTATCGTGCTTCCGCCGCCTGATCGACAGGCATACAGCTAGAGAACCGAACCCGAATCGAGGTCACTTCGATGTACCGTCATGCTGCCAATTCGGCTGCACAGCCCAACTCGTCTCTAAAAGCGCCCAGCGTGGCATATCGGCATAGCCGAGAGCGCAACGGAGGGTGCTCTGAGCCGCCCTTCTATGGAGCCTTTGTAGCGATGAGATGGGCTACGGCTTCGGCGAACTTCAAGCGCGGAGATCGAGAGTTTGACTTCGGTGCATCGGGGAGCCTTCCGCCTCGTATCCCGTCCTCTGCTCGGGGTCACGCTTCGGGGCCAAACCGGCGCCCTGCGGCTCGGCGTCGTTCTGCTTCGCTTTCAGCGCCCCTGCGGGGTCTCGGTTCCTCCCAAAAGAAGTTTGAGAACCGCGGCAAAGAACACCGCGCAAACTTCTTTCGGGCCCCGCCAAGAAAGCACTCCTTGGCACTTGGGAGCCGGGCCCACTCGCTTGGCTTCGCCTGTGTGACCCGAGCAGAATACGGGAAATTCAACGAAACGGAGATCACCACCATGTACTCAAACAAAGTCACCCTCATCGGATTCACCGGCGCTGATGCAGAAGTTCGCACCAACAACGACCGCAGCCTTACCACACTCTCGCTGGCAACCAAGTCCTCCTATAAGAAGGACGGCAAGTACATCGAGCACACCGAATGGCACCGTTGCGTCGTCTTCGGCAAGCTCGGAGAGTTCGCCGCCAAGCTGCAGAAAGGCGCTCACATCCAGGTCGAGGGCGAGTTGCGCAGCCGCAAGTACGACAGCACGAAGACCGGCGCGGAAGTGACGGTTTGGGAGATTCGGGTCAACTCGATTCTCAAGCTGGATCGTGCCGCCAAAGCGGCAGCGGAAGACGAGGACGAATCCACCGAGGAAGAGGCCGCATAGGCCCTTCCTCCTCGCCGAAGAGTCCGGCATCCAGCCGGGCTTCTTCGGCTGCTAAAGGCCCGTGGCATCGCGTAAGCAGTGCAGGTCGGATTGGAGGTATCGAGATGAATGGAACAGCCCAAGACTTTCTTACCCGTTGCTTCGCTCCGGGTGACACGATCGCTCTCTTGCTTCGCAACGAGAGCATCGCAAAGACACAGCAACGCATTGTTCCTTTGGAACGTGCGCTCGCACCCCGTTACCGTGGATGGCTCGCCCATGAAAACCACAGCGGCACGAACATCTACGTGGCTGCCAATCCGCTGCTTTCCGGCAGCCGGAAGCGCACCAAGGATTGCATCGCTTCCATTCGCCACCTGTACATCGATATCGACGTGAACGGAGAGGGCCGTCTCGCTGCGCTCCGGGCTTCCGAGCTTGTGCCGGAGCCGAATGTGATTGTCTCTACATCGGCAGGCAAATACCAGGTGTTGTGGCGCGTGGAGGATTTCGACTTCTACACGCAAGAGATGACGCTCAAGCTCCTCGCCATGGCCTTCCATGGCGACATCTCCTGCACGGATTGCAACCGGGTTCTTCGCATCCCCGGATTCAAGAATTGCAAGTACGATCCAGCGCAGCTCGTCACCGTCGAGTATCTCTCCGATGCGACCTATCAGCCGGATGACTTTCACCTCTATGTCCTTCGCGAAGCCTGCATGATTCCACCTATCCCGCAGCAGCCGATACGTCGGGATATGCAGACCAACTCCGAGCATGATTGGACTTGGATCTCGCGTGAGCTTGCCCACGGCAAAGATGCCGTGACGCTCACTCTGGAGCTGGCTTCGCGGCGCTCCGACAAGCCCAATCCCACCTACTACGCCCAACGCACGGTGGATATGGCTTCGGCCCGTCTCTGGCTGACGGAGGGCACATCCATCGCGGACGTAATCGCGATGCTTGAGAGCCGCAGACAGTCTGAGCTTCCCGCTGCACTTTGCTCCGCTCGTGCGAGGGAGATTGCGGCCACGGCACAGCGCATGATTGCACGCAATAAGATCGCCTGAATTTATCACCCAAAGGAGAACAGCAATGCCACTACTCGAAGTCATCCAAACCCGCCAGGTCAGCGCCTCTATCCGGCTCACTGACTCAACCGCTACGCAGGTCGATCAGTACGCCGCCTTCATCCGCGCATCCGCAGATGACGTGGTGGAACAGGCGCTTGCTTATGTCTTCTCGAAAGATCGCGACTTCCAGGACTTCCTGAAGACGCCGCAAGCGAAGCAGGCTTCGTCGACGCTTCGCATTCGCAGAGCGCCTGCTACCGATGCAGCGGAGCCGCCAGCAAGGAAGGCGGTATCCGCAGCGTCATCGCCAGCACAGGCACCGGCATTCGTGGCGGGATCGAAGGCATGATCCCACTGCTAAAGCAGTGGCAGAGCCACTACGGTGCTGCGCACCGGAAGAAGATTGACACTCCATCCCTTCCAGGGTGTCGCGAAATGAGCAATAGGGAGCCTATAGGCGACCTCTCTGCAAACAAGCAAGTTACATAAATCTGGTTGCTTATAGGAGACCGCAAGGCTCCTATAAGCAACTTCGGAGTAGACGGCATGGAAGAGGAAACCCAAGGTTCCCATCTCAATTTAGAGACGCGGATTCGCCGGTCCAAAGGCAGGACCGGTCGGACGATCAGTGCCACAGCCAAGGTCACGCGCGACGAGCAGAACGAGATGGAAGCGGCGGCCATGCAAAGAGGTCAGAGCCTCAGCGAGTGGTGCCGTGAGGTGCTTCTAGCAGCGGCCAGAGGCGAGACCATCACGCCGATCTTTACTGAGATCGTGGCTATCCGTCAGCTCCTCAACTCAACTTTGCGGAATGTGGCTTGCGGCGAGGTGATGACACCGCAGGCGTTCCAGACCGAGTTGCAAGGCATTCGTTCCAGCAAGCACAAGGCCGCAGTTGAAGTCATGCAACAGTACGCCAGAACGGAGGTAGCACAATGAATAGCAATCAGCAGTGGGGTCGCAAAGAGACCATTGTTTGGCCGCCGCACGCTCCCGTCTATACCTTCAGCGCGTTGGCGTTGGGTGTTTTCGCAACGCTGTTTTTCGTGTGGCAGTTTCTCCGCTTCACGGAGACGCCGTTGCGCCGGACATATACCCCGACCTATATACAGTCGCTCATCGGTGCGACGTTCAAGCAGCATGGCAAGTATCGACTGCTGTATGTCGGGGGCGGCAAAGCCGCTCCCCGACTGGCCCTGCCAGCCGACTTCGTTCCCGGCGAAACCAAGCTGCCCACCGGTGCTGTCTTTCCTGCTGAATTGTCGGAGGCAACACGGAATCAGGGGTACACGGTTTTCTATCGAGGGCCGGAGAAGGACTACAAGCGGGGCGAGTTCTTTACGGATACGCCGCAGAAGATCTTCGCCCATCTCCTGAAGTACAAGCCTTCACCCGAAGAATTGGTTGCGTGGATGTCGGACGAGGATGAGATCGATCGGCGTTTGAAAGGCACCGAGCTTGCGAACTTCGCTCCCAAGGATGCGCCCCAGCAGCGGAGTGGTGTACTTGGCTCGCTCGGCCTTGTGGCCGACAGCTTGCGTCTCCTGCCTACCCGCGAAGAAGCCCAGGGCCGGGAGTGGTGCGCGACGGAATGGGCCGAAAAGCGTGAGGGCTGGATCTTCCTCACATCCACGGAAGCCGAGCAGGAGGCGCTTCGTCCGTTGCATTCGCTCTGGATTGATCTGCTTGTGTTGCGTCTTCTGACCAAGCCGAAGCCGGAACAGAAAAAGGTATGGCTGGTGATCGACGAGCTGGCCAGCCTCCAGCGTCTTCCGCAGTTCCATACGGCGCTGACCAAGGGCCGTAAGAGCGATAACCCTATCGTCTTTGGCTACCAGGGCAAGGCACAGCTTGAAACCATCTACGGTCATCTTGCCGAGGTGATGCTTTCGCAACCGACTACCAAATTCATCCTCCGCACCGCCGAGCCGAACGCGGCGAAGTGGGCAGCGGAAATGATCGGCGAGGTCGAGATCGAGCGCGTCCGAGAGACGGTTGCGGATGGCAAGCGCCAGGGCAAGAGCTTCACCCTTGACCGGCAGATCGAGCCGCTGGTGATGAAGTCTGAGGTGGAAGGTCTGCCCGACCTCCATACCTTCGTGAAGATCAACAACTACGTCTCACGCTTTTCATTCCCGCCCATGAGCCTCCCCAAGGTGGCAGAGGCCCTAATCCCGCGCGTGATTCCTCCCCACAAGATGTGGTTCAACCCTCTCGCGCCGGTACCCGTGGCCGGTCCACCTGCCGCGCATTCGACCGCGGAGTCCGGCAGCGACCCCGGGAATGCCGCATCAAGCAAAGGCGCTCCGATCAAAGAAGCCGAGGCAATGGTTCCAAAGCTGGAGCTTCCCAAGGCCGTGGTTCCTTCGGCGCAGGCCCAGACTTCCTCCATCTCGCACAACTTGTAGGCTGCCATGCTGACCATTTCGAAAGCCATCAGCTCCGCCCAGGCGCAGACGTATCACAAGCTCGAATACACCAGCGATGCGCAGAGCTATTACAAGCAGGACGACACGGTAAAAGGAGAGTCGCAGGGCAAACTTGCCGCTTCCCTTGGCCTCTCCGGTGAGGTCGCACCGTTGGAGTTCTCCCGTCTGACGGAAGGCATACACCCGCAGACGGAGGCGCAGATGGTGCGGCACCGGGAAGGACAGGAATACACAAACGCGGATGGTTCGGTGACCAAACCCGTCGAGCACAGGGCCGGGTGGGACGCGACCTTCTCCGCTCCCAAATCTGTTTCGCTGACTGCCCTCGTTGGCGGTGACGAGCGCGTGACAAAGGCACACCGAGCTGCCGTGACGACCGCCCTTGATGAGTTGGAGAAGTACACGCATGCGCGGATCGGCGGCAACAATCCCGCCGAGGTGACCGGGAAGTTCGTCGCTGCAAAGTTCGAACATGACACGGCGAGGCCTGTGAACGGCTACGCCGCGCCGCAGCTCCATACCCACGCCATCATCTTTAATGTCACGGAACGCGAAGATGGTTCCACCCGTGCCATCCAGGAACGGACATTCTTCGAGTCGCAAAACTATGCGACCGCCGTGTACCAATCGGTGCTGACGCATCAGCTACGCAAGCTGGGCTATGAGATCGAGCCGGGACAGAGCGGCGCACCCGAAATTCTGGGCTTCACACAGGCATACCTTGACGCCTCCAGCCCTCGTTCTCGGCAGATCAAAGAACAGATGGAACGGACGGGTTTCCAGGGACCAGAGGCGGCGCAGATCGCCGCCCACGCGACCCGTGACCGGAAGCAAACCCTCACGGCGTCCGAAGTGTTGGCGGCGCACAAGGAGATGGCCAAAGACTTCGGTGACCAGCCGGAACGGGTGATCGCCGCCGCGCGCGAACGTGCCCTGAGACAGGCACAGGAACCCAGTGTGCAGCCGGATTTTCGTGGGGCGGTAGCCTTCGCGAAGGAGAAGGTTTTCGAACGAGAGGCCGTGGCCGATGAACGTGTCATCATGCGGGAAGCACTACGCAGGGGCATGGGCGAGGTCAGCTTTTCGGAGGTGCAGACGGAGTTCCAGCGGCGGCGGGAGGAAGGCGAATTCCGTTCCGTCCAAGGTCAAAAATACAGCTCTGGCCGCAGCTTCACAACACCTGAGACGATTGCCGACGAGCGAGCAAACGTGCAGCATGTCCTTAACGGACAGGGCGCATCGGCTCCAATGCTGTCCACAGCCGCCGCAGAGCGGCAGGCCACGTCCCGCGAGTTTCTGAACGAGGCGCAGCAAACGGCCATCCGCGAGGTGCTGACCAGCACCGACCGCGTACACGGATTCCAGGGATTAGCCGGAACCGGGAAGACGAGCACGCTGGCCGCCATCCGTGAGGGTGCGGAGCAGGGCGGCTATAAGGTCGAAGGCTTCGCCCCGACCTCGAAAGCCGCAGGCCAGCTTCGCGAAGCAGGGATCGAGGCCAACACGCTTCAGAGTTTCCTTGCCCGGCAGAAGGACCCCGATTCCAGCAGACATCTCTATATGCTGGACGAATCCAGTCTCGCCAGCACCAAACAGATGCGGGCCTTTCTCGAAAAGATACACCCGCAGGATCGTGTTCTGGTCATTGGCGACACGCGCCAGCATCAGGGCGTCGATGCTGGCCGCCCCTTCCAGCAGATGCAGGAGGCGGGGATGCAGACCTCCAAGCTCGACACGATCATGCGGCAGAAAGACCCGGAGTTGCTACGTGCTGTGCAGCACCTTGCCACCAACGAAACAGAGATGGGGATCGCTCTGCTCGCCCAGCAGGGCCGTGTCACCGAGTTTGCCAGTGCGCCGGAGCGCATCGCCGCTATCGCACGGGATTACGCCGCCAGGCCGGAGAACACTCTCATCGTTTCGCCGGACAATCGCAGCCGCCAGCAGATCAATGAAGCCGTGCGCGGCGAGTTGCTGAAGGCTGGCACGCTGGCCGAGGACGGTCGGCAGTTCCTCACGCTATCCCATCGTTCCGATATGACCGGCCCCGACCGCACCTGGGCGGCGATGTACCGCCCCGGCGATGTCGTTCAGTACGAACGCGGCAGCAAAGCCGAGGGGATCGAGCGCGGCAGCTTCGGCGTGGTGCGATCGAGCGATGCGGCTACGAATCGTTTGACCGTGGAGTTCTCCCATGGCTCCAGTGTCGAGTACGACCCCAAGCGGGTCTATGGCGTGAACGTCTATCGCGAGACCAGCCGGGAATTCGCCACCGGCGACCGGCTCCAGTTCTCGGCTATTTATAAGGATCTGGGGATTTCGAACCGCGACATGGGAACTATTACTAGAATGGAGCCGGACCGACTCACCGTACTCATGGATGGGAAGGAACAGCGTTCTGTCAGCTTCAATCCCACTGAGTTTCGGCAGTTTGACCACGGCTACGCTGTCACATCCCACAGCTCTCAGGGACTAACCGCAGATCGCGTGATCGCCAATATCGATACCGAGTCCAGCCGCAGCCTCATCAACAACCGGCTCGCCTATGTCGCCATCTCTCGCGCCTCCGAAGACGCGAGGATTTATACGAACGACGCTGCAACGTTGGGCCAGCGGCTCGCTACCGATGTGACCAAGACTACGGCTCTGGACTTTACAGCCAAGCCCGAGCCGCCCGCAGCGCAGGAGGTTTCGAAGTCGCAGACCCTTGCGGTGCATGAGTACAGCAATCCGGATTCACGGCTCGCAGCCGTCGCTAGCGAGTACGCCAGCCGCCCGCAACATTCCGTCATCGTCGCGCCCGATCGCCGAGAGCGCGCCGAGCTGACACAGCTAATTCGGGCCGACCTCTACGCGCAAGGCAAACTCGGCCGCGACGCCCAGGCTGTAACAGTTCTCATCGAGAAAGAGACTGGGAGCAAGATGCGTGTTGAAAGCTACCAGCTCGGTGACAAAATCCAGTACAAGACCGGCAGCCCCGGCCTCGACGGTATCCCTCATGACAGCCAGGGCACGGTTGTTTCCACGACCTCGCGCGGCAATCTCCTCTCTGTTCGCTTCGACGCGACCCGCGAAGAAGTTACCTACGATCCCGCGCAGCTCCGAACTCAAACGCGCGAGAGCAGAGTCTTCCAGGAAGAGACTCGCGCAATCTCCCAGGGTGAGCGCGTACGCTTCGGCACCTACGATAAGGAGATGGGCGTGCGCTCCGGTGACCTCGGGACTGTCACCCGCATCGGCGAGGACCACGCCATGACCGTGAAGATGGATTCCGGCAAGATCGCCGAAGTTCCTCCTGAGAAGGCACAGCACATCGACTACGGTTACGTCGTCGATTCTTTGAAGAACGTTCGCGCAGAACGTGTGATCGCAACTGGCGATGGACTCACCCAACAGGCGTTCCAGGCAGCGTCCGCCAAAGCGGATCTCGCTCTATACACCAGCCCGCCGCAGCAAGAATTCGCTTCTTCCAAGGAAATCGCAGTAACAGAATTCGCCCAGCCCACCAAGCAGCAGAATGATTTCGGAATCGGCTTCTAGTCTAAGGATTTCTTTCCAAAGAGGGGCCCTTCCACCGGATGCACGCTTAGGGAAATTCTGCGGGTCCTGGTTGCATTCGAAAAGTAACAGGACTTCCTGATCCCAACCTCCTCAATGAGCGCATTGGCGATGTATCACTCATCGAGGAGGTTGGGCGAGCTGAACGATAGAAACAGGGGGCTTGGACGTGTGACGGTAGCCCCGTCACAAACCACCGCGAATGCTGAACAGAAGAGCTGCATATAAGAGTTCGCCCCCGGCCGGGTGATACCAAGTGCTCTCAGCCAGCCAGTTGTCTTCGCTCGAAGGATCAAGCGCATGAGCAAATGGCTGCAGGCGTGAGAGAAGCCGATTTCTAAAGGTATAGAGCTCTGTGATGCTTCGGAACCAGTTTTGTTCAACGTTCTTGATTTCCGATTCAATCATCGACAGCTGAGCTTGCGCCTCACTTCCGACGATACATTCTTTCAAATACCCGATGATGGCGTAGTCCATCTCGGAAAATGTTGGCTCAAGAAGCTCTCTTCCCGCCCCATCAAAGTGCCAGGAACTCCAGCGCTGAAACGCCTTCTCCCACAGGAACCATCGGCTCGGTTCGTTCGCTTCGTTGCGAAACCTAGCTAAGCAGACGGAGACCGCCTGCCGGTTTGGCAAATTGCACGGAGCGGACAGCCGTACGCTCTCTACATAGGCGATCAACGCGCTTTCGGTTGCTACGGCCAGTGCGGATCCTATTAACGCCTGCAACGACGGATAAGCGGAAGGATATTCGTAGAAGAGAGCAAGGAAGGTCGACCATGTCCCTTCATTCGTCAGGATGCTGTTCAACAAGTCTGAGAGAGAGCGTTGCTGCTCACCCGACAGTACTTGCCGTAGACGTCGGTCCTCGAAAGCTGTTTCGAGGGCCATCAGCTGAATCAAGCCGTTATCGGTCTGGCTCGCGAAGCGGAACCCCTGTTCTACCGTCAACGCACCGACGATTTGTTGAACGAGAGATGCATCCTGGATTTCTGATGTGCCTGCCACAAGCGCCGAAGGACTGTGTCTATACAAGTAGCGAACCGCCTGGATAATCAGCAGGTTGGGGAACATCAGGTTCGTCATACGCCTTCGACTGATCAAGAGCGTTTTCCAATCCTTGATCTCTCCCGCCGCTCTGAGTTGAGCTACTGACTCATCATCTGCTCTACCATCGCCGCCCAAGGATTGAACCTTGATCGTGCCCTTTGTGGAGGAAAGCATAGCCTTGAGTCTCTCAGTCAGTTCCGCGTTGAAGAGCAAGTTGTCGTCCAGTGAAAACCACGCCACGCTATCCCATGGGCACGACTGGATGACTACGACGGACGCCACGAAGCGCTCAAGCTCTGGGTCTCGAAGAGCAGACCATTCCCGTAGTTGTTCGATCAACCAACGCAGGACTCCGATCCCTCGCGCCTGATCTTCATCCGACAGCGGTATTTTATTGGGAAGTGGCTGTCGAAAGAACGGGAACTCTTTGTGGAGCGAAGCGAACAGACGGTTGCTACGATCCATATTCGACAGCGCCTGACGCGGTTCACCCTCGTTTGTGAGGGTCTGCAGAAGACCCGCAGGGGTAATTACGTCGCCAGGTTCCAAAGCTTTAGATATGGCTTCCTGCCATTCCACCAATTTCACGGAACCCTCCAGACCAGGTGTTCCGGTTCGGTGAGTTTGTTCCAGAGTTCGAGGAAGGCATCCATGATGGCCTGTCCGTTATCCACCAGCTGCAGAATGTGGTGCTCTTTGCCCACACCGTTGATCGAAGTCCCGAGTGACCAAACGAGCGTTTCACGATGTAACGTGCGCGGAAAGATAAGGAAGCGGTCATGGAACGAGGAACCGTATTGGCCGTATTTCCTCCTGAATTCGAGTCGAAGGCCCTCCAGATTGCTTTCTGCCTCCTGGAAGACACGGCGCTGCAGGGCAACCAAGTCATCTTCGGGAGTGCTGAACAACCTGCCTTCAGGAGATTCTTTGCCTGATGTCAATGCGCGGAGGTCGGCATTGCGCCGATGGCAGAAGAAGAGGGTGTCCAGAATATCTTTCGCGGTTAAGAACGGATCCCACAACCAGGCGCCAGCCTCGCAATGTTGGTTGATTAGCCTCCGGATGTCAGAAAGTGCTCGCTCTCTCTCAAGCCGGAGATCGGTCAGTTCCTTGGCATATTGAACAAACTCTCGTCGTTCCAGAAGACCCGAAATCTCTTCGGCGTATAGGCGGCTCTGAGTAAACCCTCCGTTTGGGTCCACGTAGGGCGTTCCCACCAACAGGCTCTGATGTGTGATCACGCCAACCTCATGCTTCGTTTCCGCGCCAAAGGTGTTCCGAAGGACGAACGTGCGAGTGTGGTTCGTCAGAGCGTGCATATTGATCGGAACAGAATCGAAGAAATCAAACTCTCCTGTAGCAGAAAGAAGTGTCCCTCCGTTGGGTTCCCATATCGAGGCACGATAGGGTCCGTCCCGGGAGGCAAGTGGGATGGGTGTCTCCTCGCCGGTAACCTTCACCGCGACGAAGGCCGAGACGAACCCGTCTGAGTTGCGTTCGCAGGTCACCATGAGCTCACGCGGGGTCGCTTTTGGATGCCAGCCCATCTTGAGCGTAAGCGCATGGCCGATTGTCGCCTCGCTGAACTTCGCTGCCATAACGTTCACCGCTAACTGCAGCATGACATTGCCCAGGCGGTCCGAGAGCGCCCCGATCTCGATAGGTACGAATCGTCCGATTCGATCCGACAGATCCTGAAGCCTTGTAGGGTCTTCAAAAAACGGGCGCAACTGCTCCTTTTTCGGATCGACCCATTCGAACACATGTGACCCGCTCCAGAAATTATTCTTAAGAACCCGGTTGAGAGGGACCGCATTACGACCGTCATGGGGAACGAACTTCGGTGAGAGAGCCGTCATTTTGCCGAGTCTGAGGTCTTTGCCGGAGCCGCGCCAAACCTGGCGAGAAGTGATATCAGAGACGAGCTGTTCCAGTTCGCAAATGGGGAGACGGTAGCGTACGACTCCGAACTTCCACTCTTTGAGCTTTGCCAGCTCGATTCGGCCTGGGTTCAGGAACTGGGGCGAGACAGTCGCTTCAACGTCGCCCTCGCCCGCAACGATGATGGTAAAAATATTGACCGGCTTGGTAGGGTCGTCGACAAAGCCAACAATTTCCGTCACTTCAATGTGGTCGTAAAAGCCGATCGCACCAGGTGTCAGCAGCCTCGATAGTTCTTGCATATGCCCCAACCGGCGAATCTCCGTGTCCTGCGGCGCGGGTTGCATACGGTCCTTTCATGATTGCGTCTTTCAGCCAAATCCCATCCTGGTCGATGGTGTTTATACGTCTCGGAAGTGGTCATAGGCTCGTTCTCTACCGAATCAGATCAGATCGACGTTGTAATCGCGCAGCAGTTCATTCAGCAGCCCCCTGTTCGCATAGGCGGTCAGCGATCCCATCGAACTTACGTTGAACGTCGAGTGTGGTCGCGTGAAGATCGCATAGGCGATACGCGTCGGATCATGTCGTGAGCGGTACCGTAGCCCGTCAGGCTTCGCAGGATGCAGCCTAAGAGCGGCAGACCAACGTTGTGCGACTTTGTAGGATCCCGTGAAAAGACGCCCATCAGCGCCCACATGAGTCAGTCCGCCGGAGCTAGCCAGATCGATGAACCGGAGTTCTTCGGTCAGCTCAAGCTTCGCGATCGAACGTGCATCGAGGTATGCGCCTGACACTGCGGGAACGCCCGTCGTTGAACCGCATGACTCAATGAAACAACAGTGGGGATCTTCCCCAGCGTAGAGAACTCCAAACGTCGCGCCTGTGGCGCAGTCCGGATCGTCGAACCGGTTGAGCCCGGAGGTTCCGAAGTGGATAGGATCGTTGACGGTCTGGTGGTGACGGTAGAGGACCTCCCCGACCTTGATCGTGAATATAAGCGGCGTCTGCGTAGGGAGCTCTGGATGGGGAAGGGGATGCTCTCCCGGCAGATCGATCATAGAGAACCCTGCTCCCCGTAACCGCTGGCTGCGTCTCCGACCTCTTCGACCAACCCCTCCTGTAGCCCCTCAATCGGCGTGGTTCCCCCGAGTCGTTCATTGGGCGAGGTGAAGAAGGCCATCCGCATCCACGGATCGAGATTCGCCAGATGCCCAAGCGCCCGCTCGAGGCCTCGAATCGTGTTACCGTCCTCAAATTGGAAGCTCGGGTAGCTGTAGCCACGCCTGCCTTGGGTGAGTGCGAGGAGTTGGTTTGCTGACCGCCGCTTGTCGACGGCTTGCCTGGAGATGCTGAGGACCTCCGCGACTTGGCCCGAAGAGAGAGCGCCGCCGGCAATCTCCAGCATCTGTCTCTTCCGCTTCAGCCCCCTGATCTTGGCGGCGAGAAGTGGATCGTCCGCGATGAGTTGGGCCGTCCCCGGAGCCGAACTCAGGGCTTCGAGTGCCACCAGAAAGTCAGTAGGTGCTCCCGTCGCCTCCTCAATGGTGGAGCTTGGCAGGTCCTCCTCCAGATGGAGGAAGGCTCTCAGGATTCGGGATTGAAACGCGGGATGCTTAGTCTCCGCTATGTCCTGCAGAACCCAGCTCAGAACACGGTGCTCCGACTCAGGCTCCTGCTCGATATTCAGGCACACTCGTTCGCCTTCAATCGCTGTGGTGACCAAGAACTTATCGAGATTGAGCTTAAGGCGGCTGTGCTTCATCTCAAACAGAACCCACTCCCGAGCCGTGCTAAGTTTGACGTCTTGAGTGCTATGCGACACAAGGCAAAGGAGATCGGCCGGACCGTCGCCCCGAGAGAAGGTGAAAGGCAAGACGCCTTCGGAGGACTTTCCCAGCCAACGTTGAATACTCTGTTGAACCTCATCAAGGGTCCTAGGATGTTCAGAAACGATGAGCATGACGGCCTCCAGTTGACTAAGTAATGTTAGTCTTATTGGTTACACTTCGTCAACTATGCGAAGATGCACCTGCACTTATTGGAGCATTTGCCGATAAATCAATGTTCACGACTATTGCTCTCTGATATGTAGTTCGAATTCGTGAAGGCTATAAGGGAGAAGTAAAGATGAAAACTGTCGGGAACAATATCTGGGAAGAGTTGGGCCGCCGCGAGGCGATGATCCGGAACGAGTATGCCAAGAAACGGATCGCCCTGAAGCCGGGACAAGGCTTGGCCCTAGCACTCGAGGAGTCAAACGCCCTCGCTGCAAATCTGAAGTCGACAAAGTCTGCGTCGGACGCCGCAGTCCAGGAAGCCGTTCAGGCGCTTCATGTGATTTATTCAATCGCGGACAGCATCGAGCTTTGTCTCAATTCGGGGTTGGACATCACCCGTCAGCTCTCCCAGATGGCTACCGGCACAACGGATTTTGGTACACCTACCCGAAAGAACAGTCGCATCTACTTCAAAGACTTTGAGTACGAGTTGTTTATCGCCTCGTGTCTCATCCGGCGAGGTCTGAAGCCTGAGTTTCTCGAAGACCGGAGTGATCCAATAGGAGAGATGAGCGTCGAGGGCATCTTGATCGAGTGCAAGCATCCGAACTCGACCGGGCAGATTGAAGACAACATCTCCAAATTCGCCCGGAATCTGCGAGCGGCCGGCAAGTTCGGCATCTTCGCGATCGCCGTAGAGGATGCACATCACTTGGGCGACCACGGGACTTTCGCGACGGTGCTGGACCATCACGTTTGGCTAGAGGCAAAAAGAGACGAGATGGAATCTGTCGGATTGGGGATAGTCACGTTCGCCTCGAAGTTCGAGAACATACTTGGACTGATCCACACTCAGAGCATTGTGCAGATAGTTGGCGGTAACACTGGCATGTCGCGTCTTGGTAATTCGCTGCTCTTTGAGCGGCCGGCGCAGGATCTGACGACGGCGAGGATGATTGCCGAGGTATTTAATCCGCATCCCGTCATTTATTCGCAGGAGGACGCGGGCTTGATCGGCCATGGACCCCCGGCCACCCAGGTGTGAAAGGGCTGAGGGTGGCAGCGTGTCCGCTACCACGGTTCACCGCAGTAATTGCGACGGCTGGGAAGCCCTCGCTCTATTTTGATCCCTTGCCGCTATGGTTGAGGTTTCTCCGCAAGCGCTCAATCAGCGATGGGAGTGACATTCGAAGATCAGACACAATCATCTCAAGAGCCGCGCTGCCGATGTTTGGGCTCAGCCCTGAGGCCACCATATCAGCCCAGCTGCTGATCCGGTTGTATGTGGTCTTCAGGTCGGACAGAAGATCCGAGGGCAATGAAAGTTTGTTGCGATTTTCCAACCATTCTCTGCTTGATGGGCGGCGATAGGTATCTCCAGTCCTGGGTCGAGACGCGCAGTCGAAGTTGTCCTCAAGCTCCGAAATCAGATCCGCCAGCATGAGCGAACTCGGTGACTGCGGCTCTACGGTCGGTTGAGTTACGGTGGAGCGTGAACCGATCTGGCCCCGGACATCGGCAACGATCTTGGGCAGATGCCTCGTCAGGTGATTCCGAAGTGCGGTGGCGTCCTCGAAGTCGAAATACAGAGTGTCTTTTTGTCGATCCACTTTGTAACGGGCGAGTGCTGCGAGCTGGTCTCGGTCTGCGCTACGCGGCACATCGGCAGTCGAAAAGTAGAGCGCAACATACTTGCCGGCCGCTCGAAACTCTTCGATCTCTTCGATCGTTCCCGACTGGGCCTTGTCGGTGGGTGTACCTAGTTTGTAGCCGAAAATTCCTATAAGGATGTCGCCGGAATCTACGATCTGCCGATTGATAAGGGATTGTGGATGATCACCTGATGCAGGATAGGCATGGCTCTCCCACCGAACTGGGTGCAACATCACTCCCGTGCTCGCCAAATGAGAGGCGTTCCAGTCTAGGATGACTCTTTCAACCACGTCCCTCTCTTCCACAACATCTGATGGCGACGCGATGAGAATGTTTAATAATTCAGCGGAACGTCTCGTAAGCTTGCCCTCCATATCGATTCGCGTGGAACCGTCTCTGGTCTTAGCTTCGTTTGAAAATGCTTCATGCTCGCGAACCATGATATTTAACTCGCGTCGCGCGTTGGCTGCAGCCGCCGTCATCCGTAGGTCGGCCTCTTGCGCCAGAACATTGACGACGGCTCCTGCTCGTTGCTGGTGGAATGCTGTACGCAGATTCCGGACCTGAGATTGCGCAAGCCCTTCAACCTTGGGCAGAATGAATCCGATGTCTTTCTGATCGAGGTGCCCTTTGGAGCGCTTCACTAGATCGACCCAAATCTCAAAAAAGCGTTGAACTAACCGCTCCGCACCCTCCATTTGTGCCCGACCGATCGCAGCTTCTTGCTGGCCACTCCGGCCCCCTGAGGCACCGGAGCGGGCTGCATATTCGTTTTGCATCTCTCGAACGCGGTCACGAGTCTGGACCGAGATAGACTCCATCTCTTTGCCGAACTTCAGCGTCGCAATCTTATCGAGGTCTTCGTACATTGCAAGTGCAGGCTGACTTGATCTCCGTCATCTCATTGTAAGTTGTAACTGTGTTGTCTTGGTCATTTCCAGCCGTCCAACGGCAGTTTGAGCTTGCCCGGGTGGACGTATTCCAATCAACCGACGCGGAAGCTATGAAGCTATATTCGGCGCGGTGAGCCAATACCTCTGAGGATAAATCGATCCCGGCGATAAATCCTTTCGGTCACTTTCCCGGGGCACAGAGTCGCTCTGGACTCAACCTTTACGGTCGTGATTGAGATAATCAATATATGACCAGCCCAGCATCCAGCGGACCTGCGGGTTCACTTTTCGAGGGACAGGTAGGAGGAAGTTACCTCCTGTCGCTGCTGCTAGACGTTGATGCTCGGGGTGTACCGGGCTGCAGGATTCATCAGATCCAGTTTCAACGTGCGGACGAGAGCAATCCGCTCGACGATGTCATCGTCAAAGCTCACGATAAAGCGGGCCGCGCGGCGACACTCGAAGTACAGGTTAAACGGAGCATTACTTTTGCTCCCAAAGATCCGGTGTTTCGCAAAGTCACGGGGCAGATCAAGGAGGCCACAGATGAGCCAGGGTTCTGGAGCAGTAATCATCAGCTTGCAATCGCAATAGCGCGCACGACAGAAAGGATTGAAAAATCCTATCAGGACGTTCTGACTTGGGCCCGCAACTTCGAATCATCAGCTGCGTTCCATGCACGTCTGGCTCGTCCTGGCGCGGGCAACGACCCCATGAGCACGTTCGTCGAAACCTTCCGCAACAACCTCCGGGAGTGCGGCGGGGATAGCGATGACGAGTTCATCTGGCAGCTGCTCCGGAGACTCCAGATTCTGGTCTTCGACTTCACAGCCATTGGATCTGCCTCGGTCGAGCTGATGCAGGAACGCGCGGTCCGAGCGCTCCATCCTTCCCATGCGGATCAAGCAGGCAATCTCTGGACGACTCTGACCAAACTCTCGCTCGAGACCGCGGCCAGTGGCGGCGAGATCTCTCGAGAGGCACTGGTCGAGGAGTTGCAGAAGAACTACTCTCTCGCCGCTCGACGCGTGAATTTCCAGGCATTGGACAAATTGGCCGAAGACTCTGAATTGGCCCTCAGCGACATCGAGGATCGCGTCTCAGGTGTCAGGTTGCAGCGTGAGAAACGGGTAGAAGCAGTACGCAATGCTCTCGAGTCAAAGCGCTATGTTGAGATCCGCGGCGACTCCGGTGTGGGTAAATCTGGGATACTGCGGCACTTAGCGGAGGAACTCGGGGCCGAGGCCCCCGTTCTTATCTTCAGTCCTATTCGGACCACTCCTGGCGGCTGGGGGAAGTTTCGGGACTCGATCGGCTACGACGGAACCTGCCGGGAACTACTGACAGATCTGTCGCTGAGTGGTTCTGCGGTGCTTTTCATCGACAATCTGGACTTCTTCAGCCCGGAGGCAAAGTCCACCGTCAACGATTTCGTGCGCATCGCCACATCCATTGCCGGGATCAGCGTCATCGCCACAGCCCGCACGGAATTTGGGCTTGTCGAGCCAAATTGGCTATCAAAAGAAAGCCTCGCCGCCCTTGGACAAGCACCAACCGTGTTTATCCCCGACCTCGACGAAGCCGAAGTGGATGAACTGCGTGCAGGAGCGAATCGACTTTCGCAACTGCTCTCCGATTCCCACCCTGCGAAACCAATCGTGCGCAATCTGTTCAGGTTGTCACGGCTTGTGAATCGCGACGAAGCTCAACCGTGGCCCGCAACCGAAGCCGAGATGGCAAGACAGTGGTGGAGCGATGGGGATGGGCGAGCGGACAGCTTGCTGCGGGACCGGCGCCGCGTGCTTTACCGCATGGCCGAGCACTATCTCGTGTCGATCGAACCTTATCACTCACGAAGCGAGCTCGCTGCCGCACTCGATAGTCTCATCAAGAGTGGGACTCTCCGCGAGTTGCGGCTTGACAGCGTAACGTTTCGACACGATGTCTTGCGGGAATGGGCGGTAGGCAGCCTGCTATCGGAGTCACCGGAGCTGATCCCGAAGCTGCCCCTTGAAAAGAGAGCTCCGTTGGATCTCGACCGTGGTGTGGAACTCGCCGCTCGGCTGGCGATCGAGAACGCCTCGGATGCGGCAGCCTGGCTAGCGATCCTCGGCCCGGTGAGTCAACGTCCAACTCACCAAACTTGGCGCCGAGCTGTGCTTCTTTCCCTCGTGCGATCGGAGATCTCGATCCGCCTGATACGGACTTCAGCCGCTGTTCTTCTCGCTGAAGATGCCTTCCTGCTCCGTGACCTAATCCGTTACGTCCTGGCCGTGGAGTTCGAGTCGTTCGGCAGGCGCGCCAAGGCGCGCGGTCTCGAGGTACCCGCAGGCGCCTCGCAGCTCCGGGTACCTCGCAACTCATCTCCGATGTATCTCATCATGGGCCTGCTGGTGATCCATCAGTACATACCGGCCATCGCCATCCCGGAAGTCGCTAAACTCTATAGCTCGTACTTGATGGGAACATGGGGTGGCGACGGTCTTGCACCACTGATCCTGCCCAAGATCTACGAGTGGCTACTGGCGATCGATCAAGAAAACGAAGCGAATCCATATGGCTTCGTCAATCGCATCTTCGACGGCAAACTGCAGGAGCATCAGCTCAAAGTTCTCGAGGGTGAGCTGCGCACATCCCTCGTTTTCTTTTGTGACAGGACCCCGCAGCTCGCAGCCGACTATCTCACGTCGTTTCATGGTCGAGTTCGCTCTCGTGACACCAGGCGTTCCATCTTGGAATTCCGCGGTAAGCTGGCGGAGGTTGCTCCCAAAGAACTTGTCGACTTTACGATCGAGACCCTCATCCCACCGACTCCACGCCGGAGAGACCGAAGCGGTCTATTTCCAGAGAGACCATTCGAGAACGCGGATATCGGGTTTCAGCCAGCGTCACCAGCCCAGGGCCCCTTCTTGGAGCTGTTGGTTGCGTCTCCTGAACAAGGCCTGAGACTCGTCCGTCATCTCGTCGAATACGAAGTCCGCTTCTACCGGGCCAACACACAAGATGCGCACGCGATTCCGATCCTCTTTAGCGAGCAAAACAATACCTTCCCCTGGCAGGATTTCTACTACTGGTCACGAGACTACGGAAACGCATCTGCAACGATTGTCTCAGCATTGATGGCGCTCGAGGCCTGGGCGCACAAACGCATCGATGAAGGGGAGACGGTGGAAGACGTCCTGGCGGATATTCTTGCGACACCCTCCATGTCATGCGCTGTGTTGCTGGTGGCGATCGACGTAGTGCTTTCGCACTGGCCAGAGTCTGCCGAGGCCGCGATACCACTGTTCGCGAGTCCGGAACTATTGTGCCTGGAGATGACGCGGGACCGCCATGACAATACCGTGGTTCCGGATTTTCTGGGCCTTAAGGAGATCCAGAAAGAACCGATCGGCCGTGCCACTCTTGAGAGCCTCAAGCAGAGAACTTCGCGTCGGACAAATCTATACAAAGTGCTCTCGCAATATACCTTCGGCCCGAAGGAAGCCAATCTAAGATTGCGGTCGTTACTGCAGCGAGCCGCCGAGCGCCTTGGGCCACCAGAAGTAAAGTCGGATCTTGGGGATCCTCGCCAGATGGTCCGGCATGCGCTGAACACCCTTAGCTCCGAAAACTGGGCCAATGCGTCGTTGCCCCAGCCCAACGGCGAAGACCGTCCCGTCATCGTCTACCAGGAGCCTCCCGCTGAGGCTGCCCAGATGGAGCCCATTCGCAGCAAGGCGAGACCTAGGCTTGCCGAAAGCTCCCTCTGCATAGAGATTCAAGCCAAGCTGGCGAGCACTACTCCCTGCACACCCGAGTTCATCGAGCAGGCTATAGCCTGGGCCGATCGGCACGTTTCTGTACTGGACCGGATCGACGAATTCGACACGAGCGGGGAACGCTCCTCCACCACGGAGTCCGTCGTGGTCACAGCGTGGCTCATCGCGCGGGACGGCACGAACGATCTCATCAGGGAACGCGGGGACTGGATGCGCACCGTCTTTATAAAAGCGTTTGCGGGCAACGACGAGCCGAGCTTCATGATGCGGAGTGGTTTGTCGATGAACCCTCGGGCCATCGCATTCGTCGGCCAGACCCTACTCCTATATAAAGACAAGCGCGATGGCGATTTCAGGCTTCTTCTTCACTTCGTCGTTCGCAGCGGATACGCTGCCGCGCACGGCTTTGGAGTCACCATCCATGCGCTCACAACGATCCATGAGCACTTTGTGCCCGCCATCCTCCGCTGCGCCTTCCTGTCTGCTGTAATGCTCGACTACGGATGGCGTTTGACGGACGAACAGAAACAAGTGCGCGCGAGAGAGCATCAAGCAGTTCTGGATGCGGGAGTGAACGAAATCGCTAATTGGCTGGAAGGATCGTCGTCCGAGCCCGCGTGGCCGGTCTTTCCGCTTGGGCGTAATGATGAATCCGACGATCAGGAGGAAGAGGCACCGCGTCCGGCAGTCCATGTGAATTGGCAGTCCGCAGCTCTTTGGTTGAAGCAGGCAAAGCCGCAGTTTGATCCATCAAAGTTTGGTTGGCCGACTGAGATTGTGGCGACCTATCGCAACTGGACCCGCGATGAGAATGGCGCAGGCACTGACGACAAAGATAACAGCGACAAGTCGCCCCAAGAGTGGAACGAAGTGTACTTCGACCTTGAATCACGTTGCCTCAGCGAACAGAGTCCCATGCAGTTGGACACCACGCTTGAAAGTCTTCTCTCTCGTCTGCCGGACAACACACTTTGCTCCTGCGTCTCCGAACTCCTGGTGAGCGTAGACCGTGCCTACTTCGAGCGAAACGCTTTGACAGCAGCTCAAGCCGCACATATCCGCGCCAATCTGATTCAACGCGTGCAGACCACAAAGCTTTACGGTTGGAACAAGGATCGCGACGAGCTCAGCGTCACCATGTACCTTGCGCCCGCACTGGCGACAATCGCGTTCAACGATCGCGGCTTCAGACAGTCGAAGTGCTATCTGCCGACCTCCTTCATCGAGAAGGCAGACGTCTTTCTACCGATTCTTGAGACCTTCTTGCGAGACTGCACCTCGCCCTACCTCGGACTCATGTACCTCAACTTCATGGAGGTCGCTCCTCGACCCGAGCACGCATCGTTCATCGCGACCTGTTCCGGTATCTGGTTAGACCGTTTCCCTGACAGCGATCGTTTTTGGATTGAGTGGCAGTTTGGTGTAAGAATTTGCACGCTCTTGATCTCGATCTTCCAGCAAGCACCCGAGGCGTTCAACGATACGGTCATACCCGAGGTCGAACATATCCTGAGCAAGCTCGTGAGTCTCGGAGTTCCACAGGCCTACGAACTGGAGCAGATGATCTACTATGGTCAGATCTGAGCATCGGGATTTGGAGGAACGCCGCTTGTGCCTACTGAACTCCGCTACAATCCCCGCCGATATGCTGCGAAGATGGGCCTGCACTGTAAGAAATCTCAAGCCCCGGACGTACTGAAACGATGTACTCGACGTGCTCAGTGCGGCTCAGTCCAGCCTTGATGCTCCAGGCCTGAACCTCGCCTGCTGGGGTACTCTCTCGATGCTGGTCGATGACATTGATGTAGAACGCACCTAGGCCGAATCGTACTGGTAGGTGGGCAGAGTTAGATCCGTACCTGCTGTGAGCGGCAACGACGCAAGCGTCAGACCCCAAAGATTACCGTCCCAGACAGGTCCACTCAGTTCAACCTCGATCGGCTTCTTCGTCGCTCCGACCGTCTTCCAACCGGAGATGTGCCGATCGCTATACTTCAGATGAACATGTGGAGAACCATCGCGATCCGTGTCCAGTTGAATGGGGCGTAGATCGTGTGCGCGTAGAAGAAAGCGATCCCGCATGTCGAACTTGCGGCGATCGTATGTGGTATCGCGAAGTCGGCTTCTCGGCAGTAATTCGCCTAGTCGTTCTCAACTGGTGACAACAGGCCAATGCAGTGCGCCGGGATAAACCGGCATGAAGCAGGGAATGAAAGAGTCCTACGAGAAAGGAGTAGCGAACCGCTCGGCCCCGAGTTTTGCGTTGCACACCGCGAGGTATGTGGCGAAGCGTAAACAGGGGTACAGGTGGGCTGGGTATTGAGCTCCGAAAACTGGCAATCAGGACGCTGACGCTTTTGCATTGGCGGAAGGCAACACGGGCGGGAGCGATATTGCGAGTTCCTGTCCGGTCCTGCGTAGTCGTAGACCCCAGACACGCCTGGAAGCTTCATGCACGAGAACCGGGAGACCTCGGAGACGCCTGCTGCCAACCAGCAGCAGGCCGGCGGGTGAAGGCTTAGGCCGCAATACCCGCATGAACGTCGCCGAGGAGTCGGACAGCGGCATAGTACCTATGAGTCATTCGAACAAAATCGAGCAGTCGATGGCGGAGAGTGAGGAGGGAAGGCCGCTGATCAAGGAGAACATCCATCAGTCCAGCACGCGCCCGACACAGAGCGGGGTTTGCGTGTCACAGGGGCTGGCGGGTGTGCGGAAAGCAGCAAGGGAACACAAGGAGATGAAGTTCACCTCTCTGCTTCACCATGTCACGGTCGATCTGCTAAGGAGCAGCTTCGGTTCTCTGAAACGCAGGGCTGCACCCGGCGTAGATGGGGTGACGTGGCAGGAGTATGAATCCGGGCTGGAAGGTCGGCTTGCCGATCTGCACAGCCGGGTGCATCGCGGTTCGTATCGGGCGCTTCCATCGAGAAGGGTCTACATCGAGAAAGGCGACGGACGGAAGCGTCCGCTCGGGATCGCCGCACTGGAAGACAAGATCGTCCAGCACGCAGTGGTCACCATCCTCAACAACATCTATGAGGAGGACTTCCTCGGCTTCTCGTATGGTTTTCGTCCTGGGCGCAGCCAGCATAAGGCGCTGGATGCGTTGTCATACGCGCTCGTGAAAAGGAAGGTGAACTACGTTCTTGATGCCGACATCCAAGGCTTCTTCGATAACCTCGACAAAGCGTGGATGATCAAGTTCGTCGAGCATCGCGTCGCCGACCGCCGCATCCTGCGTCTGATCCAGAAATGGCTCAAGGCCGGGGTGATGGAGGACGGGAAATGGTCGGACACGGAGACAGGTACTCCGCAGGGATCGGTGATCACGCCCCTTACACAAAAGGTAATTTCGAGTTTGACCATGTGGTGGAGGGGTGGCGAACTAGCTACCTAGTACTAGATCTCCGTCTTAAAAGGTAATACGTTTAAGACGTATGGCGCGATCGACCAAAGCGAACAAGGCTCGGCAGCTGAATGCCGCGTACGCCCTGTTGCAGCGCAATATCCCGCTGCCCGATGCGATGCAACGGCTGTCCCGCGGGTTCGACCTCTCAGAGCGACAAGCTTACCGGTATCTGAAGGAAGCAGCGCAGCTGCACCGGCCCGTCGAAGTTGGCGAAGTTACGGTCTCGATTACGCTCAAGCTTCCGGTAGGGACGGCACTCTTCTGCGGGCTTATGCGGGAAGAAGTGGTCTGACGATCGGAGCGATCGTGACGCTTGCGTTAGCAGCGTTTCTAAGTACGCGGAGAAGGCATGGCTAAGGCCCGCGCCAGACGCGGGCCACCTCAAGTTCTCCTTAACTATTCGTTTGATCGTTTGCACGATTCGAAGCTCGCCCAGGCCTATAGCCTCCTGGTGCCCGTTAGGGAACGACCCGTCAGCGACAACGTAAAGGAGTGCAGTTATGAGGATGGCAGCCATCTATGCGCGAGTATCATCCGAGCAGCAGCGGGAAGCGAACACGATATCGAGCCAGACGGCATCGCTGCTCGAGTTCGCCAGGAGTCACGATCTGGAGGTCCCGAAAGAGTGGGTCTTCGAAGATGATGGCTATAGCGGAGCGACGCTGGAGCGGCCTGGCCTTGAACATGTGAGAGACCTTGCCGCCGAAGGACACATCCAGGTAGCACTGGTGTACTCGCCGGATAGGCTGAGTCGTAAATATGCTTACCAGATTTTGTTGATCGAGGAGTTGGCCCGTAACGGAGTCGAGACGCTATTCGTAAAGGCACCGCAGGGGACCAGCCCGGAAGATCAACTGCTTGTGCAGTTCCAAGGGATGATCGCTGAGTATGAACGTGCGCAGATCCTCGAGCGATCGCGCCGCGGTAAGCGACATCGGGCCCAGTCGGGCGAAGTCAGTGTGATGAGTGGCGCGCCGTATGGATATCGCTATATTCGGAGGACCGACGAATCGCCTGCTGCCTACACTGTACTCGAAGACGAAGCGCGCGTGGTCCAGCGAATCTATGCCATGTATACGGTCGAGGGTCTCAGCATCGGCGAGATTACCCGCCGGCTCAACACCGAAGGCATCCCAACTCGCAAAGCAAGTGCTCGATGGGAACGCTCGACCATTTGGGCGGTGTTACGGAACTCTGCGTATTGTGGCGTCGCCTGTTTTGGTAAGACGCGCGCATCTTCACGGGTGCGCGTCACACGCGCGCAACGGCGGCTGGGTGCAGTGGCACCCAGCATGACGGCATGTCACGAACGCGCGCGTGAAGAGTGGATCGAAATCCCTGTGCCGGCGCTGGTGAGCGAGGAAGATTTTGCCCGTGCCCAGGAACTTTTGCAGGAGAACAAAATACGTTCGCGCCGACGCACCATTGAGCCAAGCATCGTGCAGGGATTGGTCAGCTGTCAGAAGTGCGGGTACGCTTTCTCGCGCACATCCACCTACACGACCGCACGCAAGATCCACTATTACAAATGTATTGGGTCGGATAGCTGGCGGAAACTCGGCGGTCCCGTTTGTGATAATCGCCGCTTGGTCCGCCAGGATCTGCTCGATCAGATCATCTGGAACGAGGTCATACGGTTATTGGAAGACCCCACTCTGATACAGCAAGAACTTGACCGCCGACTGGCGGCAGCTCGTTCCTCCGATCCAGCAAAGAAGCGTGAGCAGAGTCTGCAGAGAGAACTAGGGCATGCCGGAAAAAGTATCGAACGACTTCTCAGTGCCTACCAGGAGGCGCTCGTGTCCCTCGAGGAGTTGCGTGAGCGGATGCCGCTGTTACGCCAGCGCGAACAAAAATTGCGTTCGGAGCTGCAGGCAATCGCTGACCAGGCGAACGAACGGGCAGTCTTCCTGCGCCTGGCCGAGACGCTTACGGCGTTCCTTGGCCGCCTGCATGGCGCTGCTGATACGCTAAGCGTCATAGAACGTCAGCGAATCGTACGGCTCGTAGTGAAGGAAGTCCTGGTAGGAGACGAAACCATCACCATCCGCCACAGCATCCCAGTGTCACACGGCTCCCCTCAAGGCGATTTTCCACCGCCGAGTCGCGTCGGTGCCCCAAATTACCTTTTGTGTAAGGGGCGTGATCTCACCTCTCCTTGCCAACATCTATCTCCACTATGCGTTCGATCTCTGGGTTGATGTCTGGCGCAAGAAATATGCACGAGGCGAGGTGATCGTTCTCCGCTATGCGGACGACATCGTCCTCGGCTTCCAGTGGGGTACGGACGCAGACCGTTTTCGCAAGAGCTTGGAAGAACGGCTGGGGAAGTTCGGGCTGGAGCTGCACCCGGAAAAGACGCGCAGGATCGAGTTCGGGCGGTATGCCGAACAGAACCGGAAACGAAGAGGAGAAGGCAAACCGGAGACCTTCGACTTCCTTGGCTTCACGCATATCAGCGGGAAGAACGGGAACGGGTCTTATGCCGTGCGGCGCATGACGATCCGCAAGCGTATGCGAAAGAAGCTGCAGGAGATCAAGCAGCAACTCAAGATGCGCATGCATGATCCCGTGCCTCAGACTGGCGCGTGGCTCAGGTCAGTTGTACAGGGGTACTTCAACTACTACGCTGTACCGGGAAATCTCGATAGCCTCGGGCTGTTCCGGGAACGCGTGCTCCGCTACTGGGGGCAGGCGCTCAAGCGACGTAGTCAAAGACACCGGTACGCCTGGGTCCGTCGCCTCAAGCTGGCCGCACAATGGCTTCCTACACCGCGCGTGATGCATCCTTGGCCCCTTGACCGCTTCGCCGCCACTCATCCGAGATAGGAGCCGCATGCGCTAATGAGCGCTCGTGCGGATCTGTGCGGGGGGCGATCAGTAATGATCGTCCCTACCGCGACCGTTTCCAGCCCCATCTGCCTCAACGAGTGACTCGACGATTTATCACACATTCGAAATAGGCACGGCAGCGTTAGGAGATTGCACCCCCTCTGTCGTGACAGTTACGCTAACTAATTGTATCTAAAAGATTTCATGGGCGTTGATGGCTAACTACAGCACCCTTGAGCACTCAAAAACACTGGAAAAAACGCAGGTTCGAAATTTCAGCACCCTCTCCAGCACCCTCACCAAATGACGGTGCTGAGAGCCTGACCTCTGCCGTGCATACGCAGTGAGGTCGACTTGGGCAGAGGTCTGTCGCATATGCGCGGTAATCGAATTTCGAGGGTGCGGAAGGGTGCTCAAGCACCCTCCCTTAGCTTCAACTGAAACCAGTCAGAGCACTTGTGGAATTGATTGTTTCCCATTCCTAGACACCACGAAGCTGATGACGACAAGCGCATTTACGGGGAGTAATCCTGAAGGTTGCGCGCAAACCGCTCTCAAAGAGTGCCTTGGCCTGTTGTCGTCATTTGACTGGTCCGTTTCCGATCCAGCGTGGCCCGTTAGCCAAACATGAATTCAGTCGAGGCGATATGTGGAGACTTATGGGTTCTGCGCTCGTTTACTCGCTTCGTCATCTATGGCCGAGTGTAGCGCATGGTCCATACAGCTTTGTCCCCTTCGTTGTATTCTTTGCCATCCCAAGGGGTTCCGCAAACATGCAGGTAGGCAAAGGGAGTGCCCGCAAACATTACCCAGGCGCCCTTATCGCGGACCGTAGTTGGAAGCCCGTACTCCTTCGCATCAAAGGGCCACGTAATCATCCAATGGGGTCCGATTGATATAGCAGGACTCGTTTTATCGGCCGGATTGGTGTTACTTCTCTGTGTTGCTCCGCAAAGCATGTAAATCATGCCGGGAGATTCATTCGTCGGCTTCGGTTTGCCCTGCATGGCATCCATCATCCATCGCTTGCCCATCGGGTTCATGCACATTGACGGTTCGCCGATTTTATTCTCGTTGCCAGGCACACAAACCCATTCGTTGGTTCCTTTGGCCAAGACCGTTAGTGTCCCATCGGCTCCCAGTTCGGCGACCGTCGCATTTCTGGTCACTTGTTCAGGGCCGGAAAGTCGCGCTCTTGTGATTCTTGGGTCTTCCGCTCGGTCCTGCATCTGTTGCCCTTCCGTTTTTGCGATGAGAAGACTTTGCTTTTCGAAACGTAGGCTTTGGCCGGAACTACTGCTCAATGACGCTGCAGCCCCGATCGTAGCGACGATGAAATCTCTTCGGGTTCCCATTCACGCCCTGACTGTTTAATCCTGGCCGCCAGTGGTGGCAGGAAGGTGTCCATCGACCCAGCTCTTGATATCCACGATGACCGATTCCTTGTCGATGTCGTTAAGAAGATCGTGAAAGCCACCTTCGTAAAGCTTTAGCGTTTTGTCGGTGGAACCGGCCATATCGTAAAAATGCTGGCTGCCGCTTGGCTTGGTGTTCTTATCAAGAGTGCCATGCAGGATCAGAACTGGCAGGGTGATCAGAGAAAACTCCCTCTTCAGTCGCTCGTCAGCCCGAACCATCGCGGCCATCGTCTGGGTTGGCTGAGTCTCATGGGCAATCAGTGGATCATTGTCCATTGTCTCAACGACTTTAGGATCACGAGAAAATCTCTCGTTTGGAAGATGAAGGATATGGGCGTGCGGCGCGACATGGCTTAGTCCCTTGAAAACCGCGAGAGCAAAATCAGGAGCAGGTAACTCGTGGGCAAAACTTTCACAGATTAGCCCGGTCAACTCAGCCTGGTGGTCGAGAGTATAGAGGCATGCGACAACGCCGCCAGCGCTGTGACCGAGCAAAAACATGGGGAGACCTGGGTCGCGCGACTTTACGACTGCTGTAACCGCTTCGACGTCACGCACGTAGTCTCCAAAGGCTTCGACGTAGAAGCGTTCGCCGTCCGAATTGCCACGGCCTCGCAGATCCACAGCGTATACAGCCAGACCATCGGCGACGAACTGTTCGGCCACCCATTCGTAGTAACCGCTGTGGGCATTGAAACCAGGGACGATGACGACGATCGCACGAGCCGTGGCGTCCGGATGCCACGAGCGAAAGAATATTTTTAGACCGCCTTCACCATCGACCGTTTCTTGATTTGTTGTAGCTAGACTTTGCTTCATAGCACGCTCCTTAAGCGAGATTTGTAAAGCTGATTCTCGATCTTCAAAAGGATGCCGACCGCGATCCCACTTGGGCTCGTAGCGCATCGTCCCGACTTGTTCCATTCTTCGTGCGTAATCGACTGCCTATGGCACGTATTGCAAGCAAGTGCAGAACGACGGCCAGTGGCACGAAGAATCCTGGAATCAATAGGAATGGGAATGTACTTATCATTCGATCGGGAACTTCTGAGTGGATCAGATGGAGTGGTCCGGGAGCTGTTAGTATGGCGCGAGTCACAACATTGAGTAGTGCGAGAAGCCCGAGGATGTTCCAAGCACTTGCGAATTTGAGTCCCCATCGCCCACGTGTGGACAACCATGCGATAACGGGTGCCGACAGTCCTATATAGACGTCGATGTTTGCTCCAGCGAAGGTCATCATCCTGGGTACGAGGCCCTCGATCCAGAGTTGATGCAGGAACAACTCCACGCCGATGCGAAAGCATTGTGTGCCCAGGATTAGCCAGAGCGGAAAGGCTAGTACGGCCTGCGCGCTGGCAGACGGTCGCACAATGAAAAAGATGAGGAACAGAAGAACAGGACCGACGACGAAAGCGATTCCCGGCGGCCGCATTTTTGAATTACCGAGAATGCCGAAGTGTGCCATCAGGCCGGCGTAGAGAAACCATACGACGAGGCCAGCCAGCACGCCAAGTGCGACTCGACGATTGATGTAACGGTCAATCATCGCGACGACGAACGTTATCATCAGCGCCACGAATCCGAGAAAGAGTGTCGAGGTCATTTGCAAATCCTAGTGACTGATCTGTACGAATTCTCTCTGTATCGTTACTGTTTTGCGGCCATCAACATACCGAGAGGCAGCAGAGGCCCGATCGGCATAAGATCAAAGGTCAACAGATTGGCTTGTCCAAGGGGCAGCCCTTTAAGGAGCCTGTCCGCCTCGTCGACTGAGTCCACGCTCATCAGGAAGATAACGCCGACCTCTTTCTCTCTCAGCCAGAACTGCTCCATCTTTCCGTCGAGATAGAGTTGCAATGTCGCTGGAACTTCCTTCGGTAGATACTGCTGACGCTGTTCCTGCGACAGAGGCTTCAATGTGCCGACTGCCATTACTTTCATAATTTTCTCCAATAGATAAGGCTTGAAGATTATTCGTGTACGGCAACAGGTGCGCGAAACAGAGCTTCGTTTTTGACTATGTAGTCCATCATCTCGAGTGGCTCCCGGCCGGTAAGCTTCTTCACCATGTCGTTGGTTCCGGAGAAGACCCCGTCGAGGCAATCCTGGCATACGTATCCCATGTGCTGTTGAAAGTACGGCGTAAATCCCAACTCTTTCAGCAGAGTCTTGAACGCTTCGATCTCCATGGGAATGTAGGTGATTTTGTTTCCCAAGACCTGCGTGAGCATGTCCGCAATCTCATACTGGCTCAGTTCGTGTGGACCATAGAGCGGATAAGTCTTTCCCGCGTGTTGGACTGGATCCTTGAGGATGGCGGCGATGACTCTGCCGAGGTCTTCCCCCGCAACAGGGGCGTACCGCGCGTCGCCAAATGCGAGGGGGAGGATCTTCTTATCCCGGATGGCACCTGCCATATACATGATCCATTCAGAAAATAAGGTCGGACGCAGATGGGTGACCGGAACTCCTGAGCGGTCGAGCAGGCGCTCTGCGATCCAATGATTCTGAGCCGCGTGACTCTTAGCAGATCTTCTCGCTGAGGCCTGCGACATATTCACGATGGCACCAACCCCTTGTTCGAGCGCGGCCTGCGCAAAAAAGGCGGTAGCCTCCAGGAGGCCGGGTACCTGAATGGGATAAACAAAATAGGCCCCGGTTATTCCTGTCAGCGCCTCGCTGACCGCTTCGAAATCCGAGAGATCACCTTGTACAACCTCGACGCCCTGGGCAATGAGTTGCTCTGATCGAGCGTCTCTCTTATGAACGAATGCTCGAACGGGTATCTTTAGCGCCAGAAGCGTTTCGATGGCACTACTGCCCGTAGCTCCCGTTGCTCCGGTAATCAGAATCTTTTGGTTTGACATGGGTTTCTCCGTTCAAAGAAGGCAAGGAGCAAGCGACGTCTCTTATCGCCCAGACCAACAATGCCTAAACGAACGGTAGCTGAAGTGTCGACGGCCGCTGGGTCGGATAGGCAACGTTTTAGGACATTCGAGTGTGCAGAGGCATAAACTGAGCCTGGAGCAAATCGAATGCACAAAGTCGGTTTTATTGTGTTTCCTGGATTTTCCCCCATCAACTTCGCCGCCACGAGCGTATTCGAAACCGCAAATTGGCAAATTGGGAAGCCGGAGTACCAACTCACTCTTCTCTCAGAAGATGGTGGTCCGATCGCTACGTCTCTGGGGTCGCAGATTCAGACGGTGTCGTTCAAACGCCGCGCGTTCGACACAATCATCGTTGCCGGCGGCATCGAACCCCCAATCGCTACGCAAGGCTTGGCGAAGTATCTTCAATCGGCTATCCATCGGAGTCAAAGGATAGCTTCCATCTGTACTGGGGCGCTGGTGCTGGCCGAAGCGGGATTACTCGATGGTCGGCGAGCTACTACTCATTGGAACGCTGCAAGAGAAATGAAGCGCCGCTATCCAAGGATCGCCATGGAAGAAGATCGCATCTTTATCGCCGATGGACCGCTATGGACATCCGCTGGCATGAGCGCGGGCCTCGATCTCGCCCTCGCGATGGTGGAGAAAGATCTTGGTGTGGAGATAGCTCGGGCGGTTGCGAGAACATTGGTTGTCTATCATCGGCGTGCAGGCGGGCAGTCTCAGTTTTCGACGCTGCTCGATCTCGACGCACAATCCGATCGCATACAAACTGCTCTGACGTATGCCAAAAAGAATCTTAGCTCGCCCTTGTCAGTGGTCGGCTTGGCGAAGGCGGCGTTTTTGAGTCCGCGGCAATTCAGTCGAGTATTCCGAGAGGAAACAGGCAGGTCTCCCGCCCAGGCAATCGAACAGCTGCGCGTCGAGTCTGCTCGCTTGATGATGGAAAACGGACGTTTCTCCGCTGAGGAGATCGCCAGGAAGAACGGCTTCGGAAATCGAGAGCGCATGCGTCGGTCATTCCAGCGGGCGTTTGGATATTCTCCGCAGGCAATCCAGCGCAACATAGCCGTCTCTATGCAATAGCGATACCGGCGATGCATCGCTTTACTACCATCAAAGCCTTGTACTCCATTTTGGCTTGCACGCCCGAGCAGATAGAGGGAAACGTGCTAGGGTCATCGAATTTTCATCTTTCCTGTGTTCGGCAGTCTGGACAGTGCCTGTCTTGTTGACGACAAATCTCTAGTGCCGTATCGGCAGTGCTCCGCAGCGAGAATGCGTCTCGCTCCGACGCTGTCGGTGCGGAGCACTGCGGATACGGTGATTTGTACTAAACCTTGAGGGGATTTGGCAGGACAATTGCTTTCAGGGGATTCAATGCGTTGCTATCTCGAACGGATCGGTCTTGACTGTTTCGGAAGCGTCCTGACTGCAGCGGTGATGGTATTCGATTCGCAATTGTCCTGCCAAATGGTAATACGCTTTTACCTACCCGCGAAGCGGGTTTAGTACAAATCGCCAATGCACTCATCGAGACGCATTATTCTCTTCAAGTCGGCTTGTCGTCACGAATAAACTCGGCTCATGGCCGTATGAGCCAAATGGCTCCGGTTCAGCACCTCTACCAGCACCCTCATCTATTCGTTATTCTTCGTAAATCACTGGGTCGCCAAGAATTACTTGCACGCCGAAACGAAGACCTCTGCCGAACCTCAGTAGAGTCCGCCACTCGGGGATTGCTTCCCATAGGCCGACTTATGAGGACTAACACCTCTTGAATATCTTTGGCACCGGCCCCGGCCTCCTTATGGGGCGATGGACTGGATAACCTCGAAGAGGTTCCCCCAGGGATCGGCAAAGAACGCGACTCGGAGACCCATTGCGGGTACGTCGTGTGGCTCGCTGGCGACGGTCACGCCGCGGCGTTTCAATTCGTTGATCACAGCGTCCACGCTATCGACACTGAAACCGGGGTGATGCCATCCAGACATGTTGTAGCTGTCATGCAGATCTTTATAAGCGGGGCGTTCCGCCGCGCCCGGGCCGGCCATCAATTCAAAATGGAAACCATCGTCGCCGGCTGGATAGAGAAAGCCGAAGCTGAGCCCGGCTACGGACACTGTTTGCTTCGACCGAAAGTCGAGCTTGTCGGCATACCAGGCAACCGCTTCGTCAAAATCTGGCACGCGAATGGCTGCATGGTTGATCTTCAGAGAAGCGAGGGGGCTGGAGGCAGGTGGCGTGCTGAGTGAGGTCATTGTCTTTCCTTGGGGAATACCCTTGTCACGAAATTACAGCGCCTTCGTTTTGAGCCAGGAACGCATGGCTTCGGTCACTTCCGCCTTGCGTTCGAGAGGCAGCCAGTGGCCAGAAGGCCGACTGGTAACGGTAAGGTCCTGACACGCGTTTCGCATCGGCTCACCGAAACGGTTGTGGGTGATATCGCAGAGGCCGTCGAAGTCTCCGTTGATAAACAGCACCGGCTGGCGCAACCTGCCGCCATTCGGCGCCTCGTGCGCGTACGCGATGTTAATGCTGTCGTTCAAGTACCAGGAGTTTCCAGGTCGGAATCCCGTGATACGAAAGGCTCCGACCAGAGTTTCAAAGTCAGCGGAGGGCCAGAGTGCGTCATCAGGCTGCACGGTTGGAGCACGATGTGCCGATCCGAACCAACCTCCATTGCGCGTAATCATCGCAGAGCGGTACACGTTGCCCACGGATTCAGGATTCCCGCTGCGGTATATCGCCGCGAGGCTCGCCGGGATGTCCGCATCGAAGTCCGTGACCGTCCGATCGAAGTGGGTCAGGTAGAAGCGATAGTAGTCCCATTGTCCGTACGGATATTGATCGGCGGGATATAGCTGGCGGTCTACGAGCGGCAGGAGATTGGATAGCGCGAAGGCTTCTGGTATGTAGGGAACGGAGATAAAGACAACGCCGCGGCTTCGCTCGGAGTGATGTGCGGCCAGCGCACCGACAACCGGACTTCCGAGGTCATGCCCTACCCAGATGGCCGGGTTTCCACCGAGATGGTCATGCAGTTCGACCATGTCTTCCACGATCTCTTTCAGGGCATAGGCGTCCGGGGTGACAGGCGCAGTCGAACCACCATAGCCGCGCATATCCGGCGCAATGCAATGCCAGCCTTCGGAGGCGAAGGCCTCCATCTGCGCGCGCCAGACCAGGCCAATCTCGGGCCAGCCGTGAAGCAAGATCAACAAAGGCCCATCGGCAGGTCCAGCCTGCCAATAGTGCGTAGTGTGGCGTCGCGAACTGAAGGTGGTGTCCGTGAGTGGGGAGGATGTTGCCATCGCGAGCTCCTTTATGCAGGGTTCACCGTGCGCAGGAAATTCACGAGCTCTTCGCTGACTTCGGCGGAGGCCTCGTGTTGTATCCAGTGGCCTACATTTTCGAGTTCTAGGTTTCCGACGAGTCCAGGAAGCCCGGCTCGCAGCTTTTCGGCAGGGGGATAAAGCGCCCCCAGGCCGTCGGCCTTTCCGGAGATGTAAAACGACGGCTGGGTGATCTTCGCGCCTTTCCATGCGGCGGACAGATCGAAATAGAACTCGGCGGCACGATAGTAGTTCAGCGCACCGTGAAAGCCTGTGCGTTGGAATTCCGTCACGTTGTGCGCAAGGTAATCAGGCCGTACCCATGAGGGCAATGGCCCGGGAGCGGGACGGTGAAGACTGCGTCGAGGGTCCAGAGGGTTCCATCGCATATCAGTCGGAGCTGAACCCGAGGCCCAATACAACATTCCCGGAATTGTCACTGCAGCATCGGCCCAGATCTGATCGGCTTCCGGTTTCATCTGTTCGAACATGTAGAAGTCGTCTTCGTGACCTGTTGTCCGCATTCGCTCGAAGACGCTAACATCACCACGCGGAAAGTAAGGCACGGCCAGGCAGAACACAGCTTTGAATCGGTCGGGACGCATCATGGCGGCGTTCCACGCATGGGTTGCGCCCCAGTCGTGGCCCACGATCACAGCACTGGGAATCTTCAGAGCATCGAGGAGCCCGACCATATCGCCTGCCGTGTGCAGCGGCGTATATACGGTTGGATCTGTGGGCGCTGAACTGCGTCCGTACCCGCGCATGTCAGGCGCAATTGCTCGATAACCTGAGGATGCAACAGCGTTCATCTGCCCGCGCCACGTATACGCGGTGTCTGGAAACCCGTGGCAGAAGAGCACGGCTGGACCGTCCCCTATCTCTGTCACGTGCAGGGAGATGCCATTCGAGGCGATCTGATATTCCTTGAGCTCCATCACTCCTCCGCGCAATGAACTCATCCTAGACATTTGCTTGAACTAAAGCAAATGTGAATCAAAATGCTTTTGACACAGCTACTGCTGATGCGATGATATGAGCTATGCCGCTAGACCACGTTGATCGAGTCGTCCAACAATGGAAAGCTGAACGACCTGAGTATGACCTTGCTCCGGTTGAAATCATCGGGCGAGCGGGACGCATCATGGAGCATGTTGATCGCGCTCTTGAAGCGAAGTTCGAAGAGTTTCAAATTTCAAGGGCCTCCTTCGATGTTCTGGCTGCACTTCGTCGAAACGGAAATCCCTACAAGATGACACAACGCGATCTGATGCGCGGTCTTTTCCGCACATCCGGAAGCATGAGTCTCAGAATAGATGCTCTTCAGAAGCAAGGACTGGTGAAGCGGTCCCCTGACAGTGAAGACCGTCGCTCCGTCTTCGTCACTTTAACTGCCAAGGGTGTGGCCCTTCTTGAAGATGCCATTCCTGCACATCTTGAGAACGAAAGCAGCTTGGTCGGCGGACTTAATCGCGCTGAGAGGGCTCAGCTTATTGCCCTGCTGCGCAAATGGTTGGTCAGCCTTGAAGAGGAGGTAGCTCACGGTCGTCAGCTTTACCTTGGCATGACTCTGCTCGATTCCCGTGCGTCGACGAAAATGCGGCGAGCTGTTGGCCTGCCCGATATGCCGGGCCTACTCGTCAACAAGATTGCAGCGGGCAGCCGGGCAGAAGAGCTTGGCTTCCGCAAAGGTGATCTCATCACTTCCATTGAGAGGCAAGCTGTTACCTCTCTCGTGGACCTTCGTAAAATACTGAATCGTTCCGAACCAAAGACGAAAAGAGTTCGAGTGGTTCGCGGAGTCGAAACGCTGGAATTCAAGCTTGCGAGTTCCTCGATATAGGAAGTTTGATAACGCCGATGATGTTCCGCCCCGTAGCGAATATCGCTTGGTGCCGATAAACGTTAGTACCCTATCAGGGCTGCCCCGCGCACAAAGTTGGACCTGCTGGGCAGCCTGTCGGGGCAGTTTTGATAGGGTCGTTTGAAGGAAGCCGCTGGCGTGGCGGATGCGGGTGAGTGGCTATGGGATTTGAATGGGCCATCCCGGATCGGACAGCGTCTTTTCCTGATCTCCGCTAAGCCTCGAAGGCGTGGGATGTTGCGACGCGACCGTGGCAAGGATCAGTTCGGTCGCTGAGTCGGCCCGGCTCTGAGACTGTTTCGATAGGAGTGAGCGCAAGGATGCGTTGCGTGCGTGAGCACGGCTTGGGGCGACCGGGTTGAGAGCGGGCTTGGTCATGGCGGTTCAGGAACTATCGAGCCGGGGCATGATCTGTGCGGTCCTCAGCGGCACAGCCAGAAGCTGAAGACTCGTGAAGCGTTCGATCACACGCATGGCCTCTGAGCAGAGCGGACACTTGATCTGAGCTGTGGGCGCAGGCTGTGTCGACGGGGCGGCGGCGTTGAGCAGCAAGCGGCAGCGTAGCAGTGAAGCAGATCGCTTACGGTTGGCGAAGAGGCCGAAGTGACGGATGCGGACCAGGCCCTTAGGCAAGACGTGAGTGAGGAAGCGTCGTAAGAACTCGTCGGTTGAGACGGTCATCACCTTTTGCTTGCTGGCCTGAGCGTAGTCCTTCCAGCGGAAGGAGACGCGATCGTCCTTGAAGCTGACGAGGCGATGGTTCGAGATCGCGACACGGTGGGTATAGCGGGCAAGGTAGTGGAGAACGTGTTCGGCTCCACCGAAGGGCGGCTTGGCGTAGACGACCCACTCCTTCGTAAAGAGCCGCCGCAGGAAGCGCTGGAAGTGGTCCGGCGATGCGAGCTCCTGGAGCGAGCCATGGAACTGGAGCTTGCCCTGGAGCAGAAGCTGCTTGAGTTGGGCGGTGAACTTGCCGCGGAAGACGCGGCTGAGAACCCGGACGGGCAGGAAGAAGCGTGAGGAGGCCGTGATCCATCGGGAGCCGTCGAGTGCGAGGCCACCGCCCGGCACCACGCAGTGGACATGGGGATGATGCTGGAGGTTCTGGCCCCAGGTATGGAGCACGCTGAGCAGACCGATATCGGCTCTGAGGTGCTTCGGGTCGCGTGCGACTTCGAGCAGCGTGGCGGCACTGGAGCGGAAGAGCAGGTCGTACAGGAGCTTCTTGTTCTGCAACACGAGTACGGACAGCTCATGCGGCAAGGTGAAGACGAGATGGAAGTAGGGCACGGGCAACAGCTCGGCCGAGCGCGCGGCCAGCCATCGGTCGCGAGCGTTCGACTGGCACTTGGGACAGTGCCGGTTGCGGCACGAGTTATAGGAGACGGCCTGGTGTCCGCAGCCGGAGCATCGATCGCGATGACCACCGAGCGCTGCCGTGCGGCAACGGACGATAGCGTCCATCACCTTGCGGTGCTGCGGGGCGAGATGCGATCCATGCCGAGCGACGAAGCTGCTGCCGGATATGCGGAGGATGTCGGCCACCTCAAGGGTGGGCCGGCTCATCGCTTCGCACGCCTCCTTGAAAGCCTGGCCTCGGCCGAAGTCGAGACCGTGAGCGCCTCGATGGGGCTGGGAACGGCTTGCAGATGCCGGCGCGACAGATGCAGATAGACCGTCGTGTCGGCTAGCTTGGCGTGTCCAAGCAGGACCTGGATGGTGCGGAGATCGGCGCCGGCCTCCAGCAGATGCGTTGCGTAACTGTGCCGAAGCGTGTGCGGCAAACACGCTTCGTGATGCCGGCCGCCTTCGCCGCGTTGGTCACGGCGATCCACGCGACCTTCGTGGTGACGGGCACGTCGGCCCGCCAGTTGTTCTCCATGCCCGGAAACAGGTAGGTCTGGGGCTTCATCCAGCGCCAGTACTCGCGCAGGATGGTCAGCAGCTTCGGGCTCAACGGAACATCGCGGTCGCGTCCACCCTTGCCCTCGTGAATGTGCAGCACCATGCGTTCGCTATCGATGTCGGCGACCTTGAGCCGGCACAGCTCGGCCCGGCGTACGCCGGTCGCATAGAGCGTCATCACCATCGCACGATGCATCAGGTTGCCGCTTGCGTCGATCAGCTGTGCGACCTCTTCCTGGCTGCGCACGGTCGGCAGACGCCTGGAGTGCTTCGGAAACGGGAGCGCATCGGGCAGGTAAGGCCGCCGCAGTGTCTTGACGAACAGGAAGCGCAGCGCCGCCGTCTGTCCCGCGATAGTCCGCGCCGAAAGCTTGCGGTCGCGAAACAGATGGACTTGGTACTCGCGGACGTGATCGGGTCCAAGCTGCTCGGGCGAACGATGGAAGTGCCGGGCAAACTCCTCGACCGCGTGAAGGTAAGACCGCACGGTGTTCGGAGAGTAGTTACGACGCTCGAGCTCATCGAGCATCAACTGGCGAAGATGGGTCACAGGAAAATCCTCCTTGTGACCCGAACCTAAATCCCGCCGCCAACTATCCCGCCACCAATGCAGCATCCGCCGCGCCAGCGGCTTAGTTCAAACGCCGATCGCGTCAGTTAGCTTGTTCAGCACCCATCGGCACCTTCGCGTTTTGAGAAAACCTCGGCATCCGCCGCCGTTTCTGACACTTGCACTTTTGAAGGTTACCGACCTCTGCCGAACCCCGGCAGAGGTCGTAGACAGGCACTTCCTGCTCCGATTTCGATTGACGAGAACAGGCCAAGTCGCTCCTTGAGCAGTTTGAAGCAAACCCTAGGAATAGATCGTTATTGTTCACGTGACTCCGACTGCTTGGTCCATCCTTCCAAAGCCTTTCTGGCCTCTTCGACGGCCTCGGGCTCCTCGTACATGAAGATTCGCCATTCCTCTTCATGTCTGGCAAAGACCAGTCCGCACTGGGCCATCATCTCGCAGATCAGATCGTAGATAGGCGCAAACACTTCGATGGAGTCCCAAGCAAATTCCCGTAGCCAGAGTTCATGCAGGATACGTTCAAGCCGGGTCAGTAGGTCTTTGACGGACGGTTTCTTTCGGAAGATCTCCTCGAGGTGCGGCGTGCGATCCTTCAGATTCCGTTCTATTCCGTGGACGTGGCCGAGCAGGTAACCGGCGCAGATAAAAACATCACCGAAGATTTGCTGAAGTTCGCGAAACACATCGCCGGCGCCGCGCCCTTCGCGATGTGCCTTGATCTGTTCCAATGCCGCTGCAGAGCTGTCTTCGATCGCCCGGCAGAGAATCCCTTCAAACTCCTCTACCGCTTCCGGGCGAAACATCGCCGAGGACCGGCACGCAGCATATTCGCTCCAGACATCCATCGCCTTCAAGAAGGTCTGGCGCAAACGGTTGCCGCACTCCAGCGGCTTTCCATAGCTGTCGGGAAACATCCGGTACAGATGGCTCTCGTGGTCCACATGCGCGGCTTCATGGGCGATGCAGCTCAGCGCCAACCGTTGCATTTCCGGCTCCGGAGAGAGCGTCGACAACGCCAGGCCGCGGCGCAACACGATATGGAAACGCAGGTCTCCCTCGCGGCGGACTGCTGCCGTCCGTGCCATCTCCATGACCTCCGGCTGGGGGTTCATCTCTAACGGCACTTGGCCTTGGGGAAGGTCTTGCAGCGCGCACGCAGCCGCCCGGCAATCCGAGGTGACGGTCACGCCGTCCAGCGCCTGCAACTCGATCCCGGAAAACGTGACGACGTAGAGTATTTCTTCAATGGCGATGGCGAGCGCGTCTTGTACCTCGGGTTCTTCAAAGCAGGAGAGATCGAGACTGCACCGGTCCGGCAGGGGCAGTTGCCCTCCACCTTTCGGCGCGAAGACCAGTTCGCGAATGGCGCTCATCGCGGATACCCCGCCGCTTTCGCACATGGAAATTCCATGAACACAAAGCCATGCCTCCATTGCTTACCCAAGGGCAATACAAATCCCGCCCCCGTGGAGACCGGCAAGAACCATTTCCGGGAAATATTATGCGGGATCAGCATAACTCCTCAATCGGAAGGGTGGGAAACGTCTGCGGTGCGCCCCCGCAAACAACCCTAGAACCCGTGATCGGGGAGTTGGAAAGCCGAACGAAGCACGGCTCCCGTGACCTTTAGCTTTAGGGGCCTGGACATACGTCACAGGCTCCCCGACCGCAAAGGCGTAGGGAATCTTCAGCACGCAAGGCGTGCTTACAGCTTCGTTTGGGGTTTCCACACCCCAGGACGGCGCGTCACCGTCCCGTAGTCCATCATCTGGGAAACAGCGAACTTAGGCAATATGCAGGAGCCAGACAGGCAAGCTCTTCGCATACGAACAACAAGTCAACACCAGCTTTCCTTGCCGCAATTAAGCCCACAACAGACCGAAGATCAGGGATGCGTTACCGGCGAAATCAGCCATGCAGCTTGTGAGGTCGGACTCCCGCGCTGCAAGGGCGCTTCAGACGCCAGACCATGCAGGCCACATTGCACCGTTAAGTCCGGGCGGCGCCACACCCCTCGCGGAAGTGCCGTGAAGCAAACCACGCCCCGTGTCGACGGAAGCGCAGAAAAGGGCCTGGGGTCTCATTGAGGAGCTGGCAAGTTTGCGGAAGTTGTTGCAGCACCCCATTGGTTTTCACTCCGGGTTTCAAAGGCCGCCCCCCAGTTTTGTGCCAGTTCACATCTGGATGTATCCCATGTCCGCTGACTCTGATGCGTAAAATTGAGATGCCATTCATCGATCTCAATGAAACCATCTCGCAACAATGAAACCGAGCAACTGTTCGAACGATATTCCACCCAAGTGGAGCTATTCGCGCGTGAGTTTCGCGACGAAGATCAACTCCGCCGAATTGTTGCCGACCTCTTCGGGAAAATGGGGCACTCTCGCGTTCGCATTACTCACAGCAGCGGCGAAAAGGGCAAGGACATCGTCTTCTACAGTGAAGGTCCTTTAGGAGAGCGACGCCTCTTCGCCTGTGTGGTCAAGAATCAACCAATCACCGGACGCTCCGATGACCATCGCAATGGTGCACCCTCTTTGGTGGGCGAGGTCCAGACGGTAGCGAACCAGATTCAATCTTCGTTTTCTGAACCTCTGGCGGATGGCCGTGGCAATGACGAATGGGTTGATTCGGTGTACGTCATCTGCCCTCACGAGTGCTCGATCTCCACAATAGATTCGGTAAAGACGCGACTACAAAGGAGCGGTCAGATTACTTTTATCTGCGGCTCCCAGCTAATGGGGTTATTTGTCAAGTATTGGCCAGAATTTCTTTGGTTTGAGTCGAGTATCCTAGTCTCCTATCTGAGCGCCCTCCGAAAAGGACTCGATGAAGACTATGCGCTAGCAAATCTGATCTTGAAGAATCCTTATTTAGGAGAATCGCCGGCATCCTGGGCCGACCTTTATGTTGAACCTCGATTTCATCGAGAGTTGAGGCTGTTTGGGCTTCGTCAAGATTTTAAACTGAGCCTCGACGTGCTATCTGGCCCCCAACGCCTGTCCAACGTCAAGTCGTTCAAATTTACGGCTTCCCGCATCTCCTCCGTTCTTGCGACCTCCCCAATGTGGACGGAGAATGCTGATGTCTTCGTGCAACTTGGCAAGCAGATCGGAAGCCTTGCCGATGAAATCGCAGCGCTCTGGAAAAAACGATACAAAGACTATTTTTCAAAGTTGCAAAGCGATGCCAGGCAGAGAAGGAACCGCAGTTCAGGCTTTGCCGTTTCAGGTGCATTCATAGATCCGAACAACGTCCTTCCTTCCGAACAGGAGGTAATCGTTGAACTACGCCCCCCGGAAGAGCTGCTCACGCGGGCAGACGAACTTCGTTTCGCCGTAGATAATGCCATGGATCAACTCCGGACGCAGACGTCCATTGCCGCACGTTTCGCGGACACACCGAAGCCTGATAATGCAGCCGCACTGGGAAGCGCAGACTTCCTTACATACTGTCGGGTAGCAGAAACCGCCGCACTTATACCCCAGGCGTTTTCCGAATCCGCAGTGTCGCAAATGCTTATCTTCGACGAAGCGCTACTGGAACAGTTCGCCGGATCGGTCCTGATTACCGGCGCGGCTGGATATGGAAAAACTACATTTTGCCGCTGGCATGCAATTCATGATGCCAACAGGCTAGTCCAGAAGCAGACCTCAGCTTTGCCTGTGTACCGAGCTCTTCATCCACTCTCCCGCGGTAAGCTCGGCACGTTCGAAGAGGTCTTTTTCCCTGAAGAAGAGCTCAAGAAGCTCATCCAGCAACAGTCTGCGGGGCAATCTCCATTTAGCCATATTCGGCTATACCTCGACGGGCTCGACGAGATCACATCGGTGGAGCGGCAAGATCAAATCGTGCGCCTCGCGCAACAGGCGGCGTCGCAATGGAGCTTTGTCCAGGTCATCTTGACTGCACGCGATCATGTAAATAATCCAGCGCTCTCTTGGCTTCCTCGCATTCGCCTTTCCGAATTGAATGACGATAAAATTCGTTCCTTGGCATCCCGATGGCTAGGAGAAGATGAGGTACCGTTATTCTTTCAACGCTTGCAGGAAAGCGGCAACATCACAGACCTGATGCGAATTCCGCTTCTCGCGACCTTAATCCTTGCTGTTTTTCGTAAGACAAAGTCTGTCCCTCCGAATAAGACACGGCTATACACCCTCTTTGTGGAGCTTCTTTGCGGGGGGTGGGACTTCTATAAGAACGTCCAACGCAGAAATACCGGGTTCGGCATGAGAGATAAAGAAGTAGTCTTAACCCGCTTGGCCGGAATGCTCCAACATGATCATAAGCGTGATGCCACGGAATCTGATTTCAAAGCCGCTATCAAAAATTCAATGAATGCCATTGCCCCAGAGTGGGAACAATTTTTGCAAGACACAATCGAAGATGGTCTCTTGCAGCGCATCAGTGGCATTCTCACTTACAGCCACCTTTCGTTTCAGGAGTTCCTCGCTTCGAGGGATCTTCGCGATCACATGGGCCAAAGACCCAAACAGGCCCTCGGCTGGTATCTCAAAGGCGACGACTGGTGGAAAGAAACACTCGCCTTTTACGTCACGCTCTTGGACCGACCGGGGGAGGTGGATGAATGGCTACTCAAGAGAGCTCTTGCTTCGTCAACTACCGTTCCCGACTTAGAAGATCGGGTTCAGTATCTGCGTAGAGCTATTAAATCTGCATTCCCGGCATATAACGAGACGAGCGCCTGCACTGGTCTCCTCTCTGAGCTTTCGCATAAAGCGCTAAAGTATGGAGCAGGTCGGACGCAAGACGAACCGACTTATGGACAGTGAGACGGTTGTTACTGGATGACTCACTCTAGGTATCACTCTGGTACTTCTGATCGCGATGGACGAATGCTGGCCGCGTACCCTCCAGCACGGTGATACTCAGAAGGTTCGTCGTTGGGTTCTCGATCGAACCCGTGGTGTACGTAACCTTGTTGCGATTGTTCTGTTTGTCCATCTGCGAATGAATGATCTGATCAGCGTCGCACACTACCGCCAAATTCGGGTTGTGCGTGACGACGATAACCTGACGCCGGCTTCTGGCTTCACGCAAACAGGCCACCAACATATCGTAGACCGTTTGGTTGTCCAGGTTGTCCTCCGGCTGATCGATGATGAGTGGAATATCACGGCGATCAATCAATAGGTAGAAGATCAACAGAAGGGTTCCGCGTTCACCTGGAGACAACTCATCGATGCTCTTACCGGCCCACTTGAGTTGGTATTTCGGCACGAGGTACGACAGGCCGAAGATCGCATCGAGGAGCGCGGCGGGCTCAATACCTTGTCTGAGCTGTTCGTTGAGCGGGTACGAGCTGGGCGGCGTGAAACGAAAATCACTCTCGAAGCGAGCCATCAGTTCCAAACAAAACTTTGTGACCCCAGACGATGTTTGCAGATCCGCTTGTTCGATCAGTTGCTTGAGGGTTCGCTTACCATCCTCTACACCGCAAAAGGTTCCTTTCCGCCCCTGATTCACCTTGGCCAGAATCGTTTCTTCCCACCGTGAGGCGATGATGCTTGCATCGAACTCCATCTGAAACTGGCTCTTCGCGACTTGGTGGCTCATAATGAACAACTGGACAGGGTGGTAAAGCGCCCGGTAAATACCTACTGTCGCTTCAATCTGCGCAAAGATATCTTTGACCTTCTGAGTACGCTCTGTCCGCGCCGACGCCAGTTGCGTTGGCACGTCGTTCAACTCCTGAATCTGCGCCTCTACATACGCGAGTGTGTCCCGCGCCGTCGCTTCTCCGATGATTTCTGCGCGGCGTTCGGTCCAGGCGCGCAGCGCCTCAGTGTATTTCTGGTAGGCGCCATTAGGTGCATCAAGCTGCTGCGTGAGCGCATCGATCGCATCCTTCAGCGCTTTCAATTCAGCATTTGACGAAGCAATCTTGCCGTCCTCGTCTTCGAGTTGCTTGGTCGCACTGTCGCTTGCCGTCGTTACAGCGGATTGATTCACCGTCACCGTCACCAGCGTCGCCGGATCGATGCCGAGTACCTTGCAGTCATTGTCGAGATTGCGCAGTAGCGTCTGGTATGCCGACGTGAAGTTCTGTATTAACTGGACGACCCTGGCCGCGCTTGCGACCTGTGCTGAGGCCGTCTTCTTGACGCCATCCGACGCACGGATCGTTTCCTGAAGCGCGTCGCGCTTCTTGTTAGACTCCGCAATTTGCTGGCTTATGGCTTCCATGGCCGCCTGCTGGCCGGGATCGGTCTCCGGCTTCAGGACTTCTGTTGGCTTCTGCTTTTCGTGTGCGTCGAGCTCACGTTCCTTGCTCGCTTTCAGATTTAGCAGTAGCTGGCGGTTCGTGTCTGACGATCGTGCCTCGAGCTCCAGAATTCTTACGTTGATCTCATGCAGCTCGGCACGGAGAGTCGTGATGCGGTCCTCGATCGGCTCCGTTTGAAAACGAATCAGGTCGTCGAGCGAATCGGCGTCGAGCTTCTTGTGTTCGGCAACGTGTGAAAAGATCACCGACTTCAGCTCTGCATCGAACTGACCACCAGGCTGATTGTTCACTTCGTTGCAGATTTCCTCAAGATAGCTCTGCGGAATGTAGGAGACATCGCGCGGCATGTCCGCGTCCGTCGGTTCCGAGAGCTTCCGCACAACTGGATGCCCGTTGCGCCATGTCAACGTCCCCTCGAACTCACGTGCCTTGTTGTTTTTCGCCTGGCGGAACTTGCGTTCACTCAAGAACGAAAACGACGAAGCCGACTCGCAGTTGCCCAGCAGGCCGAGCGCCTCCGCCAACGCTGTCTTGCCGCTGCCCTTATTGCCGATGATCGCGACGAGTCCTGGATTGATAGGCACGGTGCCGTTGAACCAATCCTCGGTTAGCTTTGAGTTGGCGACTTTCTTGAACCCGATGCTCCCAATATATTTCGTCGGATTTGCGCTGACGCGAGCCATCTCCGGCGGTTCATCTCCCACATATGCGCGATGCGGATCGCTTTTGAGCTGCTGGAACGTGCGAAAGCTAGGGTCCCCCTTGATCCAGCAATAAGCCTTTGGCTGGTACGAGGAGATATCGTGATTGTCCGAACCCATGATGAGTGGAAGCCGATGCTTGATGGCGGGGAACACCATCTCCTCATACACTTTGCCATCGCTTACCTTTCCAAGCTCGAAAATATCGATATGCTTGCGCGCTAGGTCGGCCTTATACGCCATCTTGAAGGTTGTGTTTCCGACGTTCTCGATCGAGTTGCTCTTACCACCGGCATGGGTCGTCACGATCCCGCCCAGTTCATGAATCTTTTCCGCGGCTTCAGCGAACGGTACGTAGATCTTCTGGTCTCCACCCTTTTTTTGCATGTCTTCGGGCGTGAGTTCCAGCTTTCCGCTCAGCTTAGTCCAGAGATCTGCCAAGTTGGCGTCCTCCGGGAAAATTCCGATAAAGTGAACCGTTTCCTTGCCTCCAAGTTCGGAGCGAAATTCTATTCCTGGTAGCACCGTGAGTTCAGCGCCCCCTAAGACCTGCAATTCCTTGATGCGGGCCACGTCCATGGTGTGATGATCCGTAATTGCCACTACTCCCACACCGGCAGCAAGTAGACCATCGACAATCTGCTGGTTTGTCAGGCTTTTGTTCTTGTAGTCGAAGGACGCCGGAGTGTGAAAGTGTAGGTCCCACTTTCCCCAGGTTGAACCAATAGCACGAAAAGCCACAATGAACCTCCAGCATTACGCGGCAGGCATTTCAGAAAAAATGTCTATGTCTGCGATAGGTACCTATTCTACTGCGCTTCTGCGGGAGGAATCCCTCCTCCCTGTCTCCAGCCGCTAGCGCGTCTTCCGCCACCCTCCACAGCGGGGCCTGTTCCTGCCCCGCAACGCCCGCCCCTGAAAGTCATGCGCGCTGACGCGCACGTATGCGGAAACCAAACCTTGCTGAGGTGAGCGAAGCGGGACACTGTTTACGTTTTAGACCGGGGAGATGGTTTACAAGCCCCTTGCGGAGGAAGTGGCTCTGGTTCAGGGTTATGGCTGGCTAGGCCCGGTCTTAATAAGATATCTCGTCGCCGTCGAAGCGTTGGGAATGTGGGAATCCCGAAGGGATTTCCAAGAGGAGTGGGAAGGGTGGAAAACCGGCTTTATGGTTTTCCATGCTTTCCACTCCTCGGCATTTCCAACGCTTGCTTTCATGGGCGAAGCCCGGGCCGAAATCGCATGTCGTCGACATTGAACTCACCGACTTCCAAAGAGCAGAAATACACTCGGTAGAAGTTCTCCTCTACTTTTTCAAGCGCAATATCTTCACCACGGAAGACCTCGCTGATAAAGACCCTGCTCTTATGCCAACTGATGTCTCCCGCATCGTTCACACGCCGTGTCTGGAAGTGAACTGGGTACTGATGAGCCTTCGTGTACCGTGGCAGGAGCCGCGAGCTCGGGACGTAAATGCTGCCTGGAGTCTCGTTCCCCAAAGCTTCATGAGGACGCTCATGGTTGTAGACGCGAACGAACTCATCGAAGCGCTTCTGCTGCGCATGGAGTGTTTTCGCCGACGGGTTGGTCGTATCCTGCTTGAGCGTGCGGTGCATGCGCTCATGGCGGCCGTTCTGTTGCGGCTTGCCTGGCTGAATGCGCTCATGCACGATCCCAAGCCGCACCCAACTCAGCGACAACCGCGAAAGCCCCATCACACCAAGTCCAGAGAACGGATTTCCGTTGTCCGTGCGAATCCGTTCGGGAACACCGTACTCGCGCATGGCGGCCTCGCAGATCGCAAGGACGTGCGCAGTATCCATGCGAGCCACTGCCTGACAACGGATCAGATAGCGACTGTAGGCATCGGTGATCGTGAAGGGATCACATCGGTTCCCGTCGCCAGTGCGGAACCATCCCTTGAAGTCCATGCACCATAGCTGGTTCGGAGCGGTGACCTCGGCGAAGGGCTCTGAGTACGGGGTCGTTCTACGTCTCTTGCGAACAGGGTTGGTGAGTCCCGCCCGGCGCAGAATCTGACCTACGGTGCTTGCCGCCGGCCACACGACGTTCGGGTTCATCTTCTCCAGACGAGCCTTCAGCTTCCGCGCTCCCCACGATGGAAAGCGCTTGCGCAATGCAAGGATCTCGTTCTCGACCTCCAACGACGTTGCGTGAGCACAGCCGTGGGGCTTGCGTGAAATATCCAGCAAGCCTTCCGGCCCGACTTCGTTATATCTCTTGATCCACTTATATGCGGTTGGGCGAGAGATGCCGTACTCGTGGCACAGGTCCGTAACAGACATCTCTTCCTTCTGATAACTCGATAAGAACTGCAAGCGCTGATCCACAATACGACTCTCTTTCCAAGGCATGAACGTATCTTCTTGCGTTCAACCAATGCTTAAGAGCCCTCAGACCTCCGTATCTGTAAACGATGTCTCCGGTCTTTCGTGTAAACCATGTCCTCGGTACCTACTGAGGGCTCTGCCCTGGCGCAGCGCAAGGGGTTTCCCAACAGTCTTCCGCGCTGCGCTTGTGCAGACCTTCGCTTCGCTCGTCCTCCGCTTTGCTCCGGATGGGAGATACCCCTCCCCTTGCGCTTTGCCGCCCCGCCTTCGCCAGGAGGCGTTCGGCATGTAGGTACATGCCACGCATGGCATGAAAAGCAAAAGCAACCGCAAAGGAGAGACACCATGAGCAACGCAGCCACCATCCCCACCGTCACCCCGTCCACGCAAAACCCCAAACAGCCGCAGCCACGGCAGACAGCGAAAGAGATGATCGCCGCCAACGTCCAGAGCCTCATCGAGCAGTTAGAGGCCGGACACTCGGACGCACTCACTGCGTACCTGAATGCGATGAGCCGCTTTCATTCGTATTCCTTCGGGAATGTCTTGGAGATCGCGAGACAGCGCCCGACAGCCACAAAAGTCGCGGGCATGTATGCGTGGAACCAGTTAGGACGCCGCGTGAAGAAGGGCGAGAAAGGCATTCGCATTCTCGCTCCCATCATCGGTCTCAAGCGCAAATCCGATGAAGAGGCAGAGAAGGACATCACCAAGCAGAACACCCGCGTCCTTGTTGGCTTCCGCAATGCCTATGTCTTCGATGTGGAGCAGACCGAAGGCGTCGAGCTTCCCGCGATGCGCGAAGTGTACGGCGACGTAGGCGAGAACCACGACCGTCTTGTTTCGTTCATCGAACGTCAGGGCATCGAGCTTGTCTATACCGAGAAGATCGCCCCCGCGCTTGGCATGAGCTACGGCGGACGCATCGCCATTCTTCCCGGACAATCGGAGGCCGAAACCTTCGCGACTTTGCTCCATGAGCTGGCGCATGAGATGTTGCACAAGGCCGAGCGGCGCACTACCACAACCAAGGTTGTGCGCGAGACAGAGGCCGAAGCTATCGCGTTTGTTGTCGGCAAAGCCGTAGGGCTTGAGGTTGGAACCGCGAGCGCCGATTACATCGCTCTCTATCATGGCAACGCATCATTGCTGATTGAATCGCTGGAAGTCATTCAGCAGACCTCCGCTGTCATCCTTGCCGCCTTGGAATCGTCCGCAGCCGAAGAGACGATGCCCGATGCAGAACTGGCGAAGGTGGCCTAATGCAGACCATCCTTCAAATCCTCAAGATGGCCGGAGGGTGGCACCCCGGCCTCTATCTCAAGATCGACAACGCCCCGTATATGGAGGTTGTCATTGAGGCGATGGACGAGTCCGGCCCGATGGGACTTCCCGCGCTTTCCGTCGCGCACTATGGCGAACAGAACGGCGACCTCATGCGCGACCCGGAGATGTGCTTCGAGCTAGGCATGGCCGGAGGCCCGCACCTGTCCGCATTCTATTTTCGTAACGATTATCTCGGCGTGGAGCAGTGGAGCCGGAACATCGTGCGTGGCCACTATGTCCACCTGATCGCTTTGCATGAGCAGCACCAGCGATTCGCAAAGACATGGGATAACAACCTGCGCTTGCAGGGATTCGCAGAGGCTTTCACGGACAAGTGCATTCGTGGCTAGTCCGCTCCCTTGGGGCGGAACAGCCAGCGTGTCTCCGCTCCGCACCTTTCACCCTCAGCCGCTCGAAAGGAGCACACCATCATGGAAACGCAAATCGTCAATGCCACGGAATACCTCAACGTAACACTTGCTTTGCTGAGTGAGTCCAAGACCAATCCACGCCGCACCTTCGAAGAAGTTTCCTTGAAAGAACTTGCATCGTCCATCCGTACCCAGGGCGTACTCTCGCCCTTGCTGGTTCGTCCTCTCACTGAGAATGGCTTCGAGATCATCGCTGGAGCACGACGTTACCGCGCCGCACAGATGGCCGAAGTCCCGACCGTGCCCGTCCGCATCGTTCATCTCTCCGATGCAGCCGCGTTAGAAGCTCAATTGGTGGAGAACCTTGTCAGGTCCGAAATCCACCCAATGGAAGAGGCGCAGGGGTTCCGCGCCTTGCTGGACTTGGAAGACCCCAAGTACAGCATCGAGCAGATCGCGGCGAAGGTGGGCAAATCTCCCGTCTTCGTGGCTTCGAGGTTGAAATTGAGCGACCTCGTACCCGCAGCGGTCGATGCCTTCTATGCCGATGAGATCGGCGTCGGTCATGCGTTGCTGTTGGCAAAGCTGCCCGCCGACCAGCAGGAAGCCGCACTCTCGGCTTGCTTCAAAGAGGTCTACAACGGCGGATCGAAACCCGCTCGTATCCTGCTGCCCGTCCGCAACCTGCAATTCTGGATTGACTCGAACATTCTGTTAGTTCTGAAAGACGCGCCGTTCAACAAGCGGGACGCACCACTTGTCCCGACCGCTGGTAGTTGTGCCGATTGCCCCAAGCGGACAGGCCACAACAAGCTGCTGTTTGGCGACGACCTCGGAAGGCAGGGCGACCGCTGTACCGATCCAAATTGCTACGCTGCCAAAGTCTCAGCGCACGTCGCGCAGACCATCGCCGCGAAGCCGGAGTTGGTACAGATCAGCTCAGCCTATGGCGCACAGAGAGAGGGCAGCACAGTATTGCCACGCAACAAGTACACCGCCATACGGGACGACAAGCCGAAATCGAAAGACGATGCGAAGCGGCCCGAGTTCAAAGTGTGCAAGTTCACCACCGAGGCAATCATTACCGAAGGTGGCGACGTTGGCTCCATCCACAAGGTATGTGCCAATCCATCCTGCCCCGTCCATCATCCGAAGCAGCCAACCAGCCGCAACGATGAGAAGTGGAAGGCCGAGCAGGACAAGCAGCGCAAGGAACAGGCCATCGCTAGCGCGACTGGCCTCCGCGTCCTCGCCGCTGTTCCCGTTCGTCTCTTGAAGCGTGACCTGCTCTTCATTCTCGAAAAGCTGGTAAGCATCATGGATGAGAACCGCGTCGAGATGCTGGCACGGCAGCATGGCATCCGGCAGAAGCGGGACGATGGAGGCATCGGCAAGACTCTGACTGCCTTTGTTCGTCGAGCCGATGAAGGCACGCTCTCCCGTCTGATGGTTGAGGCAAGCATTCTTCTGGCGTCCTTGCGGGGGAATCCCGCTACGATCCTCAAGGAAGCTGCCACCGCCTACAAGGTAGACACCGAAGCCATCGCCGCAAAGGTGAAGCAGGAGTTCGCAGTGAAGGACAAGGCGAAGAAGGCAGCGCAACCAGAGGCCAAGGTCGCGAAGAAAGCTGCTTAGTTGCGACAGGCAGACGGGCGGCGAACCTGCCGCCCTTGCTTGCGTTGTATCCGCCACAAAACGGCGGCAGGGAGACACCTCGACGGTTTCTCCCTGCACCCACTTCCATCTTCCTTCCGGCCTTCCGCCCGCCGGCTCCGCGGCAGAAGACGTTCCCCCTTCTGCACTTTCGCCTTTCGGCTTGCGACGCCGACCCCATATTAGAGAGAGCAACCAACCTATTACAGGAGCATTGATGCACCCTGCATATCTATCCAGCTCGATCCCGTCACTTGTGAGACAACTCCTCGGTCATCCAAATCTCGAGGTGAGCACGCAGCTCCCGAAGCGGAACAACTCCCTCCTCGAGTACCGCCTGATTAAAGCGACGCAGATCGAAGCGAGCTCTTAATCTTCTCTGTGCCTCGACTCGAAGTGCCCTGATCTCCAATCCGCCAGTATCGTAGGAAGTAAGTTGACCGGGCATTACAGCCGTACGGTCTACGTAATCGTTGGCTACGTCCGCCGAGAAGTGGCCCGAAGACACCATGTAGTCCACCGCCTGCTGTCGCGTCCAGTGGAACGCGTGAAGGCCCGGGTCCACGACCATGCCGCGTGCCCGCCACAATCTTCGCATCACCTTAGCGTCTTCCGAACCGTAGACCTTAGCCTCTTCGGCCATTGCTTCCGCGTAGCGCGCCCACCTTCTGCGTACGCGTCGTTATCGATCAGCTTCGATAAGCATGTTGGTGGTTGCAGTTCGCGTGCCAAGCCCTTTTGTAGATAATGCCCAGGCACTCCTTCGTGTACTGTATTGATTTCAGCATCGGACCGCGTCTCACTACGCCAATCACCGAGCCTGATCAGAAAAAACCGCAGGTTTGTTGGGATCGGGTTGTCCTTGGAAGCGAGACCCGACACCCGCACTCTCTTCAAAGGGATATAACGGCTCGGCAACTCATCACCCGGATGCCACAACAGGGCATTGTCATTCAGCCGCCGTCAACCTGTTCCGGGGGGCGTCCCGAGCCGAAGAGATCTGTGTAGAACGAGTGAAGGATTTTCGGTTCGCTCAGTCAGTCGAAACATTTGAGCGAAGTTCAAAGGCCTTCAGGGTGCGCGCTAAGGAGCGCGCCAAGGTCACAATGTCCTTTAGGAACTCCTTGATTGAGCCCACGTCTGTAGCGCCTGGAGCACTGGGCGAAGTGCGAGACCGTCCTTAGTCAATCCGTACTCCACCTTGGGGGGCACGACAGGATAGACCTTCCGAGAGATCACCCCGTTCTCTTCTAAATCTCGCAATTGCTGAATGAGCATTTTCTGTGAAATTCCCTCAACGGCCCGGCGAAGATCGGAGAACCTCAGAACGGGCGCCGTGAAGAGGTGGTAGATGATCAGTGTTTTCCAGCGGCCTTCGAGAACTCGAAGAGCATCTTCGAGTTCTTGGGCGGAGCAGGTATGAGAGAGGAGCACTGGGCCTTTACGTTTTACGGTAACCATTTGGTTAGTATTACACTTTTTAGTACGTTCTTGTATTAGGTATACCAATGACCTAACCTAATACGTAACAGGTGACCCGCTCTGCTGTCGATCTGTCGGCTCGGCGCATTATTCTTTGGAATGGGTCGTTAGCAAAAACCTGATTACAGGAAGGAAGCAAGAATGACAAACAACACCTCGAACACAGAATTACTCGTGCGGCAACTTCTGGATCGGCAAGACATTCAAGACACCATCTCGCGGTACTCGCAGGGACAGGATAGCCACCAGGGAGCGGACTCCAACATCCTTGAGCAGTGGGACAACACGTTCGCGAAGGACGGAACGGTCGATTACAGCGTTGCAGGCGGAACCAAGGGCTCGTATCGGGATCTCGCCAAGTGGATGCGGGGAGAGGGCGCTACGTCGGGTAGCATGAGCGGCTTCTCCAACTGGCAACACATGCTGAGCCTGCCAGTCGTCTCTCTCACTGGCGACACCGCGAAAGCACGGACCGACTTCTTCGCAACCCACCGTGGCAAGAAAGAAAACGAGTTCAACGTTCACTACAACGCTGCAGGTGCCTTCCACGACGAACTCGTACGCACGACTGATGGCTGGCGTATCAAATTTCGTCGCCTTGAGGTGTACTTTGGCGATCCGTTACAGATCGCAAAAAACGGCTAAGACTAACTGTAAGGGTGCGCTTCGGCCTCTTGGAAGGGCCGAAGCTTTTCTTTAGCCATCGTGTTCGAGCAATGACGGGCTGCGAATGCGCGTTTCACGTCGCAGACATGCGCCGTTCGTTCAGCGTGTGACGCTTCAACACAATCAATGCACGCTACACGGTCATGTCGTATGGACCTCGCGTATAGGAGCAATACGGGCCATGGATCAAGATTGTGTATTGTATGCAAGAGGAATTACCCCGGTTCTAGAGCTTCTCAGTGGTAAATGGACGCTGCAAATACTGTGTGCGTTGCGATTTGGCCCCGTACGCCTGAGCCAGCTCACGCGGCTCACGCCAACGGCTTCCAAGAAAGCATTGCGGGCCGCACTGAGAGCTCTTGAAGCTTCTGGATTTGTCATTCGCCATGATCTAAGCAAGACGGTTCTCCACGTTGAGTATGATCTCAGCGAAAACGATAGACCGGTCATCAGTGGCCTGCTGGATCACTTAGCGGTGTGGGGTCATGTACTGGAAAAGCGAGAGTCGGCGCGAATGGCCCCTTTGTCGCCCACCTAAGAACGCCTATTCAGTATAGATGACATGAATACGTGTCTCGTCTTTACTAAGGTTTCTTTTATCGCAGCTGAGCTACGACTCCGGCGGTTCGTAATCAATTTTGCCGTTATCCGTTTTGTAGTTGTAGTTATGGGCGCGGCAACTTCCATAGGGAAGGCACTCGACCTTCGGCTGCATACCTGCCAATGGAGGTAGCCCTCGTTCGTAAGGTTAAAGATCTCATTCGGAGCAGAAGGCGTTCGCCTGCCACTCTTTAGCTTTGGCAAGAATGTCAGCGGATGTCACTGGCTACACGGCACGATGAAAGACCTCTGATCCAGAAAACGGAGTGAAAGCGCCATCTCCTTCGAGAGGGCGGCATTGAATCCAATCATCATGGTCAGGTTTATAGAATTTTCAACGGAGTATCGGCATCAGCTCTTTGAACTCGTGAATTCAGTGCTTCTGCTATATGGCTTCAAGAAGAGAAAGCAATAGGCTATTTCGCGGTGTCGGTATGTTGTGCTGTCGTCCGTGGCGGACTATGGCACCGATGCGAGCGTCCGTCTCCATCGAGCGGCCAGCAAGGCGGTCGGCTAAAAGCGAGTTCACCAAGTCAACGGGGTAGTTGCGGTATTGCGCGAGCACTTTCTGTGGGAGGTCCTCATCGAGGATTGCTCCTACCGCCCGGCCGACGTCTACGCACTCACGGACTACCTCGAGCGTTGCGTCTCCGATCGCCACATCCCAGAAGACACCAGCCGGTTTGCCCAAAAGCGCCGAGATCGAGCCGGCAGAGTTGACACAAAGCTTGCGCCATGCGGCAGAGACAAAGTCAGCAGTCAGGGTTATCTGTGCGGCTGAGCCCTGAAGCAGGGCTGCGAAAGAACGGCCCAGTACATCTGACTGTATGAAAAGCTCAACTGGCCCACGTTGGTGGACGCTCTCGGGTGCACGGCGCTCGGCTGGGCAATCGATGATGACAGGGACGATCAGCTCCGCTGGTGAATAGGGGGCAAAGCGTTCACGATGCTCCACTCCATTCTGAATCACTGCAACGGGAACACCTTGTTTGCAGAGATGTTTGACCCACGCCCCGGCACCGCGAGCATCATAAGTCTTGGTGGCCACGATGACCCAATCCACAGGCTCCACCTGTGACGGGTCGGTATGGTTCGTGTAAGAAATGTTGTTTCTACCTTCAGGAGTCTCGACATTGAGGTATGCGAGAGGCCGACGCGTGCAGAGTACAAGATCGTGCCGTTCGATGGATTCCAGTAAAGCCGCGATCACAGATCCGATTGCGCCCACTCCCACGATTGCGATCCGCGCCATAGCACCATTATGCCAGGAGAAACGCTCGGTTTGATAGGACGCAAGCAAGCATCGACTGAGATTTCTCTCTCCAAATCCGAAGAGGTATTACGTCGCTCCATCATCGATTTTGATTGCCTTGATCCTCGAGCCGCTCTGATGAAATGAGGTCATAGTCTCTGGTCTCTCGAATTGAGAGCAGCCCGAAGAAGGTAACCACTGCCGCGGCGGAAAGATAGTAGCCAACGTACTGGAGCCCGTACGACCTAGCCAACCAAGTGGCAATGTAAGGCGCTAGCGAGGCTCCCACAATACCGGCAAGACTAAAAGCCAGAGAACTTCCGGTATAGCGGATCGAAGTTGGAAAAAGTTCAGAGATCACCGTTCCGAGTGGACCCCATGTGAGACCCATCAGCGATAGCCCTAAACCCATCATCAGAACCGCGCCGGTCGTACCGGCTGTAAACATCGGAGCCATTACTAAACCGAAGATGCCGATTAGCAGAGTGACCCACAACATCACTCGGCGCCGTCCATGTTCTGCCAACAGAGCTGAAATCGGGATCGTTGCCGCGAAGAACGAGACATCAAACAATTGCATCAGCAGAAACTTGCCTCGGCTATAGCCAAGTATTGTCGTACCCCAGGACAGAGCAAAGATCGTCATGAGATAGAAGAGAACAAATGTCGCAAGACACACGGTGATTCCGGCAATGAGCGACTTAGCATGCTGGCGAAACAGTGACAGCATCGGCAACTTAACCTGTCTCTTCTGCTCAAGAGCCTTCTGGAAGACAAATGTTTCTGTGATGGTGAGCCGCACATAGAGACCGAGAAACACCAGAACAGCACTTGCCAAGAACGGAAGTCGCCAGCCAAAGCTAAAGAATTGGCGATTGGTAAGGCATCTGGAGAGCAACAGGAAGACCCCGCCTGAGAGAAGAAATCCTATGGGCGCACCAAGCTGTGGGAACATGCCGTACCACGCACGCTTATTAGGTGGCGCATTCTCAATAGCCAACAGCACCGCCCCACCCCACTCTCCACCGAGGCCGAGACCTTGTCCGAAGCGGCATAGAGCCAGAAGTAGTGACGCTACAAAACCGATAGTGTGGTAGGTGGGTAAGGTACCAATGGCGACGGTCGACAGCCCCATTGTGGAAAGCGCGACGACCAGGGTCTTCTTACGGCCAAAGCGATCACCAAAGTGACCGAACATCGCTGAGCCGAGAGGTCGTGCCAAGAATGCAATCGCGAAAGTGGCAAGCGAGGCCAGCATAGAGGACGCTGGATCGGAAGCCGGAAAGAACAGCTTGGGGAAGACGAGCACGGATGCCGTTCCATAGATATAGAAATCGAAAAACTCGATCGTGCTGCCGATCAGGCTGGCAAATAGAATCTGGTGCGGAGAATTAGTCAACTTACGCGATGAAGCAACAGCATTGAACATGAGTTTCAGATGCGGACACATTCAGCTTGGATGAGCCTTGGCACGTCGCCGGACACAAGAAGCCCAAAGATTGGGCCCATCACCGAAATTCTGTATCCTTCTCGCATCGCCTGGACTGTCTGGCGAGATGAAGAGTGCCTCGTATCTGTGTTTACAACCCGTTTGCGTAGATCGCGAGGTACGAAGCCAAAGCCATCATCTGAACGAGTCTGCTGGCCCTTCGTTGATGACCCTGTTGACCACCGCTCTAGATATCAACGGGAGATGGTCGCAATGTCTTTGCGCTCATGACATACCATGCGCTGGCCCAGTCTTCTTGATCTGGGTGTGTGGTTCGTCTTTTGCGCCACCGGTCATGACGCAGACGACGACGAACTTTTGCCGACATCGATACCGGCGCATCGCTCTAGGATCGCTTCAATCACCTACTCCTCCAATGCGGACAAGCAGCCGGCGCCGAGTTGGGCATATTGTTCTACGGGCTCAGAAGAGGCACCAGTCAGGTGCACGTGAGCCGCCGACGGGTCAGATTATCATTCGGGTTCGAACCACCAATAAGTCCGCGATCCTCTTCCTGTTCGCCGCTGAAGTCTCCACCACACCCACGCTTCATGTCAAAGGGAACCCTTCTCATCCTTAGGTGCGGCTGCATCGCGGTCATCGATGATTATCATGCGTGAAACGATGATGTCTCCTTTAAACTTCTCGTTGGTTGAACGGGTTTAGGTATGCTCTCTGTAGGAGACGGCGGGCTGATCGCAGCGAGCGCGAAGGCTGACAGCATGAAAAGGTAACTGTGCGCAGGGATAGTCGTTTTTAGGGTCAATGTTTAGCCTCCAGTTTTGCGGCTTCCAGGAGACCTAAGATCGCAGCATGATCGAAGTATTGGCCATGCAGCCACACTGCCTCAATCTGAGTTGTGTTGTGAATGTCGGCAAGCGGATCGGCACGGAGCAGGACCAGATCGGCGCTTTTGCCCGCTTCAACGCTTCCCAACTCAGATGTCCGATGCAGAAAGCGAGCAGGATTGATCGTTGCGGTTTGCAGGGCGGCGAGCGGCGAGAGGCCTGAATCGACCATGAGCGCTAGCTCGTCATGAAGGCTGAAACCCGGTAAGCAATAGGGATTCATCGCATCCGTCCCAGCCAGGAGCGGAACGCCAGCCCTGTACAGGCCGCCCACAATCTTCTCGTCCACCCCGAAGATGCCTCGTGCCATTTGGTAGTCCGAGTTGTTCCAGCGCCTGATCTGCGGCTGTGTTCTCTCGTCCCATCTGCTTCTTGATTTACGACCAACGTAAACCAAGCGGGGATCTGAGGTCATCTTGGAATCGTCCAGCCTTCCCCACATGCGATTTACAGTCAGAGTCGGTACCTGCCAAGTATCGTTTTGACGAAACTCGGCAAAGAGAGTCTGGCACTTTGCCTGATTGAAGCTGCGGTAGCCCTCAGCCTCAACCCTGAGCCGATCGAGGAAGAATCGTGCATGTTCGATTGCGGCGTTCAAGCTCTCCTGTTTGCTCGAACAGGCCAGGGCAATCCCTGTAAGGTGTTCGATCGAGCGCTGACCGGCCGCTGATGCCTCCTGTGCGGTTATGGCCTCCGGAACATGGCCTTCAAAGTCGATATGCTGCAGCTTCGCCTCATCTGCTAGGGCGAAGTAGGCGTCGCGTGGAACGCCGTCATATACCTTGATGAAATCAGCGCCGCCAGCTTTGATGTCATCGACTGTGTGGCGCGCATCCGCAGGCTTCTTAACGACGATCGAGCCGGGCCACATTGGAGAGCTGCCGTCGACGATTGCGCTTGCCAAATAAATAAAGGGCGAGGGTTTCTTTTCGGAGAGCTCAACTCGTAGAGCTGCCGTGTCCCGCTCCCCGGCCATCATGCGGACTCCCGTTACGCCATTCGCAATGTAAAGGGGAAGCTCGCCCGTCTCATGAATGTGGACATGCATGTCCCATAAGCCAGGAATGAGAAAGCCTCCGTGGGCATCGACCGCGCCCGGAGATGCACCATCTGAAGGCTCTGTCGACGCGACAGAGAGGATCCGGCCTCCTTGAAGTTTGACCGTCTGCTCCTTGGCCTCTTCGCCCGTCACTACGTTTATGACGGTGACGTGATGGATCAGGGTCACAGGCGAGGAGGCGTCCTGGGCAAGAATTCCAGAAGCTGAGATGGCCAGCGTCAGTAGTAGTCGCTTCACCCGTCCTCCTAAAGTGTCCTTCATCAACAGAATTAGAACGACGCCCCTGATAATCGCACACTGTTCTGTGCCTTTTGGCTATGAAAAAGGTGTCTTATATAGAGGCATTTACTAGAGTGGATTATTCTCCAGGAATTCCCAAGGGCGCACGAAAAGTACGAGCTCTCCTGGAACAGAGGTGCCAGTAGTCTTCCTGCATCGGTTTGGCTTTGCGACCGGCTGCACTATCCCCCTTAATAAAATTTCGCTCACCTTGAAGTCATTGTGAACCAATCCGCCTGGCTCATCGGCGCAGGCGACGTAGAGCTTTGTGTTGTGAGTTAAGATCGTGGAGTCTTTCGAGATGCTTATAGCTGCAACGCCGTTTTGATCGGTTTGGACGTCAATCTCCCGATAGCCGGGGGAAACTTCAAGTCCAACTTTAGTGAGCTTTAAAGGGTTTCCATTCAGGCCGTTGAGCAGTTTAATGCGAATCACGGATTGTGGTTGTTGAGCAACGGTGACAGAGACGCCCAAAGCAAACGCAGCTATGCTGAACAGCAAGTTCCGAATCACGGTGCCCCCATTTCTACCATCGTCTGCCAGATGCATGCGCAACATGCAAAACATCAAACTAAAGCAATTGTCTCGGCCACTCTTACCTAAGTCAAACCCTTCGAATCGATTCACAAGCCTCTGGGACAGACCTCAGCAGCAGCTGCGCTCTGGCGTCGTCACGCTTTCTTGTCGATGAGCTCCATCTCCCCCGATACTTCGCGCGGATCCGGCTCGTCCCAAAGCACAATTGCCTTTGGAAGCGTAATCGCCATGACGATGAGCTGAAGCAGCAGCGCCACTACGTCCTGCGTCTTCGTCAGGGGATCCGGATGAATTGAATAGACTCCTGCCATGCTCGTCATATACGTGCCCAGCAGCATCAGTGTTCTCCGCGACGCACGGTCTCGCTCGCCGGCCTCGCGTTCATCTGGAAGCCAAGGACGATGCTCCCGGCTTCCGCTTCGCGGCATCAGGTATGTCCCGACGCGGTATCTTTTTAAAAGATCCTCTTGTTGTTGCGCCGAGCTTTCCTCAAATCCTGTTGTCCCATACCTGTATCGTGCCCACTCATCCAGGCTGCCAACCATTAACATTTCTGCAGGCGCCTGCTTCGGCACAAAGAAACTTTTGACGAGGGCGCCGTCACGAAAAACACCTAAAAAGACTAAGACAAACGACATCACCCACATCACCCAGTATGGATGTCCGAAGGCATCCCATATTTGTGCTTGTATCGACAGCATCGCCACACCAAAGACTGTATATGACGCCACCACAGCGACTCGCCGCCGCCAACGTGCCTGCATGTCAATCCCTAGAATCCGAAGGTTCGCTGTATTGGTGTTCAGCATGGCTACACCTCCTTTGGCCCACCCATCACCAAATGCGGTTCACCGAGAACGTTCGGCATCATCCACACTCGAATCAGCTCGGGCAATGACAGCACCGCGATGACGATTCCAGTAGAAGCGAGCGCGCCGAACAGCAGTTCAATCCGTGCTTGCCCAATCGGCATGGACAAACCTACTGCCCACCAGACCAAGACCAGCCCCGGCAAGCCGGGTCGAAGTAGCCGATACGCATGTTCCTCCGCGTCCCGCTGCATTGCTGCTTCTCGCTCATCCTGCACTTTTCCTTCGGACTGGAGTTCGTGACGCATCTGGTGCTTCACTCGGTCCTTCTCCATCTCGGTAAGTTCCCCAAACGTCTTCCCGTAAGACCATCTTGCCCGGTCCTCTTCCGTTGCGATCGAAGACATGCGACGTATGAGTCGCAACAGGAATAGTCCCAGACCCAAGGCCAGCAGGCAGTCAAGCGCTGCCCCCATTCCGTAAAGGCGGCTGCTGTCCCTTAGCGAAGAGAGATTGAAGATTCCAATTAGGAAGAAGCCCACTGGGCCAACAGTCGAAAGGACCACCAGCCAGCGCCATTGTCTTCGAGTTCGCGTCTTCCTCGGCTGCCTTGAAATGAAGCCTGCCTTCGGTTCAGTCATAGCTACGCCTCCTTTTTCTCCATCATGTACACCTGTTCGCTCAGCGGCCGAAATGGATCCGGAGAAAACACCGCCTCCACCGGGAGTTTGAAGAACCGACTGATTTTGAACGCCAGTTCCAGGGACGGCGTGTAGTCGCCTCGCTCCAGAAATCCGATCGTTTGGGTATTGACGCTCACTGCCTGTGCCAGTGCCTGACGGCTCAACGAACGTTCGGAACGAAGTACGGCAATGCGGTTATAAAGCATGAGTTCCTTAGGAACAATACTATATTGCTTATACGCAACACGCAAGCTGCTTTTAATCATCTGCTGATCCCACAGCTCGATTCACTGCACCGGCAGGCAGTCCCAAGCGCGCCCGGCCATCCAGGCACTGTGTACCCGTAGAAGGCGTGCTCGCAACCGCTACATGAGAAGAGAAGAGGACGAGTTGTACAGACAGATTGCCTCATGTGAGTTTTGTGGCGCTCTCCAGGAAAAGAAAGTCTGCCTCTTCGCATGTCGAGAGAACGGTGAGGATCGCAAGCGTGCCAACCATAAACCTAGCTTAGGTGCTCACTCATGTGACGATGACGAACGAAATAGAATTGCGCCATGCGAGATGATCTTTTGGGTCAATCCTCAGCGCGTAAGCCGAAGAAGATGGAATCACCTAGAGTGTTGTGTCGTGGAATATATTTGAGGGCAGCGATGAACAAGAAGACCACTTCTGTGATGATCGTGATTGCCTCAACCATTCTTCTTTTCAGGAGCGCGGCATCTCAGGGTGCCAGCAGCGCGAGATCGGAAACCCCGAACGATCTCGCATGGGCTCGTGCATTTGCCTCGCCGGAAAAGAAGGATGGGGATAACAAGTGGGATCCACATTTTCGCGCGTTGATGCGAGGTTCGTTTCCTCAACGACAAAGCTTCTGGCGGGATCATGGGAAATTTCCATCCGTACCGGAGTTGGTGGAGGAGTTTATCGGCGTCCCCGGAGGCGTGTCGGTCGATGAGGACCGTTACGTGACAATGGATGGATGCGTACCCCATGCGTGCAGTGCGCGCGGCATGGTTTGGATTGATACGCGTGGAAGCGGTAAGCCCCTTGTGATCTTCGTCGCGCCCGAAGATGTGAGCACAGCGAATTCAGAAAAACGCGCCCCTCAGCATCTTTGGCTTTATGCCAGTGATCAACTGAATTGGCAGAAGATGCCCCCCGAGTTTGTGAAGAGTCTGGCACGCTGGTACGGAGCCTATCAGGCGACCTGGGCCAGGTATTACCGGATGAATGTGCTCATGCTGACACTGGTCGAGCCAAACGGTCTGACTTACGATCTTTCGCCTACCCTATTCGCGCTCGATAGCCAAACGGACTGACCGACGCGTTGACGAGTTTGCCGCTCGTGTCGTTCGATGCGCGCGGCATCTTCAACCACATCGCCGGCGGCCCTTCGACGGCAACATTTGTAGGTTTGTCGCGCATGATAATGCGCATTATCAGGCGTGAAAAGCACAAAGAAATCTTGGTGGAGCCTTCACGCTAGCGTGAACAAAACCAAGATGGACGCACCTATCGCGAGCGGCACGAGGAGAGCGGAAACAGCGGCCTTGGTCCCCGAGACCCATTGGTCGCGTACTGCTCGGAGCAGGAGGATGGTCATGATGGGGAGATTGATCAACACTGCCGTAACCACTCCGGGAGTGTACGATCTCAAAATCAGCGTTGCCGGAATGTGGGGGACAAAAACATTGACTAACATCGCGACTATATAGCCAAAGAGCAAATAGGCCCAAATGCTCCTCCTGCCGCCTTTTGCGCTCAACGTCGTGATCGCAAACGCACCCAAAGTGAGGAAAAGCAATCCGCCCCGGATAGCGTCTGCCGACGGGTGCAGTGGAATTTGGCACGTGTGATGAGAAACCCATGAAGGCATGAACACAGCTTCTTCGCTGTTATGGATAGCGACCGCGAAAGGGAACAGCCGCTGCATCCTGCGAAAAGACATGTATCCCATTCGATCACAAAGACCATTAATTCGCCTCTTTGGTTTCATAAACCAAAGAGCACCCCAGATCGCATTAGAAGACGTATGGAATCAATCTCCAGGGTGCGTCGCATGTAGTCCCGGTAGGGCATCCCCAAACCTTGAGCGTCTGCCTGTTCTTCAATGTGAATGAGGTTGGTTAGCTGCTCAATCGCCCGTCGACACTTCGGTGGGCTCGTCGCTTAGCCATCTCCAGAGGTTATGTTCGCGCGGCCGACCTCCCATCATGTACATACCCGCCGCCAAGCCGAGCGCCTGGAAGATGGGGCGGACGGCGTCGAAGGACGCTACGATCTGGGGAAGCGCTGAAGAATGAGCCCAGAAGACGAACTCGCAAAATCCCTGTGCGATCATAACCAGGATTGTAGGCAGGAAGAAGGCCAGGACAAGCCAAATGAAGCCAGGGTCGTGTGTCTGGCGGTGTTTGCGCGCAGCTACGAGACCGACCAATACGTAAGCGAATACTGTCAACCAAGAGAAAAGATCGTGCAGCATAATCCACCCCGCGTGTAGAGGTTACTCCAAACCGATCTCCCTACGGCAGTGGGCGAGCGGTGCTCCCATCATACTGACTAATTCGATCGTTTCCTTTGCACCGTTAGAGCCTGGAAAGTCCATATAGGCGACGTCGAGGTTTCCGAATCAACGGAAAGCTGTCGTATTCGGCTGAAACGGAGGTTTCAGAGAAACAGCCCATAGATCCGGCCAAGAGAACTTGGTTGCCATGAGGACAAACATGCAACCATTTACAAACGGTACCGTACTGGTGTACTAATACGGTTATGTTGTCGTTGCACATCTCGGCAAGCTCCGGTGTACCCGTCTATTTGCAGCTGGAGCAGCAAATTAAACATAGCATTTCTTCAGGACTTCTCCAGCCGGGCGATCAGCTCCCATCCACGCGCCGAACTGCTGCCGAACTTCGCATCAACCCGAATACCGTAGCGCGCGCTTTTCAGAACCTGGAACGGGACGGAGTGATTCGCACGGTTCCCGGAGGCGGCACTTTCGTGGGGGAAGCAGCCGCAGCAGGCCAAGGTCTTCTCAAGTCTGAGAAACTGCGCCGCTTACGTCCTCTTGCGAACCAGCTTGCTGTCGAGGCAGCGCAGCTTCGTGTTGTTCGCGAGGATGTTGCGAGATTACTGAACGAAGCTTTTGATGCCCTGCATTCTTCAACTGATAGAAGCCGAAAGCCAAAATCAAGCGCTACTGCGGAGACGGATTCATGACCAGCTTTGCTATTCAGACTCGATCCCTAACCAAGACCTACGGACACGGCACCCGCAAAGTTTGTGCCGTCGATGACTTGTCTCTTAATGTGCCAAGCGGTTCTATCTACGGGCTATTAGGCCGCAATAGTGCGGGCAAAACTTCTACCATCCGCATGGCTCTCGGACTCGCCCGCCCCACCTCCGGGTCGCTTGAGGTCTTCGGCCTGCAGCCGTTTGACGACCCCGATCGAGTGACAGTGCTCCAACAGGTCGGCTATGTGCCTGAAGATAAGGGACTGTCTGTGGGAACTCCACGTCGACTGTTTGAGACCAATCGCGCCTACTATCCTAATACCTGGTCCGACGCGCTGGCTCGCACCCTTATTGAGCGGCTGGAGCTTCCACTTGATACGCCGGGGTTAAAACTCTCTCTGGGAAACAAGACCAAGGCCGCACTGATATGCGCTATTGCTCAGCGCTCTCCGCTCCTGATCCTTGACGAACCCACGATCGGCCTTGATCCCGTCGTCCTTGACACTTTGCTCAGTATCCTTGTGGAAGAATGTACGAGTGAAGGTCGTACGATCTTCCTTTCCAGTCATCAACTGCACGAAATAGAACGGATCGCGGACTGGATTGGCATCATGGATTGCGGCCATCTTATGCTGGAAGGCCGGCTTGACGATATTCGCGCTCGCTTCCGGCGCCTTACAGTCTCCGGCAGTTCTTTGCCACAGAGCGGCCCATCCATTGTCTCCGTCCGTCCGTCCGGACGTGGCATCGAATACATCCTTCAGCAAGATCCTGAAGCATTTGCTGCCGATCTCGCGAGCAATGGTGCCACCATCCTCGACAGCGCCCCACTCTCCTTGAATGACATCTTTCTCGAGCTATGCCGTACACGAGACGGTAACGAGGTTGAGGCATGAGCCTTTCGCCACATTTGTTCACCGCAATCGCGCTCTTCAGTCCCATGTACCTATTCATTTTCATCCGCCGCGTGCAGCTGCGGCGGGCCATCCGCATGCAGGAGCTACAGGGCGATAAAGAAACACGTCCATTTACGCCAGGGCGCACCACATCTTCTAGTCGTCTGCTTCACCGATTTACTTTGCCGGAACGCGCTTATCTATCCGCACAGCGCAATCTGCTGCTTTGGGTCTATGGAGTCATGGCCTACGCATCCTTTGTAGTCCTAGCTAGCGGTCTGTTGCCTGGGAATGTCGATCGTTATGGCCTGCAGCAAAGTCTTCCCGAGCGCGTCTGGTACAGCTATCTCACCGCCTATGGGAGCGCAAGCACTTACCTGTGGATTTTTTCGTTTATCGCGGCAATCGTGGCAATCTTTGGTTTCGTCACGAGCGGACCAGCCTTTCTGCGCACACGCCCTGTATCGCTACGCTTTTTGTTTTGGGGTCGAGTGGGCGGCATTTATGTAGCTTTACTCTTCGGCATCGCAACTGGAGCTTTGGGCTCTTTACTAACTCTGCTTGTTGTTCACGGGCCCGTTTGGAAGCATCTTTTCGACGCTGCCCGCGATATGGCTCCGAACAGTCAGCATTTACCCGCTGCCGTCCACCTCAATGGGCTTCCCGGCACGATGTATATGACGGTCGAGCAAAGCCATCACCTGATGCTTTCGCTTCAGACCTCGGCTCTGTGCCTCGGTCTCGCTCTCATTACGGGGAGTGCGGTGATGTTCAGTTTTATCGTTGCGGCCTTCGCGCTGCCGCCTCGCTTGTTTGGCACAGCGGCTTTGCGCTCTTTCATCCTTATCATTGCAGTGATCGGTGTACAAGTTGCCGCGATTCTCTCGCCACGTTTGGCTCGTGTGACTCGCACTTTGTTCCTTTCCACACAGCTCGGCCATCCTCCACCATACTTAGGTTTCGTCTTCGCGATCACGCTCTCGTTTATGTTTCTCGTTCTTGCGCAGCAAGCAGCCAAACGTCGTGAATTGTGACTGATCGATGCCTATAGCGGCGTGAAGCTCGCACGCATCGTGCTTCACCAAACTTCCTATCGAGGCCTTCCATGCGGATTTCTCCATTTCTGCTTCCCGCTTACAAACCGTTTCTGGTGGCAGCCGTCGTCTGCCTTGCATGCGCACTTTTTGGCATACTCAGCACCTCTGCAGGCAGCTTCTGGGATCTTGGCGTGCTCTGGCATACCGCATCTCATCGCAGGGTCTCCCCGGCCGACACCCATCTTCTACTTGGATCATTGTTTGGAATGGAAGTTCTGGCTGCCCTTATCCTTGGAGGCAGTTCTAGCATCGGTGTCACTAATCTTCCAGCGGATACCGCCCGAGCACGCTTTTTGCTCACGCGTCCGAAAAGCCGTTCGAGTGTGTTCTTTGCTCCATGGCTCCTAGCAATGGCAGGCCTCTTCTGCATTCCCGCCTTGATCGCGTTCGTCACCATTGGTTGGCTCGCGCTCGTGCATGCTCCCGTGCTGGATCACCTGGTCGCTATTGCCCAGATCATCCCGCCCTATGTAGCTCTGAGTGGCGCGCATCCAGGCCTTATCGCCCTGCTTGCCTCATTACACATGGGGGCACGTTACCTCGCTGGCTTTTCACTCGGCATATGCATTGTTTCGCTCCTTCATGCTAAACGCTGGCTCATCTTTAGTAATAACGCGGCGATCAGATCGTGTGCTTCCTTCAGCACCTCACTTATCTACTTCATTCCGGCGTTGATTATGTTTTCTAAACCTATAGCTTCCGTGCTTCTACTCTTGCCGGGCAGCTTCACTTTACCCTCAGTCCTGAACATTACCCTGCATCTTGGCTTTGCCGTCGTCTTGTGTGTCTTCACGCTACGCTTCATCCACAAGGTTGAGATTTGAGCACTGCGATGTTTGAATGCTCGTTACCATCGGTACCAGGAATTCCGGAGCGGCAGTGGGTTGGGCTCGTCCGAGGGCCGACCTCGCCAGGGTGAGGTCGAAGCTGCCGGTCATGCACTGCCCAACTGCGTCCTCACAGCTACATCCAGCAGATCGGCCTGATCCTTCAGGCCCCAGGCACGAAACTGCTCCCCTGCTGTTTTGCCTTGCCGGTTCCGCAGCGTCGGGTCGGCACCAGCATTTAGCACAACTTCATCTCTAAGCGATCAATATCGACATACCGCATTTGGCCGTTTGGCGCCTACCCTGGATGGTAGATCGCTCATCATGCTGTGGCATATCGCGCGTGTCTATTGCGGCCTGATCACCATGACTACGTTTTGCTGCGCACATGACCGCCGATGACGAAGGCGACATTCGGGATGCCGGTACGTTATGCCGGACAGGAGGCCGCAAAATAGTCCTGTCTCCAGTTCAAGCACATTGGCCTATCTCGCCGCTGTCGCAACTTCGGCACACCCGTGCGTCGCGCACATCGCCAGCTGCACCCAGATCTACGAGGAGAGGAACCGCATGCGGACCACCAGAAGTGAAACTCGAAATCGTGCGGGCTGCATCGCGCGCCGCTATGCGTTCAAGCTGAAGAGACAGAGAGGAGTCGCGAAGAAGCAGTACAGATTTAGCTCTTACCGCTGAAGAAAATCCTGGGCTTCCAGCCAGCGGCGATACATCTCTGGCCAGTCTTCTTCACCAAGAATTCCTTGCGCAAGACCGGCACCATGCTCTCCATGAGGGAAGAGGTGAGCATCCACCGGAACATTTTTCTGGCGGAGCGCTGAGACGAACAGAACGCTGTTCTGCGGGCTGATGCGTGCGTCATCCATGCTCTCGAAAAGGAAAACCGGTGGGGTGCGGTCGGTGACATTCTTTTCGCCTGAAAGGTAAATCTGCAGATGGCGCAGCTCACCGCCATCGAAGTCTCGCAGAAGATTGTTATAGGAACCAGAGGGCGGAACATCCGCCGGGTCCATCGATATGACCGGGTAGCCCAGGCCAAGCAAGTCAGGGCGGCCTCGCTGCTCGTCGACGGTGTCATGAATTGGAAGATCAAAGTCGCTGGCTGAGTGAAGCGCAAGGGTACTGGCTAGATGTCCTCCGGCGGAGAAGCCGAAAACTGCGACATGAGAAGGATCGATACCCAATTGGGCAGCTCGGGCTCGGATAAGCTTTACCGCGCGTTGCCCATCCCACATCGGTGTCGGATACCGATAAGTCCCGTCAGACTGAACTAGACGGTAGTACAGTACGAAGGCCTCCACGCCTATCGTCTGCGAGAAGTACTCCGCGACAGGAGCCTGCTCTTTCGTGTCGGTCAAGCGGTCATACCCGCCACCACCGATCACAATAATTGCAGCTTTTGGCTTTTGCGAGCCGGACCACGTACGAAAGACCTTCAGATAGGGAACATCTCTGCACGGATCGTCGCCCCTAGCGCCGGGCGCCGGACCGTCCCAGAGGCGAATGTCCCTGGGGTCGTTTGGTTCAAAACAATTTGTGGAGCTCACGCTTGCTGGTCGTAGAGGTTTGCTTTCATGCCGGCGGCCTTGCGCGGAGAGACCGAGACTGGCTATAAGAAGTGATGCAATTACTGAAATAGGGTGACTATTCCTGGGCATACTCAAGGCCTCTGTACTTTCTTCAGAAAAGGTAGATTCACGGCCTTCTCAAACGCTCTCCGGATTGACGAACGTGTACAGCGCGGTCAACTTACCGCCTTCCACCACACCGACATCGATCCCTGAAATCTGTTGTGGCTTACCGGTCGGGCCGTAGGCCCATGGGAGATAACCTATGCCATGCTGGGATTAACAGGCCCAGAAACCGAGAAGGAGAAGCCTGGAAAGGAATCAAAAAGCCTTTCGACGGCTTGGTCGATCTTTTCCCGGCCTTGATGGGCTCCTTCCGGATCAATAAAGACCGCGTTCTCCGACCACAGCTCGCTCAACAGCTTGCGACGAGTGATGCCATTCCTCTCGTTGAAAAGCTCCAGTAAGTTCCGGATTAGAAGATCCCCTTCGAAACCATTAGCTGCGGTCATAATCTCTCTTCTCCCTTGCTTCCTGTGATGAGCCATACCTGCGACATTGAGAATCACTCCCTTCATGAAATTTAGATCAACCGCGTAGCAACTTCCGTTTGAAATGAGGCTGAGCTTCAGCCTTTCTGGGTTGGCCGCAGCACTTCAAAACCGCAACTAATGCTCCTGGACGGACGCGGTATTAGACAAGAAAACGTGTGTGAGTTGCTTCTCGAGATTGGGAAGTAAGTCTGGGAACGGGTTTGGGCTCACCAATACAATCGACATGACGTCCGAAGTTGTCGCAACCATCACCGTTTGAGCATTTGCGTCGCCGCTGTCCACGATGGGTGTGACTGCTCTCAGACGGATAGAACCGAACTCCGTGGGGCCAGGAAAGTTGCCGAAGTTGGAGATCATCAGATCGTGTGAGTGAGCACTCGCAAGCGAGACGGCTTCCGCAATGGAGCGCTCCGCGGCGAGGAAGTCGTGTAGCGGCGTCAGGTTTGCCACAAGACCTTTGACCGTGCGGATTTCTTTGACTCCTTCACTACAAACACGGGCGATATCCCAAAAATCATTCGGTTGCCGTAAGTCAAAGACGAATCGCTTCTGTCCAAAGATGATTCCTTCCGCTCGCTCTTGGCGAAACAGAGACCGAACATTGACCGGTACAACGCATGTTACATCTTTCTTTCGCCACCGTTCGCTCACAGCACGTCCAATTTCCAAGACAGACGCCATCAATATCCCGTTGGCGGTGGTGCCCTGGAGTCGGCCGCATTCCACAATGGCCTTCGTCAACTCCCGTGAAAGCTGAATCCTGGATACTTTGGGCGGAACAGACAAACCATGGGATGTATCTTTCTCGGCGGACTTCGAGAGTAGGTCTTCGTCGGCGTCACGCCTAGAGATATAGTCTTCGGGAACGGGAATCCCTACAAGCGCATCGATAGACGGAGCTGGTGCCAGTGGCAAAGGTTCTGATTGCTCCGCAAAAGAAGAAAGCATATCCCGAATGAGGTTCATCAATCCGATGCCGTCAAAGAAAGCGTGATGAGCGGAGAGGATAACCACCGCTCTTCTCTTTCCAAGAAGAAGAGTGACCCGCAGGGGGGGGCCGCTTCCATCCTGGAAACTATGCTCCATATCGTGCCGGCATTCTTCCAAGACATCCGTTTCGTCTGTAAGCGGTAGATGTCGAAGCGGAATTCCCTCATCGAAGGATTTGAAAAAGAACGGCCGTTCTCTGTGATCCTTGCCAACGCGTAATGAAATGTTGGCATACTTCCTCTGAAGAAAGTGGAGCGCCGTCTCCCACTGCGAGAGGGTGGTCACCCCATCGATTTCTATACAGGTGAGAGCCATGCGAGTCGAATGCTGCTCTAGTAGCCATACATACTCCTCCATACATCCGAGCGTTCGGACCGGAACATTGGTTTCCATGGCTCCCTCCTTTTTAGGCAAGTTGTTTGGGCCGAATACGTTGGGCTTAGAACTAGACAAGCGAGAAGCCGCCATCCACAACAAGATTCTCAGCATTGACAAAGCTGCTTTCATCCGAGGCGAGGAATAAGACAGCCTTCGCTATCTCCTCCGGTTCGCCAGTCCTTCCAGACGGTGTCTTCGCGGCTGACGCGGCGGCATATTCCTTGATCTGGTCGTCGTTCATGCCAATCGCACTATAGCCAGGGGTGATGACAACGCCTGGACTGACCGCATTTACCCGAATCCGTCTAGGCTTGAGGTCGGCTGCCCAGCCTCGGGCGAAATTGCGCACAGCAGCCTTCGCACCCGAATACATACTGAATGAGTCCATACCTTTGCTTTCAGTGATCGAAGAGTTGAGGATGATGGACCCGCCGTCCTTCATCAATGGAAGAAGTTTCTGGACCGTGAAGACGACGCCCTTGACGTTGGTGTCAAAAATCTTGTGATAATGTTCTTCGCTGACATCTGCAATGGGCGCAAAAGTCCCGGAGCCCGCGTTTGCGAAGATGATATCCAACACCACTCCCTTTGCCTTCAGTCCTTCCGCGAGTCGTGCGAGATCTCCAAGATTGGAAACGTCCCCTTGGATGCCCGTAGCGGCGTGTCCAATTTCCTTGACAGCAGCGTTTAGCGCCTCCTGTCGGCGTCCTGTGATAAAGACCTGCGCTCCCTCTTGAGCAAAGAGCTTCGCTGTTGCTAAACCAATACCGCTATTGCCGCCCGTAACCACTGCTGTCTTCCCGGTGAGTTTGCCCATTGTTTGTTCCTTTCGTAAAGCCGAACTCCGCAAAGTGATCTCAAGTCCTGTTCTATGTCTTCGCGTTTTGAAGCCGTCTTATTTAGCCTCGTTATGGGATGAAGAAGAACATCCATCGACGTGTCCAAAACTCTGGTGTTTGTAACCGGCGCGATTTTTTATCGAGCTAGAAGCCCAACTCGTGATTCGCCGTGAGGCTTGCGTAGGTGGAAGCGAGCGTCAAACGCTGCCGCTCTCGCCTGCACTCTATCGGCGTCTTGGTTGTCAACCGGCCAAAGATCCGGGCAAAGTGCTGCTGCGTCTGAAAACCGCATTCGGCGGCGATGTCGATGACCGGAGCCTCGGACTCGTCCAGGAGTGTCTTCGCCTTGCAAACCCGAAGTCGAAGCAAGTATTGGTGCGGCGAAGTGCCGGTGGCTGACTTGAACCGCTGAGAGAAGTACGCCGCGCTCAAGCCTGCCTCGCGTGCCAACTCGGCGAGAGTCAGAGTGCTCGAGAGACGTTCGCTGATCATAGAGAGCACTCGACGAAACTGGGACGGGGATAGGCCGTCATCCGCGGCACTCATGGGTGGAAGACAACTCACGTTCGAGACTAGAGAATCCGACATCACTCCATTAGGGCTGGTAGCGGATTCAGACTCTAATAGACTTATGCGTACGCGTTGTCCGTCCTGCTCGACCCAGGCGAGGCCCGGGATAAGCTTGAGCGATGCGCTCTCATCAGCCGTTGCGAACTGCATCTGGATTCGCGCAGCATCATGCACCAAGAACGGCTTTCTTGGTGGAATCAAGTCCGATAGGGGAGAAACCCGGCGACGTCTGTACTCAGTCATGCCTGCCTCACTTTTCGGTTCACCGTCCCCATTGGGGCTCGATGCCTTTAGTGACGGTAGAACAGCAAGCCTGCGTCGGAAACCCCACAAACTTGAGGTTTCACCTCTGGATTTCTCTAGGCACCTTCGGGGAATCTAGCCGCCGCGCACAAATCTCTGCAGGCGCGACCACTTGGACGGCCGCGCATTCTCCATGAGTACGGAATTGGGCACCGTTAAACTCACCTCAGTGCCGATGCCCTGTGAAGAAGTGAAGGCTAGCTCTGCATTAAGGAAGCGAGCTCGTTCGCGCATCCCAGCAAGACCAAAATGACCGGAACGTCCCTCCTTAAGAGTCTTTGTATCGACACCGTTACCGTCATCCGAGATGCGAAGCTGGAAGTCTTCCGCATAAACGATTTGCACTTTCAGGTTTGTCCCCCCCGAATGCAAGCATCCGTTGTTGATTGCTTCGAAGCCGATACGGTAAATTTCTTCGCGGACACATACCGACATCGCGATTGGCTCGCCGATAAGCTCGAAACTTGTCTCCATTGTGCCGGAAAGCGCGCAATCGTCGACAGCATCTTGCAAGAGAGATTCAATTGTTTGTTGCTCAATCACCGGAGCGCGAAGCGACCGGAGAGCGGCCCGCCCCTCCTCCATCGCATTTCCTAACCACGTTGAGAGCATCTGAAGCCGCGGTTTAACCTCGTCCTGTTCGTTCAATTGAGCGAGAGCGGTATCGGCAAGCATCTTACTTCCCTGTATGGTCTGCAGCAATGTGTCGTGCATGTCCCGTGCGATTCTAGTCCGTTCCGCGAGACGCTCGTCGTAGCGAGCTTGCGCGTCTCGTCGGACCGTGCGAATCCTGAGCCGGTAAGCCATAACGATCGCAAGCGAGCATGCTGCGATACAGCCGAGGATGAAAGACTTCGTCTGGTACCAGGCCGGAAGGATCGTGAACGAGAGTGTAGCTTCCTTAGTGCTCCACACTCCATCGGCATTGCTCGCTACAACGCGAAACATGTAGTGGCCTGGTCCTAGATCGGTATAGAAGGCATCTCTCAGCTTGGTGATGTCTTGCCACTCCTTGTCATGCCCATCTAGGCGATAGCGAAATTGGAGTCGCTCCGGGACGCTCAGCGAAGGTGCTGTGTAACGAAGGTCTACATCCTCTGTCAGCGGGGCAAGATCTATTCCTTGCACTGCTTTGTGCTCGACGTGGCGGGCCACGATCGCTTCTATTTGCACCGGCGGTGGAGGAATTTCCGTTCTGGAATGCGTCGGATCTACAACCTGTACCTCTGTGCCATTCGCAAACCAGAGATCGCCGTCTGTCGATATCGCTACAAGCGAAGAGAAATCTGCGATATTCGGCAGAGCGCCATCGAGGACATCGAAAAGACGAGATGTTACAGAATACTTCGGGTCCGCCTTGAACCTCGATAGCTCTGCACTGGCAACAAATACCAGCCCACATGAGGCGTAGGCCCAAAGGTTCTCGTTATGATCGAGGATGATGGAGTGAATGTGAGCGCACGGAAGGCCATTCGTCGTATCGAGGAACCAGGAATCCCGCTGGTTGAAATACTCAATGCCGCGAGCGGTGGAGGCCCACTTCGATCCATCTCTGGAGAAGGCGAAATTGTTCCGCCTGATGATAGTGTGAGGACTCCACGGTTCAATCCGACCTTGGTCGTCGAGAATTAGGGCATTACGGGAGTTTCCCAGATCCAGGAAGAGTCCACCATCCGGATTCGCGGCCATAACATTAGGGTCAGAGTGCAGACTCACAGATTCGAGAGATTCTGAGGCGGAATCGAAGCGCAAGAGTCTGTAAGGCCGGCCACTCACGAGTACGAAAATATTCTGCTGCGTATCCTCCACGATTCCAACCACCACTCCACTGGACCTCTTATGATGGTCGAGGATTCGGGTAAAGCGGCCTTGTGAAAAGACATAGAGATCAGTATCGACCCCGACCCAAAGCCGTCCGGTGTGATCCTCCATGATGGAAGTCACGCGCTGGCCTGGAAGGCCGTCCTTTTTTAGGTAATTGGTTACCTGCCCATTCTTCAGGAAGCTGAGGCTGCCGCGGTTTCCGATCCAAACTCCACCATTCTTCGACGACGCGACGGAATCGACGTAGTCGCCAGCGAGTCCCTCGCTGGTGGAGAATGTCCTGACGATGAGGTTTCGAAAACGGTCCAATCCTCTCTTCGTACCAACCCAGACATCGCCCTCGCGGTCTTCGTAGAGGCTAGACACAGAGTTTCCCGATAGTCCCTCTGTCTCCCCAAAGTGATCAATCCCGTCCGGTCGGATTCGAAAGATTCCTTGATCGGCTGTACCGACCCAGACCGTACCGTCACGATCAATCAGTGTAGCCGTAACACTCCAAAAGCTATTTGATGAAGGCGAGGTATAGGCATCACGCCAAATATTGTCGCTAAGGCTTTGTAAGCCAAGACCGGGCCCCGTTCTTGCGATACCGACGAGAAGGGAGCCATCGGGGCGCGGCGTGAGGGATTCGATCCCAGTGGACGCCTCCGCGGAATCGAGTTCTGGGTGGGGGTAGGTTCGGAAAGCCCCAGGTCGACCGTGCAGAAGATGCGTTGAGTCTGCGACCCAGATGTCTCCATTCTTGTCGACGGCGAGGGCCTCGGCATACGGTAATGGGATACCGTCTACTGCCGTGAAACAATGCATTGCCTTTCCGAGGACTTCGCAGAGGGCACCTTCACCTGGAGAAATCCGGGATCTCGTGAACCAGACTGTGCCTTGGTTATCCAATCGGATCGCATTAACGTGCGAGCGCGGCCCCTCGATGCGTTCCGACTGACCATGCTTCATGTGGCGGATAGATTGCGAAGTCCCAACCCATAGGCTTCCGTCAGGAGAAGCCTCCAGTGTAGTGATCATCCCGTCGCCGGCTGGAAGGAACCGCACACCGTCATATCTGAGCAGCCCGTTATCGGTTCCAATCCAAAGGTATCCGTCTGCTGTCTGACTCACAGCGTTCACTGCCCCGCTGAAGGCACCGTCGCGGATACGCCAAGCGGTGTGGCCCAATTGAGATACACGCGAGTCCGGTTCAAGGGCGCAACAAGGACCGCTTGCCGTTAGCAGAAGACCAAGCGCGACGAGTTGAACGACACCTCTCATAGATGCGGTCAAATCTCCAATAGACCGCGGCGGAGCGCGATCATGACGGCATGTGTTCGATCATTTGCTTGCAGCTTTTGGGAAAGGTTCTTAATATGAAAATTTACCGTGGCTTCTGCTATGTTCAAGTCGGACGCGATTTGTTTGTTTCGTCTTCCATCCCGGATAAGTCTCAAGACACTCAGTTCTCGCTCTGTCAGCTTCTCGTCCGCCATTCGTTCCGCGACGCGGGTCGCGAATCTGTGTGGAACATGCTTGCTACCCTCATGCACCGACTGGATAATGGCAACGAGATCTTGCATCGGTAGGCTCTTAAGCACGTAGGCCGAGGCACCTCCGCGCATGGCACGGCGTATATCCGCGTCGTCCTCGGATGTTGTTAGGATGACCACGCGTGCATCTGAATTCATCTTTCTGATTTCTGCCAGAGCGGCGAACCCGTCGGTTCCAGGCAAACGCAAATCCAGAAGCGTGACATCTGGAGCATGACGGCGATATTGCTCCAGCGCTTCCAAGGAGTTTGACGCCGTGGCAATAAGTTCCATGTCAGGCCGCAGGCTGAGCACTGCTCGCAAGCCCTCGCGAAAGACCGGATGATCTTCTACGCTGAGGATACGAATTGTCGGTACTTTGCTCATTGTGAACAAACCAAGTCGCATAGGTCGCTGTTGTCAGTTTATCGCTGCCATTCCTTCCTTGCTGCGTCGATTGCCCCAGCGGACGCGCGAAGTTCCGCGATCTCCGCGGATGTGGGTTGACTTTGTGAGCTTACCTGCCACCCGTTGAGTCGGACTTCGAGAGGAATACCGCAAACTCCGTGAATATCGTGGAACTGGCCGCTCAATTGAACTTGCCCATGCACCCTTCGTCCGTCCGCGACCACCGCGGCGGAAAGGATCTCTAGCGTTGCGTTGGCCGTGGCATTGGGCGTCGAGTGAATCTGCGATTGTGTGATGAACGGTTCGACCATGATTCTTGTGCTGGGGGCAATCTCTTCCATGAGTTCGTACGCCTCCGCAAGCTGATGAGTTGAGATGAGTTCCTCAAGCCTTTTGCGTGTCATGGCAGCCTCTTCCTTGATATTGGTATGCTCATACCGCGCCTTGAGTGCATCCAGGCGAGAGGTACTCTCAGGATCGTCGACGGTTAGATGAACGGAGCTCCACATAGGAACCATTGCCTCCCCGTGTTCTCCGAGCACGCTTGCCCGGACGAGCGAGCGATGAACGCCGAGTTGCGAGGCAATTGCACGGGCAAAACGAAGCGAATCCTGTTGCGCACCGATGCCAATGACCTTCTCTGGGCCTAAATGGGCTGCAAAGATCGCGACGGCAAGTTCCACGGGATTGCTGACGACGAGAAAGAGGGGGCAGCCCGCTGACTTACGGAATCGCTCTGCCAGTCTTTCGAAAAGAGGGAGATTGGCGTGGGCAAGATCGCGGCGAGTTCGTCGATTCTTTGAAATTGTTTGGCCCGCCGCAATCACGACAATGTCAGTGCAAAGATGTTCGATCGATGCACAAATTATGAGGCGGACCGCAGCTTCGTCAAAGGCATCCAGTAGGTCCATACGTGTTGCGTAGAGCCGACCGTTACTTTCAGGGGTACCTCGACCAAGAAGGATGATTTCGTCACCTGGATTGAGCACAGAGCTTTTCAGCATGTGCATGAGAAGCGTCGAGCCTACGGCGCCTCCTGCTCCGACAATTGCTACCCGCAGTGCCACTCGCTCTTCTCCTTTTGTAGCTTCCAGGACATTTCAATCGCCCGTCACATCAAATATTGACGATCTGTTTGCAGCCAGCACAAAAGCTCGCCTGCGTGTCTTTTCTCACACTCATTTTGGAGAGTACTGATAGCCGTTGCCTTACCCTCCAACATTCAGCTTCCGCACAAGTAGTTCTTCCGATGTGCGCCATAGCCGTTCCGCCATGACGAGATCGGTAAGATACTTACTGCCTCCAGTAATTTGGCAGTCGGCCCAATACTGTCCTGAGACCCCTTCCACCAGTGGGCTGGCCGCAAGCAGGCATTGTGTCGCGGCCCCCTGTGACGCGGTTTTGAAAAACAGCTCAGCAATGGAGAGAACAAGAGAAACGGGAAACTGGATGCTGCGATTGAGATCTGTTCCTCTAACCGCTCCGGGATGAAGGGAGTTCACCACAATTCCACGGGGTGCCAGGCGGCGTGATAGCTCGCCTGCGAATATCGAAAGAGCAAGCTTTGACTGGCCGTAAAACTTCGACGCACTATAGTCACGGTGACCATCAAGATCATCAAACCGGATGCCTTCCTTCGGAGCTTGATTCTTGCCGGCACTGCTACTGACTATCACTACCCTACCCTTCTTATCTGGAAGCTTAGGAAGCAGCTTATTTACTAAGAGAAAGTGTGACAGGTAATTCACGAGGAACTGCATCTCGATTCCATCGCGCGTTGTTGCTTGCTTCGATCCCGTGATGCCTGCATTGGCGACGATCACATCAATCTTCTCGAAGCGTTCGGATATAAAGTCCGCAGCATGTATCACCGATTGGAGGTCCGACTGGTCGCACCCCACGGCCGTTGCTTGAGTGTCCGTCCGCAAGCATGCGTTTTGAGCCTTATTAAGTGAGCGAGCAATACCGATGACCCGTGCGCCCTTCGCACTCAGAGCCCGCATCGTCTCGAATCCTATGCCGCCACTGCAACCTGTAACCACGACCGTTCTATCTGAAAGGTCGAGACCGGCAAGCACTTCATCCGCAGTCGATTTGGACCCAAATGGCGTCTTGATCATGAGTTTTCTCCAAAAACGTCCCGATTTTGGAAGATACGGGATCGTCTATTCATTTGATTACCTGCCACTTCGTCCCATGTGCTCAATCCTAAGGTTTTCGAGTCCGATCTTGCTGTGGAGACGTGAGGAGTGCGGCTCGCGGCTGGACGCCGCCGAGCCGCATCCGTGCACAGACCAATGATCCTGTGTCTATTCCTTCGCTGAATGCATCGCCATGAGCGCTTATGGGCGTTGTGACTGTCCATTTCCAAAAATGCGTGCTAGCGTAGCCAACATGACAGACTTGCGCCTTGCGTCGAAAGGGCACGTCTGTGCAACAGGTTCGGAGACTTGCTGCACAGCCTGAAGTTTGGGCCTTGGAGAAAACTCATGTGTTTCTTGATATATCGAGGCAACGTCCGTCCATTGCTGATTCGAGTGGCCAGCTCCCGAGCCGACGCGAGATGATCTTCGGCGCCCTAGCAACAGTCGGAGTTGGTTATATAAAACAGGAGAAATCGATGGCGAACAAACTAACCCTTGTTGTACGATTCCGCATTCCCGAACCGCAGAAGCAGATGTTTCTGGCCAAGCTCCGCGACGTGTTCACGCATATCGTGAAGGAGGAAAACTTCGTTGAGGCATCTCTCGTAGAGGACATGCGAGATCCTGAGAGCATCCTGAATTATGAGGTTTGGGATGAAACTCCTGATTCGTTTATGAAGAGCCAAATGACCAGACCTTATCGGGCTGACTTCGAACAGATGATTGCTGACCTGAAAATCGAGCGGACTCCGGCCTTGTATTCAACGATCGAGGACTGGAAGAGGGCTTAGCGGGAGGGCATCAAGGTGAGCAACGGGACTAGAATCATGTGGAACGGCACCGTCTGGGCTCTTCCATTTCCTGAGCAGCTGAAGGCCGCAAGGATTGCCGGCTGTACTTCCATCGCTATCACTCCGTCGGACTACAACAAGTGGCTCGGCACAAGTACGCCAACCTCAGATCTCAAGTCTATGGCGAGGGATGAAGGTGTGGAAATTACTCATCTCGATTAGTTCGTTCGCTGGACAAACGATTGGAAGCCAAACCTGCGCGGCCTGAACTTTCCTATCGACATTGTGGGTTTCGACGCCGACGACTTTTTCCGTATGGCAAGCGCTCTCCAGGTCAACTCCTTCACTGCGTGGAGTGGGTTCGCTTCTGGGCGCTATTCTCTAGCCGAAATTGAGGACGCATTCGGCCAGCTTTGTGCACGCGCATCTCAGGAAGGGCTTCGTTGCGACCTTGAGTTCATCCCAGTTTTAGGTGTTCATTCATTGAAAATGGCATGGGATATCCTACGACATGTCAATGCCGAAAATAGCGGCATTGTCTTTGACTTCTGGCACTATATGCGAAGCGGACCCGATGAGGCATTATTGCGCAGCATTCCTGGCGAGAAGATCACAGCAGTCCAGCTATGCGACGCGACCGCCTACGTTCCTGAAGGGATGTCGCTCGCCTATGACGGTTTGAATAACCGTCTAGCTCCAGGCGATGGAGCATTCCCAATTGTCAGCCTCGTCAAGACGCTCCGAGAAATGGGTGCCCTTAACAATGTCGGAGTCGAGGTGTTCTCGCCACGTTTTGATCGCTTGGATGCACAAACAATTGGGAATCTCACGCGCGAAGTGTTTGATCGCTTTCTTGCATCAGATTGGTCCTAGATTCCCGATACGGTTTACAGCAGTTTAGTCTCCGTTTGCTCACGCTACCTGACTCCAGCCTTTGAGCTGGAGTTTGTGCATGTGCACTTAGGAAACACGTGATGTTGCCGCTGCCTCGAAGCCTTGAGCGAGTGCATCGATCCAAAGCCGAGCTTCTGGACACATGGGTACGAGTCATACCCAGTACAACAAAAGAGAGCGGGCCAAGGGCCTTAGACGTCCGAATTGCAGAACCCGCGGGCAGCGTCCAGTTATTTGCGCGGCCCACCCATATGAAAGCGAGTGACGACAAGCTATGAAGGACATTCTCAACCTTATTCCGGCGCAGGAAGGTGTTCGCGAGATCAAGCCAAACGAAGGAAAGCCTTTTGATCTGGGCCCAGTACACTTTCGCTGGAAGGTTCGCAGCGAAGATAGCGCACATACCTACACGATGTTCGAGCTGCATTTGGCGCCGGGCGGCGGAGTCGACCTTCACAGCCACGCCTCTCCCGAGACTTTCTACGTACTCGAAGGCGAAGCGACCTTCTTCCGTATCACAAAGGGCGTGCAGGAAGCAGTCCTCTGCGGTCCCGGGACGACTATCGTCATCCCGCCCAATGCTCTTCACGCGCTCTTCAACAAGAGCGACAAGGATTGCCGGTTACTCGATGTTTCCACAGGTTCTCATCAAGACTTCTTTGATTCGGTGCAGAAAGCCGACCGGGCGGAAAACTTTGCTGCTATGAAGCCGAAAGTCGCAGCACATCGCCTGTCCGAGATCGCCCGCGAGAACGAGATGTACCTGGCCGCCTACGACGTGAATACGGAGAGAGAGGTGTAGTCCATGACCAAGCCTGAACATACGACAACAGCTTTTAACCGCACCGCGACTCTCGATTCAACGGTTGCCTATATGGGAAGCCTGATGACATTTCTTGCGAAAGCGTCGGAAACCGATGGGCGCTTCGCCCTGATGGAGTATTACACCAAGCCCGGGAACGAACCACCACCACACATTCATGATCGTGAGCACGAGATGTATTTCGTGCTTGATGGCTCAATGCGCTTTTACTGTGAAGACAAAACGATAGATATCCACGCGGGTGACGTTGTTTTTCTTCCTCAAGGGAAGGCGCATGCCTTCAACTGCACTTCGGCTCAAGTACGCACATTGATTCTTGTAGCGGCGTCGGGCGAAGGTTCCGTAGGGCTTGACAACTACTTTCAGACGATGGGGGAGGCCACGCGAAGCATGTCTCTTCCGGAGCATGCCACAACGTACGTGGAGGACACTCCTGAGCGAGCCATCAAGGCGTGCCATGACAATGGCATTTATGTGATGTCCGAAGAGGAGACAAGGCTCGCATTACCACAGTATCCGGGCTTCGGCGTGCCTGTTCGCTGACATCGAAAACTCAGAATAGGAGGTCGAGTATGACAACAGTTGGTGACGTAACAGAAATTGAACGCTTCGAAGATATGCGTTACACGGCAATGCTTCACAAGGATCTCACCACCCTGAACCGGCTTCTGCACGACAACATGATTCATGTTCACTCCACAGGAAATCAGCACACGAAAGCTGACTATCTCAAAGGACTCGAAGAAGGCCAATTCGTGTACCGGCAGATTGATCGTTCTCACCAGGAGGTCCTATTGCAGGGTCCGGTAGCCTTGGTTTTCAACCATTTGTTCTTGCGCCTGACTCTAATGGGGAAAGACATCGAACTGCACAACCGAGCTCTCACCGTCTGGGTTCTTGAGAAGGGATCTTGGCAAATGCTCGCTATGCAGTCGACTCTAGAACCTTCAGCCGCACAAAAATAGCTCTCGACACAGACGAAAGACCAAGAGGAAATCTAGACCTATGCCGACCATCCTCGATCCGATACAAATCGGTGAACTTACACTGCCGAACCGAGTACTGATGGCGCCGATGACTCGTCTCCGCGCGACGGTTGACAACGTTCCGACGCCGATGATGACGGAATACTACACGCAGAGAGCTTCCGCAGGGCTCATCATTGCCGAAGCCACGCCGATCTCGCCCGGGGCTCTCGGGTACGCGCAGGTGCCTGGCATATGGTCAGGGGCACAAGTTCAAGCCTGGAGGAGCATTACAACTTCGGTGCACTCGCATGACGGCCGGATCTATTTGCAACTATGGCATGTCGGCCGTATCTCCGATCCGATTTTTCTGAATGGCGAGCTTCCAGTCGCGCCGTCTGCCATCGCCGCTGCCGGGCACGTCTCGCTTGTTCGACCTCAGAAGGCATTCGTCACTCCCCGCGCGCTGGAAACCCATGAGGTGCACGAAGTTATCGAGGAGTTTCGGCTAGCAGCTCAGAATGCGGAGCGTGCCGGCTTCGATGGCGTAGAGATTCATGGTGCAACCGGTTATCTGCTCGACCAATTTCTTGAATCAGGAACGAATGTCCGCACGGATGAATTCGGCGGTTCAGTTGAGAATCGTGCCCGCCTGCTGCTCGAAGTAGCTGACGCATGTGTTTCCGTATTTGGCGCCGGGCGCGTTGCGATGCGCATCTCTCCCCGCGCCGATAGACATGATATGTCCGATGCGAGTCCTGCCGAGACCTTTAGTTACGTAGCGCGCGAGGCTGGCAAACGAAACTTAGCTTACCTCCACGCTCGCGAATATAGGGCGGACGATTCGCTTGGCCCCCGCCTAAAGCAAGAGTTTGGCGGTATCTATGTCGCTAATGAAAACTTCACCTTCGCGAGTGCGAACGAGAGTTTGGCCAAGGGGGAGGCCGACGCCGTTTCATTTGGCCGACTCTTCATCGCGAATCCCGAGCTTCCACGGAGTTTCGCGGAAGGTATCGATCTAGACCAACCTGACCCAACGACCTTCTATGCTCATGGCCCTGAGGGATATGTTGACAAAGTCGTTCGCTGAAGAGCCACTACTGCATGCGTTTCGTTGGAATTGAAAGCTCGATGATGACGATGAAATGAAGTCGGTGTTGGCATCAAAAACGCATGTTCTGTCGTAAACCAAAAGGAAAACTTGTGAAAATGATGAAGTGTGACATTCGAGCCGAACGTGAAAGCGCCATCCAAGGCGGCGCTACATGGACTATTCCCGCTGCGAAGCTTTTGCTGTGGGGATTCATTGCTGTAGCGACAACGAGCCAGGCACAGTCTCGCAGTAATGAACAGAAGGCCCTATTCCAAAAAGCAACTGCAGTGTGGACGGCCTTCCAAAACAAAGATATGAAAACGATGCAGACCCTCATGTCACCCAATTTCGTCTTCATCGGGAAAGAGGGGATTCTGTCGGGAGCGGAAGTGGGGGCGCAAAATTGCACGCTTCACTCCTTCGCTTTGAAATCTGATCAAATGCGCCCTTTAGGGTCGCGTGCCGCTGTCCTGACGTACCGAGCAGAGCAGGATTACGAATGTAACGGCCAAACGGAGTCCAAAGAACTACTCGTGAGCGATAGCTTCTCCTTCATCGACGGCAAGTGGCTACTCGTTGCTCATGCAGAGGTGGCTCCTGTAGGCCCCGCAATGCCCTAATCAATGCCCGCGCCACCTCATCGAATGAATGGAGGCGAGATCTACCAGTCTACACAAACCCTCCGGTGCTTCCATCCCGTGCGACATAGTCGCCGTGCGCGTCTAGCGGCAGTTTTCCGAAGAGAATGACCCAATTTTCGGACTTTTGGACACACGTCGCTGGCCCGCTCCACCTAAAACAGAATAGGCGCGCCGCAGAAAAGCTTTCAATGTCGGGAGTTTCTGAATAGCGGCCTGCATACCCTGCTATATGCGATGACTTGGTTAGGGCCACCGACAGCAGCGAAGAGTGAGGCAAATTGAATGACAAGTACTGATAAACAAGTAACACCGAGCGCTTATTCCCGTGAAGTTAATGTGGCCTCAACAATCAAGTACATGGGGCAAGTGATTACTCTGCTTGCGAAGGGGTCCGAAACCAACGGACGGTTAGCCTTTATGGAAGTCAAGGTTCGTCCAGGGCTAGAGCCGCCCGTTCATATCCACGAGCGGGAGCACGAGCTCTTTTTCGTGCTTGAAGGTTCTGTTCGCTTCTACACTCCAGATAAAACCTTCGATGCGCACGCCGGTGGTGTGGGCTTTCTGCCTCAGGGAAAGGCTCACACGTTCGCGTGTCTCACGGATGAGGTGCGAGCTCTTATCCTGGTAGGCGCCACCGGACCGGAGACCGTGGGCATGGATGGCTACCTGCTCCAGATGGGCGAAGCGGCACGCGACCTTTCAGTCCCGGACCCCTCCACTATCGCACCGATTGAGGATCCAACAGAGACGATTCAGGTCGGAGCCTCTTGGGGTATTCGTTTCCTTTCGCCGGAAGACACGAAGAAAGCCCTACCCGAATATCCGGGTTTCGGCGTACGCGTATCCTAGTTCGTCCGAAGATTACAGACGGGTCAGATCACTCATAGCGGGCTTCGGCCGTCTGTAGTTTCACTATATAGAAGGAGGTTTTATCCATGGCTCATAAACCTGAATTCATCCTTGCCGGTGTGCTCATGAAGCAGCAGCTATCGGGTAAAGACACGAGCGGCACGTTTTCGCTGTTTGAGAACCGGAGCGGTGGACAATCAAAGACCCCGATTCATGTGCATGCAAACGACGACGAGACGCTCTTCATCATGGAGGGCGAGATGAAAGCCCTGATCGCCGGGGAGGAGCAGACCATCAAGGCGGGAGAGTCGGTCTTTCTGCCTCGAGGCATCCCACATCAGCTTATGAATACAAGCGGTCTGCCAGCGCATTACATGCTGCTTTGCACGCCAAGCGGTTTTGAAGGTTTTCTTGCAGAGGGTGGCCGTCTAAGGGTTGAAAACGAAGAAGTTGGTCCACCCTGGCCGGAGGACATCGATAGATTGAAGGCCGCAGCTCCGAAGTTCGGAATTACGTTGCTTTCCGGCTGGTAGACGCTTGTTGAACGAAGTCTCACTAACTCTGCAGGGAGGTTGTGATGAATCGACGTGCGTTTACTTCCCACGGGGTCGGGGCAGCATTAGCCGCTCTGATCCCGTCTTCAGCAAGTGCGCAGTCAAGACCTGCCCCTAGCCCATCCGATCTAGCCCAGGAACTGCCGAGTGCCCTCCCGGTGCCCGCAGCTTTTGCCGCTTTGCGCGAGCTTCCTGACCCGCCGTCAGAAGCTGTGTCGCAGAAGCTCTTGCCTGGCTTCAAATCCCATCGTATCCAAACGTCGGGTGCGGAGATCAATGTTCTCACCAAGGGTAGTGGGCGTCCACTGCTCCTAATCCACGGACATCCGGAGACCCATCTGACTTGGCACAAGATAGCACCAGCCTTGGCCGAAGAATACACCGTCGTCATTCCGGATCTTCGAGGCTATGGTGATTCCAGCAAACCAGGGTATAGCCCTGATCACATCAATTACTCGTTCCGCGCCATGGCTCTGGATCAAGTGGAGGTTATGAAGCAATTGGGGCATCAGCGCTTCATGGTGGCGGGACATGATCGCGGCGGCCGTGTTGCCCATCGGCTTTGCCTGGACCATTCTGAGGTAGTCGACAAGGTGGCAGTTCTTGACGTAGCACCGACTCTAACCATGTATCAACAGACGAGCAAGGAATTTGCCACGAAGTACGTATGGTGGTTTTTACAGATTCAGCCTTCGCCTATGCCCGAACACTTGATTGGTCTCGATTCCGTCTTCTACCTTCGGGATCATCTTGCGATGCAAGGCAAGACGCCGGGAGCGATCTCTCCCGAGGTCATGGCGGAATACATCCGCTGCTACTGCTGCGTCGGCACAATACGCGCCGTCTGCGAAGACTATCGTGCTGCCGCCGGCATCGACCTCGAGCATGATCGCGACGATGACAGCCGAAACAATTACATTCAAGCTCCTCTGCTTGCCCTCTGGGGCGCCAAGGGAACTGTGGGTCACTTGTGGGATGTTCTTGCCACATGGAGAGCCAAGAGCAACAACGTAGTGTCTGGGAAACCACTTCCGTGCGGTCATTTGTTGCCGGAAGAAGATGCCGACGGCGTGTTAGCGGAGTTTCGGGCATTCTTCCGTGCATGAGGCGACTCATAAGGTATTTGCTAGCCATCTGCGTAGATTCTTCGGCTGCTCACGCCGCAGCACAGCGGACGGCCTCTCCCAATGGCGGGACAAGCCCTAGCGCCTGGTTCAGCTACTTCGGAGATCAACCGGTTTCAGACCACTGGGCGGTGCATTTGGAGGGTTCCTATCGCAGGACTCTGGATTTATCCCAATTCGAACAGGTTGAATTACGTCCTGGCCTTTCTCTTAGCGAAAGCGACGCGAATTAAAGCTTCCTGGCGTATACATTTATCGATTCCCACACCACGAGCGGCGGGACCTTCGCTACCGCTCCTGCTGTTGTCCGGCAGATTGAGAACCGACTGTTCGAACAGCACCAAATCACAATGAAGCTCTCGCACCGCAGTGGATCGGTTCCTGCGATAGTCCAGCGTTTTCGCTTGGAGCAGCGATGGAAAGAGACAGCGCAAGCTGTGCAGAGATACGGCCCCATCGAATTCAGTGAGCGCGCGCGTTATCGTCTCACAACAAAGCTACCGCTTAGCAATTCGACAACCTCCACGCATTAGAACGAGGTTTACACCGACGCCAGCGTGAAGAAGACTCACTTCAATGCTGACGTCACCTATGGCGCTCTAGGTTCGCGACTGAGCGACTATTGGGCAATCGAAGTCGGTTATCAGTTCCGCTACGCGTCTAACATTGTCATGCTCGCGGCCTATGCGACCATCGGCAACTGGAATCGGGCGATGCGACATTTCCCTCCTATCGTTACCTTCATTGTGGGCGTCGCTTTCGCCAAGTTTGTCATCTCTCGTAAAAGTAGAATCAAATTCATGCCGAGGCTCTGCTGCCAGGTCTTAGAACTCTCAGCGCTCGTGACCCTGACAGCTTTCGCTTCCCGCTTACCAAACGTTCTCGTCGTGCCATTCATCTCCTGTATGGCTGGCCTTCAGGTTGGCACCTTCGACTCCGTGACGGGGTGGAAATTCAATAGTGCGATGACCACGGGGAATATCAAGAGCATGACGACAGGGTTCGTGCGCTGGTTCCAGGGTGAGGATGTGGACCGAAGCAAGGGACAAGCCTTGGTTTCTGCATGTGCATGTGCCTCCTTCTTCGTAGGAGCGCTTTTCGGAGCCTACTGCACGAGAAGGTTCAGGACCTACGCCTTGGCACCCTGTGTCCTGCTGGTCTTGATGGGATCACTGCTGACTTGGACACAGCACTCCACGATTGGCGACGACGCCTAGTCCACCTTTCCGATGGAACGTGCAAGGAGTCGGGCATTTAGACAAGACGACTCCCTGTCGACCAAGGCAGAGTGAATTATCACACCTTGTCTTCAGCGCGCGCTGAAGACGTTACTCAGTGGCCTAGAGTGCTAAGAAGGAAGAGGAGTTCAGCGACATGGCAAACGTTGAAGATACACAGCTTAAAAATGGTACCTTCAAGCCCGGAACGCTTTTGGAGGACGGACGCTGGCGGATCGAGTTCGACTCCACGGGGCAGGTGAAGGTTCCAGCGGACCGCCTGTGGGGAGCACAGACGCAACGCTCTTTGATCCACTTTTCCATCGGAAATGACCACATGCCGGTTGAGGTGTATCACGCCTATGGCTATGTGAAGAAAGCTGCAGCCATTGTGAACGAGCGACTTGGCAGGCTCCCGAAGGAAAAAGCCGACCTCATCGTCAAGAGCGCTAGCGAAGTAATCGCCGGCAAGCTCGACGAAAACTTCCCGCTCTTCGTTTGGCAAACCGGCAGCGGCACTCAAAGCAACATGAACGTGAACGAGGTGATTTCCAACCGCTCCATTCAGATGGTGAACGGGACTCTCGGGGCTCAGGAACCCGTGCACCCAAACGACCATGTGAATATGTCGCAAAGTTCCAACGACACGTTTCCGACAGCCATGCACATCGCGGCGGTTATGGAGATCAAGGACACACTCCTTCCCAAAGCAACCGCGCTGTTGACGGCTATTGAGAACAAGGCGAATCAATGGCAGCACATCGTAAAGATTGGGCGGACACATTTGGAGGATGCGACTCCTCTGACGGTGGGGCAGGAATGGTCGGGATACGCTGTCCAAATCCGATACGCTCTCCGTCGCGTCGAAGCTTCGCTGGCGGGACTCTACCAACTTGCGGCCGGTGGGACCGCTGTGGGCACCGGTATCAATGCGCCGGAACGCTTCGGCGAAGAGATCGCAAAAGAGATTTCAGAATTGACAGGGCATCCGTTCATCACCGCGCCCAATAAGTTCGAAGCGCAAGGCTCGCTCGACGGCATCGTAGCCGCCCATGCTGCCCTTCGCGGTCTTGCCGTCTCGCTGATGAAGATAGCAAATGATATTCGCTGGCTGGCTTCAGGGCCCCGCTGTGGCATTGCGGAGTTGAACCTGCCGGCGAATGAGCCAGGTTCGTCGATCATGCCCGGTAAAGTAAACCCCACCCAGTGTGAAGCCATCGTGATGATTTGCATTCAGGTCATCGGAGACGATACCGCAGTTGCTTTTGCCGGCTCACAAGGGAACTTCGAGCTGAACGCAATGCGCCCCATTATCATCAACAACTTTCTGCATTCTGCAAGGATTCTTGCGGACGGATGCGAGAAGTTTCGGATCTTCTCCATCGAGGGAACCGAAGTGAACGAAAAGAGGGTTGCTGGGTATGTACAGAGCTCGCTCATGCTGGTGACCGCTCTTAGTCCGGTGATCGGATATGACAATGCCTCCAAGATCGCGCACACGGCCCAAGATGATGGGTCTACCTTGCGAGAGGCCGCAATCAAGACTGGGCTGATCGACGCCAAAAAGTTCGATGAGGTCGTGAATCCCCAAAAAATGGTCGGAGACACGACCCTGAATTTTGACGCTTAAACGGGGTAACGATAGCAAAACTCACGGAAAGAGCGTACCGGGTTGAAAACCAACCAAGTAAAGTCCGCCGAACGCCGCTCGACACTGATCGTCGTCTTCGTCTTGCTCTCTTTTAGCTGTGTGTGTCGCAGCCAGACGCAGAACGACGGCTTGAGTGGAGCAGACGCACATGAAGATGCCGGTTCCTCCCACGAACATCTATTCGGAGATTGGCGAGGAAAGCGGACGGAACTGGAGAACAAAGGAGTGAGTTGTGATTTGCAATATATTGCGGATCACCTCTGGAACGTACGATCCGCTCAGAAGACACGCCTCGCCGATTGGAACCGTGTGCGAGGCACGGTCAACATCGACCTCGGAACTCTCGCCGGTGCGCGCGGCCTCTACTTCCACATCACCGGACTCTGGCAGGGCGGAGGCATTCTTGGTGCTTACCTCGGTGCGATCGCAAGTCCGAGCGGAATGTCGAGCGCCAACACGTTTCGACTTGACTCGTATTGGCTTGAGCGACGGTTTCTCCATGAGTCGCTGGTGGTGCGACTAGGCCAATTCGCTGGACAGGACTTCTATGGGGCCCAACATGATGCGACCAGCTTCATTGTCGAGCCGCTCGATTATGCCATGGGCAATCTCAGTGTGAACTACGAGAGCTTTGATCCACCCTCGACACCTGCTGCTGAAGTTCGTGTAATTCCGCGTGAGCACTTCTATGTGAAGTCAATGGTCTTTGCAGCGGATCGAGTGCCGTATGCGCACAACCCAACCGGGTTTGTGCCTCAATTCCGTGGTGCGGCGATGACAGCTTCCGAGATCGGATGGACGCCGGGCCAGTCTGCACGTGATGTTCGGGCTTTCGATACGGTTCGATCGCGAACGGGCTACTCTGGGCTGTATCAGTTCGGCGGCACGTACAACCCTGGGAAGTTTACCTCAACGTCAAGTTCCACGCCTGTAAGCGGGAATTACCTGATCTACGGGATGGCGAGCCAGGCTCTTTGGCGGACAGCGGAGCGCTCCAGCACCGGCGTGGACATCACCGCCTCAGTGAACTGGTCCCCAGCAGATCGGAGCCGCCGTAATCAGGAGACTACCGCGGGACTCCGCTACAACGAGCTTTTGCCCATCCATTGGCACAACACCTTGAGTTTGGGTTACGTGCGGAGCGGTGTGAACTATCTCGGCAATGCTAGCAACGTAGCGATTATCCAAAGGCGCGACGCAGAGCATGTCCTCGAACTGAACGCGTTATTCAAGCCCACCGGTTGGTTGTTGCTCCAGCCGGTGGTGCAGCATTTCTTCAACGTCGGCGGGAAGACGGGTGACGCTACTGTTGTCGGCTTCCGCTCGAAGGTGGAGTTCTGATGATCAGAGCCCCCAGACAATGACAACGTTCTCATCGATTCGTGAGGAGACAGATATGGAAACGAACCTGACCGGCTTTGCTTTGTTGGAAGATCCCAAACATAACCGTGGTACCGCATTCAGTCGAGAAAAGCGGCAGGAGAAGCATCTTATTGGACTCCTCCCACCCACCGTGGAAACACTTGAGAATCAGGTCAAGCGTTGCCTCTTCCAGCTCAGCAAGAAAAACAATGATCTAGAGCAATACATCTACCTCGCACAACTGGCAGACGATAATCAAACGCTCTTCTACGCTGTGCTCGCGACTGATCCGGAACGCTTTTTGAAGATCGTCTACGATCCAACCGTCGGAACCGCTTGCCTCGAGTTTGGTCACATTTACCGCAAGCCGAAAGGAATGTATGTCTCCATTGAGCAGAAGGGGAAGCTCAGAGAGGTTTTGAAGAATTGGCCGGTCGAGGATGTGAGGGTGATCTGTGTGTCGACAGGCGGCCGCATCCTCGGCCTGGGCGACCTGGGAACCAACGGCATGGGCATCCCCATAGGAAAGCTGCAACTGTACACTGCATGCGCTGCAGTGCAGCCGGATGTGCTGCTGCCGGTTCTTCTCGATTGTGGGACCGACAACGAGAAGTTGCTATACGACCCGCTATATCTGGGCCTGAAGCAAAAGCGCCCGAGCACGGACGAATTGGACGCATTCGTGCAAGAGTTCGTCGATGCCGTGCAAGATCGCTTTCCGAAATGCTGTATCCACTTCGAAGATTGGAAAGGCACGGACGCGATCCGCTTGCTTGCGCGTTACGTCAACCAGATTAGCTGCTACAACGACGACATCCAAGGTACTGGCAGTGTGACCGTGGCGGGCCTATATAACGCCATGAAAATCTCCAATAGCAGTCTAAAAGACCAGCGCGTGTTGTTCTTAGGAGCCGGCTCAGCGGGGATCGGCATCGCGAATATGATCACGTCCGCGATGAAGTTGGAGGGACTGAGTGAGAAGGATGCAAGGGCACGAATCTCGCTCTTCGATGTGAACGGTCTCTTGGAGCCATCCCGGAAGGACCTTTCTCCCGATCAGCAGCCTTACGCTCACACGGCCAAATCCGCGAAGGACTTGGTCGCTGCCATCAATGAACTCAAGCCTACGATCCTGATTGGGGTCAGCACCGTCGGTGGCACGTTTACCAAACAGGTGATCGAAGCTATGTCGAAGCTCAACGACCGTCCTGTGATCTTTGCACTCTCCAACCCCACGGAGCACGCGGAGTGCACAGCTGAAGAGGCGTACAAGTTCTCAAAGGGCAACGCGATCTTCGCGGCGGGGGTGCAGTTCGATCGTGTCACGATCGACGGCAAAAGTTACGAGCCTAGCCAGGCGAACAACTTCTACATCTTCCCAGCGGTGGGCATGGCGATTGTCGCCACCGAGGCAAAGCACGTCCCCGATGAGATCTTCATCACTGCCGCCCGGGCAACCGCTGATCAGGTCACCGACGAACAACTCGCAAAAGGAATGCTCTTTCCACCGCAGGCGGATGTGCAGAAGGCTTCGCATGTCACCGCGGTGATGTCCGCCGAACGCATCTTCGAACTTAACCTTGCGCGAGTTGAAAAGCCGAAATCGATTGATAAGTTGATCACATCGCTCGAATACAAACCAATCTACGAGACTAGCTAAAACACAGGGAGCCCTGAACGACTCCCTGTGTTATTCATGCCTTTATTTGCAGCGGGAGAAAGACAAACAGACCTAACCGCGAATGAGATTGGTTTTGGCAAGGTCGATGACCTCATCTCCGCGTCCGTCCAGCACCGCACGAACCATATAGAGACTGAATCCGAGAGCCTGCTCCGCAGTGATCGTGGGCGGCATCGACAGCTCTTGCCGATTGACGATCACTTCGACAAGCGCGGGACCCTCATGTTCGAAGGCGTGTAAGAGAGCGGAGCGCAGGTCCTCCGGCTTCTCGACACGCACACCGAAGACGCCTGCAGACTCAGCCAATTTGGCAAAGTTCGGATTGACGAGCTCAGTGCCATAGTCAATCAGGCCAGCGGCTTTCATCTCCAACTCCACAAAACCAAGCGAACTATTATTGAACACAACGAGCTTCACGGGGAGCCTGAGCTGGCGGAGTGTCAACACTTCTCCCAGCAACATAGCCAGGCCACCGTCACCGGAGAGACTAATAATCTGCCTGCCTGGATGGGAGGCTTGCGCACCAATGGCCTGCGGCAAAGCATTTGCCATAGAGCCATGGATGAAGGAACCGAACAAGCGGCGCTTGCCGTTCATACGAAGATAGCGTGCGGCCCAGATGGTGGGTGTGCCTACGTCACAGGTGAAGACTGCATCGTCGGCAGCGAGTTCATCGATACTCTTAGCGACGTACTGCGGGTGTATTGGCGTACGGCCAGGCTCCCCTGTTGCGAGATCATCGAGTCCCTTTCTAGCTCCCTTGTAAAGCTCGAGGCAAATATCCAGAAAAGAGCGGTCCTTCTTCTCCTGCAGTATCGGCGTAAGCGCGTCCAGCGTGTCCTTCACACTGCCGACCAAGCCAAGATCGACTGGGGTGCGTCGTCCGATCTGCTCACCGCGCAAGTCAACCTGCAAGATCTTCGCCCTTTTAGGAAAGAACTGTTGGTAGGGAAAGTCGGTACCAAGCATAAGCAGTGCATCGCAATTCATCATCGCGTGGTAACCGGACGAGAAACCGAGCAGGCCCGTCATCCCCACGTCATAAGGATTGTCGTATTCGATGAATTCCTTACCGCGTAAGGCATGCACGATGGGAGCTTTGAGTTTAGCGGCAAGCGTAACTAATTCGTCATGCGCCCCTTCACATCCAGCGCCCCCAAGAATCGTAATTCTTTGAGCGCCGTTGAGTATCTCTGCCGCCTGGTTCAGTTCCTTACCCGATGGCCGGCTTACTGACGCAGAATCATGGATGCCAAGAGCAAGCGCTGGCGAGGAACACTCACGTGCCAGAACGTCTCCAGGGATCACGACGACAGCCACTCCCCGTTTTGCGATTGCGGTACGCATGGCTATCCCCAGCACGCGCGGCATCTGGTCTGCCTGTGACACCAGTTCGCAATAGTAGCTACAATCTCTGAACAGATGTTCAGGGTGAGTCTCCTGAAAGTACCCGCTGCCAATCTCCTGGCTTGGGATTTGAGCCGCGATTGCCAGAACAGGAACACGGCTGCGATGACAATCATATAGGCCGTTGATGAGGTGCATGTTGCCAGGGCCGCAGCTTCCTGCACAGACCGCGATCTCCCCGGTAAGGTGAGCTTCCGCACCTGCGGCGAAAGCCCCTGCCTCCTCATTGCGCACGTGGAGCCATTCGATCTCTTTATGCTGCCGAATGGCATTCGTAAATCCATTGAGTGAGTCGCCCACCACGCCATAGACACGGGTTACGCCAGCCTGCACCAGTGTTTCGACAAATACCTCAGCTACTTTCTTCGCCATCCGTACACCTCGAGGAGAGACCTTCCCTGTCATTCATCTTCCGTGCAAGTGAACTAGTGCTCGTGGTAAATGTTCCTAGAGCATAGAGCCGCATGGAGACGAATCGATGAATTAGTTGTCCAAGCGTTCATAGGGCAGATAAACCGGCTCCCACACATAAGCATGGAGCGCTTCTTCGAAGGCCTTCTCATCGGTCACTTGAGCAACCCCATCGGCGATCGCCTGCTTGCCTACAGCCTCACCCACCAACAGACCTACCTTGCGAGAATCCGCGATGGGAGGTAGCAGATTTGCGTGCTTGTCCTTTTGCGTCGGAGATAAGTCTGCAAGCTTCTTTGCGGAGGCCATAATCATGCCGTCCGTCACCCGCTTTGCCTTAGAAACAAGGATGCCGAGAGCAAGGCCAGGGAAGATGTAAGAGTTGTTGGTCTGAGTAATGTGGACGGACTTGCCATTGACGTTAACGGGGGCGAAAGGGCTGCCTGTGCCGATCAGCGCCTTTCCGTCTGTCCACTTCAGCAGATCCTCATGCGTAGCCTCTTCCCGAGAGGTGGGATTCGACAGGGGGAAGATAACCGGGCGGTCCGTGTGCTTCGCCATCTCACGCACGACATCTTCCGTGAAAGCTCCTGGCTGACCGGAAACACCGACCAGGACAGTAGCTTTGGCATTGCGAACGACATCAAGCAAAGAAATCTTATCCCCTTCGGACAACATCCACCCCTCCAGGTCGGCCTTCTTCCGCACAAATGGCTGCTGGTTGGGACGATTGTCTTTTCCGCCATCTACCAAAAGGCCATAACGACCGACTGCGTAAAAGCGATTGAGAGCTTGCTCTTCGCTCAGGCCCGCCTGTTTCATGGCGGTGAGCATCAGGTTCGCTATGCCGACTCCGGCGGAGCCAAAGCCGAGAAACACAACCGTCTGTTGCTCAAGCGGAATGCCGGTTGCATTCACCGCCGCCAGCAGAGTCGCGGTAGTCACGGCGGCAGTTCCCTGAATATCGTCATTGAAGGTGCAGAGTTGGTCGCGGTAGCGCTCCAGGAGACGAGCTGCATTCGAGCCCGCAAAGTCCTCCCATTGCAGAAGGACATGCGGCCAGCGGCGCTTAACGGCCAAAACAAAGGCTTCAACGAAGTCGTCATACTCCTGGCCGCCGACTCGCTTATTCCGCCAGCCTACGTAGATAGGATCGTTGAGACGGTCTTCATTGTCCGTCCCGACATCGAGCAGCACCGGCAAGCAGTGCTCCGGATGGATGCCGGCAAGAGCGGTATAGAGCGCCATCTTGCCGATGGGAATTCCCATGCCTCCAGCGCCCTGGTCCCCTAATCCGAGGATGCGCTCTCCATCGCTGACGACGATGCATCGTACGTCGTCATAGCGAGGATCGGAGAGCATCTGCTCAATCCGATTCCTGTTGGGATAGCTGATGAACAGGCCTCGCGGCTTGCGCCAGATCTCACTGAAACGCTGACACCCTTCGCCAACACCTGGCGTGTAGACGACTGGGAGTAGCTCTTCTACATGATGTTCTATCAAGGAATAGAACAAAGTCTCATTCGTATCCTGGAGATCACGCATGAAACTGTACTTGCCAAAGACGGTCAGCTCAGTTTCCAGGGCCTTCTTCCGACGTTCCAGCTGTTGCTCCAAAGTCCCTTCGTCTAGAGGTAGCAACCCATGGAGGGCGAAGGTATCTCTTTCTTCTTCTGTAAAAGCCGTTCCCTTATTGAGTCGAGAGTTATTCAATAGATCGTAACCAGAAAGCCTGGTCCGAATTACGCCCCTCTTCGTATCGCTCTTTGTCTGCGCTGTTATCTTCATCCAATCTTCTCCTTGAAACGCCGTTTCACTGGCTTCTAGTCAGAACACGCTCATCTCTATCGAAACGCAATCTGTCCCACTACGTTGAGAGCTATCGGCACTCGCATCAACTGATTCGGCAACCATTAACAAACAGATACACGCCAAACAAATGTTCTGCATTCGACTTCCTTCGTTAGCGGGTCAAATAAAGCAGTGTCGGTATAGTCGCGGCCAGTAGCAGTGTCGAGAAAAGAAGAACCGAAGCAGACTCTGCCTCTGAAGATTGATACTTTGCAGCAAGCAATGTAACGGTCGTCGCGGGGGGGAAACCGCAACAGACAATTGCTTCACGATAGACAGGCCCGGTGATATGAAGCAACATTGCCAAACCAAACAAGAACATAGACTGGATGCTGACGCGCCCCAGGGTACCAAGTAAGACTGCCCTCGAGAACATCATGCGATGAGCGGCTAGTATTAGTCCGACAGCGAAGACGGCAACGCCAGACGTAGCTGATCCTATAAAAGTGAATGAGCTACTCACGATGGTAGGCATATGCTTACCGCTCATAGCTAGAGCACAGCCGAGGATGGGGGCCCACAAGAGGGGGGAGCTTAACCCAGCCTTGAGCCCGTCGATTGCTGGATTTCTCGGCGGGTTCGCTGAAGCCTTGCCTTGCGCCGTCTCTCCCGCGTGCGCTATCTTCCCAGCCGCATCGATCTCAAACAATATGACAGCCACAGGAACTGCAAAATTGATTGCCAGTGCAACAAGGCCTACAGCCCCAATCGCTGTGCTCCCTAGTAGGGGTGACAGGACTGCAACACCAAATACGGGCGTCGCCGAGGTGGAAAGCATCAACGAGAAGACTAAACTGCGCGTCGTCTGCACGTGACAGAGCTTGTGCAGCACGAAATGAGCGAGAAGCAAAAGACCGAGATGAACTCCGAGAAGGCAAAGCGCCAGTTTGACTTGAGCGACAAGTAGATCACGGGGCAGAGCTGCCATCCCAACAAAGAGCGACGCAGGAAGAGCAAAGCCGAGCGCCAACTTGCTAAGCCCGGACGCCTGATCCCCATTGAAGGAGTGGGCCTTACCGGCAAGGTAACCGAGAAGTAAGACAAGGAATACAGGGACAAGAGCACCACATAACTCGGCAATATTCATGACGTCTCCTTCAGGGCAACACCTTCGTAGCTGGCCGGGAGATCATGATATCGACGGCCTGTCCATAGCACTGTTCGTGCTGAGTGCAGCAGTAATGGGCTCAGCTTTGAGCCCATTGCGGGTCTCCTAGCCTCTTTGGCTATCGCATAAACGAGACATCATGCAATTTCAGAACTAGCAGCATCGCCGATCTCCTAGATCATTGTGGTGCCGAAAGAGTCAGTTCCTTTGTCGCATCACACTCTTCTGTGTCTATTCGTTGGGTTACTCCAATACACAGTGCGGCCCTGGAGATCAGTTCAACAGTATGCTTAACAGCATGACGTTCAGATCCGTTGTGGTGTTCCTTTGTGTCGCTAGCATCTCTTCTTTATCCTTAGCACAGCATCACCACAACGGTGGTGAAGGCGTTCCGTCAGAAGCCCTCATAAAGGTCGGCACGGTGCATTTTCCAATCTCGTGCAGTGCCGACGTGCAGGTTCCATTTGAACGTGGCGTCGCTATGCTTCACTCCTTCTGGTACGAAGAAGCTCGCAAGCAGTTTGCTTCCGTGGCCCACTACGATCCCTCATGCGCCATGGCACAGTGGGGCCTCGCTATGACCGAATGGCGCCCCTTCTGGGACGGCATGCCGGAGGAAAGGCGGAGGGCAGGAATCGCGGAGATTGACGAAGCAGCTGCGCTCCACCCCAAGACCGACCGCGAACGCCTCTATATCGCCGCATTGAGCACTTACCTGCACTCTGACCCCGCACAGAACGCGGTGGCGGTTGGTATATATGCAAATGCGATGGCCAGTCTGCACACTGCCTATCCCAGCGATGTTGAAGCCTTGGCCTTCTACGGTCTGGGTCTCTCAGCCGCCGCGGCTCTGGATCCGAAAGATCCTATTGCGGCAGATCGTAAAGCCTTGGCGGTACTGATGCCTGGCTTCGATGCGCACCCAAACCACCCCGGTTTTGCACACTACATCATCCATACATGCGACAACCCTCAACTTGCCCGTGAAGCGCTGCCGGCGGCAGAGAAGTACGCAGCCATCGCGCCCGCCTCGGCCCATGCCCTTCATATGCCTGGCCACATTTTCGCGCGGCTAGGCATGTGGCAGGAAGATATCGCAGCCAATCTCGCGTCGGTCCGCGCTTCGGAACTGGCCGCGAAAGAGCACCTCGACGGAGTCGCCCATGAGATGCACGCCTATGAGTTCCTGCTTTACGCCTACCTGCAGGACGGTGATGATGCGCATGCTCGAGAGATTTATCAAAATACCAATCCGCTGATTCAGCATCTGGCAGCGATCCCCGGCATCCAGAATGACGGCATGTACTTGTATACCTCGTACATGCAGGTTGAATTTCCTTCTATTTACCATCTGGAGCGCCACGAGTGGAAAGACGTTCTTGCGATCTCGGAACCACCCCCTCCGCTCATCTCGTCGCGTTATTTTCGTCTATGGGCACAAACAATTGCCGCTGGCCACTTACGTGATGCCGACGTAGCCGATCAGGCCGTAGCGAGCGCGCAGTCAATTTACAGGACTGTCGCAGCCGAGGGTTCGCCGATCTCGGCAGAAATCCACGTGACTCTTCTGACGATGCAGGCGTGGCAGAGCTACGCGCATCATCGTGACGCCGAAGCTCTTGCGCAACTCTCAGCTTCCGCTGATGAACAAGATCGGGTAGGACAGGGCGAGGTTGATATCCCAGCGCGAGAAATGTACGCTGACATGCTTCTTGCGGAGGGGCGCCCTGCTGAGGCCCTGGCCCAGTATGAGATCGATTTGAAGCTGAGTCCCAACCGCTTCAACGGACTCGCAGGCGCGGCTCAAGCCGCAGTGGGCGCTGGCCGAAAGGACGAGGCTGGCCGCCTCTACGGCCAGCTACTACAAGTCACCCACGGTGGACGGCAGTCACAACGCCCGGAAATCAGTAGAGCACGCGCATTTCTGCAACAGACGAAAAATTAGGCAGGATAATCTCACGCGAGCTTGTAACTGTATTTTCCATGACATCCGACAGCAGATCGTTGCATAGTTGATTAGGCAGAACGTGGGTAGAAGGGTGGCCCTTACTGCAATTCATCTCTCTTAGCTCAACGAAACCTCCGGTTCGGTCGCGACTCCGCGCCCGAACACTGCACTTGTCGAAGGGGTTCAGGAAGCCTGATCTGATTCTATTCGCTCCTCCGCGACCGAAGTAAGCACAGTCAAGGTTGAAAGCCGAAGTCGATTGATGTTCTGATCACATCCCTCGAATACAAGCCAATCTAGGAGTACTCGCGAGAACAAAGCGAGCCCGAGCGGCCCCTTTGTTGTTCATTCACGCATTTGCTCAATGAGAAAGGCACCCAGACTTAATCGCTGATGAAATGTGGGTCCGCTCCCGGTGCGAAAATCACATAGGCCCGCTTCCACGGATCGTCATTTAACAAACGCCAAGAGTGACCAGTTCCACTGTTATCCTCTGCCAGAAGAACGTCACCCGGCCGAACGATGAAGGACTCACCCGTCCGGGTGGTGAACTCCAAGACGCCTGCCAATGTGATGACATATTGCAGTGTTGGAGCGTTATGCCACTCTAAGGCGGAATGCGATGGTGTCTCTTTGAACTCGATTGACCTTGCATCAACGAGTTGTTTTGCCTTTATACTCCCGCGCACAACATGGGAGTCTCCATCGGTCCCAGTAAATAATCGAAATGCTCGAATCATGGATCTCCTTCAAGCTAAATAGCTGGTGCAGCAATATCGCTTTTGGGGCTATTGATTTTTAAAACTGTTGCTGTTTCTGCTCGAACCCGATCACAGAGCGACTTATTCTCGATAAGCGATTCTCCATAGGACGGGATCAGCTTCTTAAGTTTGACTTGCCACCCAGTTTGCATTTGCTGCGGGAAGCATTTTTCCAAAACGTTAAGCATGATTGCTACAGCAGTGGACGCCCCTGGCGAAGCTCCCAGCAGGGCTGCTAGCGAGTGATCTGCGGAGCTGACAATCTCTGTCCCGAACTCCAGGATGGCGCCTCGTTGAGGATCTTTCTTGATAATCTGAACACGCTGGCCCGCAATCTGTTCTCGCCAATGCTTCTCATCCATCTTTGGGAAAAAGGTCCGGAGCATATCGAAGCGCTGCTCGTGGGTTTCGAGGACTTGTCCGATCAAGTACTTCTCCAAGCTGAAGTTTTCAAGACCGACTGTCAGCATAGGGAGAATATTCTCTGGATCGATGGAAGCGAACAGGTCGAAGTAGGAGCCATGCTTCAGAAACTTGCTAGAGAAGCCGGCATAGGGACCAAAAAGGAGTGAAATCTTTCCATCCACATGGCGGGTGTCAAGATGAGGCACAGACATTGGCGGAGAACCGCTGGCAGCTTTGCCGTACACCTTTGCACAGTGACGTGAAACGATCTCGGGACTATCCGATCGAAGCCAGATGCCACTCACTGGAAATCCTCCATAGCCCTTGCCTTCGGGAATGTCGGATTTCTGTAGAAGGGGAAGCGCACCTCCGCCCGCGCCGAGGAAAACGAACCTCGCTCGCACCTGTTGTTTTTCACCTGTCTCTGTGTCGCGGATATGGATATCCCATCCTGCCTCGGAACGTTTCAGATCCTCTACGTGGCTGTTGAAGACGCATCGAAAGCGGGGCAAGGGCTTCAGCGACGCAAGCAGAATCTGAGTCAGGGCTCCGTAGTCGACATCGGTCCCAGTGATCATGCGAGTTGCGGCAGAGGGCTGGGAGGAGTCGCGCCCTTCCATCACCAGGGGAAACCACTCCTGCATCACAGCCCGATCCTCGGTGTATTCCATGCCTGCATAGCAGTGATGCGAGGACAAGGCTTGATACCGTTTCTTCAAGAACGCGACGTTCTCCGCGCCCGAGACGAAGCTACAGTGCGGCACTGGACGGATGAAGGCAGCCGGATCAGCAATCGAGCCGTCATGAACTAAACTTGCCCAGAATTGCCGCGAAAGATCAAATTCAGTATTCACGTCTAGAGCTTTTGATATGTTGATCGAGCCGTCACTCGTTTCAGGCGTGTAGTTTAGCTCGCAGAGAGCTGCGTGTCCGGTACCCGCGTTGTTCCAAGCGTTCGAGCTCTCTTGGGCTTCTGCGTCTAGCGCTTCGTGCAGTTCTATGCTGAGATCAGGGTCAAGCCCCTTGAGGAGCGCGGCTAGAGTCACGCTCATAATCCCTGCGCCTACTAGAAATACATCAACGGACGGTGTTGTTGACTCCATCTTTTAGCCCCTGCGTCAATTCCTGTGTACGCTCGCAACTCGCAAATGCTGAATCGAATCAGATCGCGATTAATAGTAAGCGCGACTGAGCATCAAGCCTTCTCCGCAGATGTGCAGGAGCCTCTTGAAGGAAAAGCTCGCACGTCGGATGGACGATCGCTTCCAATAAGTGACCGCCGCGGGTGCTACCGTCTCGCAGAGCAACTACCACGTGTGCGTGAAGTGCTGGCTTTTCCTCATAGATCGCAATGTAACCGAGCAGCGAAAGCAATTCCACCTGCTCATGAAGATCGACAGACGTATCGTAAGCTTTGGTCTCAGGGTTATACCAAGCGAGCTTCACACTTGAAAGTGCGCCTACCGCTTTGAAGCTTGCTCCGCTGATTCCGTTTCCTAATGCAAAATGCTTCAATCCGGCTCTGACCTCATCGCCACTATTGAAGATAAGCACGTAGATTGCCAGGGACCCCTCGATCTTCTTGAACTTCATGTTGAACTCCTGGAGGGTTGAAGAAGATCGACCGGAGTATGCAGATCTGCATACTCCAATTAATTTGATAAATAGAGAAAATACGTGACGTCATGCGTGATTGAGAGGACGTCTCATAAGACCCAGCTCTAAGTATATTTTCGTACCGAAGGAGTGGAGTCTTGTGCTGAATCGCGCGCTTCTGTGTCTGTTCGTTCGGTTTCTCCAGCAGGCAGCAAAAGCTACGAGCCTAAGTCCGCTCGACAGTCACTACTACATCAGTAAGAATCGGAAAGCTAGAAACTTGATCTCTCGTGCAGCAGCGGCGCGCCTCATTCAGTGAAGCATTGCTCGATGATTCATGAACCTATTGCATGACGTTCAGATCCCTTGCAATGTCCTCTTGCGGCGCGAGTACTCTGCGCACTGCGGGAAGAGGTGCTAAGCAAAGCGTGTGCGCATCTGGCCTTTTGGCGATTCACCAGAGTTGGACAACACGGACGACACGTAGAATTGGGTTCAGTGACACGGGTTGTAGTTGGCCGGGGGCAGCGTCGACCCTTCAAGGGTGACTGCAATCCATGCCACATTTTGCAGGTCTACTGCAACTTCTGGCGCAATGCCTAGGAGTGCCGCAGCCTGTTCAGCGCCGCCCAAAGTCCGTACGTCGGTGTCGGAAATTCGCTGAAACAGCACGAGCGCGTTCAGATAGGCTCCATAGATGCTGGGGTGGTGAAAGCCCGCATCGGTCGGCGTGTTGCGCGTGGATGGTGAACTCCCGCTCTGATAGTTGAAGGTGAGCGAGACTCCTGAAGCATTGCCGCCATAGGGATCAGGATTAGCGACACCGAGCGACCAAGCTAACGACCACGCGTCGCCTGTTGGCGCTATCCCTGCGATTCTCTGATTCTGTGATGCAGCGCTGACGTAGGCGTCGTGGTACGCGGAGGTTAGGGTTCCCAGGGAAAGAAGATAGGCAGAGTCGGAAAACGGCGCCGCTGCAGTGCTCAGACGATAAGCGGTATCGGCAGGGGCTCCGGTTTCATACAAAAAGATCGTTGCATTGGGTGCGGTCGTGTGCACGGCTGCTTCTATGGCGTTGACTGCTGTGCAGAATGATGCAGGATTGCTTTTACTGTCTAGCGAAATGCTCGACGGGATCGGTTGGAATGTAGCCTCCTGTAATACTACGGTGTCCCAATTGGGTCGCGTGATGACGTCGCTCCCTGCTGAGTAGTTCTGCGCGAGTGATGTTGCCGATATCGCCTCGATATGAACATCGTAGGGTAGCCCTGTCTCGTTTGCGAACTCGGCAAAGATTCCAGGAATCCCGCCCCATGGGCCCGTCTCTCCAGCGCCTGTCTCTTGTCGAGCGGCGATTGTCGTGTTGAAGTTCTCATCCACAACTTCTGCGGAGGCGACGGTCGAACCAATGCCGCCCGTTCCGGGGGTGTTGTTGTACGTGCGTACCGGCAGGTAACGGCCGTGAGTAAAACTGTCGCCCACAAAGAGCACATGCCGAAGAGCGGGCGGCCTCGTCGTTTGATTTGGAGGAGTTGTGGTGGACGTCGAGCAGCCGATTAGACCAGACAGCAAAGCTGCAGAAGAGATGTATCGCGTAATGTTCATGTTCACTATCTTCATCGTCGTGTTTTTCAACAGATCATGGGCCGTATCCGTCGCTCTTGCACCTGCCAGCGACATCGTTATCGCTTGAATTCACCTTCGAACGCGATCTGCGCGAGAGGCAGGCGATCATTCGGATGTTCCAGCTTTCTTAGCCCCTCGGGAAGTTTCTCGGGGTTACTTAGCCGACCTATCGCGTAGGCCGCCTCAACTTTGAAACCTTCTGGAACGTTGAGTTCCTTCACCGCACGCTCCCGGTCAATGCCCCCCATTCCATGCGCGAACCAACCAAGTTTGCGTGCTTGCAAAGCCATGTAGCCCGATGCTGTGCCTGCGTCGAATGAGTGAGTGACGGATGGACTATCGGTTTCAGCCCCTGGCATCCTCATGATCGAGTTGGAAACAAAGAACACAAGGGCTGAAGCATCTTTCGCCCATAGTTGATTGAAAGGCACGAGTAGATCGAGATGTTTGGTCCACGCCGGGGAGTCTCGCAGAGCGTAGATAAAACGCCAGGGCTGGATGTTGTAGCAAGACGCCGCCCAACGCGCGGCATCCAGCATAGTGAGCAGTTCAGCCTCGGCAATTGCTTCCCCGGTGAAGGAGCGCGGTGACCAGCGGTCCAAGAACATCGGATCGATCGGATACTCTGTGCTGCGTCCGTTTTCAGCGGGCATCTTCACTCCTGACAACCTGTTGCTGAGATTGAGGCCTTCACTCCAAGGCCCAGACAGGCAAGTGGGCTTGCGTTTGTTACGCCTAGTTGCTGGAAGTAACCACAGTCAATTCCAGGCTGCCCGCTTTGCCCGCGTACTCCATTGCGGGTTCCAGGTCGGGCAACGAGAAGACTTTTGGTTGGATCGGCTTGAGGTCTAGTTGGCCGGATCGAACCAACGACAGAAGGGGCAGGTACGCCCCTTGGGGGTGCATGAAGTTTCCGATGATCTCCCAGTTGTTAAACATCATCTGGAGATAGTTGATCGGAATAGGAACGGCGCTGCTGCCCATGAGGACGATGCGCCCCCAGCGATAAAGTGAACCAAGGGCCGCTAGCGTTGAATTAGGGTCCTTGGCGTTTCCTACTTGATCGAAAGCTAAATGGGCGCCGCCGTTGGCAGCGCTTCGCAAAGCCTCGGTGTCATTCGTCACATCGCCAGTGAGGACAACGGGAATCACTCGTTCGCCTCCAGCCTTGGCTAGCTTATCGAGCGTTTCCTTGCTGCGGCCAGCCGCGACCACGCGACTCGCCCCCATTGCAAGGGCGACGAGAGTTGCCGCGCTCCCGTAAGCACCACTGGCACCGTTCACCACCACCGTCTCTCCCGCTTGGAGTCTTCCCCGTGTCAATCCTCCAAACGGAACGATGCAGCGGGTGATGGCAGTCAGTTGCGGGAAGTCATAGTGATCGAGCCCGTCGATTGGCGTGACGACCTGCGCGGGCAGGAGAACGTACTCCGCAAGAGTCCCGTCCTTCCAAGAGCCTTGGAGGGCATCTCCGATACCTCCCGGAGATGTTACTCCGATCAAAATTTGTCCTGGCTCGGGTACATTCTCCCGTGCGACAAGGTGACTCGACGTCACTACTTTCTGGCCCTTCTTGAGGTGCCAGACATCCGCACCGACACACTCGACCGTTCCGATCGCGTTACCACCCGGGGTGAAATCTTCAGGCGCGCGGTAGGCCGGCAGCTTGCCCTCCACGTATGGCTTCAGATAGGACATGAGAGCTTGCGACTGAACACGAACCAGCACACTTCCAGGACGAACTTCCGGAATAGGAACGTCAACGAAACTGAGTTTGCCGCCCAAGCGGTCAATCTTCCACGACTTCATCAGGCGTTCTCCTTCTTCCTGGCTGGTTCGAAATATTCGACAACCAGCCCGTCGGAATGACGGGCCGTGAAATTTCTTCCGCCCGTTACGGTCTCCGGTTCGTGAAGAATCTCCGCCCCGTTCGTTTTGAGCCAACTAAAGCTTTCATCGAGCGAATCGACGTAGTAGACAGCGTTCACAAGGCGGAGCTCGTCGAGCATCTTTTGATCGGCAGCAAGGATAAGAACGCCCCCGACCTTTGCCGCCTCTACGTTCGTCTCGGCGATGTGCACTCGTCGTTCGCATTGAACTCCTAGAAGGACTTCATAAAACTGAATCGCTGTCTCCCACTGGTTTCGCTCGGTGTAGATACGTATCGCTTGCTGCAGAACCCGCATTACATGCTCCTATGCTGATGACCGGTCTAGAGTGGCTGCGTCTCATTGAGACCACTTCGTTGATAATGGTGCCCAGCAACGAGGCACCGTTCAGAACGCTTCACTAGACCAGCGAGAAACCGCCGTCGACAGTGAGGTTCTCTGCGTTCACAAAACTGCTATCGTCGGATGCCAAGAACAGCACGGCTTTGGCGATCTCCTCGGGCTGTCCTGTACGTCCTGCCGGCGTCTTCGCGGAGGATTGCGCGGCATACTCTTTGAGCTGATCGTCGTTCATGCCCAGTCCGTTGTAACCAGGGGTGATCACGACACCCGGGCTGATCGCGTTGACCCGTATCTTTCGGGGCTTGAGATCGTTAGCCCATCCTCGAGCAAAATTCCGCACAGCGGCCTTCGATGCGGAATACATGCTGAAGGCTTCCATGCCTTTGCTCTCGGTAATGGATGAGTTCAGGATGATCGAACCGCCGTCGTTCATGACTGGCAACAGCTTTTGAACTGTGAAGACGACTCCCTTCACGTTTGTGTCGAAGATCTGGTAGTAGTGTTCTTCTGTCACATCCGTAATGGGAAGAACGGTTCCTGCACCCGCATTCGCAAAGAGAATGTCCAGCTTGACCTTCTGCGCCGTCAGTTCAGCAGCGAGGCGGGTGAGGTCGGCAATCTTAGATACGTCCCCTTGAATGCCAACACCAAGTGGGCCGATCTCATTGAGAGCACTGGTGAGAGCTTCCTGCCGACGTCCCGTAATGAAGACCTTCGCACCCTCTTGCGCCATCAGCTTGGCCGTTGCGAGTCCGATTCCGCTATTGCCGCCTGTAATCAAAGCCGTTTTACCACTGAGTCGTCCCATGTTCATTCCTTTCGATCGTCCGAAGTCCTAACCGTGCCTCTCTATGGATGAACGGGGCTCCCCGGTAGCGTGTCCAAACTTCCGCTTTTCAGCGGCCCGCTTCAAACAGGCGTTCGGTAGACCTGGGAAAGGATGTGACGGCGATCAAGAAGGGTAGGAGCCACCGAAGCGTAGTCGGACCGCTGGCGCTGACGCCGGTATTCGGTAGGGGTAGTGCGCGTGAGCCGCCTGAAGATCCTAGCGAAGTGTTGCTGCGTTTGAAATCCGCATTCGGCAGCGATATCGATAATGGGAGACTCTGATTCTTCGAGGAGAGTCTTCGCCTTGCAGATTCGGAGCCGCAACAAGTACTGGTGAGGTGACGTACCGGTCGAACATTTGAATCTCTGCGAGAAGTACGCGGCACTCAAGCCTGCCTCGCGGGCTAATTCGGACAGTGTGAGGTTGCGGCTCAGGCGATCGCCTATGAAGGCGAGTACACGGCGAAATTGCGATGGAGAGAGGCCGTCTTCTGCTAGCTGAGCGGGAGGAACGCAAGCTGGAGCGACCGTTGCTTCTTCACTGGTCTCGTCGGTAATGAATGATTCGGCGCCGGGGTCGAGAAGGCGAATGCGTACACGTTTTCCATCCTGCTCGACCCAAGCCGGTCCTGGAAGCAAAGCGTTCGCGCCGGCGCGATGCACCATCGCAAGCCGCGACGGTCTGCGCGAGGCGTCGTGTATCAGGAAGAGCTTTCTCTTCTGGGCCGGCACAATGGAATTGGCGACCTGGTGATGTCTGCATTCGGCCATGCCTACCTCACTTCTGAGCTCACCGTTCCCCGTGGGAATCAATGGCTCTTATGTGAAGGTAGGCTTCACGCGGTTTGTCTAAAACCACACAAACTTGAGGTTTTGCCTATAGATTTCTATAGGTTTGACCAGGTCAGTCTCACTCTGCGCGGATGAGTCGAGCGAAACGGACCCAGATCGAAGGTCGTGCATTCTCCAAGAGACTCGAACGGGGCACGCGAAGCAGCACTTCAGTGCCATTTCCAGGTGAAGCCGTGAATGCCAGATCAGCATTCAGGAAACGCGTTCGTTCTCGCATTCCAGCTAAACCATAGTGTCCGAGACGCCCCTCTCTGACGAACTCTGAGTTCATGCCGGTGCCATCACCCTTCACTTGGACACTTGGAGTCCAAATGCTTCCCCATATGTCAGAACGACGTCGAGGCGTGTCCCCTCGGAATGTAAGCAAGCGTTGGTAATGGCCTCGTCCCTACATCTTCGGACACGCGAGGTGCGTAGACTGCGCCATCTTATAGGGCACTCATGGGTTCTTGTCTCGCAAAGGACTTTGTCGAGCATCTTCAGTAAGCCAAGCACAGCGAGGAGTTGATCATGCCGGATAGACTATAGTGCCGCAGGCGGAACGAAGGGTTCCTACCATGACCTCGCCAAGTGGATACGCGGAGACGGGACAATACCTAGCAGCATGAGCGGATTTTCGAATTGGCAACATATGTTGAGACTGCCAATCGTGACTCTCACAGGGGATCCCGCGAGGGCGCGGACCGACTTTTTTGCGACGCACCGCGGCAAGAAGGAGAACGATTTTAACGTTCACTACAACGCCTCCGGCGCCTTCCACGACCAACTCATTCGCACTTCAGAAGGCTGGCGCATCCAGGTCCGCCGCCTTCAAATCTACTTCGGCGATCCTTTGCAGATTGCAAAGATTGGCTAGTGTCACAATTTGGTGCTCCGGCTCCTCAACAAGAGGGGCCGAAGTACTCCCTGATGGCTGCGAGTGCCTTGAATACTCGGAAGGTTCGTCCTATGAGGGCGGAGAGCGGCATCCTGCCGACCGCACAGAGCGAATGCTGAATCCCGGGGATTCTTGCAGACCTATGGACACGGGACAGCCGCATTGAGCACGCGGTCTGCTTCGTGCGGCGTTCAAATGAACGGTAGCAGCAGATGATCTGAAGGCAGACAGATTTGTGTTGGCTGGCTTACAGGACCATAGGATCTGCGAATGTGTGAGATCGTCGTCATCGCCGTGGCAGTGGCTAATATGCTGCCAGGTGAAGCACAAGATCGCTGGCTCGGTATAGGGCCTGCCCGAAAGAAGTATGGGAACTCGCGGAAGCCGATGCCTGCCCTCGCAGAACATCTTATCGATACGGTTTTGACGGGGTCATTTACAGAAGGAACGGTGCGTAACAAGGTATGGGAAAACTTGAAGGAAAAGTGGCAGTCATCACTGCAGCGACTTCCGGTATGGCACTCGCTACGGCGAAGCTCTTCGTCGAGGAGGGAGCTTACGTCTTCGTGACAGGTCGGCGGCAGGCGAAGCTAGATGAGGCCGTACAGGAAATTGGAAAGAACGTCACGGGCGTACAAGGTGATGCCGCCAATCTGAGCGACCTTGATCGGCTCTACACGACTGTAGCGCGAGAGAAGGGGAAGATCGATATTCTCTTCGCCAGCGCCGGTGTAGGCGAGTTAGCGAAACTGGAGGATGTGACCGAGGAACATTTTGATAAAACGTTCAATCTGAATGTGCGAGGAACTCTTTTCACGGTTCAAAAGGCCCTACCGCTATTCAACGACAAGGGATCAGTCATTATGAATGGATCGATCGCCAGCATCAAGAGTTCGCCCGCCCTCGGTACGTACGGTGCCAGCAAGGCGGCCATTCGCGCGTTTGCCCGTACTTGGCTAGTCGAGCTAAAAGACCGGGGTATTCGAGTAAATGTTCTCAGCCCCGGCACCATCGACACTCCTGTGCTCGATCCTTTCGGGCCGGACGTCAAAGAGCGTTTCAGATCAAGGGTGCCGCGCGGTGAACTGGGGCGCCCGGAAGAGATTGCGTCCGTCGCACTCTTTCTGGCGTCTGCCGACTCGAGCTTTGTCAACGGCGTCGAACTATTTGTGGATGGTGGAGCCGCGCAGATTTAAGCCCCTCCATGCAAGTGGAGTTGCTTGGTGACTAGCAGGCTCTGACTAGACGCAGGAAATAAAGGCGTCAGTGCCGGTTTTGCCAGTTTCTAACTGCTTTCCCGTCAATAACTTAGGATTTGGCAGTTCCATTGCATGGAGGCGTCAAACCCACAGGCAAGATATAGGAGCGGCGAATAGGCGATCCCCGAAAGGGACCACCTTCGTTCCGTCGTACATTACGATTCCAAGTTTCAGGTCATCACCACAAATGTCCAACAGCTTTTTGATCCCTTTGAAGTCGCTCGCGTGGACGGTTGCGCTTGCTTTGACCTCAACACCGACTAGTGCGCCGTGTTCATCCTCTACGACGATGTCAATCTCATCCTGATCCTTATCCCGATAGTGATGGAGCGTATAGCCTTCGTCGGACCATGTGATCTGCTTCATGACTTCGGCAAATACAAATGTTTCCAGCAACGCACCAAACGTTGAGCGGTCCTTTGCTATCTGCTCAGTAGTCAATGCCAGCAAGGTGGCAAGCAACCCAGAGTCGACAAAATGCAATTTTGGGGTCTTGATCAGTCTCTTCAGTTCATTGCGGAACCACGGGGAGACCCGCTGCACGAGAAAGAGCTGTTCAAGGATGCCGGTGTATTTTCTCGTCGTCTTGTCGTCCATCCCGATCTGTCCGCCGATTTGAGTGAAGTTGGTAAGCTGCCCGGACTGGTGGGCAAGTACCTGGAGCAGGCGCGGCAACTGATCCAGCTTCTCTACTTCCGCAATATCCCGCACATCCCTCTGTACGATCGCCTTCACATAGTCGCGAGCCCAAGCCTGACGTCGCCGAAAGTCTTCTCTTCGCAGCATCTCCGGGTAGCCGCCTACTAGCACCGCATGGACAAGCTGATCGCCTTCGATATCCGGCCCTGGCTTCACCAACTTGCCATTGAATGCCATCTTCAGGAAGCTGGGCTCTTTGCCGAGTGTTTCGGCTCTGGAAATCGGCATCAGGTTTACGATTTCCATGCGGCCTGCAAGGCTCTCGGACACTTGAGGAAGAGTGAGAATGTTGGCAGATCCCGTCAGCAGGAAACGGCCTGCTCTGCGGTCGTTATCAACGGATCTCTTGATGGCTCTCAGAAGTTCCGGGGCTCTTTGCACTTCGTCGATGGTGACCAGATCGAATCCACGGACAAAGCCAGCGGGATCGTTGCGAGCGGCTTCAAGCACCGTGTCGTCATCCAAGGTCACATACTCGCGGTCCTTATCGGCGAACTGTTGGACAAGCGTCGTCTTGCCGCACTGTCGTGGTCCTATCAGCATAACCACGGGAGTGTCAGTGAGGGCAGTGGCCACACGGCGTGCTGCGAATCTCTGAACGAATTGGAAATTGGCGTCGACCATCTCGGATTATTGTAGCGTCTAATCCGGATTAGCAGTCCGTCCGATTCGGATTAGGAGCCCGGCCAAATCGGAGAGGTTGAAAGCCTATCGCCCCAGTCCCGGCAACCAATCACCACCGAAATCCAAGGGGGATTCGCCTTGGCCCAGAACTACGGAACGCCTCCTAAACACTGGGTCGACGTACAAATAGCGTACACAGAGGAAGCGAAATGAGCCCAAATGGTCCCATCCAGGCCCAAAACAATTTCCTGTAACACCCATCCCATCAACAACTTCCATTGATCCTAAACCGCTTAGCATACTTGGAAGGCAGCCCTGAAAAGGCCGGCGTCGGCGGTTCGATCCCGTCTCTGGCCACCACATTAGAATGAACGACTTAGATACCTTTTGAGAACTTGCAAGTGGATTGCAACTGCCAAGTATGCTGTGATGAATGCTGGACACTCGGGTCTTCTCGTTACGCAAGCAAACAGTCAGCGTCTACACACGGCACATTTCGACTTGTCCGCGCAGTGGACAGCCTTCATTACAGAGGCTGTAGGTGCAACAGGTATCTCTATCTACTCCGAGATGGCAAGAGCAAAACGATATCCGCGAAGACACAATCCTAAAGACACCCCAAGCCAGGCTGTTGACGTCGCTTTTTACCTAAATAAACAAAGCTGCGGTGCGATCTTGAATCTGGCGACATCAGCGCTCTCCTAAGTGCTCACGCGGCAGCTGCTCGTCAATCGGCCTCCAAGCCGTTGCGCCGGAACCGCATCGTTCTGTGGCCCTCCGAAGCAAAGGATCCGTCGGTTTATTGAGGATGATGCCAAGCTTATTGCTTACTGGATCGTGAGGCCAAGCGCAGCGCTACGTGCGACTCTTGACGTCAGATCTGTTGCGGTAATTGTGATGCTTCCGGTTGACGAGGATGCCTTCTGCGAAGGCGGAGCACAGCCGGTAATTGAAGCGAACAACGCGGCGAACAGCATCAGGGAGGTGATCCCGCTCAGCACTCCCCGCCGCTTTGCCGCCCAGGGCAGCGCGAAGAGGGAAAGCACGCCCAAGACGATTTCAACCGGACCACCATGGGGCATCGCTCCAATCGATGCGACCTCGGAACGATTGTTTGTGGAGATTGTGAGCTGAGTGGTCTGGGCGCCACTGGGATCTACTGCGATTGTCGATGCATTGAATGTGCAGATCACGTCGGAGGGTAGAGTGCCGCAGCTCAGGGTGACGGTTCCTGTGTAGCCGGGCGAGGGAGTCAGCGTAATTGTGGTGGAGCCCACCTGGCCGGAGGCGATGCTGAGTGACGCAGGAGAGGCGCTGAGCGAGAACATAGGAGGAAGCAATGTGAGCACGCCGCTGACGGTGCTGAAGCTGTAGTTGGTGGCTGCGAGCGTTCCCTGAGTGACTGTGATTGGATACGACCCTGCCAACGATGCGGTCGTCTCGGTGGTCGAAAGTATCGGAGTACCGGTGACGGTCGTGGCTACCGTATCATTGCTCACGAAGCCCGTAATTGCGTAGGTCAGTGCCGGGAGCGCTTGCGTTGGGTAGATGGATTGGTTGGCTGCGGTGACGGTGAGCACAGCCGGCGCGACCATGAAACTTACCGAACCCGTGCTGCTGGCGTTCTTCATATCGCCGAGGTAGTTCGCTGTGATCGTCGCTGCGCCCGTACTGGGAGCGATCTGCAGACTTGCCTGTCCGTTGGCATTGAGCGTCACAGCAGTCGCCGATCTGCCGTTCACTACAAAACTCACCGTGCCGGTTGGCGTGGTTGGTCCCGTCACGGTTGCGGTCAACGTGATGGTCTGCCCGTAGACCGGGGCGATAGGGCTGTAGGTTACAACGGTGGTCGTCGTGTTGAGATGAGCGACACCCGTGCCGCTGAGCGCGACTGTCTGCGTGGAGCCTGGGTCGTTGAGTGCGTTGTCGGTGAGCGTAATCTGTCCCGTGGAGTTCGCAAGCGACGATGGGGTGAAGGTGACAGTCAGCACGCACGAGGCACCTGCCGCAAGCATTGTCGTTGTGCTGCAAGCCGCTGCACCACTACCCGAGAGCGCATAGCCGGTGGATGCACTCATGCTCGAGAGCGCCAATGTCTGGTTGCCTGGGTTATACAGGGTCACGCTCTGCGGACTACTCGCGGTGTTTATCACCTGGTAGCCGAAGGGGATGGCCGCGGCGGCGGAGCCCGCGATGGAGAGGATGCGATTCCCGGCAGTGTCGGACAGGTATACATTTCCAATCGGGTCCACCGCCAACGACTGCGCCGGTCCAGGGATTAGAGCTGCCACCGCACTCGCTCCCTCGCCGCTATAGCTGCCGGGCCCATTTCTACCTGCGATCGTGGTGATCGTGCCACTCGGCGCGACCATCCGCACCTGGTTACCGGCAGCGATATAAAGATCGCCGGCTGCATCGGTCGCGACACCCGTAGGCGTCAGCAGGTCCGCTGAGATGGCTGGTCCGCCGTCTCCACTGTTGGAGGAGCCGCCGGTCACGCCCGCGTAGGTCGAGATGGAGCCCTGGAAGTTGATAATGCCTGCAAGGATCGGTGTGACTTTGCGGATCACTGCATTGCCTGTGTCCGCAACGAATATGTTGCCGTTTAGATCGATGGCGACTGCACTCGGCGCATTGAGCAAGGCAAGCTGCGGGACGCTGCCGTCGCCTGCGTAGCCCTGTCTTCCGGTGCCTGCCAACGTCACCACTATGCCGTTATGGGTGCTGAAGGCCCGCAAGGCATGGTTGCCTGTGTCGGCCACATAGAGGACGCCGGTGTTGTCCAGTGCGATGCCGGTTGGATTGTTCAACGTAGCGGAGGCCGCATAGCCGTTATCGCCTGCGTAACCCGAGGCGCCTGTACCTGCGATGGTGGAGAGCAGAGTCGTCGCGGCGGAGACTTCGCGAATGCGATTGTTCTTCGAGTCAGAGATGAAGAGATTACCGGCGGCGTCAACCGCTACGCCGGTGGGTCCATTCAGTTGGCCGGCGGTCGCGGCAGAGCCGTCGCCACCGTAGCCTGCGCTGCCGTTGCCAGCGACAACCGAAATGTTTCCTGTAGACGTGGTTATCTCGCGCACCACGTTGTTGCCGGTGTCCGCGAAGAAGTAGTTGCCCTGTCCATCGAACGTGCCTCCCTGCGGTGCATTGACCGTCGCTGACGCAGGTGCGGAACCATTGCCGCTGTTGCCTGGGTTCCCGTTTCCGGCAATCGTCGTGATGGGAGCGCCGTAAAAAGCTGCCGCCGGTGCGCGGCCGATGCCCTGCACCGGATCGAGATACACGCTGTTGTTGGAGTCAATTACCGCGAGTTGCGCGGTACGCAGGCCGGGTCCCTTGGGCGTGAAGGTGAGCGGAATCGTGCAGTAGGCGTTAGCCGAAAGCGCCGCACCCAGGCTGCAGCCTGAAAGTGTACCGAGGGTGAACTCTTTACCGGTGACTCTCACGGTCGAGGGCGTAAACGCTGCAACCGCCTGCAACTCGGCATTTTGCGAAGCCGAAGTCCCAACCATAACGGGTTCAAAGAATGGCGTCGGATAGATATTGCGGACGCGATTGTTTGACGTGTCGAAGACGGTCAGGCGTCCGCCGATGTTGGCCTTGATCCCTGTGGGAGTGAAGAAGGTTGCAGTTGCCGCCGGTCCACCGTCGCCCGTTTCACTCGCGGCACCGGTGCCTGCGAAGGCATTGACCACGCCGGTCAGGATGTTGAAGTTACGGATGTAGTCGTTTCCGCTGCTGTACTGCTCGATGTAGAGCGTACCCGCGTTATCGAAGCCTAGTCCTTGCGGTGAGGCAGTCTCGGCGCTGGTTCCAATGCCACCGTCGCCGGTTGTGCCCACTGTGCCTGTGCCCACCAGATTCGTGATCAGGCCCGCATTGATGTTTGCTAGCGTGAACTGCCCGTTGGCACCGGGTGAGGTCACCTGCCGCACCTGCTCGTCGCCGTAGTCGCCGATGTAGACGTTTTCAGCAGAGTCGAGGGCCAGACCACGCGGCGTGAGGAGCTTGGACGAGGTGGCAAGTCCACCGTTGCCGTCTGCTGCAGGGCTTGCCGCGGCTGCTCCCGTACCTGCTACGCCGTACACCTCGCTGTTATTCGGGTCAATCACACCGTTGATTGCTGCCGCCATCAGCACGGTGTCGCCAGTGGAGTTCGAGACGAACATGTTACCTGCCGGATCGAACATGAAGATGTACGGGTTATCGAGAGAGGTAGTCAGCGGAGTGGTGGGTTTAGCGTTGTTTGGAACGATCCGTTTGGCCGTGCCTGGCTGACCCATCAGCACTGTGATGATGCCAGTCGTGTGGTCGACACGTCGGATGACCTGGTTGACCACGTCTGCGATGACCATGTCTCCGTCACGATCGAAGCGTACACATCGTGGCGCATTGAAGACCGCCTGCGTCGCCAGGCAGCCATCGCCCAGCGAGTCGGTCGCGGTGGCGCATACAGAGGGCGCGGTAGCTCCCGTTGCATAGAGTTGGCCGGCGACGACTGTCATCACGCCCGTGTTGATGTCCATGCGGTGGATGACGTTATCGCCGAAGTCCGCAAAGTACAGGTTGCCAGCCGCGTCAGCTTCACCGGTCGTGGGGCCGTTGAGAATGGTCTGAGTCGATACGCACCCATCTCCATACGTATCGGTCGCACCGCTACAAAGTGGCACAACTGCGCCGCCTGCATAAGTCGTCACCATCGGCACATACTGTGCCGCAGGTGTTGACTGCGCCGAGACAGTTGGCGCCAGCAAAGCGAGCAGCATGACAGACAAAGTTGCCTGCACAGGAACGAGGATAGAGCCGCTGTATTGCGCAAGACGGCGAAGAATCGTGAGTCTCATCGGAGTATGACCTTTGGCAGAAAAAGTAGAGAGTGATGCGAAGCTTTAGAAGTCGAGACGAACCGCGAGCTGGATCTGCCGAGAGGGATAAACACTGCTATAACCCGGAACAAAGTCACCATACGTGCTGCTGGACAGATCGCTGTTCGGCGTCTTGAAGTTGGTGTGATTTGTAACGTTGAAAGCCTCGCACCGGAACTGCAGCCGCAGCGACTCTTGCAGGGGGAAGCTCTTCTGCAAGCCCAGATCCGCATTGAGGTAGCGGGGTCCGCGGATTACATTGCGTGCAATGTTCCCATAGGGAGTGGTGCCGCCGGCGGAAGCTGCTGTTGGTACCGTGACCGAGGTTCCGTCAGGATTACCTGAAGTTCCGGCGAGCACATTCCCATAGCCCGATGCCGGGTTGTAGGTCCACTGGCGACGAGGATTTATAACATTCTTTACGGAGCCGTTCAGGTTGGGCCGATAGGTCACCAGGTCGCTGGTGAGATCGTTGTCGGCCGGGGTGTAGTAGATGTTGATCGGAAGGCCCGCGTTGAGGCGCGTAATCGTGGTAAGCGTCCAGTTCGAGAGCGTCTGGCGCACCATACGATTGTGCAGCCTGCTCTTGTAGGGGATCTTCCAGACTGCACCCAACGAGTCGTTCCAGCGCTGGTCGTAACCGGAGGTTCCATCGTTGTAGTGTGGATTGCGCAAAGAGATAAATTCGTTGTCGCCGTTCGCTTCTTCAAGCGATGCTGATGCGTTATCGAACGCATGCGACCAGGTAAAGGAGTTTGTGAAAAAAAGGCCGCCATTAGAGCGATGCGTTAGGTTGGCCTGCAGCGAGTTGTATCGCAGGAAGCCTGCCGAGTCACTCTCATGAATGTCTGTGAAGTTCTGCAGTGGACGGCGCGTTATAGGACTGGCCGCCGTGTAATTGAGCGGAACCGAACTTCCTGCAAGCTGCGGTGTCCCCTCGTTATAGTCGGCAAGTACGCGGAGATGGACACCATGCGTTCCGACGTAGGAGACGTTGAGGAGCGTGTCTTTATCCAACTCTACCTGCGCTCCCAGCGAATAGCTCTGCACGTAACCCGGTGCACTATGGCGTGGGATGTAGTAGACCGCGCTGGTGGCCGTTGAGAAATTCTGCGAGGAGAGAGCGCTACTTGGATAACCCTGCATCGTCGTCCGAAAGCAGGCGAGCGACTCGCTGCCGTTTGGGCACGCCGCCTCTGGAGACGTGGCTGCGAAGGGCGCCGACTGGGTGACGGTTGTCTCGATCGTCGTGGGAGGATTGCTCAACAGATCCGACTCGGACCCATAGCGGTTGAACTGGATGAAGCTTAGTCCGTAGCCTCCGCGCAGCACGATCTTCGGGCGCAGTGAATACGCAAAGCCGAACCGAGGCGCGAAGTCATCCAACTTTGGATTGACCAACGCCTCGTTGTAGATCGAGCCGCCGCTGCTGAGTTCGAGGGCGTTTGTGGTGGGATCGAAGTTCACCAGCGGCTGGCCCTTCGCGCGTTCCGGGGTAGAAAACTCGTACCGCAGTCCGTAGTTCAGTACCAGACGCGGAAAGATCTTCCACGTGTCTTCAGCGTAGGCGTAATCGTAGTCGAAATACTCCTTGTCGACGCTGTAGTTACTCAACTCATAAGTATCTCGGGCTCCGAAGATAAAGTCGGCCATTGCGTACGACTGCCGCCTTCCGATTGAACTGGCGGGCTTGCCACAGCAGTTCAGATAACTGAACTCTCCACTGTAGGTATCCACCCCCAGCAACGGCGAGCCGGGATCGACAACCTCGCTTACATGTTCCCACTCGTACCCGAAGCTGAAGCTGTGCTTGCCCTTGGCTACCGTATAGCTGCCCTTCAGGTCATCGGTGGTGGGGCTTGAGAATTGGTTCTCAGTGGCCTCGACGCCAAATCCGCTGAAGTCAAGGAGGTCCTGGGTGTTCAATCCGGAGGGGCGCAGGAGTGGAGAGACCGGATAGGGGATGCCATAGGGAGAATAGAAGTTGGCCATGCCCTGGTTGTATGGAACCTTGCCACTACTGGTTGTCGTCACGCCGAAGCGGAGATCCAGTACTGAGTTAGCCGTTAGAACGTACGTCGCGCCGGCCACGCCACTGGAGGTCAATACGCTTACGTGGCCGAAACCGTTGCCGCCCGCAGATCCCGTAATACTTTCGGGCGCGAGGATGTGTTGCGACTGTTTCGAGACGCGTACGAAGGTCTGCAGCTTGTTGCCGAAGTACTTGTCCAGCCGGATGTCACCAATGTCGCTGAAGTTATGTCCTGGCTGCAGCGAGACGAAGTTAGCACCCAGCCCGGGATTCTGCGTGACGCTCGGGTCCGGTAGCGCTGCCAGTACAGCCGCGGCAAACGGCGTGAAGTCCGCCTTTGGAATGATGCCGGTTGTGTACTCTTTGCTGGTCATCGGATTCTGGACGGGTACCGGCGTGCCGGTCTCGTTATAGAGAATGCCGTTGCGTTGATCCATCGTGGGCAGAGTCGCTGATTCGATGGTGCGCGTCGACTGACGCAGTCCTTGATAGTCAATGAAAAAGAACATGTCCCGCACCTTCGGGATCCTCCAACCGAAGGTCCCTCCGAACTGGTTTTGCACCAGCGTGGGCTTCTTGCCAGTGCCATAGAACGGACCATAAGCATTCAGCGCAGTATTGCGCAGATAGTCGAAGGCACCGCCATGCGGCCGATCGCTGCCGCTCTTGGTCTTCACGTTCACGATCGCTCCGCCGGCGCGGCCGTACTCAGCCGGAAAGTTGCTCGTGATGATCGTGTATTCCTGCACCGCGTCGGCCTGCTCAGCAACGGCCTGGTTATTGAAGCCCTGGTTGGCCTCCTGATATGAGTTATTGTCCAGACCATCCAACTGAAAATTGTTCACTGACGAGCGATTACCGTTGACCACGATCGACCCGCGCCGTTGCTGAACCGAGGTATTTTGCAATGATCCCACCTGAACCCCGGGGGCCAGCAGCGCGAGATCCGTGTACTCGCGACCGTTCAGCGGCAGGCTCACGATATGCTTGCCCTCGATTGTCGTGCTCTGCTCTCCGGATTCGGTCTGCAATCCAAGATTGTCGACCATCACCGTAACGGTCGAGTTCGTCTTGCCGATTGAAAGCGGTACGTCGATCTGCTTTTTCGCCGAGACCACCACATCGAACTGCCTGGTAACCGATGGCGCAAAGCCGGCTGCGTCGACGGTCATCGTATAACTTCCCGCCTGCACATCCGGGAATACATACTGCCCCTGGGAGTTGGTTGTGCGCGTAAGATCGGTCTTCAACTCCACATTGTGCAATATGACGGTGGCTCCCGCGACGGTGGCTCCGCCGGGATCGCTTATCGTTCCGTTCACTGTGCCGCTGTCGAACTGAGCGCAAGCCGAGGGAACAGCAAGCGCTACTGTTATAGCTATGACCAATAAGCCAAGTATGCGAAACCATGCAGGCTGTGAAGGGGAGGTAGAGATGAGTTGCATAACGAGCGTTCTCCATGCATTCAAAGCCTAGGTGCAATTAAGCTTGGATTTGGGCTGACAGTTCGACACTAGACAGCCTTCACGCAGCGGACAACGGTGGCCAAGGTGAATCACGGTGCGTACACTCCTGATTCAGCCTTCTCCGCAACACTTATTAATTCCCTAACAAAGCCGCAATATAGTAGTGCTATATTTTGTTGTTTGATTTTCTCGGCGATCGAGACTGGTTCTTGGGATACGCCCTCAGACCTTGGATCTCTACCAGATTTTCTAGATATAAGCGGTGCGCAACCGCCACGCTTTGACGAGTGTTCCTGCAGACCGATCTGTCTGGATAACGGGCTTGCATGTTGAAGGCTTGCCCGAGATATCAACGTGGCACGGCTGTAGAGACAGGCGCTAGCGGATATGCGCGGCCAGCACGTGGAGGTTGCTGACACCTTCTCGAATCAGATCGCTTTGCAGGAGCACGTCGAAGTTGCGGAGTGAGCCGTCCTTCTGACGCGCTCGGTCGAGGACCGGTTGAAGGAGCTTATCGTTCTGCAGAAAGTCTGCCCCCGCAAAGACTGCAACCATCGTGGTGCCCTGAATCAGCAACACTCGGCCGCTCCCCTGCGTGTTCTCAGTAAGCGAGAGAAGTGTGAGACCACCCTGCACGCCATTCTTCACCGTCCATTGATAGCGTGCCTTTTCGCCCGGCTGAGGGGTGAGGTTGTCGACGGTGAACAGATCCTGGTCGACATCCCAGTGCATCTTCAGGGTGGGACCCGTCTGGAAGAGTTGCGCCCAGGGATTGTAGCTTTGGGTGCCAATCAAAATGAGATTACTATCGCGCAGATCTCCAGGGGAGACATCGCGGGCGAAGCGGACTTCTACATGCGTGTTGCTCGCCTGGGGGAGGCGCTCGATGCGTGAGACGAAGTGCAAATCGGACATGGGAGTGTAGAAGCGCGTTCCCAGCGAGCTGACCATCGTGTCCCGCGAGGACGCATCATCCTGATAGTTCTGCTGAGTGTAGGCGTTGAGGTCCACGATCCGTTTGCTGAGCACCTCGTACATGTTCAGACCCGCGTCGCCAGTGACGATCAGAGTAGGGCGATCTGCGGTGAAGAGTGTATTCCAAAGTGGTGCGCCAAGGTTGTGGGTTGTCAGCCAGTGCTGGTGAACGACAGGCCATGCAACCTCTGCTGCAAGCACCAGCCCTGCAACGATGGCAAGAACAAGTGCCCAGTGTGACTGTTTTGAGCGGAGCGCTTGCGTCGAGATAAATGCGGCCAAGGCAGATGACCTCACGGAGGGTGCGATGCCAAGTAAGGCGGGTAACTCTTCGACGTTGGCCGATGGAATCTCTATGGGTAGCAAGTTCAGCTGAGGTTGGGCGATGAACTGCGCGATGTAGGCCCCCTTCGGGATCTCGATGCGCATCGTGTCAGCGGAACCTTCGGTGAGGTAATAGGTCAGGAGCCGTTGACGCAGCGAGCGAGCAGTGCCGCGCACGATGTTATCGTCGCTCGAGTTGTAGCCGGGGGAGCGGTTGAAGACATGTATGCCGATCTGTTGTTCAGTCAGGCTCTCATAGTCGCCTTCGATCGACCGCCCCACAGTATAAGACAAGAAAGAACACAGCCGCGGCGACTTGGCAAAGCTCTCGCTGGATATGATCCGGGCAAGGCCTTCCAACCATGGGCTGCTCTCGTCCGATGTGATTTCCTGCTCCTGCAAGGTGCTCGGCACGCGTGTGTTCCTTCGTCCTGGTGGGAGACCGTCTCTGTAGCTTTCAGTAGAAGGGTCGATCCGCTGTAGTCGCGCTTCGATCAGTCTAGCCCGGCATTCAGCGGCTCATTGTGACAGCCCCGTCAATATAGCGATAGAGCCGTCTCCTTACACCGTGATTCACGCTGGCAGAAGTTGTCAGACTATATAGAATTCGAGGGCCTGCTGGACTTAGAGGTCCAAGTGCAAGCCTTTGTACGGCCGAGGTGTTGGGTCCGATTCTCAGATGTCAACGAATAAATGATCGCTACAGTCGAGCTGCTCTTGTGGCATTGCCGCGATCAGCGTAAGTGCTCCATGAGAATCACCGTGTTTCACCTGCCGCTCACGTAGTAGCACGAGTCGAGAGCAGACTAGCCTGGCAGAAGTGACGATCGCCGCTCCCCAAGGAATTGGAGTTGCAAACAGGAGAGCTATGACAGTGTTTCTTCGTGGGACGCTTGCCTTTGCGGGCACCGTTGCTTTATCTCTCTGCCTGCACACGCATGCACAGTCCGCCCCCGCACCTGAAGCGGTCGCCTCGCAGCCCGACTCTGTGGCTGATCAAACCGTGACACTGACCGCCAAGCAGGCCCATTCCTATCGGCGGATGATGAAAGACTGGGCCGATCTCGAACGGTATCGTGCGGAGGATGCCGTCTATCCTCCGCCTGTCCTGGATGAGCACCGCGTGGTCTTTTTGGGCGATTCCATTACAGATCGGTGGGGACGCAAGGATGGTGCCTTTTTTCCTGGCAAGCCATACCTCAATCGCGGCATCAGTGGCCAGACGACACCGCAGATGCTGGTGCGCTTTCAGCAGGACGTCGTGTCCCTGCATCCAGAGGCTGTTCTTATTCTGGCAGGAATCAACGACATCGCAGGAAACACGGGCGACGAATCGATGGCCGATATACAAAACAATTTCCGTTCCATGGTCGAGATCGCAAAGGCGAGTCACATCCGCGTGATCCTCGCATCCACGCTGCCTGCCTCGACGCTGCCGTGGCGGCCCACGGTCCAGCCAGCGGAAGCGGTACGCACGCTCAACGCATGGCTCCAGCAACTTGCAGAGCGGGAGCATCTCGTCTACTGCAACTACTATCCCGCACTGGCCAATGCGCAAGGCGGCATGCGGGAGGAACTGGCTTTCGACAGGGCAGTGCATCCGAACTCAGAAGGCTACCAACTGATGACGCCGATCGCTGAAGATGCGATACGTAGATCGTTGGCCATGCCCAAGCCCTGACAGAGCCGGAAGATCGTCGGCTAGTCGCAGAGAAAACACTATCTTGTTCTCATCGTCTTTGGCGAAAGGAATCTCCTTATATGCGCACCTCCCGTCACCATGGATTCAGACTCACCACCGCCGCTGTCTTACTTGTGTTTACCGCCACACCCCACGGAGCGTGGGGATGGGGCAAGACCGGTCATGCGGTCGTCGCCGATATTGCCGAGGCGCATCTGACACCCAAGGCTGAGGTAGAGATCCGTCGTTTGCTAGCCGTAGAGGGTGCTCATCACATGGCTGATATCGCGAGTTGGGCGGACGATGCAAAACGCGACCAACTGCCAGGAAGCCCGAGCCATACCATCCGCCTGCCAATCGACGGGAGTGCGGCCGGACCGCATCCTTGTCCCGGTCACTTTTGTGCCGATGACGCTTTGACTCGCTATGGGGCAGAATTGGCAGATACGAGTCTCCCCGACGCTCAGCGCGAGATAGCACTCAAGTACATTGTGCATCTCGTGGGCGATTTGCATCAGCCACTGCATGGCACCAATGCCACGGGGCAGATGCCGGTGGTGTTTCGCGGAAAAACGATGAGCCTGCATGCGATGTGGGACAACGGCATCATCGATGTTCATGGGGGAAGCGCAGAGAAGATCGCAAGCGCGGTCATGAAGACCGAACATGTGATGCCGCCGCAGGGCGCTCCTATCGATTGGGCACTCGAGGATCTCTATATCGCACAACACAATATTTACAATGAGGTGCCGCTGAATCCCACGACGCCTGTGATCTTAGGGTTGGACTACGCTACGGAGAAGTGGCCTATCGTGGAACTGCGGTTAAACGAGGGCGGGCTACGGCTAGCCGATCTACTCAACCGCCTCATAGGCTGACCCGAATATATCTGACCAACAGCAAGCAGTATTTATCTTGAGGCTTTCGCTACGCGGAAGCCGTTGTTGTTTTATCTCTAGATAGAAATGAGGCCGGTGTAGATTGCTGCGAGTGAGAGGGAGCCGACGATGATCCAGAGAATGACTCCCTGAAGAAAAGGCCTGATGCCGACTGCCTGGAGCGTCTTCTTCGAGAGCGAGGTGCCGATCAGGAAGAGGGTGGCGGTGAGTCCCGCCTTACCAAGCTTGTTGAGATCGAGATAGGTGCCCATGAAGCGGGGTACATAGGTACTTAGGATCGAGGCTCCGATAAAGAGGAAGATGAACCAGGGAATCTTTATCTTCGCCTTCTGCTCGACGGTGCCGTTGGCTTTGGCTGCCCTGCCCATGTAGGCCGCCGTGATCAGGGATACGGGTACGATCCAAAGGGCGCGAGCAAGCTTTACGGTGGTGCCGATGGCCAGAGCCTGCGGACCATACTTTGCGGCTGCTCCGACTACAGAAGAGGTGTCGTGGATGGCGAGGGCAGCCCAAAGACCGAACTGGTTCTGACTAAGGTGCAGCCACCAGCCGATTGCGGGAAAGAGAAGTAACGCGACTGAGTTGAGGAGAAATACCGTGCCCATGGAGACCGAGATCTCTTCCTCATTTGCGTCAGTGATTGGGGCGATGGCCGCGATGGCCGATCCTCCGCAGATGGCGGTGCCGAGGGTGATGAGATAGCTGGCCTTGCCGCCGACTTTGAAGATCGTACCGAGCAGCAGCCCGAGTACGACTGCTGAGCAGATGCTGATCGCGGTGTAGAGAAATCCTGACTTGCCGGCGTGAATGACCTGATTGAGGTTCATCCCGAAGCCGAGAAAGATGACAGATATTTGCAGAAGGAGTTTGGCGAGCGAGCTTGATTCTTTGCGGTAGGGGTGCTCCACGGTGAAGCCGAAGGCGATGCCGCCGACCAGGGCTACCGGAGGCGAGACCAGCCCGCTGCCTGCCAGGAGCAGGCCTAGAAAGAAGATGGATTTGCTGTCGAAGGTGCTCTTTGGGGTTCCGGGGCCGGTCTGTCCGAGATCGTCTGCGGCGTGCACGGCTGGTAGGATCTCCGCCGCTGTCTCGGTGATGAAGAAGTCTACTGCTGTCGTGTTACCGGTGTACTCTTGCGCGATTGTCGCAGCCACGTTGTAGTTCCTCTAACGAAACTATCGGCTCGCCCGAACGGCACGTCCAAGTAAAACTTCTAATCACCCATAAGCTTTCCTTTGGTCGGGTTCGGCTTAGGTCCAACGCGTTAGGTTGTTACTCCTTATCGCGTAAAGACCAGTCTGGCTGCAAGCAGAACGAGGAGAACGGCAAAGCCACGGCGAAGCACAATCGCGGATAGATGCTGCGCCCACATGCCACCAAGCCATCCTCCTACCGTGAAGCCGACCGCGACCAGCATGGCGAGTTTCAGGTCGACATGACCTGCTTTGTAGTAGGTCCAGAACGCGAAGGCACCTATCGGCAGGAGAAGGGTGGCGAGCGATGTGCCTTGCGCACGAATCTGCGACATGCCATAGAAGTAGATGAGAGCGGGAATGAGGAAGGCACCACCGCCGATGCCGATGAGACCGGAGATGCCTCCGATAACGATGCCGAGAGCTAGTCCACCTGCGATGGCGATCGGTGTCATACGTATGCCTGATGTGCGCTTGCTGCTGGCGCCTGGAAGCTTCCTGCGGTGACTTGTCGGGCGCTCTCGAAGCAATCAGCGTCGACCGGACAGCGGGCGCGTTTGAAGTGCTCGCGGAAGTTGATTCGTTCAGCAGTCATCCTCACCTCACCGCTTACTATATGCAGTCCGCGGGCTGTTGGACAGTCAAGCAAGACGTTCCCTATTTTGGAGAAGGTTTCCGTGTTCGAGGCCGGGTCAGATTTCCTGTCGGCCTTGGCGTGGCGTCGTAGGCGCTGGACCGCAGAAAGCGATGGAACGCTCCCGCGCTGCCCTGCGGTGCGGCCCCCAGGCGATAGGCCACAGTGAAGACACGGGAGAGCTTCAGCCCCTTGACGCGCGCGAGCTTCAGAGTGCCCAAGCTTAGCTGATTGCGGACCGCCCAGCGAGAGACGAAGGCTATGCCGAGGCCGGCTTCGACAGCGCTCAAGATCCCCTCGGTCGTATCAAGCGTCATGGTGGTGCGAAGGCTCCTGAGCTGAAGCCCAGCCTGCTCCAGGGCTTCCTCGACGACACGACGCGATCCTGAGCCATGTTCGCGGGTGACGAATGCGGCTGACTGCAGATCGTTGACATCGATATCCTGATCAGCCCACTCGTGATCGTGCGGGACGACAAGGACCATGTGGTCTTCCATGAACGGCTCCGCCTTTACGTCTGAGCGCAGAGCCGGTCCCTCGACAAGAGCGAGGTCGATACGATGCTCCGCAAGGGAGGTCAGCACCTCGTCCGTATTACCGCTCATGCCGGAAAGAGAGACGCCGGGATAATCCTTTCGAAAGGCCGCTAAGAGATTTGGCAGCAGATACTGCCCGATAGTTTGCGAGGCGCCGACGCGCAACTCATCGACACGGGTACCAGAGACCTCGGCGATGGCCTGTACAGCTTCGTCAACGATTGCCTTAAGGCTTAGCGCGTACTTGTGCAGCACCATGCCGCTCTCGGTGAGGGTTACCTTGCCCTTGGTGCGATCAAAGAGGGATACTCCCAACTCTTCTTCAAGAGCCCTGATCTGCTGCGTGACCGCTGGCTGAGTGATGAATAACTCTTCGGATGCCTTCCGAAAGTTGAGGCTATGCGCTGCAGCCCGAAACACCTTGAGTCTAAAGTTTTCCATAAAGCGGGCCCCCCGGTCCGACTGTCCACTCTTGTGTCTAACTTTAGCGCAGAGCTCTGCGGTGTTTAATCGCCGCTTGCGTCTTGCGGGGTAAGCAGAGATGCTGTCGAACGCACGGTCCAGACACGTCCGTTATAGCGGAGATCCGTCAGCGACAGCGGTGCAATGTCGAGTCGCCAAAAGGCTTGCGCTGGAGCGCCAAGAACATGAATGACAGCAGCGCGGATGACTGCCGGATGGGTGATGGCGACGGTGTGCCCGAGAAGGCTCTGAAGCTCCAGCCACGCTGCCACGCGTGCAAGAAGATCGTTGATGGACTCGCCGCCGTGCGGGTGCGCATCCGGGTCCGTCAACCAGGCGACGAGAGCGGATGGGTCTTCCCGCTCCAACTCGCCAAGATCCCGCCCGCTCCACAGGCCGCAGTCGAGGTCACGCAGTTCGGCCGACGAAATTGCGGTGAGCCCAAGGGCGGAAGCTGTTTCGAGCGTCCTCTTCTCAGGACCGGCGAGCACCTGCTGTGCCCGGGGACTCTGCCATTGAAGCAATGCAATTCGTGCAAGCTGGAAATCTTCCAGTGACTCGTTCGCGGGGAAGGAAGACTTGCGTATGGCGGAGGTGACCGCGTGACTGATAAAGCTGATTCTTGAGGTCATAGGTTCGTCGATTGTCTTCCAGATTAGTTAACCAGAGCTTCGGAATCTTGACATCGATCATGGTGGCACATAGGGTGGAATAAGCTTTGAAGATGGTGAACGAGCAGGAAGCAAATTATCGGACTGCTCCTCGCGCGTTTGAATGCATGATCTCAGGAGACTCCACATGGCTCAATCTGCAGTTGGTTCGATTACACAACCTGTCTCTCTCCCTGTGATCCCGTTGAGCGAACTGTTGCCATGGTTGCTCTTCGGCGGCCTGCTGATGCTGCTGGCGATCTATTTTGTCGGCGCAGAACAGGGCGCCACCTCCATCATCGATGGCCGTACGGTGCATGAATTCCTGCACGACGGACGTCATCTGCTCGGCTTTCCCTGCCACTAAACTCAACTGTATTGTCTCGTGAAAGCTCATGGTTCGTAAGCTGCTCGTTCGTGGGATTGTGTCTGGGCTGCTTGCTGGCCTGCTGGTCTTTCTTGCGGCACGCCTAATCGGTGAGCCACAGGTCGACAGGGCGATCGCCTTTGAAGCCAATGCCGACAAGCTGAAGAATGAGGCTCCTGAGCCAGAGATGGTAAGCCGTAAGATCCAGAAAACAGCGGGGCTTTTGACCGGCGTTCTTGTCTATGGTGCTGCTCTCGGCGGCATCTTTGGTCTGGTGTTCGCCTTGTGCAGCGGACGGGTCGGACCGCAGGCGCCCCGAGCGCTGGCTGCCTTCCTTGGCGGCGCTGGGTTCATCGTGATCGGGCTGGTGCCAAGCCTGAAGTATCCAGCCAATCCTCCTGCCGTGGGGAGTCCAGAGACCATCGGGGTGAGGACGGCGACATTTTTCTTTATGATCCTCATCTCCGTGGCCGCAGCTGTTCTCTCGCTCCAGCTATCTCGACCGTTGATGCGCCGATTTGGCGGATGGAATGGTTCACTGCTCGCTGCAACTGCTTTTCTCCTGCTAGTGGGTGTTTTCTCCTTTGTGCTTCCGGTGATTAACGAAGTTCCAGCGGGCTTTCCTGCCGACGTACTGTGGCGCTTCCGCATCGCTGCGCTCGGGCTGCAGGCGATCCTGTGGGCGGCGATCGGGCTGTCGTTTGGATGGCTCACGGAGCGCGAAACTCGCCGGGTTTGAAGGGCGTGCGGGTTAGCTTGTCGGACATTTGATAACGAGCAACGTGATACAACTTGATTAACCTACGGTGCCCGATTGGGCTTAAAAGGGAAGTCCGGAGAGATACCGGCGCGGTCCCGCCACTGTAAACAAAGAGACGCTGCCAGCAAAAACCACTTGGTTGAACGATCAGGGAAGGTGGCAGCCGACAGATACCTTGTCGCTTTGAGCCAGGAGACCTGCCAGGGTTATGTTGCAACGTTCTGCGGAGAACAGAGACCTTGCGCCTGATCGCTCGACCTTTCGAAGAAAACCCGTGCTTCCCCGTCATCCTGACATCTGTGTTCACGACCTTAGTCGCAGGTTCTAATCGACCGTGTGAGGAGGTCTAGCTATGGCAACGACGAACCGACAGCGCGTGGTGCGGGCAGACGGACGAGCCTTCAATATCATTCAGCACCGTGCTCATCTGAGCTACTGCTCTCTTGGCTGCTGCTGCGGCATTACGGAGCGGGGCTACGCTGCCGTTCCTGTGGACGTCTACAAGGCGGAGTGGCTGAGACGTAAGATTCGTCACGACGTCCATCTCACCCAGGGCGGGTGTCTCGGGCCATGTGCACTTGCGAACGTAGTCAGCCTTGTCTTCGATAGCAAAAGCATCTGGTTTCATTCGGTCAATAGCGAATGGCAGGTACGCCAGATCTACGACTACATTGACGCAATGCTCGCGGCGGATCGCTTTATACAGCCACCTGCGGAGTTGAGCGAGTATGTCTTCAATTATTACGATTGGGATATTCGGAAGCCCGCTACGTCGGAAGGTCTCGTCACACTGGAAAAGGTACAGCCTAACGGCGCGATCATGCTGTTGTCGCATGCCGATACGGACTTACTGACCCTGGTGAAGACGTCTGAGTTTCTGCCTGAAGAGTTGCGCGTCGGCGCGTTTTCGTTGAACGCTCTCCGCAACGAAGATCAGATGGACGTTTTGATCAGCGGAGAGATGAGCAAAGCGCGCGTCATCATCGTCCGCTGCCACGGGCCGCTCAGTTGTATTCCGGGATTTGCGAAGCTCAAGAGCACCTGCATCGAACGCGGCCAATCCCTTGTTCTGGTAAGCGGGTGCGGGGAGAACACGTCAGAGTTTTCGGAGACGATCAATGTACCGGCCGATGTGCTGCAGACGGCTGCAGACTATCTGGGGCTTGGCGGCACCGGCAACTTTGGGGAGCTGTTTCGCTTCCTCTCGGACCGCCTGATGTTGACGGGATACGGATACGCCGCGCCCGCTGCCATGCCGGAGCATGGGATCTACCTGCCGGATGTGGAGGTTGCAACGCTCGAAGACTGGGAGCGGCAGGCGGATCTGGAGAAGCCTACGGTTGCCGTGCTCTTCTACCGGGCTCATCTGATGAGCGGGAACACCGGCTTTATCGATGCGATTGCCAATGCGTTACGCAGCAAACAAGTCAATGCGCTTTGCGTGTTTACCTCGAGCCTCAAGGCGAAGGTTGAGGGTCGTCCTGCAGCATTTCAATTTATTGGTGGGCGGGCTGACGTTCTCATCTCGACTTTGTCGTTTGCCCTCGGCGAGGTAAATACCGGGTCGGTAACGGTGCCTGGGGAAGCGGTGGACTCGCTCGAACATCTTGGGATTCCAGTCCTTCAGGCGATTGCAAGTGGTATGCCGCGTGGCGCGTGGGAGGGGTCCCGCCGAGGCCTGAACGCACTCGACACTGCCGTGAATGTGGCTATACCCGAGTTTGACGGCCGCATCATTACCGTCCCGATCTCCTTTAAGGAAAGGGGAGCGGCCGGTTCAGAGAGCCTGTATGTTGCGCACGAGGAGCGAGCCTTGCGAGTTGCTGGTATTGCGGCACGCCTGACAAAGCTGCGCCGCACAGAAAACCGCGAAAAGCGAATCGCCTTTGTTCTCACAAACTCTGCAGCGAAGGCCTCGCAGGTAGGAGGCGCCGTTGGTCTTGATTCACCGGCAAGTCTTTTAACGACGCTTCATGCGATGCGCGCGCGGCGGTACAGTGTCTCTGCGTTACCAGAAACGTCTGATGAACTCATGCAAACGCTTCTGCAGCATGGGACGTACGATGATCGCTATCCCCTTGATCCTGACCGCGCGATGCGCTTCTCGCGATCAATCTATCGCAAAATCTTTGCAGAGTTTCCGGAGCGCCCCAATCGCAGGATGCAGGACTTCTGGGGACAGCCGCAGGACCGCGGCCCAAGTATCCTGCCGGCTAAAAAAACCGATAAGAAGCTGCTGCCGACTATCGGCGGCAAGATCGTTTCAATCGATCAGGAAGAGCCCTGGGGAGACGAGAGCGACTACCTGTTTGCGGCGATGGACCTAGGGAATGCCTTGATTGCGTTGCAGCCTCCGCGCGGCTACGGCATCGATCCCGATGCGATTTATCACACGCCGGACCTGCCTCCAACGCATCACTACACGGCGTTCTACCGTTGGCTGGGAACCTCGCAGGAAGAGGGTGGCTGGGGAGCGGATGCCATCGTCCATATGGGAAAACACGGCACCCTGGAGTGGTTGCCAGGCAAGGGTGTTGGTCTCTCGGGAGAGTGCTATCCCGATCTGCTGCTTGGCGACCTGCCACTGGTCTATCCGTTCATCATCAACGACCCGGGCGAGGGTAGTCAGTCGAAGCGACGCGCTCATGCTGTGATCGTCGATCACCTGACGCCACCGATGACCTCTGCAGAAACCTATGGTGCCTTGGCTGAGTTGAACCAGCTGGTGAACGAGTACTATGCCGTCGAAAAGCTCGACCCGACCAAGCTGCCGTACCTGCAACAGCAGATCTGGGAGTTAGTTGCACAGACTAACCTGAAGGCAGACCTCGACCTCAAGACGATGCTGACGCGGGAGCGTGGCGATCACAGCCACGAGTGGGATGACTCACTTACTCCCGAAGGAATCCCTACCACGCTTGCATCGATGAATGGCAACGAGGTCGCCCACCTTATCGAGGATCTTGACGGCTACCTGTGCGAGCTTGGCATGGCACAGATTCGGAGTGGGCTGCATATTCTTGGGCAGATGCCACCGCTGCCGGAGATGCTTCGGTCGCTGACACGGCTTTCGAACACCGGCGCGCCGAGCCTACAGGCAAGTCTGTTGAGCGCCTTCGATTTTGACCTGACTGAGCTGCTGGCCAAACCCGGCGAGCGGCTACAGGAGACACGAGACGTTCTCGGTCGCACCTGCTATACCCATGCTGATGTACTCGAGGCGGTCGATCAGGCTTCGCTTGATCTGTACACCATGCTCGAGACACTCGGCTTTCGCGAGGAAGTCATTCTGAAGGTTCAGCAGGCGGTCCTTGGACTGACGAACGAGCAGGTCACCACGGTCCTTACATTCGCATGTGCCGACCTTATGCCGAAGCTCGAAGAGACAGGCGACGAGGTGGAGCATCTTCTCGATGCGCTTGAAGGCAAGTACATTCCTGCGGGACCCGCTGGCGCTCCGACACGAGGAATGGCCCACATTCTTCCCACGGGACGGAACTTCTATGCGGTCGATCCTCGCGCACTTCCCTCGCAGGCCGCGTGGCGTGTAGGACAGCAACTTGCGCATGAGGCGATTGAGCGGTTCCGCAAAGAAGAAGGACAGTATCCCGAGATGATGGGCTTGAGCGTCTGGGGGACTTCGCAGATGCGCACGCACGGCGATGACATTGCCGAAGCGTTTGCGCTGCTCGGCGTAGAGCCTCTGTGGAATGCGCAGTCGCGACGACTGGAAGGGATCTCTGCGATCTCACTTGATCAATTGGGCCGGCCGCGAGTTGACGTCACGCTTCGCATCAGCGGATTCTTCCGCGATGCCTTTCCTCACTTGATTGAGATGTTTGATCAGGCTGTGTCGCTGGTCGTCGAACTTGATGAACCACTGGATCAGAACTATCCCAAAAAACACTATCTGGCCGATCTGCAAGCACACCAGGAACTGCCCGCGCACGAGGCTGAGGCGCAGGCCCGATATCGTATCTTCGGGTCCAAACCAGGCTCTTATGGCGCGGGTATCCTGCCGCTGATTGAGAGTGGGAACTGGCAGGGCGATCAGGACTTTGCGCGCGCATTTCTTGCATGGGGCGGATACGCCTATGGCAAGGGTGCGGACGGCGTAGACGCTCAACCTGTCTTTGCGGAGCGTCTGAAATCCATCCAGGTTGCGCTTCATAACCAAGACAACCGTGAACACGACATCTTCGATTCCGATGACTACTTCCAGTTTCACGGTGGAATGATTGCCTCGATCCGCGCGTTGACGGGTAATCAACCCAAGGCCTACTTCGGTGACAGCTCACGCCCGGAGTCTGCCCAGATTCGGGACTTGAAGGAAGAGGCTTTGCGCGTCTATCGATCGCGAGTCATCAATCCGAAGTGGATCGAAAGCATCAAGCAGCATGGCTATAAGGGAGGTCTTGAACTAGCTGCCACCGTGGACTACATCTTTGGTTTCGATGCCACGGCGCAGATCGCTCCAGACTTCATCTACGAAGGACTCGCAGAGCACTATGCGCTTTCTCAAGAGATGCGCGAGTTTCTCGGCGCTTCCAATCCATGGGCTCTGAACGCAATCGCGGAACGTCTACTGGAGGCGGCAAAACGCGAACTCTGGGAAAATCCTGCTCCAGAGACTCTCGATGCTCTTCGGCAGGTCTTGCTGGAGGCTGAAACGCTGCTTGAGGCGCGGGGCGAACACAAGCGGGAGGCAGTCTCTTGAAGGGGGGCACCTATCCATTCTCGGCGATCGTCGGCCAGGAGCAGATGAAGCTGGCTCTTCTACTCGCGGCAGTGGATTGGAGGCTTGGCGTGCTCTTGCGCGGCGATAAAGGTGCCGGTAAAACAACGACTGCGCGCGCTCTGGCTGCACTGCTTCCCTCCCCTGCTCCGTTTATCAATCTGCCGATCGGCGCTACGGAGGACCGGCTGCTTGGCGGCCTGCACCTCGAGAGCACACTCGCGGGCAAGCCCATGCTAAAGCCGGGTCTGCTCTCAGAGGCGCATGGAGGCGTACTCTACGTCGACGAGATCAATCTCCTTCCTGCTCACCTTGGCGACTCTCTCCTTGATACCGCTGCGAGCGGCGTCAACGTAGTCGAACGCGACGGCCTCAGTGCGAGCCACCCGGCGGAGTTTGTCCTGCTTGGCAGCATGAACCCCGAAGAAGGGTCACTTCGTCCACAGCTTCTCGACCGGTTTGCGCTCTCTGTCGACATTGCCGCGTCGCTCGACCCGTTAGAGCGCAGCGAAGTACTCGCGCGTCGCATGAGCTTCGATCGTGACCTTGAGGCATTTGGACGAGACTGGTCTCGCGATCAGGAGATCCTTCAAATGAGGATCGCTACAGCGCGAAAGTCTCTGCCTCATGTGATCTGCTCAACCGAAATACTTGCCGAGATTAGTGCAATGGTTTGTGAACACGGTGTTCGGTCCCTTCGAGCTGACCTGGCAATCATGCGAGCTTCCATGTCATTGGCTGCCCTAGATGGCGATGCTTCCGTTGAGTCGCACCATCTGGTGACCGTGCTTCCTCTTGTACTTGCCCATCGGTCGCGAGACAGGGGTCCGCAGCGACCGCCTCCACCTCCGTCAAAAGCCGATACCAAGCCGCCGGAGACGGCATCTCAGTCACAAAATCAAGAATCAGCAATAGAGGAGCGGATCTTCAAACCGAAGGAGGTTGAAGCGCCTGCTCTCCTTGTCACCTCTTCTGATCCACGGAAGTCTGCGGTTATCTCCTCTACAGGTACCGCAAACCGTGGGGCCGTAATAGGTGCTCGTCAAGCGGATACTCCCATAGAACTCAATCTCCACGCCACGCTCAAGCATGCGCTTCGCGAGACAGGTACTCTGAAACCCCGCAGCTCTGATCTGCACGAACAGGTGCGTGCTTCGAGGCCCGGCACCCGCTACTTATTCGTGATCGATTCGAGCGGTTCCCACGCGGCACAGGAGCGGATGCGCTCTGTAAAGGGGGCAGTCGCCAGTCTGCTTACACGCTCCTTCAGGCGCGGAGATGAGGTTGCGATCATCATCTTTCGAGGTGTCACCGCAGAGGTGTTACTCGAGCCTACAGAGTTGCTTGCCGACGCATTGAGAGCTCTCGAATATCTGCCTACGGGCGGCCGCACTCCGCTTGCACACGCGCTAAGCCTCGCGCAAGAGTTTGTAGATCCTTCGACGTTGCTTTTGTTGTTGACTGACGGTCGTGCCAACGTCTCCATCAACAAGGGCGATCCTTGGCAAGAGGCTCTGGAAGCCGCGCGGCAACTGTCATGCGCCGCCTTGGTCATCGATACAGAAGATGCGTCTAACGCGCTCGGGCAGACCGGCAAGATTGCAGATGCAATGCGAGCACGCTTTCTTCGGTTTCAGGAGTTACCAGCCATACAGGACTTGCATATCGAAATGACAACGACTACTACGGCAATGTCAGGGAGCCAACACGGCTTGTGAGTTCAGAGAAAGCTTGGAACGCATCTTCGCAAGCGCTTACCGGTTGACCCCCCTCACTGTTCAGGATATAAATCGAACATCTGGTGTTCGGGAAGACGGTGCAAATCCGTCGCTACCCCGTAGCTGTAAGCGTTGAGAGCTTGAACATCTAAAGCCACTGGGGAAATCTTCCTGGGAAGGCCGTTCAAAGTTCAATGAAGCGCAAGTCAGAAGACCGGCCAGATGCGATTGGGCTACATTCAACTTCGCTGGGAGAGTTGAAGAGCATATCCACATGGTCCCATTGGGGGCGATGTGGCAGCTGCCTTTCTATAGTTCCCGCTCTGCTTTCTGCACGTCCGCGTGCAAATGCAAGGAGCGTCACATGCACGACCTACCTTCGAGATACGTAACGCTTGTTCTCGGCGGTGTGCGTAGCGGCAAGAGCCGGTATGCACAGCAGCTTGCTGAGCGATCGGACCGTGTCACCTTCGTCGCGACGGCCGAAGCGCGCAATGATGACGAGATGCGTAGCAAGATCCAACGCCATCGGAACGATCGTCCTGCACACTGGACGACGATAGAAGAGCCTTTGGATCTGGGTGGCGCTCTGGAATCTGCATCGTCCCATTGCGACTTGATCCTCGTCGATTGCCTGACGCTCTTTGCGGCAAACCTGCTTGAAGAAGAAGCAGACCACAACTCGAAACTTGAGGCTCGTCTAGGCGCGTTCTCCGCTGCTCTTAGCTCTGTTTCCTGTTCAGTGGTGATTGTCTCAAATGAGGTTGGGAGCGGCATCGTTCCTGAGTACCCGCTCGGAAGGCGTTATCGTGACCTGGTGGGGGAGATCAATCAACGTATCGCAGCACAGTCAGATAACGTGTTGCTGATGATTGCAGGTCTTCCACTCGTTCTCAAAGGAAGCTTGCAACCCGGGTTCACGTCTTGAAGGGCCTGCTCATCGCAGGCACTGCGAGTGGAGTGGGGAAGACTACGGTCGTTCTCGCGCTTCTCGCGGCAATCGTCAAACGAGGTCAAGTGGTGCAGGCGTTTAAAGGAGGCCCCGACTTCCTCGACACTGGTCATCACGCGCGCATCTCGGGCCGTGCAGCACGAAATTTAGACACGTGGATGCTCACTGAGGAGGCCAATCGAACGCTCTTTCGTGAAGCGACAAGCGATGTCGATGCAGTGGTCGTCGAGGGAATGATGGGCCTCTTCGATGGGAAGAGTGGAATCAGTGAAACGGGCAGCAGCGCAGAGATCGCCAAACTGCTGAAGCTACCAGTGGTGCTCGTTCTCGATGCGGCAAAGAGCGCGCGAAGCATTGCTGCGGTCGTGCTCGGCTTTGAGTTATTTGACCCGCAGCTGGTAATCTCCGGGGTCATCCTTAATCGTTGCGCCAGTGAGCGTCACTTCAAAATGCTGCAAACTGCCATCGACGCCTCATGCAAGACTCCTGTCCTTGGCTGGCTTCCACGAAATCCTGAGATCACCATCCCCGAACGTCACCTCGGCTTGCAGACGGTGGAGGAAGCAGTCAGCGATGAATGCGCCACAAAGGAACTCACTCATGTTCTTGCGGCGCTAGCTGAAAAGCACTTTGATCTGGAGCGAATCCTCGCCCTCGAGTATGTCGAGGAAGTAACACCTCTTCACACTGCGACATGGGAGCCCGAACTGTCGGCCGTCAGAATAGGAGTGGCTCGTGATCGAGCTTTCTCTTTTTACTATGAAAATAATTTTGACTTGCTCCGCAAACAGGGTGCCGTACTCATTTCATTTAGCCCTCTGAATGATGCGCAGCTTCCGTCAAACCTCGATGCCTTGTACTTTGGTGGAGGCTACCCAGAGTTGTACGCGGAGCAACTTAGCAAGAATCTAAGCTTGCTACAAGACATCCGGACGTTCTCTGCATTAGGAGGATTGATCTACGCCGAATGCGGAGGAATGATCTATCTCTCACGGCAGCTTACGACGAGCGATGGCAAAGACCATGAGATGGTGGGTGTTTTGCCCTTCGCGATGGAAATGACAAATAAGCTGGTGCGGTTCGGCTATGTCACTGTCGAATTTACTCAGAACTGCCTGCTTGGACCAAGTGGGACCACGATCCGGGGCCACAGCTTCCACTACTCGCATATCACAAAGGTGAGTCCGACTGAGACTAGTTATCGTGTTCACTACTCTCTCTCTGATCGTGAAGAGCTTGAGGGCTACGGAGTTGGTAACACTCTAGCAAGCTACGTGCATCTCCATTTTATGGCCAATCCTCTCGTAGCCATGCATTTAGTCGAAGCAGCGCGTCGAACGCAAGTCCGCTACGACGGAGCGTCTCTTCACCCAATGAATGCTCCCGAGATTACTTCATGAATTCCCTAAGTAACACGCTTGTTAGCCGGGTCATTCAATCGATTGCACCTGTGAGTGAGCCTGCTCGACTTCGAGCTCAAAGACATCTTGATACCCTGACCAAACCTCTAGGCAGTCTCGGGCGCCTGGAGCCCCTTGCCGCGCAGATAGTAGCTATTCATGATGGACCCTTCAATGAACCAATGAGCAAGGGCGTCTACATCTTTGCAGCAGATCATGGTGTAGCTGAGGAAGGTGTAAGTGCTTATCCTCGTGAGGTCACCCACCAGATGGTGCTCAACTTTGTCTCGGGAGGCGCAGCGATTAATGTTCTCGCTCGACTTCACAACGCCACTCTTACGGTTGTCGATGTGGGAGTCGATGCGGACTTTGGTGCGCTCCCTGGGTTAGTCCACTGCAAGGTCTGCAGAGGAACAAAAAACATGTTGCACGAAGCTGCGATGACTGACGAAGAACTTGCGGCCGCCTTGTCTGTCGGCATAAGCATGGCCGATAGAGCCGCTGCAGCAGGTCATGCCGTCGTCGCGATCGGGGAGATGGGGATCGGCAACACCACTGCCGCCAGTGTCATTACCTGCCAACTCACAGGATCGACACCCGAATTGGCTACAGGTTTAGGTACGGGCGTCGAACCTGCAGCCTATGCGCGGAAACTTAGCGCGGTTCGTGCAGCTCAGCATAAATATTTTGACTCGCCGATCAGCATTGCCTCCACGCATTCTGCTCTGGAGATCCTTCGCTGCGTTGGCGGGCTTGAGATTGCTGCGATGACAGGAATGATTCTAGCCGCTGCTCAGAGGAAACTAGTTGTTGTAGTCGACGGCTTTATCTCTGCTGTTGCAGCAGCCCTCGCAGTCGCGATGGAGCCCCATGTTGCTGGATATTTGATTGCCGGTCATTGCTCTAAAGAGCCGGGACATAAGCTTCTACTTAATTTCTTAGGACTTACTCCTGTACTTGATCTAGGCATGCGTCTCGGCGAAGGAACGGGAGCTGTTCTCGCATTTTCGGTTCTGGAGTCTGCTATTCGGCTGTATACAGAGATGGCAACCTTCGCTTCAGCCCAGGTGAGCGAGGCTTCACAATGAACGGCCTTGGGGTTCTACAAAAGTACTACGAGGATCTTCTCACCGCGATCCACTTTCTAACCCGCATCCCGGTGCCACTGCCTTCGTATCGGCCTGACTCGCTCGCGTGCAGTGTCAAATTTTTCCCGCTCGTAGGTCTACTTGTAGGAACACTCGCTGGAGCTACTAATTTACTTGTGGCGCCACATCTACCGAGACTAACTACGTCTCTGATGGTAGTGATCTTCCTTATGCTCCTCACCGGATGCCTCCATGAGGATGGCCTCGCTGATGCGGCAGACGGCTTTGGGGGCGGATGGGATCGTGCTCAAATCATGCGCATCATGCGCGATAGCCGCATCGGAACCTATGGGGCTGCTACTCTCACAACCAGCCTGCTAGCCAGGATAGTCTTGCTCTCCTCTATAACAATGCAGGAGGTATTGGCTTACCTCATCACGGCGCATGTACTTTCGCGTTGGACGGCGCTTCCGCTGGGCTTTTATCTTCAGGCTGCAAGCAGTCTTGATTCCCCCACAGGCCATCCATCCTCAGATAAGCCATCGGGTCATCAGGGGGCTCGCATCGCCGGAACCATAACACGCAGCACCCTGGTCTCGGGAACGCTCTATAGCTTCGCAATTGCTTTCATAGCACTGCGGTCTCACGCCTTCGCACCGATCGTCGCAGCAGTCGTAGTGACCCTTCTAAGCGGGTTCCTCTATAGACGTAAGCTCGGCGGCGCTACCGGTGATTGCTTCGGCGCAACGAACCAACTTACAGAGATCGGTGTTTATCTTGCTGGTGCGTGGACCGTATGATTCATTACGGCGGCCTTTTAGTGATTCGACATGCAGAGACACGCATGGCTGGCACATTTTGTGGTCATTCGGATCCGCCGATCAACTCTGCGGGACATGGACAACTGCTAGAGCTTCTTAAATCTCTGGAGAACGAGCCTATCGATTCCGTCTATACCAGCGACCTCCAGCGGGCAAAGATGACGGCTGAAGCAGTCGCCAAGAGTTCCAATGCTCCGGTCATAGAACGTAAAAACTTGCGAGAAATAGGTTTTGGAGACTGGGAGGGATTGACCTGGCTAGAGATAGAGCAACGAGACCCCGCGTATTCAAAGCTATGGCTAGAGGCCTTCCCCGATGCATCTGCTCCTGGCGGAGAACAATATGGGACCTTCAAGAAACGAATCTTGACAGAGATAGCTCAGCTTCAAGAACTCACAATCAACCAAAGATGCGCTGTGGTCACCCACGCTGGAGCCATGCAAGTTATCTTGACGGAACTATGCGGTCTTAACAGCGGTTCATCGTGGGAATTAACCAAACCATACTGTAGCTTTTTCGATTATCCACTATCGGCATCAACACGCAAAAGCGAGCGTCAGCGATGAGCCACCAGAACGTTCACGTTCGAGAGTTGGCAGGCTGGGGCTTCGACACGAGTGAGTATCGTCCAGCCTGTGAATCAGGAAAAGTAGAAAGAGCGTGCGAGCAGGTGGCTCTAAGAAAGGCCTACCAACTCTTAGACATTATCGTCCCCGATGTAAACGAAAGGTTTATTCCTCTTCTCGATCACCATTCTTCGCGTTTAGATCTCAGGGAGGAGATGGCTGGGCTTGATTGGACACTAGGCGTTGTTGATATTCGGTCGCTTCTTGCCTTTCAGCGCCGCATTTTTTTCAGCTCAAAACGAGTCCTCGATGCTGTGCCGAAACATGACGACGAGAGCGCATTAGTGCAGTTCTCTTTCGCTGACCCCAGGCCTGTCACTTACGATCTGAAACGCGAGAAGGACAACACGCGCTATCTCTTGCAGACAGATGATCCCAACGTTCATTTCCGCCCGTCGAGCAACAAGCTGTCTCCCTTGGTTGTACACGGGGGAAGTCCATTCTTTGAAGTCGCTCAGTATCGAGAGCGCTGGTTCCTGCGCGATGGTTATCATCGTGCTTTTGCTCTGATGCAGGCCGGCGTTTATATACTTCCAGCCGTTATAGTGCGAGCAAGAACACTGGAAGAGCTAGGAGCCACGCAGCCATGGTTTTTTCCGGAAGCGATTCTTCTCTCTCAGTCTCCACCGTTAGTAGCCGATTTTTTAGATAATTCTCTTGTCTTGGAATATGATCGGCCGCGGCTCATCAAGAAGCTATGTGTCACGATAGAAGAGACCTTCGTACCTTTCACACTGTGAGGAGATATTTATGAGTATTGCAACTACACGCGGAGATGGTGGCCAGACCGGCCTTGCTGGAGGCATTCGCATTTCGAAGGCAGACCTGCGAGTTGAATCGTACGGCTCGGTGGACGAACTCAACACGGTTTTGGGTTTTGCACGAAGCATCTGCCAAGACAAAAGCATTAAGGATTGGACGGAAGAGATACAGCGGACCCTCTTTCGGGTTGGCTCAGCTCTTGCGACGCCGCCTGAGAGTGCCAAGAAGCCGCCGGTCATTACAGCCGAGGACGTCGAAATGCTGACGAACCTGGTGCATACCATCGAAGCAACTGAAGGCATTCTTTCAGACTGGTCCTTGCCTGGTGCCCACACAGAATCTGCCGCTTATGAGGTCGCTCGCACTGTATGTCGTCGTGCCGAGCGGGCTGCAGTTCGCTTCGTAGAACAGGGTGGCATCGTCCAGCCCTTCGTAATTCCCTATCTCAATCGACTGTCGGACGCCATCTGGCTGTTCGGCAGACTTATTGAACTTAAAGCAGGCATCGACGCTCGATTGCGTGACGAGAGTAAGACCGGCCCGAAATGGTCTCGAGCATGGTAGTTCGACGATGAGTGGACCACAATCATTCAGTGATCACGAACGTGACGCGGTCTATAAAACCATCGCAGCGAGGCGCGACGTGCGACAGGGATTTTCGGAGCGCCCACTCCCTGAGAATGTTCTGAACCGTATTCTCGAAGCCGCTCATCAAGCACCGTCTGTTGGATTGATGCAACCTACACGCTTCATCGTGATCCGCGATCTCTCGACAAGAATGGCCATTCACAATAACTTCAAGGAGGCCAGCGCCATTGCTGCATCGAGCTATGCGGGAGATCGGCGGGATCTATATAAAACCCTGAAGCTGGAGGGCATTCTAGAAGCACCACAGAATCTCTGCGTTGTCTGCGATCACAGGAGCGAGCGCGGCCATAAATTGGGACGCCAAACCATGCAGCAGACTGCCGTCTATTCGACGGTGTGCGCTATTCAGAATTTGTGGTTAGCTGCGAGGGCGGAAGGTGTCGGTGTCGGCTGGGTCAGTATTCTTGACCCTGACACTCTTCGGCTTACCCTTGGCATTCCCGATCATCTTCTAACGGTTGCATATCTTTGCATTGGTTATGTGGATAGCTTTGATGATTTTCCAGAGCTTGAACGTCACGGTTGGGAAAAGCGCTTGCCGCTTGAGGCAGTCATCTCCTACGATTCATACTCTGAAAGCTCTCTTCCATGAAGGCGCGTGCAATCATGGTACTTGGGACCAGCTCTCATGTTGGTAAATCTTTACTCACCGCGGCACTTTGCCGTATCTTTGCGCAGCAAGGATACCGTGTAGCACCATTCAAATCACAAAATATGTCCCTCAATTCTGCCGCCACCATAGAGGGTCTGGAGATAGGTCGTGCCCAGGCGTTACAAGCGGAGGCTGCGAGTATTCCACCCTCCGTAGATATGAATCCAATTCTGCTCAAACCATCGGGTGCCATGTCTTCCCAGGTGGTAGTTCGCGGAAAGATCTGGGGTCAGCTTTCTGCCTCTGATTATCATCTTCGCCGTGTTGAAGAACTGATGCCGGTCGTCCGCGAAAGCTATGAGAATCTTGCAGCGAAGAATGATGTCATCATCCTTGAAGGAGCCGGTTCACCAGCTGAAATCAACCTGAAGGAGCATGACATCGTCAACATGCGCATCGCCGAGATGGCCGATGCTCAATGCCTCTTAGTGGGGGACATCGATCGCGGTGGTGTCTTTGCTGCACTCTTAGGCACAGTGCAGTTACTCGAAGAAAAAGAGCAAGCCCGCATCGCAGGTTTTATCATCAACAAATTTCGTGGTGATCTAGCGTTGCTCCGACCGGGAACCCGCATGATTGCGGACCGCCTACAAAAACCGTGTCTAGGTGTAGTTCCTTATATCTCTGATCTTTTGCTCGAAGAAGAAGATAGTTTGGGCCTTCCGGCAATAAACTCAGACAGTAAGTCATTCTGGGAGCCCGAAGCTAGCTCAAATCGCCTTCTGCGCATAGCGGTAATCTCCTTCCCATCTTTCTCCAACTTCACAGACTTCGATGCGCTTCGTGCAGAGCCATCCGTAGACCTTCATTTTTGTAAGAGGGCAGAACAGATTTCATACGCTGATGTTGTAATCATTCCAGGCAGCAAGCAGACGGTGGATGACCTCGTATGGTTGCGTGCCAAAGGCTTTGAGCACAAGCTACTTCAACATGCAAAGATGGGGTTGATTGTCGGTATTTGCGGAGGCATGCAGATGCTTGGGGAGCAGATTCTAGACCCCGAGGCAATGGAGTCTGCCGGAACCACGTATGGTCTCGGACTACTCCCGATCCACACCACCATGAAGCCTCAGAAAGTAACAAGCCTGACGACAGGCCGACTTGTTTCCGGCAAACTGTTTGGACATCCTTGCTTGGACATTCGGATTTCAGGATATGAGATTCACATCGGAGAGACAACTTATCTTGAATCAGCGGACCAATTCGCGAAATTAATCCGTGCAGAAAAATCTAGCCAGATCAGTGACAGCTTTGGTGATGGATGTGTTGCTCAAGAAGGCCGTGTCATTGGCACCTACTTACATGGACTATTTGATGAAGACGCGTTTCGTCATACCTTCCTCGCGGCAGCTCGAGCTTTTTACCGGCTTTCTCCGGTTGAAGTCTTTGACAACTGGCAGCAGAAACGGATCAACTCCCTCGATCGCTTAGCAGAAGAAGTTCAACGGTCTCTTGACATGCAGGAAATCTTCTCTTGGGTTGGTCTCCATTATGAGAAGCCAGTAGCCTCAACTGCGCGGGAGTCGCTCACTTGAAACGACATCTGCTCCTACCCGCCGTGTATCTCATAGACGTCTTGGCCGGGGACCCCGAATCACTTCCCCACCCAGTCCGTTTGATAGGAAAAGCTGTCACAAACGGAGAGTCTCTTCTTCGCTCCCCAGGTCAAAGCGACGGGTTGGAATTTGTTAGTGGTATGGTGCTGACAATTGCACTAGTTAGCTCTGCATATTGCGTCACCGACGGACTTATAGAGTTCATATACCGCAGGTCGAAGACCTCTGGGATAATTGCGGAACTATGTCTAGGCTGGACTTGCCTTGCGGCACGGAGTCTCGATCAAGAGGCAGGTAGAGTGCTTGGATCGCTCACCGATGATGATCTTAAGTCGGCGCGTCTTAACCTTGCGAGAATTGTTGGCCGCGACACTGGCGACCTGAACGAGCGAGAGATCAGCCGCGCGGTCATCGAGACACTTGCTGAGAGTGCCTCTGACGGAGTCATCGCACCGATCTTTTACATGAGCCTCGGTGGCGTGCCGCTTGCCATGGCCTACAAGGCAATTAATACACTCGATTCAATGATCGGTCATGCAGACGAACGCTATGTATACTTCGGAAAGTTCGCGGCTCGTCTGGACGACGTTGCGAATTTCGTACCCTCGCGGCTCACAGCTTTAGGAATCATCGCTGCCTCTACTATGAGTGCGTCAGCCGATGCAAACGCAGCCTTACGAACATGGAGACGCGACGGGTCGAGGCATAAGAGCCCGAATGCAGGCCAACCAGAAAGCGCTATGTCGGGTGCACTTCAGGTTCAACTGGGCGGCAACAATACCTATACAGGCGAACTCATTCCAGCACCAATCATAGGGTTCGAATTTTCAGGTGCGACTCCCGCAAAGGCGATGCAGGCCCGCCATCTGGTTTCTCTTGTCTGTGCTCTTGGAATAGCTGCGGGCGCGCTCGTTGCGTTAATCCAAGGTAAGCCACGAGTATCAACACTATGACTCCGCTCCCTTCCCACGGTGGCCAGCTTCGCGGGCTAAGCGCACAATTCGGAGTTGCTGCTACAGAATTGCTTGACTTCAGCGCGAACATAAACCCGGACGGTCCACCACTGTCGGTTCTGTCATCCCTGCGCGTGGCCCTTGAGGATGTTTCGGTTCTTACCAACTACCCTGATCTGGATCACACAGACCTAAAACTTTCCATCGCAAAGAACATAGCCGTTCAACCTGGACAAATCTCCATAGCTAACGGCTTCGTCCCGTTACTCGACGCGGCCCTCAAAGCGCTCTTAATCCGCCATTGTCTCCTGCCAGTCCCCGCCTTCAACGAATACCGGATAGCCTTGGAACGAGCACAGATGCGTGTGACACCCTGTCACCTGTCGTCACAGCATGGATTTATATATGAGATTGAAAAGCTGACTACAGGCGATCATGATGCGATACTGTTGGCCAATCCCCAAAACCCTTCAGGGGTCTTGTGCAATCTTGTTTCGATCGTTGCTCTCGTAGCACAAGCCGAGCAACGAGGCATGTATGTTTTGCTCGATGAAGCCTTTATCGATTACGAGCCTGCCCAATCTGCAGCTGCCTACATCGATCGCTTTCCCAACCTGATCATCTTTCGCTCAGTTACTAAATTTCACGCGATACCAGGGTTGCGAGTGGCTTATGCTATCGCTTCTTCAGAGAAGTCCGCGGCACTTCAGGCGAACCTACCGCCGTGGCCAATCACTAATCTCGCTGCTGTGGCTGTTATTGCAGCTCTTGCGGATGAGACCTATCCAGCCCATACAAGGCGTCTCAACGAGCAACGAAGGCAAGTCCTCGAGATTTCTCTAAATGAGCTTGGAGTCATTACTTATCCATCATCCGCTAATTTTCTGCTACTCCGCCTTCCACAAGAAATCAACGAGCTGACATTTTGGCAGCGAATGTTGATCGAGCACCATATCGTGCTCCGATCATGCCGCGACTATGAGGCTTTATCGCCTGGTCATCTAAGAGTGGCCGTTCGGACGTCAGAACAAAATAGTCTGTTAGTAGGAGCTATCGCCACACTACTTAGTAGCATGGGCTAGAACGATAGTGAGGAACTTATAGCGGGCCGTTGGCGATGCAGTCTGCCATCAACCTTATCTACTTAGCCGCAGAGCGAACTGAACGACCCGCTGTTCTGTCGATGTGGCAGTGATGCTGCCGAAGGCTGCTGAGCCAAAACCCCCGTTGGGCTGAGCGAAAGCAGGAGTGTTCGTAACATTGAAGACCTCCGCGCGGAACTCTGCATCCGTTTTTTCTGTAAATCGAGTGTGCTTGACGAGGGCCACGTCAAGATCCCGAAACGCAGGGCCGCGTACTGGATTTCTAGATGCGTTGCCCAGGATGAATTGCGGAGCGGTCGCAAAAGCAGCCGTATTGAAATAGTGTGCTGGCGTACGCAGCTCTGGAGCCAGGCTTGGATTGGCACCGAGCATTGGCCGTTGCAACGCAAAGCCCGCGAACGCGTTATTGTTCGTAGCCTGCGTTACAGTGACGGGCATGCCTGATTGAATCGAAGCTATCGTATTGAGAGCCCACCCGCCAATCACCAGGTTGCTAACTCCGCCTGATGCCAATCGATGACCTCGCCCCGCAGGAAGGTCGTAGGTCGCGGCTATTGAAGTGACATTCGGCATATCTCCGCTTGAAGAGTCGCGTTCCAGGTAAGGACGGAAGGTGTCAGCGGCGATGAGGCTACTCGAGTTCGGCGAGGATAATACCGTGGATGAAAAGACCGAAGAGGCGTCATCGATCAACTTCGAATGCGTATAGGCGAACAGGAAGAAGAGTCCATGCGAGATACGCTCTTCTATCTTGGCTTCGAAAGCGTTGTAGTTTGCGGTCCCACTGTTGTTTCGATAGGTGGCTACATTCTGAAAGCGCGGATACGGCTTTAGAAGTTGTGCCGCTGCAACTGTCTTACCTCCGATGGTGCTGGAGATGGGAATCTGTCCAAAGTAAGGGTTTGTAACCTGTGCCGTAAGTGACGCTGGATTCGTAAGGCCTTGTGCAAGCTGCGATGCGGTCAACTGGTTGAGATTCGAATCAGGTATGCCAACATGAACAATGTGAGAGCCGACATAAGCGAGGTCGACAGATAGACTGTTGGTCACCTGGTGTTCAAATGCCAGGTTCCATTGTTCAACATACCCGGAGCCTGCGGTGCGGTTCGCCGTGTAGACGCTTTGTCCCAGGCCTGCATTTGCAGTGAGCGCAATTGGCGCCACAGTAGGACCATTCGCAAGTTTGAAAGCCGAGTTGATGCTGTCCTGAGTTCTCTGTTGCACGTTCTGAATGAAGGGGAACTGCGGCAACGTAAATGGTGTCGTGATGCCTGATTGATCGATGAAGACGATGCCGAATCCCGAACGAACCACGGTCCTCGGACTGATCAAATAAGTGAAACCCGTTCGCGGTGCAACATTCGTATAGTGAAGTTCACGGGCGCTCTTGGAATTCCCATTCACTCCGGCGTAGTCAAGTTGTTGCGTACCTAAGTTGAAGACAGCACCTTGATTGTTCTTTTCTGTAGACGGAGAATGCAACGTCCAGCGAGCACCGAGATTGAGCGTGAGGCGATCAGACACCCGCCAATCATCCTGGAGAAAATACTCTTGAATATGATCGCGCGGGCGGATAGTGCTCTGCTGCAGATCGATTGAGAAAGTATCCACCTGGCCAAGTAGAAAGCTCGCTACCGAGTTACCAGTGTTCGTTACACCCTGCTGGTTTGTTCCAGTCGTCGTGAAGGCGAAAGAACCCGTGGGGTTCGGTGGAGAGATCGCATTCAATTGATAAAAGCGAAGGTCTGCCCCCATCTTGAGAGCGTGTCGGCCTCGCGTGTAGACGAGCATCTCTTCTGCCTGCCAGACCGCGGTCTGGTATTGCGAGAAGGTGCTCGCTGAAGGACCAAGCTGCTGGAAGCCCGTGAACGTAAATAGCGGAAGAGCGTCGTTGAATGCCGCGTTCGTCGGGATGCCGGGAATCCCCAGTGCTGCGGACGCTGTGCTGCCGAGAGAAGGACCCGCGATCGTATTTCCACGTCGGGTATATCCCAGATGGAAGTCGTTGAGCAGATGTTGAGAGAAGGTATGGGTCTCATCAAACACCGCCTGCTGACCAAGGACGTGAGAAAGCCCTACGACACCGCCCGTACCGATGACTGACCCGGTAACCGCACCGCTCCCGTCTGGCAGAGGGGTAACAGGAAGCTCAACATCACTAAAGTAGGAGTAGCGACCGAACGCTCGATCCTTACCCCGCAGTGCTCCATCCACTCGAAAATCAAACTGATTCTGGTGGTCGGCATCGTTGGCCGTTCGTGTGTAGTTATTGGCTGCAGCAGAGGTCGTAGGCGTTGGGAAACGGGCGAGCAGAGCTTTCGCTGCAGAGTCGATCGGCGTGTTGATCACGTCGTTTGTGAACTCCTTACGAACAAACTTCCCACCAGTTGTCGTTGTCGTAGCAGGATCGTAGATGTGGGACACGCTTGTGAAGATTCCCTGGCGTTCCGCGAGGGTCGGTATGGTCGAGATGACTGTTCGGCCGATAAGGGCTTTAATCCCCTGGTAATCGCCGAAGAAGAAAAGGTGGTCGTGGAGAACGGGACCGCCGAGCGTCGCTCCATAGAGATTGCGACGATACTCCGGCTTTGCTCCGGTGCTGGAGAAGTAGTTGCGCGCATTCAGGTCTTCGTTGCGAAAGAACTCGAAGAGGCTGCCATGCAGTGCATTGGAACCGGAACGAGTGGCCACATTGACCACACCTCCGTTGAAGCGTCCAAACTCTGCCGGCACGTTATCTGCCTCGACGGTGAACTCCTGAATGTCATCGATGATCGGGAAAAAAGCGACTTGACCCGGTTCGGGCTGTAGAGCGGAGATGCCGTCGTAGAGATACTCGTTGGTGCGGGGACGCCCACCATTGATACGAGGAAGAAGCGTTCCTGGAGGAAGCGACACGCCCGGAGCAAGCGTTGCTAGATTGATAAAATTACGGCTATTCAGCGGAATCGCCACGACCGTAGTACCGGCGATATGCGTCTCGATGTCGCTTTCAGCCGCCTGGAATACAGGCGCGTCGCTGCTTATCGATACCGTCTGCTGATCTGAGCCTACGGTCAGAACGAGGTTCACACTCACCGTCTGTCCAACGGTCGCTGTTACGCCGGTTCGGTTCAGACGTTCGAAGCCGGAAGCCATCACATCGATCCGGTACCCTCCCGGATTGAGATGGCTGAAGAGGTAGGTGCCCGAGGCGGACGTAGTCGTCTGCTGACGCATGTTGGTGGACACCTCGGTCAACGCAACCACTGCGCGTGGGACAGCCGCACCCGAAGCATCCACAACATTACCCTCGAGATTAGAGGCGATCTGTGTAAAAGCGACAGGGGTAGCCAGAACAGCAAAGAACAGAATGGACAGAAAGTGCTTCATTTTCATGCAGGAAACTCCTCAGGACGCAACAGTTCTTCGCATCGGGTTAGAACCAATGAACTCGCGAACAGATTGATGGAGTTAGAACGGATCGTACTTCGACGAACACGCATCGCGTCGCATCATGAATCTATACGACTCGAAACGTGCGGTCAATCTATTAGAGATGCAGGCGCGAGGGCTCGTTACACATCGTCGAAGCGTTCGATCATCACGTCGGTCGACTTGATGAGGGCGGCTGCCGTATCGCCCTTCTTCAGTTGAAGCTCCCGCACAGCGTCCGCCGTAATGATGGCGGTGACATGCGTATCACCTACCGCCAGAACTACCTCCGCAAGAAGTCCCTCGACCCGAATGCTGACCACCTTGCCTCGCAGCTGGTTTCTCCCGCTGATGCGTCGGTAGCGTTCCCGCGAAAGTTCCGCCGGCCTCTCTCTATCTTGATCAAGGAAAGGCCGTAGTGCCTCTTCCGCAATACGATGATGTCCCCCCGGCGTGGTCACCGTCGTCAGTTTGCCGTTCAATATCCACTGCTTGATCGTCGGATAACTTATGCCGAGCATGCGAGCTGCTTCACGAGGTGTAAGCATTGTGTCTGTATTTCGCAGTGTCATTCGAAGCAACCACTTTCCTCATCACAAGCTCTCGGCAGTGTACATCCGAGTGGCGTCAAGCTTAGGCTTTCCAACCTGAGTGTGAAAAGAGCCCTGGCTCCGCAAGATCAGAATCCCAAGTATTGCGTTATTTAGTAGATTGAATGGAATGAAAGAGATCCCACCTACTCCTCGTGTCAGGAAACAGAGAACGAATCTCCCGGCACGGATGGACATCCGCACCATTGCACGTCTTGCCAACGTCTCGATCGCTACCGTGTCACGCACCATCAATCGAGTCGCGACGGTCAATCCCAAGATCTCGAAGCGCGTGTGGAAGGTTATTGAAGAGGTCAACTACTTCCCGAACACCCAGGCTCGTGCCCTCGTCTCGGGCCGCAGTTGGATCTTGGGTCTTATCGTCTCAGAAATCACCAACCCGTTCTTTCCGGAGCTGATCCAGGGCTTTGAGGATGTAGCCGTAGAGCATGGCTACGAGATTCTGGTAAGTTCCACGAACTACGACTCCAAGCGCATGTCGCAATGTATCCGCAGGATGCTCGAGCGGAACGTCGACGGCGTCGCCATCATGACCTTCGGCATCGAAGAGCCCCTGCTCGAACAGCTTGCCCTGCGCAACGTCCCCCTCGTCTTTATCGATGTCGGTCCGGAACGCCCGGGCGTAAGTCTCCTCAAGGTCGACTATCACCATGGAATCCGGCAGGGGGTTCAACATCTCGCTGCCCTCGGCCACAAGAGCATCGCCTTTATCTCCGGACCAGCCCGGCTCCACTCCGCGCAATCGCGTCTCAAGGCTTTTCAAACCTCACTCGAAGAGTCTGGGATCAGCCCCGACCCCTCGCTCATCTTCGAAGGCGACCACACGCTTGAAGGAGGTTTGACCGCCGCAAAGCAGTTACTCGCTGCCAAAGACATTCCCACCGCCGTCATGTGCTCGAACGACATGACAGCCATCGGCGTCCTGCACACGATCTACCGCGCTGGACTCCGTGTACCCGATGACCTCTCCGTGATCGGCTTCGACAACATCCACTTTGCCGAGGTCACCATTCCGCCCCTCACCACCGTGCAGATGTCGCGCCTGGACATTGCGAGCGCAGCCGTTTCAGCACTGCGCGCACAGGTGGAGACGAGCGAAGGTGCCCCGCCCAGGCAGGATTATGAGATCACCACAGAGCTGGTCGTCCGGGAATCAACCGGTTCTCCCCGCGGTACGACGAAGCAGCCTAAGAACAAAAAGAAGTAGCGTCCTCTATATCTACAGGTTGCGAGAGTACGCCGCTTCCTCCCAGCGAAGCTGACGCCGGAAGGTATGGATTCGCGTGTCAGCGTCGATGCGGATCAGTTCCACACCGGCCATCTCCGCGAAGTCTTCCAGATGGTCGATCGTCAGAGCCTGACTCATGCCGGTATGGTGAGCGCCGCCAGCGTAGATCCACGCGGCCGCAGCCACCTTGAGGCTTGGCTTCGGCAGCCAGACCGCACGCGCAACCGGCAGCTTGGGCAGTGGCTGTTCAGGCTGGATAACATCGACTTCATTCACGATCATGCGGAAGCGGTTCCCCATATCGACCAATGACGCGACCACAGCCGCACCACTCGGTGCCGTAAACACCAGCCTTACCGGATCGGCCTTGCCACCAATCCCAAGCGGATGAACCTCCAGCGAGGGCTTCGCCGCAGCAAGCGTAGGACAAACCTCAAGCATGTGCGATCCAAGGATCTTCGGCGTTCCGCTGAAGTCGTAGGTGTAGTCCTCCATGAACGAGGTTCCACCGGGGAGTCCGTGTGCCATCACCTTCATGGTTCGGACCAGCGCCGCTGTCTTCCAGTCCCCCTCGCCGCCAAAGCCGTAGCCATCGGCCATCAACCGTTGCGTAGCGATGCCCGGAAGCTGTTCGAGCCCGTGCAGGTCCTGAAACGTATCTGTAAAGGCTCCGAAGTTTCCTTCCTCCAGAAACGCACGCAAGCCAAGCTCGATCTTCGCAGCCACCTTCAGCGAAGCTGGCTGGTCATGCTCCTTCGCAATCGAATACGCCTCACGATATTCGCCGACGAGCCTGTCGACCTCAGCATCGCTCACCTGGTTCATGCGTGCCACAAGGTCACCAACGCCATATCCATCGACGGTGTAGCCAAGCTGTGCCTGCGCGGCGACCTTGTCGCCCTCCGTCACCGCGACATCGCGCATATTGTCACCGAAGCGAGCCACCTTCAGGTTCTGCGACTCATGCCATCCCGCCGCAGCACGCGCCCATGTTGCCACCTCGGCAACTGTCTCCGGGTCCTGCCAGAAGCCGACAACAACCTTGCGGGCCAGCCGCAAGCGAGCCGTGATAAACCCAAACTCGCGGTCGCCATGTGCAGCCTGGTTCAGGTTCATGAAGTCCATATCGATCGACGACCACAGCAGTTCGCGGTTGAACTGTGTATGGAGATGAAGGAAGGGCTTGGTGAGCGAGGTCAGGCCGGCAATCCACATCTTCGCCGGCGAAAAGGTATGCATCCACAACACCAGCCCAATGCATTTCGTGAAGTTGTTTGCCTCGCGACAGAGCCCGCGAACCTCCTCTGCCGTCGTGAGAATCGGCTTGAAGACGATGCGGAATGGCAGAGACTTCTCGGAATCGAGCGACGTGGCAATCGTCTGCGAGTGGTTCGCGACCTGCGTCAATGCTTCCGGGCCATAAAGATGCTGGCTGCCAGTGACAAACCAAATTTCGAGATCTTCGAGCTTCGTCATGTTCTGCTCTCCTGTACCGGGCCTCGCATCGGAGCAAAGGAACCCGTTTCGATGCTCTACGATATGCAGCTGATGGTCAAGTAACCGTTTCCCCGAATCGCTCCGGCACTCTCGCAAACCATCTTGTAAGCTGCTCACATGGATGAAGTTGCTCAGTTCCTGTCGATGTTGGATGTAGCGATAGGCGAGGCACGGACAGGTCTCGCAGAAGGCGGTATCCCGATCGGCGCAGCGCTCTTTGCCTCGGACGGCAAGCTGATCAGCTCGGGCCACAACCGCCGCGTACAGGAGGGTGACCCTTCGGCACATGGCGAGACCGACGCCTTCCGGCGCGCAGGTCGGCAACGAAGCTATCGGGATCTAATCATGGTTACCACCCTCGCCCCCTGCTGGTATTGCAGCGGGCTCATCCGCCAGTTCGGCTTCCGGACCGTCATCGTCGGCGAAAGCCAAAACTTCGCAGGCGGCCTCGACTGGCTGCGAGAAGACGGCGTGCGCATCGTCGACCTTAACTCTGAAGAGTGCGTGACGATGCTCGGCGACTACATCGCGGCCAATCCAACCGTGTGGAACGAGGACATCGGAGAGGACTAAGCACCGATGCCGTTCTCCCACACATCCCGCGGCGTCACCTACAGCTTTGCCGACCTGCGCACGCTGCTGGCCAGGGCCACCCCAGCGCGGTCAGGAGACGAGTTAGCCGGAGTCGCAGCCGACTCCGCAAAGGAGCGCGCAGCAGCTCAGATCGCGCTGGCTGATGTGCCATTGGCAACCTTCCTCAATCAGGTCGTGGTTCCGTATGAGTCGGATGAAGTCACACGGCTCATCATCGACCACCATGATGCCGAAGCCTTCCAGCCGGTCGCAGGGTTGACCGTCGGCGAGTTCCGCGACTGGCTGCTCAGCGACGGCGCAACCGGCGAACAGCTTACGTCCCTTGCCCCGGGAATCATGCCCGAAATGGCTGCTGCCGTGGCAAAGCTGATGCGGTTGCAGGACATGATCGCCGTCGCCCGAAAGATTCACGTCGTGACGCGCTTCCGCACCACGGTAGGCCTGCCCGGAAGGCTGTCGACCCGACTACAGCCAAACCATCCAACGGACGATCCCATGGGCATCGCCGTGTCCATGCTGGATGGTCTACGTCTCGGCTCGGGCGACGCCGTCATCGGGATCAATCCCGTAAGTGACGATCCCGAAACAGTAACGCATCTGCTGCGCATGATCGACCACGTTCGCCAGACCTTCCAGATCCCTACGCAGAGTTGCGTACTCGCCCACATCACGACCCAGATGCGCGCGATCGAAACTGGTGCACCGCTCGACCTGCTCTTCCAGTCGATCGCCGGAACAGAGGGCACCAACACCTCGTTCGGCGTGTCGTTGAGCCTGCTGGCCGAGGCGGAGGCAATGGCGCGGTCCCTGCAGCGCGGCGGAATCGGCGAGGAGACCGGCGGCCAGAACGTAATGTACTTCGAGACCGGTCAGGGTTCGGCGCTCTCAGCCAATGCGCATCATGGAGTCGACCAGCAGACCCTTGAGGCTCGCGCCTATGCGGTTGCGCGTCAGTTCAAGCCGATGCTGGTCAATACCGTCGTCGGGTTCATCGGGCCAGAGTACCTCTACAACGGCAAGCAGATCATCCGCGCCGGGCTCGAGGACCACTTCGCCGGTAAGCTGCTCGGCCTTCCCATGGGCTGCGACGTCTGCTACACGAACCACACCGACGCGGATCAGGATGATATGGACGCGCTGCTGACGCTCCTCGGAACCGCAGGCGTGAACTACATCATGGGCGTTCCCGGAGCCGACGACGTCATGCTCCACTACCAGAGCACGTCGTTCCAGGACGCACTCTACGTGCGGCGCGTGCTCGGACTGCGACCTGCACCAGAGTTCGCAGCATGGCTGGAACGCGACCTGCTGCGCGCCGCAAACGTAGCCGGAATGCTGCTCGGTGCTGCCGTATGACCAACGCCCGAGTGCCCATGTCCCAATCTCATCCAGACTCTCTTTGTATGTCATCCCGCAGCAAAGCGGAGGGATTTGCTTCCCTTCTCCCCACCAACGCCCTGGTGTTCTTAAGCGGTCCCGACGTGCGGAGGCTCGCTGATGGATGAGCTTCGACACTTACGCCAAGGCGAATCCACTCCTGCCCGCGTCGGGCTTGGTATCACTGGCGTCAGCCTGCCGACACGTTCGCTGCTAACGTTCCAGATGGATCAGGCGTTCGCGCGGGACGCAATACAGGATGAGTTGGCGACAGTCTCTTTGGTGCAGGAGATAGCTGCTCTTCGGTCTGGCTCGGCTCTGCAGTGGACCTCGGAAGAGACACCTGTCCTTCACTCGGCCGCGCGTGATCGCAATGTCTACCTGCGTCGACCAGACCTTGGACGAAGATTGGCGGAGGCCGAGCTTGCGGCCGCACCTTGCGATCTGGCGATCGTGCTGGCTGATGGACTTTCAGCGCTCGCGGTCAATCGCCATGCCGTTCCGCTGCTCACCGAGCTTCTACCGCTATTGGCAGCTGGAACGACGCTCGGTCCCATTAGCCTCGTGGTTCAGGGACGGGTAGCGATCGGCGACGAGATCGGCGAACGTCTCGGAGCGCGGATGCTGCTCATGCTGATCGGTGAGCGACCCGGGCTAAGCGCACCCGATTCCCTCGGAGCCTACCTGACCTGGAATCCCCGGATCGGACGAACGGATGCCGAGCGGAACTGCGTCTCGAACATCCGGCCCGAAGGGTTGAGCTACGAGAAGGCGGCTCAACTCATCCATCAAAGTATGGCAACCGCAGTGCAGCAACAGCTTACTGGCGTGGCATTGAACCGTCGGATCGGACAGCACCAGCCTGTAGCTCAGCTACTCAACCCCATGGAACCATAGCCTGGAGCGACCTTTCCATCGCGATAGCGAACAGCTTCCTCCTCTAAGCCCAACCTGGTTTTCTAATCCATCACTCCCAACGCCATCGCCAACGCTCGTCATCTCGACCGAAGCGCAGCGAAGTGGAGAGACCCCCTCATCTCGTTCTCGCTTCTTCTATCTATGCGTCCTCATCCTGAAAAGTGCAGTTTCTTGACAAATTCAGAGTTCCAGAAGGACCTTTTGAGGCCAAACCCCGAGCAGGCACCAAGACCTGAGCGTCAAGGGTCCGGACTTAGGTCCATTGTTTTGAACACTTTGGACTTGCAGAAAAAACTTTTACGACAACCCGGACAGCCGGAAACGCCAATAGTCCGCAGCCGAAACGCAGTCTCAGGAGACACGGAATTATTTCTGCATCAACTTGACAAATTCGCCACCCAAACAGGGCTCAAAGCGATCGCAAGCGCCTGTACAGCCTTGGACCTGCCCGACTAAGTCCAGACTTAGGTGCCTTGTTATGAACACTTTGGACCTCAGGAAGAAATTTTCAGACTGTCCGTCAGCCCAACTTTGACGAGCGGTGACGAGTCGCCAGGAACCAGGCCGACGTAACAGCGAGGTAGGCCAGGTAGAGGTAAGGAAGCCAGGAGTAAGGGCGCGGCGGAATGGGGTAGAGGCTGCCCTCGAGAGCAAGGAGCATTGCTGCAGTCGCCGCTACCGACAGCGCTACGTAGCCAGGGTTGAGTTTGTGGCGTCGGTGCAGCGCAATCGGCAGGGCAATAGCAACGAGGCCATAGACCGTGATGAAACCATACGTGGCAAACGACCCCATCCAGCCGTAGATATCCGAGCCACTCGCGCCATGGCCAGCCAGCCACGCAGCAGGCAGTCCGGCGAGGGTACCGACGACGAGGACAGCGGCTCCGGGAGTCTGGTTGCGCGGGTGGATGCGACGCAGGGACTGGTGGCAAAGACGGTTGTGCGACATCAGCAGCAGGACGCGGGCCGCCGCCGTGATGCAACCCAGCGTGGCAGCGAACATGCTGATCAATACGCCAATATCGACCAGCGGCCCAAAGACCGGCATCCCGACGAGGCCCGAGAGGAGATGAAACGGCGCTGTCGTCTCACCCAGATTGTTGCCCGTCGGACGGTAGCCGAGGGTTTCGCCGTAGGCAGCGAGGATGAAGAAGAGACCACAGAGGATCGCAGATTGCAGGACAGCGCGAGGGATGGTGCGGAGGGGTTGGTGCGCTTCGTGTCCGAGGGTGGTGGCGCTCTCGAAGCCGACAAAGCTGAAGAGGGCGAGCACCATGCCGAGACGGATTCCCTGCACCGATGCGCCCTGCAGCCGAAGCTGCTGAAGGTCGACGTGGAAGCCGTGACGACCGAGGATGGCGGCAAGCACGATGGCAATGAGGAGTGCGGAGCTACCCTCGATCCAGAGCATGAGGCGGGCGGAGATACGGACGTCACGCCAGGCGATCCAGACGGAGAGCGCCGTGACGGAGACGGCGAGGAGCACCGGCGTAAGGAGCGAGGTGCTGCGGAAGGGCGTCAGCGTCTGGAGGACGACCATGCCGTAGTTGACGAAGCCGCCGATGACGGACGAGCCGGTGGCGATATAGGCGAGCAGAAGCGCCCAGGCGGTGAGGGCTCCGACGGCTGGTGGAAGCGTCGAGGTCGCGTAGACGTAGAGCGAGCCGGGCGAGGCGGAGTCGCGGGCGAAGCTGCGGATGCAGAGGGCGATGAGCAGGACGGACAGGGTGGCGAGCAGGTAAGCGAGCCATGTCCCGTTACCCGCCACGGCAAAGACGAGCGGGATCGTCATAGTCGGCGAGGTGCTGGGGGCGATGGTCGAGATGGACTGGCCGAGCGTCTCCATGGGCGAGAGCACTTGGTGGCGCAGGCCGTGGCGGCCAGCTTCGACGCTCGTCGCTTCAAGCACTCCGGAGGGGTTAGGCAAGGTTAGCGACGCTCCCTGGTACGCGGATGATGGCTGAATATCTGGAGAGATTAGGGAGAGCATAGCACTCCAGCACTCCTTCCAAGGCACCCAGCGAACAGGGCGCGATCGTGACGTTTGGAAGCTGATTAATCTCTCGCCATTCAGATGAGGATGGGTTATCTTGCAAGTAAGCCATCTCAAGATTGGGTTCCACCCTTTGCAAGTTGTTGCAACCGCAACGATTTCTGCCAAGCTATTCGTCGCAGGCGTGCCTGTTTTCACGTCTTGATTCGAGCCGTTTTTGTTGCTGTTCTGAACCTATTTTTTGGAGTCCTTTTCATGTCCCTGCACACCCGCTCTCTCCTTTGTCGCTCCCTCCTCGTGCTGATCTTTGTAGCTTCCTCAGTGATGGGTAGAGCGCAGCAGACGCTCGGCGGCCTAACGGGAGCCGTCTCCGATGCGCAGGGCGCGACCCTGCCGGGCACGACGGTGACGGTGACGAGCGAGCAGACCGGGCTGAAGCGGGTGCAGACCGCAAGCAAGACCGGCTTCTACGACTTCCCGAACCTGCCGATCGGCGCGTATACGCTGACGTTCACGCAGGACGGCTTCCAGACGGCGAAGTTTCCGGGCGTCGTCGTGCAGGCGGACCGCACCGGGACGGTGAACGCAACGATGACGGTTGGCTCGGTCAACACGTCAGTGACGGTCGAAGCAGTGCCGCTGATGAACGCGGTCGATACGACGAACGGCTACATCATGGACCGCGCACAGATCGAGGCGATTCCCCTGCCGACGGGCAGTTTCACTGGCCTGGCGATCCTTTCGCCGGGCGTGAACGCGGAGTTGCCGGGCGGAACTGGCTCGAACAGCGGACTGGGCAATGCGGCGATCTGGGCCAACGGCCAGCGGGATACGTCGAATAGCTTCCAGCTGAACGGTGTGGATGGCAGCAACCTGTTCAATGGCAAGAGCACCAGCCAGGTGTCCTCGTCGCGCGTGGTGAACAACACGGGCGAGGGCAATGCAGGCGGCGGCGGAACGATCCAGAGTGCGTCGTCGGTCTACCTGGCGATTGGCAATGCAATTCCAACTCCTGCGCCGGAGACGATCGAAGAGGTTCGGGTGAACGCCTCGATGTACGACGCGCAGCAGGGCTCGTCAAGCGGTGCGCATATCGACCTAAGCACGAAGTCGGGTGGCAATGCCATCCACGGCGAGTTGTACGGTCACCGCGGAACGAACTTCATGAACGCTGCTCCCTTCTTCTTCAAAAAGGACTCGGGCATTCCGGAGAGTGACAAGAATCCGCAGCTACACCGGTACACGCTGGGCGGCACGTTCTCAGGACCACTCATCAAGGACAAGCTTTTCGGCTTTGTCGGCTACCAGCACCTGCATGTATCCGACCAGGAGACGGGCGACACGGAGCTTGCGGTGCCGAATGGGCTGAGCGACACCAACCGCACACCAAGCGGGCTGGCGGACCTGGTGAACTCAGCCAACAACTCGCAGGGCTCGCTCGCAGGGAACTTCCTGGACCCGATCACGGCCAACAACTGGACCAACAACGCAGTGGGGCTCGCGATGTTTCAGGCAAAGCTGCCAAATGGCAACTGGCTGATCCCGAACGATAACGGTCATGCGCCGGACTTCTTCTCGCCATTCAATGCGTTTGAGACGGGCACGTCGACGTTCATCTCGGATCAGCTTGCGTCGAGCCTTGACTGGAACGCTTCGTCGAAGGACCTGCTGGCGATCAAGTACTACTATCAGCACGATCCAAACAGCGTGCCATACGCGCTCTCGAGCGTGCCCGGATTTACGGAGCACATGGACGTCGGCTCGCAGGTGATCTCGATCAACAACATCCAGTCGCTGCGCTCGAACTTCAGCATTACAGAGACGCTGGGCTTTATTCGGGAGAAGGCGTACAGCACCAACGATCAGCCATGGGCGCCGGGTGAGGCGGGTACCCCGGCTGCGGGGATGACGACGGCGTTCGGCTCCTATTTCCCGGGAATCACGATCGTCGACACGCTCGGGGCACGCGGATCGGCAGCGGGCCTGGGAGCGCAGTCACTGAATATCGGGCCGAGCGCACAGTCGCAGAGTGCGTATACGGGCGTGTTCCAGAACCGCATCCAGCCATCTGCGAATGCGATCTGGACGAAGGGTAAGCACTCGGTGACCTTTGGCGGCAGCTTCGCCTATACGCAGTTGAATGTTCGCGATCAGCGCACCGGCAAAGGCAGTGTAGCGACCCCAGATTTTGCGACCTTCGCGGAGAACTGGGTGACGCCATACAGCACGAACGGCTTTGTGGCGACTACCTTTCTGCAGGGCGACGCGAATCGCTATTACCGGGCAAACCAGACCGGGCTGTACCTGCAGGACAAGTTTCAGGTGTTGCCGAATCTCGTGCTGACGGCGGGTATCCGCTATGACTGGAATGGCGGGTTGACGGAGAAGAATGGCCGTATCTTCAACTTCGACCCAACGCAGTATGCCTATAGCGCACCGGGGGATCAGATCACGGGGTCCGGCCTGATTATCGCGGGGAACAACGTCAATGGGACCTCAGGTGTTAGTGATACGACGCTGACCGGTCGGCAGTGGGGCATTGCGCCGCGGCTTGGTGCAGCGTGGCAGCCGAAGTGGGGCGACAACAAGGTGGTGGTTCGCGCGGGCATGGGGATGTACTACGATCGCGGCGAACTGTATACATACCTGTCGCCGGGCTACGCAGCGGGTGAGGTCTCGGGCGGCCCATTCGGTATCAGCCAGACGCCACCGTTTGTGACGCAGCAGACCTGCCCGTACAGCGCGTCGCCGTATGGGCAGACGAGCTTCCTGTACGACTTCTACATTCCGATCTGCGGGGCGAATCCGGCTGGCGGCGATACGAGCGGCTACTCGCTGGCGTCGCCGTGGGGGACGGTACGGACGGCTCCGCCATCGAACCCGAAGGCATCCGATCTGGTCAACTATCTGCCGAATGCTGCGGGGATCATTGCGGGCGGTCAGCCGTTTACGCTCGGTGATTACGCTCGCGGAAACAAGCTGCCGTACAGCATCAACTTCACGCTGGATGTGCAGTGGCAGCCGCGCAACGACCTGATGGTGGATATCGGCTACGTCGGCAATCTCGGGCGACACCAGGTAATTCCGCTACCGTTCAACCAGGCCCACCTTGCGTCGACAGCCGCGCCTACGCACCCAGGCGGCTACAAGGCGACGCAGAGCTTCAGCTATGGCTATACGGTGCTCGATCCGGATACGTTTGCGCCGATCTGCGTGAACCAGGATGCAACCTGCAAGTACGGGCAGATGCAGCAGAACTATGAAGGCGGCAACGTCGATCTGCGCGTGCCCTATCTTGGCTATTCGTCGGAGTCGGAGACGTACACGGCGGCGGGTATCTCGGCGTATCACGCGCTGCAGATCCATGTGGAGAAGCGCCGCAGCCACGGCTTCCAGACGGGTGTCTCGTACACCTACTCGCATACGACGGATGAGCAGAGCGGGCTTGGACTGTTCTATAACGGCAACGATCCGACGAACCTTCGGAGCGGCTATGGCTCGGCGGACTTCGACCGGAAGCATGTGCTGAACTTTACCTACAGCTACACGGTGCCGACCTTCTACAGCAATGGGACGTTTGCGGGTAAGGTGCTGAACAACTGGTCGGTGAACGGGATCGGGATCATCCAGAGCGGGCAGCCGTACAGTGTGATCGACTACTCGGGTGCAGTGGGCAGCATTTACTACAGCACCTTCGATGGCATCACGAATCCGATTGTGCCGCTTGCGCCGGGGTGTTCGGCGAAGAGCGCGCTGACCGGAGACAATGGAGCGTTCTACGACCCGAACTCGGGAACGAAATACAAAGGTGCGGCACTGAAAGCGGACTGCTTTACGATTCCGCTGATCCAGCAGGGCACGATGGGCGTGCCGCAGGGCGACGTCTTCGAGACCGGTTTCACCCAAGGGCAGAGGAACATCTTCCGGCAGTCGTACCAGAAGCGGACGGACGCTTCGCTGGTGAAGACGGTCAACCTGCGAGACCACTACACACTCCGGTACACCTTTGATATGTACAACGTGACGAATACGAGCAGCTTCGATATTCCTACGGATAACGTCTCGCAGAACCAGGGATACAACAACGCGCCGGAGCTCAATACTGACCCGTACAGTCTCTATACGAAGACGCCGGGAGGACTTGGCGTGACCAAGCATACGATTGGCAGCCCGCGTCAGATCCAGATGTCGTTGCACCTCGCGTTTTAGGGATGGTGTGCTGAAGGGCTAAGATGGATTCGTGAAAACGAGTCTGTACCGAGTTTCCTCCGCTGTGTGCCGCGTCCTGCTCCTCTGCCTGATGGTGGCGTTTGTGGGCCATCGGGCCGAAGCGCAGGAGCATGTCGAGATCGATGCGAAGGCGGCGACGACACCCTTCCCCCATTTCTGGGAGGAGATGTTCGGCTCCGGTCGAGCGATCCTGACGCTGCGTGAGAGCTACCGTGACGACCTGCGGGCAGTGAAGCAGGTGACCGGATTTCGATACGTCAGGTTCCACGCAATCCTTCACGATGAGGTGGGCGTCTACACCGAGGATGAGCATGGGAACCCCGTCTACAATTTCAGCTACGTCGACCAGATCTACGATGGGCTGCTGAAGAATGGGGTGCGGCCGGTGGTCGAGATCAGCTTCATGCCGAAGAAGCTGGCGTTCAATCCCGATGACCTGCATCCCTTCTGGTATAAGCAGAACGTCTCGCCACCTAAGAGTTGGGAGAAGTGGGATGGCCTGATGACACACTTCGCGCAGCACCTGGTTGATCGATATGGAATCGATGAGGTGAGCCAGTGGTACTTCGAGGTGTGGAATGAACCCAACATCGACTTCTGGAATGGAGTGCCCAAGCAGCGCTCCTACTTCGAACTGTATGACCATACGGCGCATGATTTGAAAGCCGTCAGTCCGAAGATCAGGGTGGGTGGACCGGCGACGGCTGCGGCGGCGTGGGTGGATGACTTCCTGAAGCATGCGGCGAAGAATCATGTGCCGGTCGACTTCGTGACGTCGCACGGCTACGCGGATGACACCGTAGAGGACCTCTTCGGCACTGATGAGACGATCTCGATGGATGACCGGGTCTGCCGGGCTATCGACAAGGTGCGTAAGCAGATCGATGCCTCGCCAACGCCGCACATTCCTCTCTTCTGGACGGAATGGAATGTGCAGGGCAATCACGAGTCGCGCGATACGACCTTTGTCGGGCCGGGGCTTGCGAACACCGTGCGGCAGTGCGACGGCAAGGTGCAGGAGATGTCTTTCTGGACCTTCTCGGATGTGTTTGAAGAGGGCGGCCCGGTGCCACAGCCCTTCGCAGGTCAGTTTGGCCTGCGTGCCAAGGGTGGAATCAACAAGCCGAGCTACTACGACTTTGCCCTGCTGCATCACCTCGGCGATCAGCGGATCGCGTCTGCGTCGCCCAATGTGATCGCGACGAAGACGGCGCACGGTTTGGCAATCGCGGCATGGAACCTGGTCGACCCGGGCGAGAGCGGCAGCGCTCACCCGATGGAACTTGAGGTTCACGGGGTTGCAGCCAACGCGAAGGTGGCGGTCCAACGGGTAGACGATACGCATGGCAATGTGTTGCCGCGCTATGCAGCCATGGGCAAGCCGCTCGATCCGACCGCTGCGCAGGTTGAGCAGTTGAATCATGAGACGGCGTTCGGCGAGCCAGAGCATACGACGCTGCACGGTGGACGGTTGACACTGGAGCTTGGCCCGAATGCGCTGGTGCTCGTGACCATCGCACAGTGATACGGTTGCTGGGTGTGAAGGGTCTGCCAATAAAGATTGGATCAACGTAAGGTCATGCCCTCGAAGTCTCCTGAGTTAGAGAAGGTGCCCACGCGCGGCGGCCTGAGCCTGAAGGAACTCGCCGCCCACGTCGGGCTGTCGCAGGCTACGGTGTCGCGCGTCATCAACCAGTCGGCAACAACGCATCGGATTGCGGCGGGTACGCAGAAGCGTGTTCTCGAGGCAGCCGCAACGCTCAACTATCAGCCGAATGTCTTTGCGCGCGGGCTTCGGAATAAGCGAAGTTTTACCGTTGGCGTGATCGTGCCTGAGATCAGTGAAGGGTACGCGACGGCGGTGCTGGGCGGCATCGAGGACGTGCTTCTGCTGGCGGGCTTCTTCTACTTCGTCGTCAGCCATCGCCACCGGGCTGAGCTGCTACGCGAGTATCCCCGGCTGCTTGTGTCGCGGGCGGTGGAGGGCATTATTGCGGTCGATTCGGCGCTGGAGGAAGAGATTCCCGTGCCCGTCGTCGCGGTGTCGAACCACACGCGCCGACGCTCAATCGTAAATATCGAACTCGATCACCTGCTCGCCGCACGCTATGCGCTCGACCATTTGCAGAGGCTGGGACATCGGCAGATCGCGTTCATCAAGGGACAGACCTTCAGTTCGGATACGCGGCTGCGGTGGAAGGCGATCCAGCAGGTGGCGGCAGACCTCGGCATCACGATCGATCCCAGGTTGACGGTTCAACTGAGCGGGACTGGCCTGGGGGCGGAGCCGGGCAGGGCGGCGACGGTCGAACTGCTGGAGCGCGGTGTCGCGTTTACAGCAATCTTCGCCTTCAACGATCTCTCCGCCATCGGCGCGATTACGGCTCTGCACGAGGCAGGGATCCACGTTCCGGCGCAGATTTCGGTGGTGGGCTTCGATGACATTCCGGGTGCGGCGACGAATAATCCGGCGCTGACAACGGTGCGGCAACCGCTGCACGAGATGGGGCGCACCGCAGCGACGACACTGCTCCAACTCATCCAGGGGGAGGACAGCGACAAGCCGAGGGCGCCGATCCGGATACTGCCCACGTTTGTCGAGCGGCAGTCTACGGGACCGATACCAAAGGCCAAGGCTTAGCACAGATAGAAGTCGATGACACCGATGAGAAACGGCGTTTGCGTCTCATCGGTGTCATCTTGTTGAAGACGCAGGTCTCTACTCTTTGTTGAACCAGGGCTCGTAGCCGTCGGTCATGGGGTTGGACTCGGTGGGTCCCCAGCTTCCGGGCTCGTAGACGCGGAGTGGGCTATCGCGGCTCAGGACGGGATCGAGGATGCGCCAGGACTGCTCGACGTAGTCCTGCCGAGCGAAGCGGCGTTGATTTCCTGCCATGGCATCTTCGAGGAGTTCCTCGTAGGGGAGCATCTCGGAGGTGTCCTTCTTGTTCGCTGCCAAAAGCTCTACGGGATGACCATAGAAGCCCTGACCCTGCGTCTTCTCAAGGGCGCCGATCGCCATCTTCACATCTGGGCTGACCTGGAAGCGCATGTAGTTCGCGGGCTGCGGGTCGCTCGAGAAGATGGCCGGTGGGCGGCGCATCTTCGCGATGACCTGGGTCGAGGTAGTCGCGAGGGACTTGCCCGTCCGGATAAAGAACGGCACACCCTTCCAACGCCAGGAGTTGAGATACAGACGCAGCGCAACGAAGGTTTCGACCTGCGAATCCTTGGCGACGCCCGGCTCATCGAGGTAGCCGCGAAACTGGCCGCGGATGACGTCGTCAGGGCCGATGGGCTGGATGCCGCGCAGCACCTTCACACGCTCGTCGCGGAAGAGTTCCATATCGATGCCGGGTGGTGGCTCCATCGCGACGTTGCTCAGAAGCTGCATCAGGTGGTTCTGGACCACATCGCGGATCGCGCCGACGCCGTCGTAGAAGGAGCCGCGACCCTGCACGCCGAACTGCTCCGCCATGGTGATCTCGACCGACTCGATGTGCTGGTTGTTCCAGATCGGCTCGAGGAAGGAGTTGGCGAAGCGGAAGTAGAGCAGGTTCTGAACGGCATTTTTGCCGAGGTAATGGTCGATGCGAAAGACATCCTCCTCCCGGAAGAAGGAGTTGACGAGCTTGTTGAGTTCCTGCGCGGAGGCGAGATCGCGACCGAAGGGCTTCTCGATGACGATGCGGGCGTGGTCGGCACATCCGGCAGCTTTGAGCTGTTCCATCACCTCGCTGAAAAGTGTAGGCGGAATCGCCAGATAATGGAGCGGGTTCTGTGCGGTACCGATCTCTTTCCGCACCTGCTTGAAGGTCTCGGGATCGTTATAGTCCCCGTCGACATAGCAGAGACGACTGATCAGGCGTTCAAAGCCGACTGGATCAAGGCCGCCATGCTCCTCAACACTCTTCCTGGCGCGATCCTTGAACTGCTCCAGATTCCAACCGGACTTGGCGACGCCGATTACCGGGACGTTCAATTTATCGCGCTTTGCCAGCCGCTGAAGCGAGGGAAAGATCTGCTTATAGGCAAGATCACCAGTCGCGCCGAAGAAAACAAGCGCATCCGAGATTACGGGGTCCACGTTAGTACCTCACTGTTGCCGGTTCCGGCATGGGTCATGCTTCTGAAATTAGCACGGACACTATTGCTTCCAAGTTGACCGTGTTTTGAGGATGTCTCCTCCTACTTTACGTGGAAGGGTCCCGCAAATGAAATCGTGACCAGCCTTGTAGCGGCGCCCAGGCATCTTACGGGGCTGCGCTCGCTTCCAAATACCTTGGAGAGTTCCCCGATGCCGCGTCCTTATTGGTCTGGTCAGGTTCGCATTTCGCTCGTTTCGTTTGGTATCAAACTCTTCCCGGCAACGGAGGCGAAGAGCGAGATTCACTTCCACCAGCTAAGCCGCAAGACGGGCGAACGGGTGAAGTATCAGAAGGTCTCGCATGACTCTGCGGGCGAGCCGCAGGGCACTGTACAGCAGTCGGACATTGTGAAGGGCTATGAGTACCGCAAGGGTGAATACGTCCAGATCGAGCCGCACGAGATCGAGAATCTGCGCATCCCGTCGCGGAAGACGCTCGAGGTGACGCAGTTTGTGGACATCGACGAGGTTGACCCCGAGTTTTTCGAGAAGCCTTACTTCGTAGTGCCCGAGAATGATGCGCAGGGTGAAGCCTTTGCGGTAGTCCGGAAGGCGCTGCAATCGACCAAGAAGGTAGCGCTGGGAAAGATTGCCTTCGGCGGGCGGGAACACCTGATGGCGCTCTCATCGCCTATGGACGACAGCAAGCCCGGGATGATGGCCTACATGATGCGGTATGCCGAGGAGCTGCGTAAGCCGACGGATTACTTTGCGGACATCAAGAAGGTGACGATTGATGATGATCAACTCTCGCTTGCAAAAGAGTTGATCCAGCGGAAGGCGGGAAAGTTCGAGCCGGAGAAGTTCAAGGATGAGTACGAGGCGGCGTTGCGAGCGATGGTCGAGGCAAAGGTGGAGAACGCGCCTCTACCGGCAGACGAGCCAGCGCCGAAGTCGTCCAAGGTGGTGAGCCTGATGGATGCGCTGCGCAAGAGTGTTGCCAGTGATGAGGCTCCGACTGCGCATGCCACGAAGAAGGCGACGAAGAGTGCTCCGGCTGCTGAGTCGAAGAAGGGCATCACGCTGGTGAAGGATACTCCTGCGAAGGCTGCGAAGACGACCAAGTCTCGCAAGTCGGCCTAGTCGTCAATGGCCACAAAACGCGCGAGTAAGGCGAAGGCACCCGATGCCGCAGACGCCGTCGATGAGCAACTGGAGCGATATCGTTCCATGCGGGACTTCGGCGTAACCGCGGAGCCGAGTGGCGACAAATCTGCTGCCAAAGCTACATCTGCGGCGAACAAGCTGCCGTTTGTCATCCAGAAGCATGCTGCCTCGCACCTGCACTATGACTTTCGCCTTGGATGGAACGGGGTGCTGAAGAGTTGGGCTGTGGCTAAGGGTCCGAGCTACGTTGTGAAAGATAAACGGCTGGCCGTACAGGTGGAAGATCACCCGATGGAGTATGGCGGCTTCGAGGGCATCATCCCCAAAGGGCAGTATGGCGGGGGCACCGTGATGGTCTGGGACCAGGGCACGTGGGAGCCGCAGGCGGGCCATACGGATGTCGACGAGGGCCTGCGTACTGGCTCGTTGAAGATCATCATGCATGGAACGAAGATGCAGGGGAAGTGGGCGCTCGTCCGCATGGGTGGAAAGGCGGCAACGGAGCGCAAGCCGAACTGGCTCCTGATCAAAGAGCATGATGAATTCGAGCGGGCAGCCGACGCTCCGTGCATTACGGAAGAGAAGCCGGACAGCGCCGTAACTGGTCGAAGCCTCGAGGAGATCGCCAAGAGCGAAGACCATGTCTGGAACTCCAAGGAGACAGCGAAGGGCAATGCCTGGTACCGCACCGACGTCGCACCGGCCGCCGAACCTGCTCCGAAGAAAGCAGCAAAGAAGAGCAGTAAGGCCGCTGGGGGGTTCTTCGAGATCGCTCATACACCTACCGAGAAGCTACCGGAGTTTGTGTCTCCACAGCTTGCACTACAAGCCACGACACCACCGTCGGAGAGTGGCTGGCTGCATGAGTTGAAGCTTGATGGCTACCGCATGCAGGCGCGCAAAGATGGCGCGAATGTACAGATCTTGACCCGCAGTGGGCTTGACTGGACCCATCGCATGAAGACGATAGCCGATCAGGTTGCGACCCTGCCGGTTGAGAGCGCGGTGCTCGATGGCGAGGTGGTGGTGCTTGCGGAGAACGGCACGACCAGCTTTGCCGATCTGCAGGCGGCGTTTCAAGAGGGCGTGAAGAAGCCTCTCACCTACTTCGTCTTCGACCTGCTTCACCTGAATGGACACAACCTGCGCAATCTGCCGCTGACCGAGCGTAAGACACTGCTCGCACAGGTGCTTGCCGGTGCCGGCGAGTTCCTACAATTGAGCGAGCACATGGAGACCAAGGGCGACGTCATGTTCCACAAGGCGTGTGAGCTTCATGCTGAGGGGATCATCTCGAAGCGTGCCTCGAGCAAGTACGTCTCCGGCCGCAGCTCCGATTGGCTGAAGCTGAAGTGCATTCATGAGCAGGAGTTCGTGATTGGCGGCTTCACCCTGCCGTCGAACGGTATCCACGGTATTGGTGCGCTGCTGCTTGGCTACTACGAAGGCAAGCGACTGGTATATGCGGGGCGCACCGGCACGGGCTTCACCACGAAGTCGCATCGCATCATTCGCGATCAGCTCGATGCGCTCCGGCAGGACGCCGATCCTTTCGATAAGCCTCCGGCTGAGGCGAGGCGAGGCGCGATCTGGGTGGAGCCAAAGCTGGTTGCGCAGGTGAATTTCGCGACATGGACGAAGGAGAACCTGGTGCGTCAGGCCTCCTTCAAAGGAATGCGTGAGGACAAAGCCGCGGAGGAGGTGACGCGCGAGGAGGCGACCACGCCGCCTACGCCGCGACGCTCGAAAGACGCGCCAGGTGTGCCGCCCGCCGCAGAAGCTAAGAAGAGTGCCGCTGCTCCGGCAAAGATTGAACACGCTCCTGTGAGGCTCACGCATCCCGACAAAGTTGTTGACGTCGAATCGCAGCTTACGAAGCAGAAGCTTGCCGACTACTACTGGGCTGTGGCCGCCGAGATGCTGCCGCATATCAGCGGACGACCTCTCTCGCTCGTGCGCTGTCCTGAAGGCAGCGAGAAGCCCTGCTTCTATCAGAAGCATAAGAACCACATGCTGCCGCCGGGCATCGAGTCGATTGACGTGCCGGACAAGAAGACCGGCAAACCTGATCCCTACATCACGCTTTCGACGCCTGAGGCGCTGGCCGGGCTGGCACAGATGGGTGTGCTCGAGGTCCATCCGTGGGGCTCGCGGAACGACGATCTTGAACATCCTGACCGCATCATTATCGACCTTGACCCGGATACTGCCATCTCCTGGGAGACGCTGACGAGCAGCGCTGCCGAGGTGCGCAAGGAGTTGAAGAAGCTTGGGCTTGAGAGCTTCCTCAAACTCACCGGCGGCAAGGGTCTGCATGTCATCTTTCCGATCGAGCCGGAGTACGACTGGAGTGTCATCAAGCAGTTTGCGCATGCCTTTGTGCTCCAGTTGGAGCGGTCAGCGCCTACGCGCTATCTGACCAAGATGACAAAGTCGGCGCGAACCAATCGGATCTATCTCGACTACCTGCGCAATGAGCGAGGAGCTACGGCGGTAGCTGCCTTCTCCCCGCGTGCCCGCGCTGGAGCGGCGGTCTCGCTTCCCTTAAGCTGGAGCGACCTCGACCTTGCGGAGCGACCGGTCTTCCATGCAGCCGACCTGCCTGACTGGCAGAAGCGGCTTGCGCGTGATCCCTGGAAGAAACTGCCGCAGACGCGTCAACGGCTTACAGCGGAGATTCTCAAGAGCCTGAAGATCACACCTTGAAGAGCAGTTCGACGATGTGCTTCGAGAACTCGTCGGCTGTCTCGAAGCTCTTTGGAGCGTCGCCGAAGGACTCTCCGAGGGTCATCTTGTCTTGCGGGTCGACCTGGAAGCTGTAGTGGGCCAGCGTGTGCTCGGTCGTATCTTCGATGACCTTGTCTGGAGCGACTCCGCGTCCACGCGCGTAGTCGAGCGTCACATCGGCGTCATTGTGCTTCAGCGTCGCGTCAAACCATGGAAAGCGGCTGCGCGTGAGCTTGACCTCGGCCGGTCCGGTTCGAACGATGGAGGTCTCACAGGAGATGGGGCTGCCCTGGAGCTGACTGCGAATCTCGGTGAAGTCCTGCTCTATCGCAGCTACAGCGGCCAGGAAGAAGACCTTACCTTCTGCGTCGATGATGCCGGCTCGATGCTGCTCCCTGCCGTAGCTCTCGGCCGCATCCCGTCCCTTTTCCTTCAGGTCCCCTGCAAGCTGCTCGATCCACTCTTTGCCCATTGATCTCTCAGTTCTGTGCCTGCGCGTTTGGTCAAATTACTCGCTGCCGTGGCTTTAGATACTTTGACGGTAAACTTGAGCCAAAGGCCGCACGCGGCAAATCCGGGGACCTCGTGGCGAAAAGTTTTTCTCTTTCAGGTCCAAGGTCTAACATAACGTTGGACTTAGGTCTGGACCTCGAAGATGCAAGTCCCCTTCATATGGACCTGCCGGGGGTGCCTGAAGGGTGAAATTGTCAAGTTTCTGCCGCCGGGTTTGCTAAGCAGTCAGAGGAGAATTCGATGGGTCGCCTGGTTTTGCGTGGAGTGCTGGTGCTGGCAGTGGTTCTCGCGTTCCTGTATGCGGGCGACTGGGTGGTGCTGCATCAGCGCATCTCCCACGGCACGGCCTTTCGAACGATTCCCGTCCACCAGTTCCTCGCGACTCCGCTCAAAGGCCAGAAGGAGGAGTACGACTACGACGGCGACCTGCCCGTCACCTGTAGCCGTTCCCTCTTTCCGCAGGCTGGAAATCTGCCCTGCTGGTGGCTCTCCCGTCATACGACACAGTGGGAGTAGGCGCTGCCGCGCAACAAACGTATCTACAATAGAGCAATGAGTACGGCGGAGCTTACCTTCGAGGAGATTCATCAGACCGTGAGCAGCGGTGGCCGCATCAGCCGCGACGACGCCCGGTGGCTCTGGCAGAACGCTTCGGATGCCGAACTTCGTACGCTGGCCATGCAGGTTCGCGGGCGGTTTCACCAGCCTGACGCCTGCACGTACATGATCATGCGCATCATCAACTACACGAACGTCTGTGTAGCCCAGTGCGACTACTGCGCCTTCTACCGTTTACCGGGACAGGAGGGCGGCTACGTTATGGAGCAGGCGGAGGTCTTTCGCAAGCTCGACGAACTGCTCGCGCTGGGCGGTGATCTTGCGGCCTTCAACGGGGGCTTCAATCCTCACCTGCCGCTGAGCTATTACTGCGATCTCTTCCGTAGCATCCGCGAACGCTTTGGCGACGCGGTCGAATTCTATGCGCTTACCATTGCCGAGTTTATGTACCTAGCCGACCACGCGAAGCTGGACTATCAGACCGCTGCTGAGCAGTTCAAGGAAGCAGGGGTTCGCTGGATTACCGGGGGCGGGTCTGAGATTCTGACGGAAGACTTTCGGAAGCGGCATAGCAAGTTCAAATACACCGTCGCGCAGTACTTTGAGGCTCAGGACGCCATTGTCGCGGCGGGTCTGAAGACTACGGCGACCATGGTGATCGGCTTTGACGAGAGCCTTGAAGAGCGCCTTGAACACCTGGAACGCACGCGTGACTTTCAGGATGAGACGCATGGCCTGGCCAGCTTTCTCTGCTGGACCTACAAGCCTTATTTCACCCAGATCGGCGGCATTGAGATCGGGACCGGCGAGTATCTTCGGCATCTTGCGCTTAGCCGTATTTATCTCGACAACGTTCACCATATCCGCACCTCCGTCCTCACACAGAATGAGCGCGCCCTGGAAGGGCTGGCCTATGGTGCGGACGACTTCGACCTGCCTATCGAAGATGAAGTGACCCAGAAGGCGGGGGCGACGATCAGCCTCAACTTCGATCGCATTCTCGATGTGGCTCGGCAGCTTGGCTTTACGCCGCAGTATCGTCACGTCGCACGGTCCTAAGGCTACCGCGGATTGGCGCGGAATAACGCGGATTTAGTGCGAGTGCTTTCTTGCGCAAAGCAACTTCTGCCTATAGGCAGCTTAGGACACACCGGGACAGAAGCGTACCTCAGCGGCTAAAGCCGCACGAAACACCAGGCTGGTGGCACGGCTGAAGCCGTGCCCTTAACGAGACGAGAGTTGTGAGACGGCTGAAGGCGTGCCCTTAACAGGACGAAGCTTGATCAGAGATTTTCTTTAGATCTCTCTTGTTCTTGAATCCGCGTTTATCCCTGGCGATCCGCGGTTAATTTTATTTTTCATGCAGAACCTAACCGCGCGGGGAAACCCTTGTCTAATCGGGCGAATGGATAAGTCAGAGAAAGACGCGATCAAGCAGATTCTTGCTGGCAACCGGGACGCCTACAGGGTTCTGATGGATCGCCACTTCCCTGCCGTCTTTCGCATCGCTTTTCGCGTCACCGGCAACCAGTCGGACGCTGAGGACGCTGCGCAGGAAGCGTTTCTGCGCGGCTACAACAAGCTTTCGAGCTTCCGTCAGGAGGCGCAGTTTTCAACATGGATTACGCGAATCGCTATGAATACCTCTATCAATCTCGTTGAACGCCGGAATCGCGACCTTAGCCAATATGGCTCGCGTGTTGCCGAGGAGACCTCGTCCGCTGATGGAACGATGCAGGTCGCTGACGCTGCGGCCAGTCCGGAACGACTGTACTTTGATGGCGAATCCGCCACGCTTCGCAACGCGGCGATGGACGCTCTAACGCCGATGGAACGCACCGCCTTCACACTGCGCCATGTGGAAGATCTTCCACTTGCGGAGATCGCAACCGCTCTCAATATTCCAGCCAACTCGGTAAAGCAGGCTGTATTTCGCGCTGTCGGCAAGCTTCGACGGTCGCTCGCACCACTTGCAGGAGGCATTCGATGAACAAGTTACAACACATCTCTGAAGACGATCTGATCGCCTTTCATCTTCATGAGAGCGCTACTGGCAGCCTCGATGAGAACGCTATTCGCCAGCATCTCGAGACGTGTGTCGAGTGCGCAGAACTCTCTGCCTCGATCGCCGAGACGTTGCGTGTCTTTTCCGCTGAGCCGGTGCCTGAGCCAAATCTTGAACAGAATTGGCAGCGTCTGCGGGGCAATCTGAGTGTCCTCAGCCCTGCACACAAATCTGCCTGGCGGTGGCTGCTTTGGCCCTCTGCTGGACTGGCTACTGCAGCCGTCGCTCTTCTGCTGATTGTGGGTTTGAAGACGAAGCCGTGGGCCGCTCCTCATCGTGAGCAGGCGACCCTATTGCGCAAAGGACCGCTGACCGACAAGCCCACCGATCCGCAGATCGCAAACCATCTCGATAGCGCGGAGCGTCTGCTGACTGAGGTCAATCACGCCTCCGGGCCGCTTGATGAGGCAACACTTTCGCAGGCCCACGATCTGCTGCTCAAGAATGCCGTGTACGTGAAGACCGCGCATGAGCAGGGCGATCTCAGCGAGGCTTCCGTGCTTGAAAATCTTGGCCGGGTGCTGACCAATATCGATCACGAATCGACTTCAGAGCATGGTAGCTGGCATCTTCGCTTCGCGTGGAATACCGATGGCCTGCTGCTCGAAATTCGCATTCTGCGCCAGAACGACAACCGACTTTAGCTCTACCAGGAAGGACCTACTCTCATGAAGCTTCGCACCTCACTCTCCCTTGTCTCCTCGGCCCTGCTCCTTACGTTTGCCGCAGCCCAGCCCTTACATTCGCTGTCACCGGCGCCAGCTTTCATCTACGTCATTGCTCCGTCCGACGATCCTGCCTATGCTGCCGGAACAAATGCGATGAACGAGCATCGCTGGAACGACGCTGTTACTTCGTTCGACAAGGTGATCAATGCGAAGGGCAGCCACACGGATGCTGCGCTCTATTGGAAGGCCTACTCGCTGAACAAGCTTGGCAACAAGCCGCTTGCACTGGCTACCTGCTACCAGCTTCGCTCGCACTATACGAGCAGTCCCTGGAACAAGGACTGCCGCGCACTAGGGATTGATCTACGCGTTGATGTCGGTGTCGATAACGTCGTGGTGCCTGCGATCCATCCCACGACTGAACTGCGGTTGGACATGACGCGAGCCAACGGCTCCGATGAAGATCTGAAGATGCTGGCACTCAACTCGCTCCTGCACCAGGACCCTTCGCGAGCGATCCCGGTGCTGCGCAGTATCCTCGCTGGCAACCAGCCGATGGAGCTAAAGAAGCATGCCATCTTCGTGCTTGCGCAGAGCAAGTCGCCTGAGGCGGAGGCCGTCCTTCACGACGCGGTAACGGGCAAGATGGACCCGGTGTTGCAGCGGCAGGCGATCGAGATGATGGGCGTCTTCGAAGGTAAGCGCGCCAACGATACCCTCGCTGAGGTCTATCGCACTACCTCTGATCCGCAGGTCAAGAAGTCCGTCATCTCTGCCTTCTTCATCTCGCAGGATGCTCCGCGCCTCGTCGAGCTTGCACGCAACGAGAAGGACCTGAACCTGAAACGCTCCATCGTCTCGCAACTGGCGATCATGAACGATAAGGCCGCCACGGACTACATGCTCGAACTGCTCAAGTAAGGATCTGTAAGCGTACCCAAGGAGAATCCCCATGCCGCCTGTCACACGAAGCTTCGCCCTAAGCCTCCTGCTCTCCGTGTCGTCCCTGCTGATTGCCCAGCAGCCTCCTACTGTCCTGCACGCGCAGTTCTCTACGCAATCCGCGGAGCATGGCCTTAGCCCCGAGATCGACCGCCTCAAGCAAGCGGGCGGACCGCTGTGGACTGGCTATTTCATCCCAGTTGAGGAACACTTCCAGACTTCGAACGGCGACGGGATCTCCTACCTTGAGAGCCACTACCAGCGGACCGAAGGCAAGCACGACTACAGCAACAGCACGCCTACCGATCACGCCGTGATCCTGCTGCGCATCGCTGGCGGCAACGTCGAGAAGATTCGCGTTGAGAGTGCTAACCGGCAGCTCGATGCGGGTGGGCTACGCTTCGTGTGGTTGACGGGAGTGACGCCTGCAGACAGTATTCGCACGCTCAAGACGCTCGCGGTCACGGGTGGCCTGCTGCCGCTCCGCGAAGAGGCCGTGTTCCCGATCTCGCTGCACCATGCTCCTGAGACCGTTCCAGCGTTAGCCGAGATTGCAGGGCCGAGCAATGATCTTGCTCTTCGCGAGAAGGCAGCCTTCTGGCTTGCCAATCAACACGGACACGATGGCTTCGCCGCGATACAGCGCTTTACTCGCGACGATGCTGATCCGAAGTTCCGCGAGAAGCTTACCTTCGATCTCACTCTTTCGCACGATCCCGCCGCGCTTGAGGAGTTGATTCGCATGGCACACACTGACGCCTCGCCGCAGGTTCGCAAGCAGGCGCAGTTCTGGATGGCGACCTCCGGCGGCAAGAAGGTTGCAGGCGACCTTCGCACGTCGGCACAGAGCGACCCTGACAGGGAGGTGCGTAAGTCCGCAGTCTTCGCTCTTTCGCGACTTCCCGGCGATGAAGCTGCGGCACAGTTGATCCAGGTTGCGCAGTCGAGCAAGGATGGCGAGGTGCGCAAGCAGGCGGTCTTCTGGCTGGGGCAATCGAACGATCCGCGTGCGCTCGATTACCTCACACAACTGCTCACGACGAACTAGACAGGAATGCCGGTGAGTCCTGGACTCACCGGCATTCTTTCGTCTGGCGTTGCGTACGAGTTAGCCAGCCTGATCGGGATGAACGACGCGGAAGCTGGCGTTGCCCTTCGACCACACGGTCAGCAGCAGGTCCTTTCCGGAAGCGTTGGCATGGATCGCGCTGACGAACTGCTCCGCCGAGCCCACCTTCTGCCGGTTCACCTCAAGGATTACGTCTCCCGGAGCAAGTGCCGCATCTTCAGCGGGGCTCGCAGGGCGGACCCGCTCGATCGCTGCACCATGTACCTCGGACGGCACACCGAGCTGCTGCCGAATGTCCGGCGTCAGATCAGCTACTGCGAGGCCAAGTTTGCCACCCTGCGCTGACGATCCGTCCTCATTAGTGGCGACATCCTTGTTGGCCTGGTATTCGCCGACCTTGAGGCTCACTGTCTGCGGGGTTCCGTTGCGGAGAATGCCGAGCGAGATCGTTGTTCCGGGTGCGATCTGGCTCACGGCAACCTGTAGTGCGCTATCGTTCACCACGGTGGTGCCGTTCAGCTTGCTGATGACGTCGCCTTGCTGCAATCCAGCGCGGCTTGCGGGGGAATCCGGTGTGACCTGCGCCACGATTGCACCCTTCGCCTCTTCAAGGTGGAAGAAGCTTGCGTTGGCCGGAGTTACATCGTTCATCGCGATGCCGACGTAGCCATGGTGGACGGTGCCGTTCTTGATCAACTGCTCGGTCACGTTGCGGGCTATCTGCGCGGGGATCGCGAAGCCGACACCGGCGAATGAGCCCGAGTTCGTGATGATCGAGTTGGGAATGCCGACCAGCTCCCCATGTGCGTTGACCAGCGCGCCACCGGAGTTGCCGGGGTTGATCGCTGCATCGACCTGGATGAAGCCCCCGGGCTTGCGCGCATCATCCGAGTAGGGGTTCTGCCGGTTGATGGCGCTCACAATGCCGCGCGTCACGGAATCCTGAAAGTAGCCGAACGGGCTGCCGAACGCGAGGACCGTCTGGCCGGGATGGAGCAGGGTGGAATCGCCCCATGAGAGGCTGGGCAGATTTTTGGCGTCGATCTTGATGACTGCAAGGTCGGTCAGCTTGTCTACGCCGATGAGCTTGGCGGTCATGATGCGGCGATCGTTCAGCGTAACGCGCATCTGGACGGCGCCGTCGACGACGTGGTTGTTGGTGACGATGTAGCCATCCGGCGAGATGATGACGCCGCTGCCAATGCCGTGCTCGATCTGCTGCTGCTGGGGCTGTTGTTGTCGGGGCATCTGGCCGCCGAAGAACTGGGCGATGCCGGGAGGTAGAGTTTGCTGCTGATCCTGCTCCTGGCCGTCCGCCGTCTCATGCTCGGAGGAACCGCGCGAGGTGACCGCCACGTTGACCACCGCCGGCGAGACGCGCGCTGCGACCGACTCGACAGCATTATCAAGTGCGACGAGCGACGACACGCTCTGGTCGTCGAGTGGTGAGGACACGTTGCCAGCGGCATGAACGCCAGTGTGGCTGAAGATGGTTGTGGCCGCGAGGACGGTGGCCAGCACTGCGGCACCGGGCGCAGCGATTCTCTTCATCTTGACGACTAATTCATTAGTTGATCGAGACATGATGACTCCGTAAGACAGGGTTGAAATGACTACAACTGGATAATGAGCCAGCCGCCCGCGGTAGGAACGGCTGCGTAACGAGGAGCAGAAAGTTTTTGATCGGTAGCGACGGGCAGGATGAGCCTTGGCCGGTCGGCTTCCGTCCAGGAACTGAGGACGACCCAGCCACCATCATTCGCCCGGCCGACATCGGGCAGCGCGGGGTCTACGCCGGGGAAGTAAGCTTCGTTGACTGCCAGTTGCTGCAGAGCCGGAACAGCTGTTCGGCGATGCTTACGAGTCGAAGCCCGCTTCGTTGCGGGAACGATGCTGGGCTTAGTCTCCGGAAGCGATGCCTTCAGCAAACTCAGGTGAGGTTGTTGATCGGCATGGAAGACCACGTTTTCCGCTCGAACAGTATTGCTGAAGCGAGCTTGAGTCGGAGGAGCAAGCCGCATCTCGGCATGCTGCACAGGGGCCGCAGTCACAAACGAAATAACCTGCGGGCAGTTCGCGAGGCCGGCCGAACCGCCGATCAGCCCCAGGGCAACAGCACCGGTCAGGATCCGCGAACCAATAGGAGAGAGTGTCGTCTCGCGCCGCAGAATCCGGTGGACCCTCTGCGCCAGTTCCGACTCTCGCACCACGTTGCCGAGCGCTCCGAGTGATAACGACAGGCCGCGATGACCCAGGCCACGCTCCGCCAGATTGGTGAGGCAGGTTGCATAGGCGCGAGGCGCACGGGTCCGGCGCAACACGCCATCGTCACACGCAAGCTCTCGTTCGAAGCAAAGCCGCCGCTCCACCCATACAAGGATGGGGTTGAGCGGGAACACGACCAGGCTGAGCTTTTGCAGCAGGTTCAGCCAGTCGTCTCGACGGCGCAGGTGCTCCATCTCGTGCAGGACGATCTGCTCCAGTTCCGCATCCTCAAGCTGCCCGTAGAGCCAAACCGGGATCAGGATGCGCGGCGCGAGGAAGCCGATCACGCTCGGCTTGTCGACCTCGGTCGAGGTGCAAAGCTCCACCCTCCGACCATCGCCAAGGAGAGCGGCGCAGCGCCCATCAACAATTGGCGTCGACCGGCGTCGGAGGGAGCGGAGACGGAGAGCGTGGATCGCCAGATCGCCTGCGCGAAAGAGCGATAAGCCGATCCAGACCGCCGCGAGCAGCAGGCTCCAGCGAGCGTCGATCTGAAAGGTTCCGGGCAGCGATGTTCCAACGACGCCGCTCGTATTCTTGTGGAGCAGGCCTTCGGCGAACGGAAGCATGGCAATCGTCACCAGCACCACCGTCCAGATCGCAAAACGGAGTGAAGCCGGGGTCTTCGAGACCATGCGCAGGCAGAGCCAGACACTGCCCGCCAGCACAAGCCCCTGCCAGATGCCTGCGACGAGCGACACGCCCGCAAACTGCGCCAGAAGTCCGAGGGTCTGCATAACTAGGCGTCCTCCCGCTCTGGAACTGCTTCTTCGTCGGGGTCTTCCGGCGCGTTCGCGATTGCTTCCTTCAGCCGCGCCAGCTCCTCCGGCGTAATTTCATCATCGCCGAGCAGCGACAGGAGCAGTCGCTCGCGGGAGTTGCCGAAGAATCGCTGCAGCATGTGCCGGACCTCGGAGCGCCCAGCTTCATGCTCCTGCACGCACGGTATATAGAGGAACGCCCGACCCTCCTGCCGATGGGTTACATAGCCCTTCTGCTCGAGGATGCGAATCGTGGTCAGCACGGAGTTGTAGGCGAGTGGCGCATTGTCGGGCATTGCGGCAACGAGATCGCCGACGCCGGACTCGCCGCGCTGCCATAGCAGCTTCATCAGCCTCAGCTCAGCTTCCGTCAACGTGATGGATCTCTTCGGCGGCATCGTCTGTCTATTAAGACGGGCAACTAAAGGATTAGTTAGCTCCAGGAACGAAAAATTTCAATGGCCGAGGAATTTCTCGAGGGTCGCCAGCTCTGCGTCCGCCCGGTTCAGGTTTTTCTCGGCCGAGGCGGCGTTCGATGCGCGGAGATCCTGATCGGCGGCGCGCAGGTAGCTCTGCATCCGGTTGTCGGCGGAGTCCATGTCGCCCCGCAACCCGTAGCCCTCGGCCTCCTGCTGTCTGCGCAGGCGATTCAGGCCAGTATCGACCGCACCCGCACGCGCACTAATCTCTGTATATCGGTTTGAGGCCTCCTCAAGCTGCGCGGCAGACCCGCCTACATGAGCAGCGGACACCTCGGGCTGAACAGGGAGATGGTCGCTGCCCGGATCACCCGACTGGGTGTTTCCCGCAGATCCAGCTACATAGGGCTGCCGCTTCGCAGGGCCGGCGTTCCCGAACGGTGGGCTGGGAGGGGTGAGGTGAGCCTGTGCACCGGACAGTCCGCCCGGTTGTGGACTGCTTATCGATCCGTTTGAGGTTCCACCCAGAACAGCCGGAGTCGGCGACGCCGCCTGCATCTGCCCCGCCTGCTGCTGGCCAGCCTGCGATGCAGTCGTCCCGGAGGGCTGACCTGCTGAATCACTCTGGGCTACCTCGGTCTGAGGCGACTCCGCAGCATGGGTTCCAAGGACGTGCGGCAGTCCGATTGCCAGTCCCACCATGGCCAGTATGGCGGCAGCAACTCCCGTGGCGACCCAAAGCGTCTTGTGGCTCTTCTGCTGGGTTGGGTAGCCGCCGGCAGGACGGACCGGCTGCGAAGGAGGAGGGGGCATTGCAACGTTCGCAAACGGTGGAGGCGCAGACGCCACACTCGGGGGAGCGTTCACGGCAGTAATCGCCGCCGCTGAAACGCTCTCCACGACAGGCTGCTGCACCATCGTCGCCACATGACCGGCTCCACTAGATTGACTCGTGCAGAACGGTCGCAGCGCGTCTCGGAAGTTATCGGCAGTCTGGTACCGGTCATTTGGATCTTTGGCGAGTGCATGCAGGATGAGATCGTTCAACGCGCGCGGCAGTGACGGGTTCAGTTCGATTGGCGGCTGTGGCGGCGTATTCAACTGCTGGTTAAGGATGCTGAAGGTGGTATCCGCCTCAAACGGGCGTCGCCCTGCCAGCAGTTCGTACAGCATGATGCCCACCGAATAGAGGTCCGACCGGCCATCGACCGCATCGCCCCGCACCTGCTCCGGCGACATATAGTAGAGCGACCCGATGGTCGTTCCTGGCCTGGTAAGATTCGTCTCCACCTTGGACTTGGCGATGCCGAAGTCCATGAGCTTCACGATTCCGTGCGAGGTCAGCATGATGTTTGCGGGCTTGATGTCCCGATGCACCACCCCGCGGCCGTGGGCATAGCTGAGCGCTGAGAGAGCCTGGTAGGTGTACCCCGAGACATCCGCAATCGACATCGGCCCTTGTTTTGCCCGCTGCTCGAGGGTCGAACCCTCGACAAACTCCATCATCATGATGAGCTGGTTATCTGCCTGAAACGCCGTATGCAGCAGCGCGATGTTTGGGTGGTCGAAGCTTGCCAGCGTGCGAATCTCCGAGATGAAGCGGATGGCCAGGTCGCGCTCCGCCGTCAGATCGGGCAGCAGCACCTTCATCGCTTCGGTTCGGTCCGAGATGACGTTGCGGACGCGATAGACGCTGCCCATGCCGCCTATGCCAAGAAGCTGAACAATTTCGTAGTCGCCAACGCGCTGACCAATCTCGTATCCCATTGGAGGTACCTCGTCAGATTGTGTTCGGGAGCCCAGGTACGTTTCAGACGAAAGACCCGCTCGGAATCGCTGCGGAGGTCGAGGTCTTGCCGGGGAAGTTTAGCACGCTGGCAGCACGTCGGCGCTGAGGATTGTCGGAGAAGCGATGAGTGCCCTCCCGCGTTAATTAGTCCGCAGTCGATTTCTCTATAGGGTCATTCCTCCCCGGGGTTGTAGACTCTAGGGACAAACAGATTGATCCCGACCCCTTATGCGGATTCACAGAGGTGCCGAAATCTTCTGTAAGTACCTCATTGCATTGCTTCAGGCTTGAGGATACGCGACAGCCTGCAACTTTAAAGACAGCCTCATCCGTCCATACGATGTCGGACAAAAATGACTGACAGCCAGGTCTCGCAGCAGGGCATCGCTCCCTCCGAGCCTGACGAGGGAAAAACATTGCCAGCTGAACCGAACGAGCATCCACCTCTGGGCCCTGACCACCTTTTGCCAGCACCCCCAGCCGAACCGGTCAAGCATCGTAGCAAGACCGTTCGCATCGTTGTCTGGATTGTTCTCCTGGCGATCTTCGCCGGTGCCTTCTACTACATCCTGAACCGTAAAGAGGCCGCCAAGCCCGCTGCCGGTGGCAGGCGAGGAGCAGGCGGCGGTCCCGTTACCCTGACGACCGCAACCGCCCAGCGCGGCGATATCGGCGTCTATCTCGATGCGATCGGCACGGTCACCCCCGTCTACACCTCGTCGATCACGGCCCAGGTCAGCGGCGTGATCACGGCGGTCCACTATAAGGAAGGGCAGCTTGTCCGCAAGGGCGACCCGCTCATCGACATCGACTCGCGTATCTACCGCGCTACGCTGCTGCAGGCTCAGGGCATTCTCGAACGCGACCAGAATGTGCTCGGACAGGCCCAAATGGACGTCGAGCGCTACCGTGCAGCATGGGCCCGCAACGCCATACCGAAGCAGACCCTCGATGACCAGGAGAAGGTTGTTCTCCAGGATCAGGGCACGGTCAAGAACGATCAGGGCACGGTCCAGTTCGACCAGATCCAGGTGGACTATTGCCATATCGTCGCCCCCTTTACGGGCCGCGCCGGCCTCCGCCTCGTCGATCCGGGTAATGTCGTCACTGCAAATGGAACAACGGTCCTTGTCGTCATTACCCAGGTTCAGCCCATTACCGTCATCTTCACCATTCCTGAAGACAGCCTCGGCCAGGTCACGCCTCGCCTTCGCCAGAATGCCAAGCTGACCGTTGACGCCTACGACCGCGCCGCCTTGAAGCAGATCGCGACCGGCACCCTGATCACCCTCGACAACCAGATCGACACCACAACCGGCACCGTCAAGGGGCGCGCCTCCTTCGTCAACAAGGACATGAGTCTCTACCCGAACGAGTTCGTCAACACTCGCCTGCTCGTCAGGACGATCTCCGCCGCAACGCTCATCCCGTCATCTACCATCCAGCACAACGGCCAGACGGCCTTCGTCTATGTGCTTCAGGACAATACCGCTCACATGAAGACGGTCAAGCCGGGCGTCACCGACGGTGGAACGACCCAGGTCGACGGCATCAACCCCGGCGACGTCCTAGCCAATACCAGCTTTGACAAGCTACAGGATGGAGCAAAGGTTAACGTCTCCAGCCGCCCCCAACCCTCCGCGAAGGCCACACCCGGGAGTGACGCTCCTTGAGCCCTTCACGTCCCTTTATTCTCCGCCCCGTAGCGACGTCGCTGCTGATGGCGGCCATCATGCTGGTTGGCATCGTCGGCTACTTCCAGCTGCCGGTGTCCGCCCTGCCCCAGGTCGACTACCCGACCATCCAGATTGTGACCTTTTACCCGGGTGCCAGCCCGGATGTGATGGCGACCACCGTCACGGCTCCCCTCGAGCGCCAGTTTGGCGAACTTCAGGGTCTGAGCCAGATGACGTCGTCGAGCTCCGGCGGCAACTCCGTTATCGTCCTCCAGTTCAACCTGTCCCTGAACATCGACGTGGCTGAGGAAGAGGTACAGTCGGCGATCAACGCGGCGCAGAGCTTCCTTCCCGCCAATCTTCCGGCGCCGCCGATCTATAGCAAGACCAACCCGGCCGACGCGCCCGTCCTCACCCTTGCCATCACCTCGAATGTGATCCCGCTCTCGCAGGTGGAAGATCTCGTCGATACGCGCCTCGCGCCCAAGATTTCGCAGCTTTCCGGCGTCGGCCTCGTCAGCATCAGCGGCGGCCAGAAGCCCGCCGTCCGCATCCAGGCGAACCCCGCCGCGCTCTCCTCCTACGGCATCAACATGGAGGACCTGCGCACCGCCGTCACCAACTCCAGCGTGAACGCCGCCAAGGGTAATTTTGACGGCCCGCGCCAGGACTACCAGATCGACGCAAACGACCAGCTCGTCACCAGCAAGGACTACCGGCAGGTCGTTGTCGCCTATCGCAACGGCGCGCCGATCATGCTGACGGATGTCGCCAACATCCTCGACGACGTTGAAAACAGCTCACAGGCGGCGTGGATGAACCAGACGCCTGCCATCATCCTCAACGTGCAGCGCCAGCCGGGCGGTAACACCATCTCGGTCGTCAAGAGCATCAAAAAGCTCTTGCCGCAGCTTGAAGCGAACCTGCCTAAAGGTATCCAGGTCACGACTCTTACTGACTTGACCACGCCTATCCAGGCCTCCGTCTCGGACGTCGAATTTGAACTGATGCTGACCATCGGTCTCGTCGTCATGGTCATCTTCCTCTTCCTGCGAAACCTCTACGCAACCATCATCCCCTCGGTCGCCGTTCCGCTCTCGCTCGTCGGCACCTTCGCCGCGATGTATGCCCTCGGCTACTCGCTCGACAACCTCTCCCTCATGGCACTCACCATCTCAACCGGCTTCGTCGTGGACGACGCCATCGTCATGGTCGAGAACATCTCGCGCTACCTGGAAGAGGGATACCCGCCGATGGAGGCTGCCCTCAAGGGTGCCGAACAGATCGGCTTTACTATCCTCTCGCTCACCGTCTCGCTGATCGCCGTACTGATCCCCCTGCTCTTCATGGGCGATGTGGTCGGCCGACTCTTCCGCGAGTTCGCTGTCACCCTCGCCGTCACCATCATCGTCTCGGCGGTCGTCTCCCTCACGCTGACGCCGATGATGGCCTCACGCATCCTCAAGCATGATCCGAAGGCCCAGGAGGGCCGCTTCTACAAGGCCTCGGAGCGGGTCTTCGAGAGCGCCATTGCCTTCTACGGTCGCACTCTCAAGGTCGTCCTCCGCTTCCAGACCATCACCCTTCTGGTCGCGCTCGCCACCCTCGGGCTCACCATCTTTCTCTACATCATCATCCCCAAGGGCTTCTTCCCCGTACAGGACACCGGCGTCATTCAAGGCATCAGCCAGGCCTCCCAGACCATTGGTTCAAAGGCCATGGCGCAGAAGCAGCAGGAGCTTGCCCGCATCATCCTGCAGGACCCCGCTGTCGAAAGTCTGTCCTCCTTCATCGGTGCCGACGGCACCAACACCACCATCAACAGTGGTCGGATGGCGATCAATCTCAAGCCGCTGGAGCAGCGCGATCTCAACGCCTCCGATGTAATTCGCCGCCTGCAGACCAAGCTCGTCAATGTACAGGATATTCAGCTCTTCATGCAGCCGGTGCAGAACATCACGGTCGACGACCGTATCAGCCGCACACAATATCAGTACACCCTTGAAGATCCTGACCAGGCTGAACTGAATCTTTGGACCGATCGCTTCGTCGAAAAATTGAAGAAGCTGCCCGGATTGGAAGACGTCGCTACCGACCAGCAGAACGGCGGTCTCGCTGTTTCGCTCGTGATCGATCGCGCCACCGCCTCACGCCTTGGGATCGCGCCGACCACGATCGACAATACGCTCTACGACGCCTTCGGCCAGCGCCAGGTCAACACGATGTACACGCAGCTCAACCAGTATCACGTCATCCTCGAAGCCGAGCCACAGTTCCAGCTCGATCCCGAGAAGTTGAGCCACATCTATATACAGTCGAACGCTGCCGCCGGTACCTCAGGCGCCGCAGCCTCATCGTCCTCCGGTCGTGGGTCTACCTCCGCCGGATCGAACGCACTGGCGGGAGCGGCGGTCTACACCCCCTCCTCGAACGTCTTCAACCCACCCGCGAACGCCCTGCTCTCGAGCGCCAACTCGACCGCTCGCGGCTCGACCTCTGCCGGAACCAGTGCTTCGAACATCAGCAGCCGCGTACCGCTCAGCGCCTTCTCGCACTTTGAGACCACCACGGAACCACTCACGATTACCCACCAGGGTCAGTTCCCTGCCATCACCGTCTCCTTCAATCTCGCCCCCGGTGGGTCGCTCGGTGCTGCCATCGATTCGATCACCAAGGTCCAGAAGGACATGAACATGCCGGCGAGTATCCAGGCGGACTTCGAAGGCACCGCAGCCTCCTTCCGCAACTCGCTGTCGAATGAGCCACTGCTTATCCTCGCCGCCCTCGTCACCGTCTACATCGTCCTCGGCGTCCTCTACGAGAGCTTCATCCACCCCATCACCATTCTCTCGACCCTACCCTCAGCCGGAGTCGGCGCGTTCCTCTCGCTCATCATCTTCCACCAGGACCTGAGTGTGGTGGCGATCATCGGCATTGTGCTGCTGATCGGTATCGTTAAGAAGAACGGCATCATGATGGTGGACTTCGCCCTCGAAGCCGAGCGGAACCACGGAAAGACCTCGACTGAAGCCATCTACGAGGCTTGCCTTCTCCGCTTCCGGCCGATCATGATGACCACCATGGCAGCGCTCCTTGGCGGTCTGCCGCTGGCCTTCGGCTCTGGTATCGGCTCCGAACTGCGGCGTCCCCTCGGCATCTCGATGGTTGGCGGCCTGCTTCTCAGCCAGGTACTTACCCTCTACACCACACCCGTCATCTACATCTTCTTTGACAACCTTGCTCAGCGCTTCTCCGGCAAGCCGTCTCATCCGAAGACTGGCAATGAGCCGGTCAACGCACCGGCAGACTCCTCCACCGCAGGCCCGGCGCACGCATGAGTATCTCGACCCCATTCATCCATCGCCCGGTAGCGACGACGCTGCTGACGGTGGCGATTGCCATCGCAGGCGGCATCGCCTTCCAGGTCCTGCCAGTCTCGCCGCTGCCGCAGGTCGACTTCCCAACCATCTCGGTCAACGCCAGCCTGCCCGGAGCCAGCGCCGAGATCATGGCTTCGTCCGTCGCTACGCCCCTCGAGCGCCAGTTCGGCCACATCGCCGGTGTCACCGAGATGACCTCCGCCAGCTCGCTTGGCACGACCTCGGTCACCATCCAGTTCGATCTCAGTCGCAACATCGACGGTGCCGCGCGTGACGTCGAGGCCGGCATCAACGCCGCACGCACCTACCTGCCAGCCAATCTGCCCGGCAACCCGACCTATCGCAAGGTTAACCCGGCCGATGCGCCGATCATGATCCTCGGCCTCACCTCGGATAAGTACGACACGGGCAAGCTCTACGACGAGGCTTCAACCGTCATCCAGCAGAAGATCTCGCAGATCCAGGGAGTCGGCCAGGTCAATCCCGGTGGCGGTGCCCTGCCCTCGGTCCGCGTCGAGGTGAACCCGACCAAGCTCGCCAGCTTTGGCTTGGCGATGTCGAACCTCCAATCCGTCCTCAGCCTCCAGAACTCCGACCTCGCGCGGGGCCAGATCACGGACGGCAACACTACGGCGGATATCGTCGCCAATGGCCAGATCTCCCACGCCGTGGACTACAAACCGCTCATCGTCGGCTATAACAACGGTGCAGCCGTCCGCCTTGAAGACGTAGCCGATGTGATCGACTCCACGCAGAACATCCGCACCGCAGGCTATCTGAACGGCAAACGCGCCGTGACGCTCATCGTCTTCCGCCAGCCCGGCGCAAACATCATCCAGACCATCGACAGGATCCGAGCCCAGCTTCCCTCGATTGAAGCCTCCATTCCTAAAGGCATCACGACGACCATCGTGCTTGACCGCACCACCACCATCCGCGCGTCGGTCAACGACGTCGAGCGCACGCTCATCATCTCGATCCTGCTGGTCATCCTGGTGGTCTTCATCTTCCTGCGGAACGGTCGCGCTACGCTGATTCCCGCCGTCGCCGTACCCGTCTCGCTCATCGGCACCTTCGCCGTGATGTACATGTTCGGCTTCTCGCTCGATAACCTCTCCCTGATGGCGCTCACCATCTCGACTGGCTTCGTAGTCGACGATGCGATCGTCGTGATGGAGAACATCGCCCGCCATCTTGAAGACGGTATGGAGCCCTTTGCTGCGGCTCTCCTCGGCGCGAAGGAGATCGGCTTCACCGTCATCTCCATCAGCATCTCGCTGATTGCCGTCTTCATCCCGCTGCTCCTTATGGGCGGCATCGTCGGACGCCTCTTCCGCGAGTTCGCCATCACGCTCTCGACCGCCATCCTCGTCTCCATGGTCATCTCGCTCACGACGACCCCGATGATGTGCGCCTACCTCCTCAAGAGTGAGCATGGCAAAGAGCACGGCCGCTTCTACAAGGTCACCGAGCGCTTCTTCGACTGGATTCTTTCGGTCTACCGGCGCAGTCTTCACTGGGTTCTTGAGAACCCCGGCCTCACCCTGACCGTCCTTGCGCTCACCATCGCCCTCAACGTCGTCATCATCGTCAAGATTCCTAAGGGCTTCTTCCCGCAGCAGGATACGGGCGCGCTCGGCGGCGGTCTCCAGGGCCCGCAGGATTCCTCCTTCCCAGCCATGAACGACTCACTTCAGCGCATCGAAGCGGTCGTTGGGAAAGATCCCGCCGTCCAGAACGTCATCGGCTTTACCGGTGGCCAGGGTGCCTCAAACACCGGCAACCTCTTCGTCATCCTCAAGCCCCTCAACATCCGCAAGATCGGTGCAGCCGATGTCATCAACCGGATCCGGCCGCAACTGAACCGCCTGCCCGTAGCCTCCGCCTTCCTACAGGCCTCGCAGGATCTGCGTATCGGTGGTCGCGGCGGGAACGCGCTCTACCAATACACCATCCAGGCCGACAACGTCACCGACCTGCAGACCTGGGGGCCGAAGCTCCTTGCTGAGATGAAGCGTCTACCCGGCTTTCAGGACGTCAACTCCGACCAGCAGAACGGTGGCCTGGATGAGCTTGTCACCATCGACCGCGTCACCGCAGCGCGCCTTGGCCAGACCGCTCAATCGATCGATGCCGGACTTTACAGCGCCTTCGGTCAATCCCAGGTTTCGCTCATCTACACGCAGTTGAACCAGTACTATGTCGTCCTCGAAGTCGCTCCCCAATACTGGCAGACGCCCGATGGCCTCAAGAACATCTACTTCCACACCGCAAGCGCCAGCAGCACCACGGCCAGCGGCAACACCCCGCTCTTTACCATGTCCTCGGCAAAGGCCACCACCACGCCGCTCGCGCTCAACCACACCGGCCTCTTCCCCTCGGTGACCGTCTCGTTCAATCTCGCACCCGGCGTCTCGCTCAGCGACGCTACGCTCGAGATTGGCCAGATGCAACAGAAGCTCGGCACTCCCTCAAGCATTCGCGGCTTCTTCGCCGGAACCCTGCAGGCCTACCAGGCCTCACTGAGCAGCGAGCCCGTGCTCATCCTTACTGCTATCCTCGCCGTCTATATCGTTCTGGGAATCCTGTATGAGAGCCTGGTCCATCCGCTCACCATTCTCTCGACAATCCCTTCGGCCAGCGTCGGCGCCATGCTCGCCCTCCTCCTCTTCAAGGAGGACCTGAACGTCATCTCCATCATCGGCATCGTGCTGCTTATCGGCATCGTAAAGAAGAACGCCATCATGATGATCGACTTCGCCCTCCAGGCCGAGCGCGAGCAGGGGATGAACACCGAAGACGCCATCTTCGAGGCCTGCATGCTGCGCTTCCGGCCCATTTTGATGACCACGATGGCCGCCCTCTTCGGCGCGCTGCCCCTCGCCTTCGGTACCGGCACAGGCTCGGAGTTGCGCCGTCCCCTCGGCATCACCATCGTCGGCGGCCTCATCGTCAGCCAGCTTCTGACGCTCTACACCACGCCCGTCGTCTATCTCACGCTTGATCGTCTCCGCTTGCGCATCCAGGGCAAGACCCATGACGACTTTCACCCGGAACTGCACCCCGTCTCAGCCGACTAATGGACCTCTCGAACCCTATGACCAGCCTTCGCTCCAAAGCCGCCCTCACCGCCCTTGCGGCCCTGTTCGTTACAGGCTGCCGCGTCGGTCCCAAATACCACGTGCCACCGGCCATTGCGACTGCACCGCCTCCTGCTGTCTACAAGGAGTCTCCGACGCAGTTCGCGGAGCAGGATGGCTGGAAGGTCGCGCAGCCGCAGGACGCCATGCTCCACGGCAAGTGGTGGGAGATCTACGAAGAGCCCGAACTGAACACCCTCGAAGATCAGCTCAATATCAACAACCAGAACATCCGCGTCTCCTTCGAAAACTTCATGGCTGCGCGCACCCTCATTACGCAGGCACGCTCGCAACTCTACCCAAACGTCTCCATCGGTCCGACTTACGATCGGTCGCGCACCTCCTCGAATCTAACCAACTCCACCAACGCCAACACAGGTCGCCAGAGCAGCGTCGGCACACTGCCCGCAACCGTCTCGTGGGAGCCGGATCTCTGGGGTCGCATCCGCAACCAGATCCGCGTCGAGCAATACAACGCCCAGATCAGTGCTGCCGATCTTGAAAACGAGCGCCTCACCGAGCAGGCCGCCCTGGCCAATGCCTTCTTCGAACTACGCGGCCAGGACGCCCTGAGCCAGATCTATGCTGAGACGATCGCCGCCGACAAAGCGGCACTTACCTACACCCAGACGCAGTACGAACTCGGCATCGGCGACCGCATCTCCGTAGTCGAAGCTGAAAACACGCTCCAGAACGCAACCTCGACCGCCATCAATCTGGGAATTGCGCGCGCCCAGTACGAGCATGCCATCGCCATGCTCATCGGCACAGCAGCGTCCGGCTTCTCAGTACCCGTAAAGCCCATGCTGAAGACACCGCCCCCTATACCGGTTGGCATCCCTTCCCAACTTCTCGAGCGCCGCCCCGACATCGCCGCAACCGAACGGAATATGGCCTCCGCCAACGCACAGATTGGCGTCGCTGATGCTGCCTACTATCCCGCACTCACGCTCAGTGCAACCGGCGGCTTTGAAAGTTCCTCCTTCAAGCACCTCTTCGACATCGCCAGCCGCTTCTGGTCCATCGGACCCACCATCTCGGAGACGGTCTATGACGCCGGCCTGCGACGCGCGACCGTCAACCAGTATGTCTCTGTCTACAACGCCAATGTTGCTACCTACCGCCAGACCGTCCTCGCTGCGTTTCAGCAGGTGGAGGACAACCTGGCCTCCGTCCGCATCCTACAGCAGCAAATCATCCAGCAGGAGCTGGCGCAAAAGTCCGCTCAGGAGTTCGTCGACCTCGAACTTGCTCGCTTTCAGACCGGCATCGATCCGTACGTGGACGTAGTCACGGCGCAGACGACCCTGCTCGCCGACCGGCAGACCCTTGCCAGTCTGCACGTCCAGCAGGTCACCGCCTCGGTCAACCTGATCGAAGCACTCGGCGGCGGATGGGATGTGACGCAACTTGCGACTCCGGCGCAGGTCTCGAAAAAGCTGACCAAAGCTGAGACGCAGATCGACAAGTAGTCGCGCAGCAAAACATCCTCCAGGCCGCACCCCACGCTACTCTTCGAGAAAGCGAGCGTCTGCACGCGAGCGCAGCTGTCCGTTCGGTCTTCTGTGCATCACACGAACAAGGCTGTAAGCGATCTTCTATACTCGCCACACCAGAACGGCATCTGCCGAATCGGAGTAACCATGTATCGTCCCCTGGCCTATGCTGCTGTATTGCTCGCCCTCGCTGCCCCGGCCCATGCCCATGCCCAGACTGAAGAGATCACCGTCGACGCGCACGGTCCCACAACGCCCTTTCCGCACTTCTGGGAGAAGACCTTTGGCTCAGGCCGCGCCATCCTTTCGCTCCGGCAGGACTATCGCGACGATCTCGACACAGTTCATGCTGCCACGAACTTTGAGTCCGTCCGCTTCCACGGCATCTTCAACGATGAAGTAGGCCTCTACGATCCAGACCGCCAGGTGAAAAACCCCGGTCTCGCCGCCGAGGCCCTTCAGACGGATTCGATCTACAACTTCTCCTACATCGACCACATCTACGACGGCTTGCTGGCCCACCACGTTCGACCCTTTGTCGAACTCTCCTTCATGCCGCAGAAGATGTCGTCCGACCCCAAGGCCATTCATCCCTTCTGGTATCACCCCAACGTCGCTCCTCCAAAGGATTACGCTACGTGGGACGCCATGATCACGGCCTTCGCCAAACACCTTATCGATCGGTACGGCGCTGAAGAGGTCTCCACCTGGTACTTCGAAGTCTGGAATGAGCCGAACCTGGACTTCTGGGGCGGTCGCCCGAACCAGTCCACCTACTTCGAACTCTACGACCACACGGCTCGCGCCCTCAAGGCTGTCAATCCGAAGCTCATCGTCGGCGGCCCCTCCACCGCGCAGGCGGCCTGGGTTCCCGATTTTCTCGCGCATACCAAGCAGGGCAACATCCCTGTCGACTTCGTCAGCACTCACGTCTACGGCAACGACACCGCCGATAACGTCCTCAAAACGAACGAGAATGTTCCACGCGACCAGATGGTCTACCGCTCAGTCAAGAAGGTCCACGAGGAGATCCTGAAGTCCGCCTATCCGAAGATCCCGCTGATCTTCTCCGAGTACAACGCCAGCTATGCGAACGAGCCCAACGTCACGGACACCGTCTACATGGGACCATGGCTTGCGAACACCATTCGCCAGTGCGACGGCCTCATCCAGAGCATGAGCTACTGGTCGTTCTCCGACGTCTTCGAAGAACAGGGCGTCGTGCGCACACCGTTCTATGGCGGCTTCGGCGTCATCGCCGAGGACGACATCAAGAAGCCCGCCTTCAACGCTTTCTCGATGCTTCACCGTCTGGGCGACCAGCGCATCCATCTCGACGCTACCGACGCAATCGCCACCCGGGCAGCAAAGGGTGGAGTAGCTATCGCCCTCTGGAACTACGCCCCACCCTTCGGCGAAGGTGCGGCCTATACCCCACCCCCGACTACTCCCGGTACGTCCAAGACCATCTCACTCACCCTCAAAGGCGTTGCCGCCGGAGCGGCAGTCGAGATCTGGCAGCTTGATGCTGACCACGGCAACGTCGTGAAAACCTTCGACGCCATGGGCCGGCCAGCAGCGCCAAGCCGGAAACAGATCGTCGAACTTCAGGCCGCAGGCAAGCTCCCCGCACCGCGCATGGAACATCTCGCAGGAGGCAAGCTGAATCTGACGATACCCAGTCAGGGACTGGTCGTTCTGTCGGTCAAGTAGTCGCGGCCTTCCAAAAGAGCTGTAAAGCCCGCTTTTCATACCGTAGAACGAACAAGTGCCTTGTCGATAACGACTTACGGGTTGAAGATAGGCAAACAAAGTTGGCCGGTTAGTTTCGTTCCATCCGATATACTTGGAATTGAAGTAAATCAAGCCCCTGCCGCAAGCAGGGGCTTTTCTTATAGACACATCCTTAGCTTTTAGAATGAGTACTTTGCTTCTAACCTCAGTCGTTACAATACTTTACCTTGACCGTAAGACCTATGTACAAGCAAGCAAGGCACTTAAAGTCCACGACCAGAATGGAAATTACCCGCTACGTCAGAAGCCTCACCGTACGCCTGTCCTTTCGTTGATATCAAAAGCCGCTCGCAAGAGGTCGAAGCTTTCCTGCATCTCTATACCCAGGAGTCTTATGCCCGATACGCATTATGCACCTCCCCGTTCGATCGCTAAGGGCTTAATTATCGGACTCATCGCCGGCATGGCTGGGTCCGCTGCAAAGACCGTTGGCGAGCTGATCTATCAGCCCCGCACGCTAGGCCAGACGCCTCCACCGCTTGTGCTGGCGGACAAGATAGTGGGTCATCCAGTCGCTCACCCGACGGCAGTCATCCAGGCGATTCACTATGGCTTCGGAGGTCTGACGGGCGCGGTCTACGGCGCAGCGGCCGAGGTCTTCCCTATCGTCACGACCGGCTACGGCAGCGTCTTCGGCGTCGTGTTGCAACTCTTTACCCATGAAAGCCTCGTTCCTCTAGCCGGGCTCGACGTGCCGGCGACCCAGCAACCCGCACGCGAACACCTGAGCGAACTCTTCTCGCACATCCTCTTCGGCATCTGCACCGAGGCTGTTCGACGCATCCTGTGCAAGCGCTACGCCTAGAACTTCACCCGGCCAACACTGGCAGCTTTCCTGCACGAACCGCCGGTCGCTACCGGTAGAGTGAGACGATGCCAGAAACGATGGAACAGGTTGACGGAAAAAAGGTATTCGCCAAGATCGCCTGGCGGCTGATCCCCTACATCTTCATCCTCTACATCCTCGCGTACCTCGACCGCGTCAACGTAGGCTTCGCCGCGTTAGAGATGAAGCGCGATCTGAGCCTCAGCGACACCGTCTACGGCACCGGGGCGGGCATCTTCTTTCTCGGCTCTTCACTCTTCGATCTGCCCAGCAACCTGCTGCTCCAGAAGGTCGGGCCCCGCCGCTGGATCGCCCGCATCATGATCACCTGGGGCATCATTGCAACCTGCATGATGTTCGTCAAAGGCGCGCATTCGTTCTACGCGATGCGCTTCTTCCTGGGTGTCAGCGAGGCTGGATTCTTTCCCGGCATGATCCTCTACCTGACCTACTGGTTCCCCTCTCGCGAGCGCGCCCGAGCCGTGGCCACCTTCATGACCGCCACCGCGATAGCCGGTGTGGTCGGCGCCCCGATATCGAGTTCCCTGCTGAAGCTGGAAGGCACCATGCACCTGCATGGCTGGCAGTGGCTCTTCCTGGTAGAGGGCATACCGACCTTCCTCATGGGCATCTCCGTCCTCTTCATGCTGAAGGACCGGCCCGACGATGCGACATGGCTAACCGAACCCGAGAAGAAGTGGCTCGACGAGGAGTTGGAGCGGGACCAAAAGGCAGGCGGCGCCTCCGAACACCACTCTCTCAAGGACGCCTTCAAGAACAAGATGGTCTGGGTGCTGGCGGGCATCTTCTTTCTCGACCAGGTCGGCATCTACACGGTGAACCTTTGGATGCCGCTCATCCTGAACAGCTTTATGCATGGGACCGGAGCTGCAACGGGCAGCGCCATCTCGCCAGCCGATGCGAGCCATATCGCCAAGTTCGCGACGGTGCCCTATGCCGCTGCGGCGATCTTCATGGTGCTGATCGGATGGACGAGCGACCGGTCAGGCGAGCGGCGCTGGCATATTGCAGGCTGTCTGCTGCTGAGCGCACTTGGATTTGGATGGGCCGGAGCCGCGCATAGCCTGTCGGCTGCGCTGATTGCGATGACCCTGGCAGCGGTCGGTTACTGGAGCATCATGGGGCCGTTCTGGGCGTTGCCGACAAGAATTCTTAGTGGTCCTGCAGCGGCTGGCGGCGTCGCAATCATTACGATGGTCGGCGGAGTTGGTGGATTTCTCGGACCGTATCTGACCGGGCGCCTCAAAGACCTGACGCACGGCTACAGCGGCGGGCTATACACCATAGCCGGACTGGCGGTGCTTGGAGCGGCTCTGTGCGCCGCGCTTGCGAAGCCAAAGGAGGATGCGGCTTAGGCCTGCATCACCTGGGCGGCAAAACGCTCCATCTCCTCGTGCTGCGGACTTGATTGGAGCAGGACGAGGTCGACACCGACAGCGGCAAACTCTTCCAGACCTTCGGTGATCTGCTCCGGCGTGCCGATGAAGCCGCTGCGGAGACCGCGGTTCGAGACGGAGTAGTCCTTCAGGGAGATCGTCTGTTCGAGATTGGAGCCGGTGATCCACTGCTGATAATTGGCATAGCCGCGCGCCGATTGCTGGACGTCCGTAATGCGCTCGACCTCCTTCAACGCTTCAGCCTCGGTATCGCGCAGGACTGCGTAGCCGGAGACGCCGAAGGTCATTGGCGGCAGGTTGGCTGCTTCGCGACGGGCTCGCATGTCAGCGATCTTCTTGCCGACAATCTCCGGCGGGTCGCCGTGCATCAGGTACGCGTCACACTTGGTAGCGATCAGGTTTTTGGCTGTCTCGGATTCGCCACCCGCGTAGAGCGTGGGACGGGGTCGAGCTACAGGCTTGGGCGAGAGGACATTATCTTCGACCGTGTAGAAGGAGCCAGCGTGGGTGAAGTGCTGCTGCGACCAGCAACCGTTCACGACGTCCAGCCACTCGGAGGTGCGGGCGTAGCGGTTGTCGTGCTCATCGAAGTGGACGCCATACTTGCGCGCCTCATCGGCCCACCAACTGGAGACGACGTTGAGGGTGAGGCGACCGTTGGCGATGTTGTCGATGTTGGCAGCGGTCTTGGCAAGTAGCGCGGGATTATGGAAGGTGGGGCGAACGGCGACCATCAACTCGAGGCGCTCGGTGACTGCGGCCAGTGCGGCGGCTGTTGACCACGCATCGAGCGAGGGTGCTTCGACTCCCTTGATGTCGTTGAGATTGAGTTCGGCGATGAGGGTGAGGTCGTAGCCTAGCTGCTCGGCACGCTGGGTGAGGCGCTTGGTGTAGTCCCAATCCGGCTGCATCTGCTCGTCGTCTACATTACGCAGCCAGCCGCCGAAGACGGGAAGCCAGAATCCGTAGCGCATCAGGCAGTTACCTCGGCCAAACGTGTCTCGTTGACGGATGCGGCCTCTGCTTCGAGCCAGTCGACGAGCCTGGCGAAGGGATCGAAACCGATGACGCGCGGGCCGTCGGCGACAAAGTTCGAGAGCGCGTTGGTGTCGTAGTAGTAGCGTTGACCTGCTTCTCCCTCTTCGTGCCGTGAGTCGGTAAGGTATTCGACGCCGCCGATGTCGATGCCGGAGTGGTGCATGATGCGCTCCACGTCGGCGATGACTTCTGCAGGTGGATCGTAGGCCTCGACGGTGATGCCGGACTTTGGAGCGTCGATGGCACAGGCAGCGCGATCGAGCAAGACGCCGTCAGTGGTGCGGCAGATGTCTGCTGGGCAGAGATCAAATGTCTCGCCAGTGATGTGGACCTTGATGGCGTAGAGGAACTTGCCATTGAGGACCTCGACGCGAACGATGTGCGCGTCCTGCGCCGGGATGAACTCCTGCACGAGGGCGATGGAGTCGAGACCAAAGGCGAGCGTGTTCGCGGCCGCTGCGGCTTCGAGGGATTCGAGTGTGTCGAAGCGGGTGACACCTGCGCCACTGCCACCGATGTTCGGTTTGACGACTATGGGCCAGCGGAGACCCTCGGTTGCCGATGCTGCCTGCGATGGACGGTGGATGACGCGTGACTTGGGGTATGGCAGGTCGAGCTGTTCGAGGAGGGTGAGTTGACCCGCTTTGGAGAGTTCGGACCGGAAGGCATGCAGGCCGTTGATGACGCGAACGCCGCGCGCTTCGAGATGCTCAAGGAAGCCTACGGTGTAGAAGATCTGGTCGCCGTTGCCACGATTCCAGGCGGAGGGGCTGACGCGATTGAAGACGAGGGAGTACTTCTCTTCGGGATGATCGGCAGGGCTGTAGGCGTGCTCGACGGCGGAGAGTTTGACGTAGTTGGTGCCGCGACGGTCAAGTTCCGCGAAGAGAGGCTTGAACCAGTTCTGCTGCTCGTACAGGATGGCGATGGGAAGGTCGGAGTGCTGCGACATGCGGTCTAAATCCTCAGTCAGATAGATGGCCGGAGCAGGCCAGTAGTTTCATTGTCGCCGATTCGACGCGCGGATGACAGGCGATGCGGGAGTGACTAGGATTGAGGCTCTATGGACCGTCGCGACTTTCTGAAGACCACAAGCACCGTACTTGCCGGGGCAGCGCTGCCCGGTGTCGCCCTTGCTGCTGAACAGCCTGCCTACGGACGCGAGATTCTGCCGATCAATCGCGGCTGGCGCTACAAGCCGAGCGCCATTGAGGGTGCTGAGGCTGCAGGGTTTGACGATTCTGGTTTTGAACGGATTGTGATTCCGCATACCAATGTGATGCTGCCCTGGCACAGCTTCGACGACAAGGATTATGAGTTCATCTCGACCTATCGGCGGCGCTTCAAGACGCCTGCCAGTGCGAAGGGCAAACGGGTCTTTGTGGACTTTGAAGGGGTCATGACGGCATCAACTGTCTTCATCAACGGAACTTCGCTTGGCGAGTACAAGGGCGGCTTCACGCCATTCTCCTTTGAACTGACAGAGCACCTAAAGCAGGATGGGGAGAATGTGCTGGTCGTGAGGGTGGACTCGACGGAGCGGAAGGACATCCCTCCGTTCGGCGACGAGATCGACTACATGACGTTTGGGGGAATCTACCGGGAGGTCTCGCTGCGCGTTGTGCCGGTGATGTACCTCGACAATCTCCATGCGATGCCAACCAAAGTGATGAGCGGCAAGCCCGGTTTGGAGGTTGACTGCTTTCTCGCGGGCAAGCTGACGGGCGGAAAGTTTTCGCTTGAGGTTGAGTTGCGGGATGGTGAGCGGGTTGTTGGGAAGGCGACCAAGGTGATCAGCGGAACAGGTGGTGCCGACCCGCTCGCTTCCGCCGATCCGGTGACGGCGGCGCCTGCGTATGCGAGTACCGAGACCGTGAAGGATCCGGCGAAGCAGACGGTTTCGCTGGCGGGACTGGATGGCGTGAAGCTCTGGGATCTGGAGCATCCGCAGCTTTATACAGTGCATGTACGGCTGCTACAGGGTGGCAAGGTTGTGGATGAGGATACGCGGCGTATCGGGTTTCGTGAGGCGATGTTTACCGATCACGGCTTCTCGCTGAACGGGAAGATTATCAAGCTGCGCGGGCTGGATCGTCATCAAACGTTTCCGTTTGTGGGTCAGGCGATGCCTGCGCGCGTCCAGCGGAAGGATGCGACGATTCTGCGGAATGGCTTGCATACGAACATCGTTCGGACGTCGCATTATCCGCAGTCTCGGCATTTTCTGGACTGTTGCGATGAGATTGGGCTACTGGTGCTGGAGGAGATTCCCGGCTGGCAGCACATCGGGCCAGAGCCGTGGAAGCTGGTCGCGATCGACAACGTTGGGCGCATGGTACGGCGGGACTGGAATCATCCTTCGATCATTCTGTGGGGCGTTCGGATCAATGAGTCGAAAGATGATCATGACTTCTACGTGCGGACGAACGCGCTGGCGCATGATCTGGATACGACACGGCAGACGGGTGGGATTCGCTACTTCCAGGAGTCGGAGTTCCTGGAGGACGTGTTCACGATGAACGACTTCGGCTTTCCGCTGAAGAAGCCGGTTCATGGGAAGTACCTGAATACTGAGTTTGTCGGCCATACCTTTCCGACCAAGACTACGGATGATGACGAACGGCAGCGGGAGCATACGCTGCGTCATGCGCGGATCCATAACCAGCTTGCGAGTGATCCGCAGTATGCAGGTGGGATCGGCTGGTGCGCGTTCGACTACAACACACATGCAAACTTTGGGGCTGGCGATCGAATCTGCTACCACGGCATCACGGACATCTTCCGGGAGAACAAGCCTGCGGCTCTGTTCTATAAGTCGCAGTGCGATCCTGCCGAGGAGATTGTGCTGGAACCGGCGTTTCACTGGGCGAACAGCGATGAATCGACCATGTTTACAAAGGCTGTCGTGTGCTCAAACTGTGACCATTTGAAGTTCTATCAGCGGGATCTTCTGGGCGATGATCACGAGTGGTTCCTGCTGGCGGAGCTTGATCCGGATCGGACGGAGTTCGACCATCTGACCTATCCGCCGTTCATCCTTGACCGCACGAAGATCGACCATAAGGGTCGCCATGACTGGGGTGATCTGCGGATCGACGGCTTTATCAAGGGTAAGCAGGTGATCTCGAAGTCGCTCTCTGGTGCAGGTGTCGATCAGAAGTTTGCGCTGCTTCCGGATGATGTGGCTTTGGCCGCTGATGGAGCGGATGCGACGCGGGTGGTGCTTCGGGTGACGGATGAGTTTGGGGCGATGCGGACGTATGCGAACGACCCTATTTCGTTCAAGCTGGAAGGGCCGGGAACACTGATTGGGGACAATCCGTTTGCGCTGATCGGAGGAACAGGGGCGGTCTGGATTCGGGCTCAGGAGACGGCTGGAACGGTGAAATTGACTGCTACGCATCCTCGGCTTGGCTCGCAGACTATTACGGTCGTTCTGAGTGCTGTTGCGGCAGAACAGGTCTGATAAATCGCTTTTTTCAAAAGTCCAAAGTCTTGATAACAGGAGACATAGGTCTGGACCTATGTCTCCTGTCTTTTTTGCGCTGTAGAGTATTTTGGCGCGACAGGGCCTCTGGCAGACCTGATTTTGTCAACTATCGTGTGGACGAAACTGCAGGCAAGACAAAAGGCAGGCGCTTGAGGCGCCTGCCTTTTGGGTTGGTTCTCCGGTTGGCTTAGAAGGTGTACTTCAAGGCGAACTGGAAGAAGCGTGAGTCGGGCGTGTTGCTCTGGAAGGTACGTGCGCCGGTGATCAGACCGCCCGTAGACGAGATGTTCGTCGTGCTCGGGTTGCCGTAGCCAGGGGTGTTGAGGACGTTGAAGATATCCGCGCGGAACTGCAGAGCCTGCTCGCGGAAGGTTGGGAAGGATTTGAACAGTGAAGCATCGACGCGCTCGTAGCCAGGGCCATAGACCTGTCCACGGTTGCTGCCTACATAAGCGTAAGCCGCCTGGCCGGTGACGGAGTTAGGAATCAACTGCGTTGTGCCTGGATAGAATTCCTTCGTGTAGCCGATATTGTCAGCCTGCGGATTTTTGAAAGCGCAGGGGTTGTACCAGTTCTGTACCGTCCGCACCTTGGTGGGGCAGGTAACGCCTGGGTTGGTCGAGTTGGCTGTGCCGCCACCAGCGTACGGATCGCTGATCCGGATGGCGTTGTATGCGGCGCCGCCGGGGTTGGTGATGCCATTGGTACCGATGGTGATGGGCTGACCAGTCTGCGCACGGAAGACGAAGCTGCTCGACCAACCGCCAACTGCATAGTCCGCAAGTTTGTTGTCGTTCATGTACTTACGTCCATGACCGAAGGGCAGCTCGACGTTGCCGTTGACTGTAAAGCGTTGACGGACGTCGAAGCCCGACGGACCGTAGTCCGCCCGGAGGCCAAGGATGTTGAGACTACGTGTTCCCTGGTCGCCTGTGCTGCCTAGTGGGGTGTCTGCATTGTCGAGCGATTTTGCGTAGGTGTAGGTCGTCAGGAAGCTGAGGCCGTTCGACAGACGCTTCTCGAGTTTGCCCTGAAGCGAGTTGTAGTTGGCCGCACCGTCATAGGCTGTGTACGACATGCCGTTGAAGTGTGGGAAGGGCTGGAAGGGGTTGAGCTTGTCGCCGTTGGGGTCGGTATAGCCGCTGAAGCCATTCGGCGTCAGAGCGGTCTGACCGTTTGGATTCGGGAAGAACTGTAGATGGCGCGAGACAGCGCCAACGTACCCAACCGAGGCCACCATCGTGTTGCTGATGCCGTACTCGACGGTCAGATTGAACTGCTCGCTGTAGGGAGTGCGAACCTGAGCTTCGCCGCCACGCAGGGTGGGCTGGCTCGGGGACGTAATGCCCTGAGGCAGTCCGCCCTCAAGTGTGAAGCCGTTGGTTGGGCAGGATCCGTTGAGAGTGCAGCCGCTGGTCGCAGCGTAGCTGGAATCGAACTCGAAGGGAAAGTTTTCGCCGAAGTTTGGATAGTAGCCGGTGCTCTCGAGACCACCGAAGAAGATGCCGTAGCCGCCGTGGACGACTGCCTTGTCGGTTGCCTTGAAGGCAAAGCCGACACGCGGGGCAACGTTGCTCTTCTGAGGCTTTACGAGATAGCGGTTATCCGTATAGGTGAGGGTGATGTGATCCTCAGCAAGAAGCTGGAGGAATTTGGCATTGATGGGCAGGCTGGCCTTGCTCTTTGGAATGAGGTACTGACCGGTGGCAGATCCGCCGCTGGTGAACAGGCTCGTCGGAACAAAGGCAGCCTGATTGTCGTGGCGCTCAAGGTAGGGCGTGGAGTAGTCGTAACGAACGCCGTAGTTGAGGGTGAGGCGCTGGCTGGCCTTCCAGTCATCCTGGATGTAGCCGGCGCGATTGAAGCGGACGTCGTCCGAGGTGAAGACGTTCGAGACAGCAGCGCTGTTCATGTTGTTGGTGAGGAAGTCAGCTACACCATAGCCTGTGTTTGGCGTGCCAACCTGGCTGGTGTAGAGACCGGTGTAGGTGTAGGTTCCACGAGGCTGTGTTGGCTGCGAGGTTGAGAAGCGAATGCGCTGGATGCTGACGCCGCCCTTGAGGGTGTGGTTGCCGATAACCTTCGTGACGTTGTCGAGGATCTGGTAGACGTTCTCATACTCGTTGGTGGCGTAGAACTGAGGCGAACCGAAGTTCGACAGGCCGGTGACGCTGAAGAACGGCAAGCCACCGTTGTTCTGCGCGAACGGCACACCACCGAGACCAAGGCTGGGTGCAAGAGCCGCGTTGTTTGCGTTCTCATGTAGTCCGGCGTAGTGGCCATAGTTATAGCCAAAGCGAAACTCGTTGGTGAGCGTAGGGGTGAAGACGTGCGACTCGCTACCTGCGAAGTTCTCGCCGAGAGATACGAGTTGGCCCGTGTTGCCGAAGCCACCGCCGTCGAGGATGGTTCCGAGAGGCGCTGGGTGGGTCGAGGGTTCGTGGTTATAGCTGTAGCGACCAAACATCTGATCTTTCGAACTGATGTTCCAGTCCATGCGGGTATCCCACTGGAAGGTGTTATCGATGATGTTGTTCTGGGCGGTGAAGTTGCTGTAGGTCTGTCCTGGAACGCCGACGTTTGGCAGGGGAAAGAGGCTAAGGAGCTTGAGCGCGACGGGATCCAAGGGAATGCCGGTCTGGTCGAGCCGGTTTCCTACGATCTGCGTGGTGCCGTTCGCCGTGGTGCTGGGCCGATAGAGTTGAATGGTGTTGCCGTTGACGAGACCCTTGTTCAGCAGTTCGCTGAAGTTACCGGTCCGCATGGCTGCCGTTGGGACGCTGAGACCAGAGGTGGTCTGACCGAAGACGATGCGGTTGGCTTCTACGTCGCCGAAGAAGAAGAGCTTGTTCTTGATGATCGGAAGACCGAGGGTAGCGCCGAACTGGTTCTGGCGGTACTTGGCGATTGGTGAGCTGCCCTGAAAGTATTCGCGAACGTCGAATGCATCGTTGCGAATGTACTCCCAAAGTGAACCGTGGATCTGGTTGGTACCGGAGCGGATACTGGCGTTGACGACGGCACCGGCGGAGTGACCAAACTCAGAGCTGTATGAACCAGTCTGGACCTTGAACTCGGCGAGAGCATCGGGTGGAGGACGAACGACGTAGCTGGCACCGTTGAAAAAGTCGACGACGTTCACGTTGTTGTCGACGCCATCCATGATGTAGTTGTTCTGCTCAGCACGCTGACCGTTGGCGTTGAAGTCTCCGCCCTTCTGGCCGCGGGCTCCGTTGGCAGGAGCGACGCCGGCGGTAAGCTGCGCGATGAAGACCCAGTTACGGCCGTTGAGCGGGGTGTCGTTGATGGTCTTCGACTCGATGACCTGACCGGTGGAACCTTCCTGCGTCTGGAGGAGGGGTGGTGCAGTTGTAACGGTGACGGTGGTGTTCTCCGCGCCGGTCTTAAGCTCTACGTTGACGGAGGCACGATCCTGAACGTGGAGAACGATGTTCTCCTGCGTGGTGGTCGAGAAGCCGGGGGCGGTGACGCTGACCTTGTAGTTGCCGATCTTGACGGGGGAGAAGACGTAGTTACCGCTGGCGTCGGTCTCAGTCTCGAGTGTGAGACCGGTGTCGGTGCTGGTGAGGGTAACGTGGGCGCTGGAGACTACGGCACCGGTGGGATCCTGAACGAGGCCGGTGATGGCACCCTGGTCAGCCTGAGCGAAAGCTCGTCCCGTGATGACGCCTGAGAGGAGAATGAAGGTGAAGAGCAGAGCGCCGAGGTTCCGGGCACAGCGGTGGATGTGGTCTAAACGCATAATTCCTTGCTCCTCCAAAAAAGTACCGGCTGATTCTGATGGGCCCAATCAACGCGATGCCGGCTCGGTGCCGAATCGCTCACTGTGCGTGCGGTTGCTCTTCGAATAGCTCAGCCTCTACCTGAAGTGATGACACGATCCGCAGCGCCAATGGATTGCTTATGAAAGCCTCCGAAGAGTGTCAAAGTGGCAGGACCATTGTCAAGGCATTTTTTCCGGAGGAGAAGGGGACATTTTCCTTTTGCATGAGGCACACCGACGAAAATTTCTAATTTGTTACATTTGGCTGAAATACAGCAAGATTGACACATGGTTCGGACATTGCGTTCGTTTATCGAACGAATGTAATGGGTATCATTTTTGGTTATGGGTGGACGATTTTCTTCTTAAAACGTTTACTCCGCGATGGATGTAAGCGCATTCAATCGGCATGCTATAGCATTCGTTGGTGTACCTGTCATACCAATTTATCGATTCGAATGCTGACGCAAATGGGTCGAGGAAATTGCGACGTATACGGTGGGCGTAGTAGAGTTGCGGGCAAGCGACTGATGCCGCGTTGCTGGAGCCTACCCTTGAAAATTTCCTGCCTGCGGCAAGTACTTTTGCTCTGCCTTTGTACTGCTCCCCTGGTTGCGCAGGATGCGACAACCGCTCCACGGTTGCTCAATAAAGACGGTCATTTTGAGATGACGGTCGATGGCAAGCCGTTCCTGATGCTGGGGGCGCAGATCAATAATTCGAGCTCGTGGGCGAGTACCCTGCCGCATGTCTGGCCGGCACTTGAGGCGATGCATGTGGACACGGCAGAGGCTCCGGTGTATTGGGAGCAGATGGAGCCGGAGCCGGGCAAGTTCGACTTCAGCGGCGTAGATCTGCTGGTGAACGGGGCGCGGGAGCATAAGATGCGGCTCGTCATCCTGTGGTTTGGGACGTGGAAGAACGGGCAAAACCACTACGTTCCAGAGTGGGTGAAGAGCGATCCAAAGAAGTATCCGCGGGAGATTGGGCCGTACGGCAAGGTGCTGGATGTGATGTCGCCGAACTCCGCTACGAACCTTGAGGCGGATAAGCACGCGTTCGCAGCGCTGATGAAGCATGTGCATGAGATCGACGCAGCGCAGCATACGGTGATCATGATCCAGGTGGAGAATGAGTCGGGGTCGGTGGGCGCGGTGCGGGACTACTCGGACGCGGCGAACAAGGAGTTTGCGGGGCAAGTTCCGGGGAGCCTGACGAGCGCGCTGCATGTAAGAGGCGGTACGTGGGCGCAGGTGTTTGGCGCGGATGCGGACGAGCGATTTGCGGCTTACTCGACGGCTAAGTACATCAGCGATGTGGCGGTGGCGGGGAAGGCGGAACACCAGATTCCGATGTACTGCAATGTGTGGATCACGTATCCGGTGCATGCGCTGGAGAATCGTGACCACGCCAGTCCAGGGCAGGAGTATCCGAGCGGCGGAGCGCAGCAGGGGAATATTGCGATCTGGAAGGCGGCGGCTCCGGGTATCGATGCGCTTGCGCCGGACTTCTACTCGGGCGACTCTACGCTCTTTCGCGAGGTGCTGACGGCGTATCACCGGCAGGATAATCCGGTATTTATTCCAGAGACGGGGCTTGGCAGGACGGTTGGGCGGTACTTCTTCTATGCGCTTGGGCAGGGTGCCATTGGATTCGCACCGTTTGGTGTGGATTTTACGGATTGGACTATTCATGGGCAGACGATTCCGTATGGCATGGATGAGAACTTTGCGCTGTTCGCGCCGATGCAGAGCGAGATCGCGAAGCTGAACTTTGAGGGCAAGTTGCAGACGGCGGTGGAGGAGAAGGGCGCGGCGCGGCAGACGCTACATTTCGGTGATGTGGATGCCGTGGTGTCGTTTGGGTTTCCGCAGAAGGATGGCGAGGTGCCCCCGGGGACTACCGAAGTAGAGGGGCGGGCAATGGTGGCACAGCTTGGGCCGTATGAGTTCCTGGTGACGGGATTCGATGCCAGCGTGAGCTTCGTTCTGGGAGCGCCGAAGGATGGCAAGACGCAGGAGAAGCAGTTGGAGATTCTGCGGGCTGAGGAAGGTCAGTACGCCAACGACTCCTGGCAAACGACACGGATCTGGAATGGCGATCAGACGGACCGAGGGTTGCAGTTCAAAGAACACAACAAAGATGTGATACGGATTCGGTTACATACTCTTCCGCTCTATGAGCGTTCCAAGTAGAACGCTACTCAATTGGTTACAAGTTTGTAAAGAGGCCCTGAATATGCGCGTTTCAATTCGATTAATGGCTTCTCTGTTATGTTTTGGTGGTCTGGCGATCGGCTCGCAGGAACTGTTTGCACAGAGTGCGAAGGGGGCCGCCGCTCCTGCAGCACAGCCGTTTGTTATGTCGGATGTGCTCTACGGGGCGGCTTATTACCATGAGTACATGCCCTATGAACGGCTCGATAAGGACGTCGCGCTGATGAAGGATGCCGGCCTGACCGTGGTCCGTATGGGTGAGTCGACCTGGAGCCTGTGGGAGCCTGAGGATGGCAAGTTCGAGTATGCGTGGATGGACCGCGTGGTCGATGCGATGGGGAAGGCGGGGATCAAGGTCATCATGGGTACGCCGACGTACTCGATCCCGACGTGGATGTATCATGAGCATCCGGAGATGCTGGCGCGTCCGCTGCATGGGGGCGAGACCTCGTACGGGATGCGACAGAATATGGACACGGATAGCCCGGCGTTCCGCTTCTATGCACAACGGCTGATTCGCAACATGGTGGAGCATTACAAGAACAATCCCAACGTGATTGGCTGGCAGATCGACAACGAGACGGCGTCATATGGGGCTACGAACCATGATGTATTCACGGGGTTCGTGAATCATCTGAAGCACAAGTTCGGGACCACCGATGCGTTGAACAAAGCGTGGGGGCTGAACTACTGGGGCCAGGATGTGAACGGCTGGGAGAACATGCCGACACGCGATGGCACGATCAGCACCGGCTACAAGCTGGAGTGGACACGTTGGGAGCAGATGCGGGTGACGGACTACCTTAGTTGGCAGGCTGGACTGGTGCGGGAGTACCGCGGGCCAAACCAGTTTGTGATGCAGGACTATGGCGGCATGATGAAGCGCGACGTCAATGAGTTCGAGGTCGCGAAGACTTTGGATGTTGTGGCGGATAATCCGTATCACGGGACCCAGGACCACTTCGACGGGGTGGCACAGGCGGAGCAGGGTGACTTCTCCCGCTCACTGAAACACGCGAATTACCTGGTGACGGAGACGAACGCGCAGACGATCGACTGGACCTCGGCGTATCAGTATCCGCCGTATGACGGGCAGTTGCGGCTCGATGTGTATACGCACCTTTCGAGCGGGGCGAACATGGTGGAGTACTGGCACTGGGCTTCGATTCCTTCCGGGCAGGAGACGTACTGGAAGGGTGTTCTGTCCCATGATCTGGAGCCAAACCGGGCGTATGCCGAAGTGTCGAAGACGGCGCATGAGTTGCAGAAGATTGGGCCGAAGCTGGTCAATCTGAAGATCAAGAACGATGTAGCGATTCTGTATAGCGTGGACTCGGCGAACGCGCTGGACTTCATGCCATTTGCGCTGCAACGTCTTGGCCAGTGGCAGATGGGACCGTCGCTGGCGGATTACAAGAGCCTCGTCGATCAGCTTCATAAGACGTTGTTCGAGGCGAACGTGGGGACCGACTTCGTATTTCCAGAGGACGCGGACTTCAGCAAGTACAAGCTGATTATTGTTCCGCCGCTCTACATCGCAGATGATGCATTGCTGACGAAGATTGCGACGTATGTGAAGGGCGGCGGCCATGTGCTGATGACCTTTAAGAGCGGGTTTGCGAATGAGAACTCGGCGGTGCGTGCGGTGCGGGCTCCGGGGCCGCTGCGGGAGGCGGTGGGCTTCAACTACCAGGAGTTTTCAAACCTGGAGAAGCCGCTGGGCTTGAAGGGCGACCTTGTGCAGGGGGATGGCGCGGCGATGTACTGGGCCGAGTTCCTGATGCCAGAGCATGCGAAGACGCTGGCCACATATGACCATCCGTTCTTTGGCCGGTGGCCTGCGATTACGCGTAACGAATACGGGTCCGGGGTGCTGACCTATGAAGGGACCTACCTTTCGGACGCAGCACAGAAGACCGTGATGATGGATGTGTTGAAGCAAGCTCATCTGCTGAATGCGACGGCACTGCCGCCAAAGGTTCGGGAGAAGAACGGCACGGACAATGCTGGTAAGGCGCTGCACTACTATCTCAACTACTCTGGCGAGGCACAGACGTTTGCGTATGGACGCGGTGCTGGAACCGAGTTGTTGAAGGGCGGTGCAGTCGCGGCTGGGCAGTCGATTACACTTGCGCCATGGGATCTGGCGATCATCGAAGAGCGGTAGTGTCCATGATGATTGCTGGGAGGGTGTCCCTGCTTGCTGCGTTGCTTGCAGGGACGATGGCGGCGCAGACTGCGCGTTCCATGATGAGCGCTGCCGATGCGGCAACACTCAACAAAGCGCTGGCAGCCTACGATAGTGGCAACGGTGCGGCAGCCAAACCGGACCTGGAGAGATTGGCGGCGAGGTATCCGGCTAATTTTCCGGCTAACGAGGCGCTCGGCATCCTCTATGTCGATGCCGGGGAGTTCGCGCGCGCTGTGCCCTTTCTCGAGCATGCGGCGAATGCTGAGAAGACCAATGCGTCTGCACAGGCGAATCTGGGTGCGGCCTATATCCAGGTGAGTGATGCAAAGGCTGCGATACAGGTGCTGCGCCGGGCCACAACACTTGATCCTCACAACGGTGGTGTGTTCTCGAGCCTTGGTCATGCGCTGTTTCTGGATAAGCAGCCAGCGGAAGCGGCGGATGCTTTCGCGAAGGCTGTGGCGCTTGAACCGGCCAGTGTGGATGATGTCTACGATTGGGCGGTGGCGCTCAATGCTGCTCACAAAGATGCAGAAGCGGTTGCGGTGCTGCAGCGGATTCCAGCAGGTCAGAGGACCGATGCTGAGGAGTCGCTGTGGGGTGATGCGGAGGAGCGGCAGGGCCACTTCAAGGAGGCGGTCGAGCATCTGCAGGCGGCGGCACGGCTGAATCCGAGTGAACCGAACACCTATGCCGTGGCGATCGAGTTGTTACGACATTGGTCATGGGAGCAGGCGGTGGAGATTACGCGATTTGGCGTGAAGCAGTTTCCGGAGAGCCGCCGACTCGCGATGGCAAACGGGATCGCGTATTACGGCAGTGGCGGCTATATGGAAGCATCCGCCATATTTGGAGGGTTGCTTGCGCTCGATCCGACGAACGAAAACTACGGGAGTTTGCTGGGGCGTAGCTGTTCTGCTGCGGGCGGTGCAGCGGCCCCGGAGTGTCAGTCGCTGATTGCGTTCGCGGAGAAGCATCCGCAGAATGCGCAGATCGATGTGTCCGCGGCGATCAGCCTGCTGCATCAGCCTTCTGCGGAGCAGCACCTCGACCAGGCGCAACAGATGCTGGAAGAGGCGATTCGCCATGATGCGAAGATTCCCGAGGCCTACTACCAACTTGGCGTTTTGCAGCAACAGCGGCTGCAGTGGGTTGAGAGTGCGGCTTCGTTGAAGAAGGCTGTGGAGTTGCGTCCTTCGTTTGCCGAGGCGCATTATCGGTTGGCACGGGCCTACTCCCATACAGGAGAGGGTGAGCTGGCCCGCAAGGAGATTGCGCTGCAACAACAGTACGCCCAGCAGGAAAAGGACGAGACCAATGCGCGGCTCAAGGAGGTGACGATATTTCTAACGGCGTCCCACTAGACGGGTTTTTGCGGTCCATTGCGCAGAAGCAATCGCTGAGTCGACGTGAGTTCTTGCGCGCGGTTTCAGGAACCGGCGCGGCCAATGCGATGTTGGGCTTCTCGCCTTTGAAGGCCATGGCGATGGCCCCTACGCAGAAGGTTGTCGTCGTGACCTTTGGGGGTGGCGCACGGGATGAGGAGACCTTTGCACCGGAGGGTCAGCAGTACATTCCCCACCTGCTGAATGAGTTAATTCCGCAGGCCACGTTTTATACGCAGGTAGTAAATCGCGGGATACTGGGCCACTATGTAGCAACTGCCAGCCTGGCTACGGGTGTGTATGAGACGTTCAATAATTTTGCGCCGGTTGCGCCGCATAGTCCGACGATCTTCGAGTATTTTCGAAGGGACTTGCGCCGGCCCGCGAGCGACGCCTGGGTGATTGCACCGAGTAATGGGTTCAATCGTATCGGCGAGAGCGACCATGCGCTCTATGGAAGCGGGCTTGGAGCGCATGTGATCCTGCCGAAGCAGTTGCTCAATTCGGTGATGGCGGGAGGTGCGAGTGACTATGAACACCTGCTCCGCGATAATTACGAGTCTTCCGTGCAGGTGCCGCTCTCGGGGTCGGCTGCTTCGAACCAGGTGGACTTGCATGAGTTGTCGAAGATCATGCAGTTATCGGTGAGTGATTTTCTGGCGCACGCGCGAACGGTGTCGAGCCCGGACGAGCTGTCTATATACATCGCGCAACAGTTGATGAAACAGGTTGCGCCCAGTCTGATGTGGGTCACGCTGCACGATATCGATATCGCGCACTCAGGGGCGTTCTCGCTGTACACCGATGCCATTCGACGCTCGGATCGGTTGTGCGCGGAGCTGTGGTCGGCTATTCAGACGAACCCGGAGTACAAGGGCAAGACGACGATGTTTATCCTGCCCGACTTCGGGCGCGATGCCGACGGCGAGGCTGGTGGGAATGGTTTTCAGCATCATCGAACGGGCGACCCGCTGTCGCGGACGACGTGGATGATGGCGCTCGGGCATGGCATCCGCGAGAACGTTACGGTGGACCGGATGGTCGAACCGGTGGACCTGGTGCCGACGCTGGGGCGCATCTTGCAGTGCAATACGCGCTTCTCATCGGGTCGACCACTGACGGAGGTGCTGTAGCGATGCCTTATGTGATCGATGCTGCGGACTTCGCACGGTACCCTCCGGAGGCGAAGAAAGTGGCGTCGCGGAACCTTGTGTTGCTGCAGCAATTACCGCAGATCTTTGCGGCGCTGCTGTTGAGCGAGATCATAAGCTACGACTGGCGGTTTCCCGCGGAGCGAGCAGACATTGATCGGCAGCTGCGATTTCTGAGTGGGTTGAGTGCCGCCGGACTACAAGCGTCTATGACGGGCTTTGCGGGGCTGTCGCTCTCGGATGCGATGCGAGAAGAACGGTGGGGTGCAGCGCCGAGTGACTTCATCGAAAAATTTACGGCGTACCTTTGGACGGTTCACCAGATGGATCGCTTTCGGGAAGCGGCGAAGAGCTACCAGGAGGCAATGCTTCTGGTTAAGCCGGAGCCCTCTCCAGCGGTGCCACGGCTTTGTGTGGTGATCATCGGAAGGGATGCTGCTCCGGGAGCTGTTAAGCTTTTTCAGAAGCTTCGACCCCATGGGACTTACTTCACCCAGGTAAAGCAGGCGGGTGGTGTCGATGAGCTGTTTACGGCGGTGAAGGCGCGGGTCAGCGCACATCCGGCGAGCTATGCGCACTGGTATGTGGATGGTGGTGAACCTGTCGTGAAGGCGAATGCCGCGGGGCTTCAGGTGATCTCCTACGAGACGCTTGCGCCGGTGCGGACGGCCTTGTTGCAGAAGATGAAAACGGCGCAGAACTCCGGGGACGTGGTGGGACCGGAAAGCCTGCGGAGTCTCCTGGCAAATCTTCGACCGGATCAGCTTGCAACATCGGGTGCCTCGAGCGATCCGGTGTTGCAGCACTTTGAGTTGAGCCTGCTGACCGAGGGATCGGGAACGCAGATCTTCAGCACGACGTTTGTGCAGTGGGCTGGACGGGAGCTACTGCGCAGGGCACGCCCGTTGACGCTTGTGCTTCGCTATGCGCCACGACAGGTGGACCGGCCGATGAACGAGATGCTGGTGGCGGATGGACCGGGAACGAAGATGAAGGACGATCCTGCGGGGTCGCTGATTGATGCGGATATGGGCGCGTACTACACGTGGATCAACCTGATGCGGCTTACGGGGGCGAATCGAGCATCGTTCGTCGTGTGGTTTGAAGATCAGCGGGAGGCGTTGGCTGTGGGCCCTACGCTGGCGCGGGGGGTGGTGTCGGGGACGCCTTGTGATCTGCCCCAGATTCTGAAATGGGTCAGCTAGTTGACGCTCATGACGGCGTCGAGGTCGACGTCGAGGACCTGACCTTCTACGAGCATGGAATGGAGCTTGAGGTGTTCGAGTGAGAGCGCGTAGCCCGTGGTGCGGGCGGAATCGGCGAGGAGCTTACGCATAAGGTCGGCGGCGTTGACCTTCATCTGGGCGGGGAGCTTGCGGCTGAGGAAGGGGACGAGAAGGAAGTTGAGTTCCTTCGAGTCGGAGAGGCGCTCGATGCGTGCGTCGCGGAAGCCGATGGATTCTTCTTCGGCGTCGGGGATGAAGGAGACGTCGGCGTCGGTGCTGAGGGAGACGCCGAGGCAGGTGCCGCGGAGCGCTGTGCCGAGTTTTGCCTGAGTGTGGATGTGGACGACGATGCGGTCCTGCTGGAAGGTGACGTGCGGGTTGTCGACGTAGACTCCGCAAGGAGTGGTGTTGTTGCCACGCATGTAGTAGCGGCCGTCGGGTGCGTTGAAGAGTTGAGCGCGGAGGGTACGCTCAAGCGCTTGTGGCGAGACCTTGACCTCAATGGCTGAGGCGGTTCGGAAGGCGGACAGAAGCAAGGCACAGAGGAGCAGTAGGCGGAGGCGCGGCATGTTTACAAGGATAACCGCGCTCCCGTGGGAGACTTAGGCTTTGTAACCCATGCCTGCGAGGACGCCGCGCATGTAGGCGAAGCTCTTAATGACACCGGGCATGGGGTCGTCGCCGTGGATCTCATATTCGAGATCGACGCAGCCTGCGTACTTCTGATCGATGAGGGCCTTGAAGATGGCGGGGATGGGCATGATTCCGTCGCCTACTGCGACCTGGCTTTCCTTATCGTTGGCTATGGCGAGGTCTTTGGCGTGGACGTCGAAGAGGCGTGGGCCAGCCTTGCGAATTGCTTCGACGGGGTCTGTTCCAGTGCGCATGGTGTGGCCGATGTCGATGCAGCAGCCGATACGCTGGTCCATAGTTTTGATTGCAGCGAGGACGTCAAGGGGCGACGCGAACTCTTTGTCTTCGGGGCCGTGATTGTGGATGGCCAGGCGGATGTTATATTCCTTGACAAACTTCTCCATGCGGACCAGGACCTGGTGCGTGGGCGCGCAGACGATGATGGGGATGCCGGCCGCTTTGATGTACTCGAACTTTGAACGAATGTCGGCGTCATCATCCTTGGCGAAGGTGACGTTTCCGGCAGCGGTGAGGGTGAAGCCGGCGGCACGGTACTCGTCTGCGCGGGCCTTGACCTGATCGAGCGGCTCCATGTGGAGGTGCATGTCCTTCAGGTTGAGCCAAGGGGTCTTGAGTTCCTTCATGAAGGTGATGAGGTGGGCCTGATCGAAGTTGCGAAAGGTGTAGCTGGCGATGCCGAGCCGGATGGGCGAAGCGGTCTGCGGACGGGGCTGCGCGAGGAGGCTGCTCGTGATGCCTGGCAAGAGGGTCGAAGCGGCGAGCATGGAGGTGCTGCGGACGAGAGCGCGGCGCGAGAGCAAAGTCTTCATGCAGGGGATAGTACCGGTGCATGAGGTTGCTCGTCCATTCGGAGCTAAGGGTAGAGCCTGGTCTTGGTCCAGCTATCGTTCGATCGCTCGAAGACGATGCGGTCATGCAGGCGATAGGCGCCGTCCTGCCAGAACTCGATACGGGCGGGCACGATCACGAAGCCGCGCCAGTAGTCCGGTCGGGGAACTTCGTCTGGATACTGCTCTGCGCAGGTTTGAGCGGCTTGCTCCAACTCAGCGCGGCTTGCCAGAGGGCGGCTTTGCTGCGAGGCACGTGCACCGATTTGACTCTTATGAGAGCGGCTGTGAAAGTACTCGTCGGCATCTTGAGGGGATAGCTCTTCGACGACTCCCTCAACACGGACCTGTCTGCGGCGCGACTTCCAATGAAAGCAGAGGGCGGCGCGAGGATTTTCGAGGAGTTCTCTTCCCTTCTGGCTTTCGACATTGGTGTAGAAGGAGAAGCCGCGCTCATCAAGGCGCTTCATCAGGACCATGCGGACGGAGGGGTGGCCGTCGGGCGTCGCTGTGGCGAGAGCCATCGCTACGGGATCGTTGGGTTCGGTCTCTGTCGCTTCATCGAGCCAGGCGCGAAAGAGGGCGATCGGGTCAGCGGCTTCTTCCGGTGCGAACTGTGTGACTGTCTCCATAGAATCTCTCGGACGATGTGGTCACCGCTACTTTGACCATACTGGAGCATTGGGGTGGCGCGGGGTTCCTTCCTATGAAAGCTTCTAATTGGTTTCGCTCAGGACCCTGTTCGCGATAGCTTTTCCGATTCTGTGAAGTATTGCTTCTAAGCCCATAGAATCGGCTGCATGGCCTTCATTTCAAACTCCCGCAGGACGTTTCTTGCTCAAAGCTCGCTTGGTTTACTGGGTGCCGCTGTTGCTCCCCTTCTCGCTGATGGTCAGAGTGCGCCGAACAGCGCGCCGACACTGCCTCCAGGAGCGCCGCCTGCGTTCGGAACTGCACCTGCTGCTGGACCGGTCGTGACGACCGCGAACTTTGAAAGCGCGGAGAAGCTGGTGCAGGTGGAGATGACTGCGGCGGACCGGGCTCAGGCCGCCGGAAACTGGCGGATGGCGATGGCTCCGCTGTATGAGCGGCGGGTAGGGCCGCGGAAGGTGGCGATTGAAGAGACGGTTGCGCCGTGGTCGCGTTGGGACCCGGTGCTGCCGGGAACGATTGCGGGGCCTGCGGAGAACCACTTTTTGCGGAGCACTGTGGAGGTTGGACCGTTGCCGAAGAGCGACGCGGAGATTGCGTTCGCGCCGGTTGCTCACCTGTCGCACTGGATCGAGACGAAGCAGATTACTTCGGAACGGCTTACGTTGATCTATCTTGCGCGCATCGATCGTTTCAATCCGAAGCTGCGGTGCGTGATTACGGTGACTCGTGAGCTTGCGATGATGCAGGCGAAACGTGCGGATGCAGAGATTGCGGCAGGTAGGTATCGCGGGCCGCTGCATGGGATTCCGTGGGGTGGGAAGGACTTGCTCGATACGGCAGGCATCCCGACGACGTATGGTGCGGAGCCGTTTCGTGATCGCGTTCCGGCAGAGGATGCGGCGGTGGTGAAGAAGCTGACGGAGGCTGGGGCGGTGCTGATTGCCAAGCTAAGCATGGGTGCGCTGGCGCTGAATGACATCTGGTTTGGGGGCCAGACGATGAATCCCTGGCTGCTGGAGGAGGGGTCATCGGGATCGAGTGCGGGGCCTGGTTCGGCGACTGCTGCTGGACTGGTTGGTTTCTCCATTGGGAGCGAGACGGGTGGCAGTATCGTGAGCCCGAGTATGCGGTGTGGTGTGACCGGGTTAAGACCAACTTATGGCCGTGTGCCACGTACCGGGGCGATGACGTTATGCTGGTCGCTCGACAAGCTAGGCCCGATGGCTCGGGGTGTGGAGGATACGTTGTTTGTATTGAAGGCAATTTCGGGCGCGGATGCCGGGGATGTGTCGAGTGTGAACAGTAAGCTGGACTACGACGCGGCGAGGCCTGTGAGTGGACTGCGCGTCGGCTACTTTCCCAAGTGGATGCAGGAGGCTCCTGCGACCGATGTCGATCGGGCGGCACTGGAGACGGTGAAGAAGCTTGGCATGGTTCCGGTTGAGGTGTCGATTCCGGACTGGCCCTATGACTCGCTTGACTTGATTCTGTTCGCGGAGGGAGCGGCGGCATTTGAGGAATTGACGTTGAGCCACAAGGTCGATCAGTTGAAGGCGCAGGTTCCGGATGCGTGGCCCAATACCTTCAGGCAGGCTCGCTTTCTTTCGGCGGTGGACTTCGTGCAGACGGATCGCTTCCGGCGCAAGGTAGCGTTGGAGATGGCGCGGGTGTTCTCGCAGGTTGACCTGCTGCTGGTTCCATCGCTGCGGGACGAGATGCTGACGATCACGAACTTTACCGGGCATCCGTCGCTGACGTTGCGGGCTGGATTTGTTGAGGTGGCGGAGGCTCGGAGCGACTGGGCTCCCGATCCAGCTCATCCTCTGCCGAAGTTTTCGCCGCCTCGTCGCGTGCCGCATGGCGTTACGTTGATCGGACAGCTCTTCGAGGAAGGAACTTTGGGGCGAGCGGGATTGGCGATGGAACGTTCTTTTGATGTGGCTAAGGAGAATCCGGCAGGGTTTCAGTAGTTGGGGAGAGACTCTATCCGCCCCAATTACTTGAGCGGAAAGAGCTTGATTTCGCGGAAGAAGACTTCGGCTCCCTCGCACTGAAAGAGGATCTTACCCTCTGTTGGCGAGGGATCTGTGCCTTCATTGGCGAGCTTTCCGTTGACGTATTGGGTGACGTGGTTTCCCTGTGTGACGAGTTCAAGGACGTTCCACTCACCGTGAGGCTTTTCAAGTTCACCAACGGGATCGCGGAAGCCTATCACATTCTGCGAAGGCCCTTTACCGAAGTGATCGATCTTCAAGGATGAGCCGGGCGGGCCTGTCACGCGGCTGCCGTCGCGGCTGGTGAGAGCGGCTCCGTCAGTCATCCAGAAGTCGCCGGTGCCGCCTTCTGTGATCTGAAACTCGATGGAACGAGGCCAGACCTTCTGCTCCCCTTGCACGTTGAAGAGGATGCCGCTGTCGCGGGCCTTCCCTTCGCGCTCACCGAAGGTACCTTCGCCCCATTTGAACTCGGCCCGCAGATAGAAGTTGTGAAATGACTGCTTCGTGATGAGGTAACCCATCTCCTTGCCGGAGACGTGGATGACTTCGTTCTCGACCTTGAAGACCTTGTCGGGATCGGCGTTCAGGCCTCTCGTCTTGAGGAAGCTGTCGAAGCTGTTCAGGTTCGCACCATCGAACAAGACAATTGCCTTCTTGTGAGAAGGAATCGTCTGCGCCGTTGCGGCGGTGCAGATCGTCAGTGCTATGGCGAAGAGGCTCTTGTGCAGGAGCATATTTTCTCTCAGACGATCTTCATGGTTTCGGGATCCCAGTGAACGACGGCGCCCTTTTCCATACTGAGATTGCCCAGAAGCGCGGCGCCTGCTGCACGGAAGCCGAAGACGGCGTCCTCGACGACCGGCTGGCGTGAGCGGACAGAGGCAAAGAAGTTTTTGAAGTGGTCGTAGCTGTCACTGTATCCAGTAGGCGCAACGTACTTTTCCGCCTCGACTGGCGGTTTACCTTCGGGATGGACCTGCGGATACTTCTGCCGATATTCCTCGAGGATGCGGGCCTGCATGGCGTTGGTGTAGGTGCCGATGCTGTAGCCGGGCTCGGTCTTGAGAGGCGAACGGGTAACGCTGACGCTGTTGCCGGCGATTTCCATGGTGCCTTCGGAGCCGGTGAAGATGAGGCCCTCACTCTCTTCGCCACCGTCGACGAAGTTGACGCGGAGGCTCAGGTTGAAGCCTTCGGGGTAGTCGAAGAGACCGAGCATGACGTCGGGAACGTCGCGACCATCTTTCCAGAAGCGGAGACCGCCGGTGGCCATGGCGCGAACAGGTCCGTGCGATCCCGTGATGAAGTGAGTACCGCTGAAGAGGTGGACGAAGAGATCGCCGGCGACACCGCTGCCGTAGTCCTTCCATTTGCGCCACTGGAAGAAGCGCTCTGCGTTGAAGGCCATCTTCGGCGCGGAGCCTTCGAAGCGCGGCCAGTCGCAGGTCTCGGTCGAGGCGTCGAGGGGGACGGTGTAGTTCCATGCACCCTGTGACGAGTTCCGGTCCCAGCGGGCGGTGACCATGTTGAGCTTGCCGATGGCCCCGGAGGCGAGCAGTTCCTTCGCCTTCGCGTAGATGACGGAGCTGACGCGCTGACTGCCGACCTGGATGATGCGCTTGGTGGTGCGCGCGGTCTCGATCATCTCCGGGCCGTCGGAGTAGAGATGAATCATCGGCTTTTCGCAGTAGACGTCTTTTCCGGCCTTCATGGCGTCGGTTGCGGCCTGCTTGTGCCAGTGATCGGGGGTGGCGACGATAACGGCGTCGATATCCTTGCGCTCGAGGATCTTGCGGTAGTCGCGCGTGGTGAAGAGATCGTTGCCCCAGAGTTCTTTGCTGTGCGCGAGGCGGCCATCGTAGCAGTCGGCCACGGCAACAAGTTTGACGCCGGGGACTTGCAGAGCGTTTCGTGTATCCCCCTGGCCCTGGATGCCTGCGCCGATGAGTGCGATCTGGATGTGATCATTTGCAGCGACAGGTCGTGACGATTCGTTCTGTGATGCTGCGAGCAGAGTTCCGTTCGCGCCGAGCATGGTTCCTGCGGTGGCGGTGCCTGCAACTCTGATGAAATTTCTCCGATTCAGTCCGTGCATCGTGACCCCGTAGCGGTAAAGTGGCTGCGTCTGCAACGATACACGGGCGTGGGGGTGCCGTGCTTGCCCTGGCGACGGCTGTAAAATTGCGCGATGTTCTTCCGATGGACACTGCTGTTGCTTTTTCTGCTGCTGGGGCTTCATTCGCAGCCGCTTGCAGGGCAAACGGGTAAAGCGGCCCCCGTGCGGGAGGCTGATGCAGTTTGTGGACAGTGTCACGAGAAGATTTTTGCGGATTATCTAGAGACCCCCATGGCAAACGCCAGCGGGCTGGCAATGGAGCGTCTCTATCCGGGAGCGTACAAACAGGAGGCTGCAGGGGTCGAATACAGCGTGGGCCGCGACGGTGGGAAGGCGATGCTGCACTATAAGCTTCCGACTACGCCGCCTGTATCCGGTCAGGAGCAGCTTCAGTATTTTCTTGGGTCGGGTCACCTCGGACTGACTTATCTGTATGAGAAGAATGGCTACTGGCTGGAGTCCCCCGTTGCGTACTACGAGAGGCTGCGGGGATATGCAATGAAGCCGGGATTGGAGCCTGCTACGGAGATGCCAGCGGCGCTCACGCTGAATCCAAGCTGCCTGCGGTGCCATATGAGCGGGGTACAACGGCAGGTGGAGGGGACGGATAATCTCTACAAACAGCTTCCGTTTCTGCAGGTGGGGATTACGTGCGAGAGCTGTCATGGCGATGCTCGGGAACATGTTGCTTCGAAGGGCAAGGCAGCAGTTGTAAATCCGATTAAGCTGTCCCCTGAGAAACGGGATAGTACGTGCATCGTGTGCCATCTTGAAGGCGATACGAATGTCGAGCGCCGTGGCAAGGCTGGTCTCGACTTCAAGCCGGGTGATGATATTCGAGACTACTTCTCCTACTTCGTCTATGCGGGTGCCACGAACACGAAGCGAGGGGTGAGTGAGATTGAGCAGTTCAATTCCAGCAGGTGCAAGATTGCGACTGGGCCGAGCATGTCGTGCATGAACTGCCACGATCCGCACGCCTCTCCTGCCGTCGCTGAACGGGCTGGGTTTTATCGAGCGAAGTGCCTGACGTGCCATACGCAGGAGAAGTTTGCGACGCAGCATTTCCCTGCCACCCCGGACTGTACGGGATGTCACATGCCGAAGACTGGTTCGGAGAATATCGCCCATGTCGCCTGGACGGATCACCGGATCAGGCAGCGACCGGGCGAGACTGCGCTGAGCCTGTCGGGGCTGGATGCGCCAGCAGAACAGGCTCCAGAGTTGGTCTCGATTTTGGACTCCGAGAAAAGGCCTCGGGATGTAGCGATGGCCTACTACGGCCTGGCAGTTGAAGGAATTGCGACAGCACTGCCAAAGGCGTTGCAGCTGCTGACTGCAGCGGTGCAAACGAATCGCGATGATGTTCCACTCCTGCAAGCGCTTGGGGTGATCTCTGAGATGAAGGGAGACAACGGCTCGGCGGCTGGCTACTATCGGGCCGTGTTGCAGCTTCAACCCGACAACATGACAGCAGGTACCAACCTTGGCACACTGCTGGCGAAGTCCGGCGATCTGGAAGCGGCGGCAGCGGCCTGGACCCGGGTTTTCAAAACGAATGAGGATGTTCCGGAGCTCGGTCGGAATCTTGCCGTCGTCGAGTGTCGTCTCGGGAATAAAGCGTTGGCAGAAAAGGCTATGTCGAAGCTGCTTACGTATAGTCCGGGTCTGGTTGAGGCGCGCAAGACCCTCACAGCCATCCAAAGCGGTCAGCATCCGTGCGTGGCTACGCTTGCTCCTTAAGAGAATGACGAAAAGGCGGAGCTAATCGACTCGTCCGGCGCTCTGCCCGCGCTGAATGCTTGACCGACAGGGTTTGATCGACCAGACTAGGATAAAGTTGTAGAATTTCGTTTGCCACTGAAAACGATTTCAGGATGCCACGTGTCGTGAGCATCCGACACCCTCAGGAGTACGATCTTGCGCATATCGCAGTACCTTTCCGCCAGTGTTCTATGCCTCGCCACCAGCTTCTGCGTGGCCCCTGTACATGCGCAGCTTTTTGAATCAGAGCACGCGCAGAAGGTTGCGATTCCGTTCTCCCCTGAGCAGACGAAGGTTCTGGACCGGCTAGGTTCGCTTGAGTCGCTACCCAGCGGCTCGTGGCGTTTTCATGCAGGCGACGTTGCGCACGGTGAGGCAGTCGCGCTCGACGACTCAAGCTGGGAGCAGGTGACGCCGAAGGTCAAGGCTGGTAAAGAGGCTGTCTGGTACCGCCGTACGATCGAGGTGCCGAAGGCTCTGAATGGCTACGATCTGACCGGCGCACAGATCGACTTCCGTTTCCGCGCGTATGCAAACGGGCCGATGCCGGAGATCCTCTATTTCAATGGCCGCCGTGTGGCGCTTGGCGACGACCTCGAGCAGGTCCAACTCTTCAGCGATGCGAAGCCCGGGGACAAGGTTCTGGTCGCAGTGAAACTTCTGCCGACCGTCGACGACAAGACGTTTGACCATGTGGAGATGAAGGTCACGTTTGCAGCGAGCCGACCCAATCCTGAGGATCTGCAGAAAGAGTTCATTTCGGCCTCGGCGCTAGTACCTTCGTTCTCGAAGAATGCCAGTGCAGACGGACAGACCCTTCTGAAGGCGATTGGCGAGGTCGATCTTGGTGCACTCGATAAGGGCAACCAGGCGAAGTTCGATGCCTCGTTGAAGCAAGCGCAGATGACTTTGTCTGCGTTGCGTCCACTTCTGCAGCAGGGGACCTTCCATCTCACCGGCAATTCGCATATCGACGTCGCCTGGCTTTGGCCCTGGACGGAGACGGTTGATGCCGTGAAGCGAACCTTTGGCACGGCTGCGCAGTTGATGAGCGAGTACCCGAACTACACCTATACGCAGTCGGCCGCTCAGTACAGCGAATGGATTGCTGAGAAGTATCCGCAGATGAACGCTGAGATCAAGCAGCGCATCCAGGAAGGGCGCTGGGAGTTGGTCGGCGGTATGTGGCTCGAACCCGACCTGAATATGCCCGATGGCGAGTCATTAGTTCGCCAGCTCCTGGTTGGTCAATCAACGTTCAATCGACTTTACGGCAAGACGACGCGTATCGGATGGAACCCCGACTCCTTTGGATATAACTGGCAGCTTCCGCAGATCTACAAGCGGTCGGGCGTCGACTACTTTGTGACGCAGAAGATGCATTGGAATGATACGAACCAGCTGCCATTGAAGCTCTTCTGGTGGGAGTCGCCAGATGGCAGCAAGGTGCTGACGTACTTCCCGCATGATTATGCGAACGACAACCTTGATCCTGTTCGTCTTTCGCGCGATCTCGCGAGCGCTCGGAGCTTTGCGCCGGGTGGGAACGAGATGATGGACCTGTATGGTGTCGGCGACCATGGCGGCGGACCAACGCGCGCCATGCTCGACGAGGGCGATCACTGGATGCAGCCGGACAAGATCGTTCCGCACTCGGAGTACGGTACAGCACAGTCTTTCTTTACGACGGTTGAAGGCAAGGTCGGTCCGAAGTCGCCGACGTGGAATTACATGACCCTCGCAAAGGGCGATACCGCCCTACCTACTCCCGAGGCTGGTCAGATCAGTGTGCCGACGTGGAAGGATGAGCTTTACCTCGAATACCACCGCGGTGTGTTTACGACGCAGGCTGACCACAAGAAGAATATGCGCGACAGTGAGGAATGGCTTCTGGATGCTGAGAAGTATGCTTCGCTCGCGTGGCTTGATGGACGTAAGTACCCGGGTGATGAGCTAACGGCAGCATGGAAGCATGTGCTCTTCAACCAATTCCACGATCTCGCAGCAGGTTCAGGCATCGGGATTATCTACAAGGATGCGCAAAAAGACTACAACCAGGTGCACTGGGCGGCGAACGAGGTCTCTTCAAAGTCGCTCAAGACGGTCGATGCACAGATTGATACTCGGGCCAGTGCCGGTGTTCCGGTCATCGTCTTCAACTCGCTTGGTTGGGAGCGCGCCGGTGTAACCGAGGTTGAGGTGCAGATGCCTTCCGCAAGCGATGGAATCACACTGCTCGACGCAAAGAACCAAGTTGTGCCTTCGCAAGTCCTTTCGCACGACGCCAAGACCAATACCTTCCATGTCGTGCTTCGGTTGCAGGAAGTTCCTTCACTTGGCTACGTGGTTCTTCACGCAGTTGATGGTGTTAAGAAGTTCCCCACGGATCTGAAGAGTTCGGGAACGACGATCGAGAATGCCGCGCTTCGGGTAACCGTTGATCCGAAGACCGGTTGTGTCACCTCGCTCTTCGATAAGAAGAGCAGCTTCGAGACCATTGCCTCAGGTGGATGCGGTAATGAGTTACAGGCCTTCAAAGACACGCCAAAGGAGTACGACGCCTGGAACGTCGATCCCGGCACATTCGATGTGCCACCCACTTTGCTCCACATGATCGACTCAGTGAAGCTTACCGAGCAGGGCCCGCTCCGGTCGGTCATTCAGATCTCACGGACCTGGCAGAGCTCAAAGTTTGTGCAGGAGATCATCCTCTATGCAGGTGCGGATCATGCCATCGTTTCAAACGATATCGACTGGCATGAGACACACGTTCTGCTCAAGGCTTCCTTTCCTCTCGCTGCGAGCAGCGACAACGCCACGTATGAGATCCCTTACGGCACGATTGAACGGCCTACAACGCGTAATAACAGCTTCGAGAAGGCGCGCTTCGAGGTTCCCGCCTTGCGATGGGCTGACCTGGGTGACGGTAAGCATGGCTTCAGCTTGCTGAATAACTCTAAATACGGCTACGATGCTGTCGGCAATCAATTGCGATTGACGCTGCTACGTTCGCCGACGTGGCCTGATCCGGATGCGGATCGCGAGCAGCACCACTTTGTATACGGGTTGTACCCGCATGCGGGAGATTGGAAACAGGCGCTGACGGTGCGTCATGGTTATGACTTCAACTACAAACTCAAGGCCGAACAGGTTGCGGCACATAGCGGAGCGATGAAGCCGGAACATTCGTTCGCAAGTATTGCCGAGAAAAACGTGGTTCTTACAGCTGTGAAGAAGGCTGAGGATGGAGATGGTCTGGTCGTTCGATTCTACGAATGGGCCGGTAAGGGTGGATCAGTCACTATTACCATTCCTCCGGGAGCCACGGATGCCACGCTGATCAACTTGATGGAGAAGCCGGAGGGCGGATCGATCGCTGTAAACGGAGACAAAGTTATAGTGCCGGTGACACCGTTTGAAATCCAAACTGTCAGGGTGAACTACAAGCCATCACCTACTATGTAGGTTTCCTTTGATTAAAAGCGCGGCCTGCGGGCCGCGCTTTTAATTGTGCTAAACAAGACAGCCACAAGAAGCCCTGACGATCAATCGCGTTGGTAATCTGAGGGGATCATGGTTTGTCTGAACGTTGCCTGCACCTGGGCCCTGCATGCGTTGAAAGAGCAGCTCTGCTGCATTTCTTCCCAGGTCTTCCACCGGTTGTTGTACGACGCTCATTGGCGGCGTAAGCGTATCTGCTAAATCGAAATCGTCAAAGCTTAGAACGGCAACCTGAGTTGGAATTGTCAGGTGCAACCTGCGGATCGCCTCCCAAGTATATCGCGCGGTGAGATTGTTGGCCGCAAACACCGCTATCGTCGTTTTCGCGGACTCTACATGCTGGCGAAGGTACACTTCGACATCCTTTGAACTCTCAACGGCACGGATTAAGGGTTCGAGCCCTGCTTCGCACATAGCCTCTGAATAACCCCTGCATCGTTCGCTGATCGTATACAGATCAGGCTTAACGAGAATACAAAGTACAGTGCGATACCCATGTGCCAACAGGTGTTGGGTGGCCGCTCTGGCACCTTCCAGATTTTCGCTCATCACGGAGGGAAGATTTGCCTGCTGCAAAGTCCGGTCGAGACCAACAACCGGAACCGCTATCTGCGACAAAGCATCATGAAGCTGAGGGTTATGAGTCTGTGCGGAAGAAAGAATTAAGCCATCGATTCGATGGTTGAGCAGTTCCTCGAGGTTTTCAAGTTCGATCGTTGGATCATCGTGAGAAGCCATGACGATGAGGAGCGAACCATGCTCGCGAGCCACTGTCTCCACGGCTTCCGCGCAGCGCGAAAAGAACATATCGGAGATACTTGGCACAAGCATGCCGATCATCCCGGATGACGCCCCTTTTAGACTCCTGGCGATACGGTTTGGACGATACCCAAGCTCTGAAATCGCCTGCTTTACTTTTCGAACCTTATCTTCGCTCACGTTAAGCCGGCCGTTGAGCACTCGGGAAACAGTAGCGTTTCCAACACCAGCCAGACGTGCGACATCACTCAACTTAGGGGCTGCAGGGACTATTCTCTTCATCCATTGCTCCGGAACGCTACTCTGTAGTTCCCTTAGGATAGCCCTATCTAGGTATCAATGCCCATGACTAGAGGTGTTTATAGCAAACCCCGATACCCTCTCCATATCAACCTGTATTTCACGCGGGACAAGAACACATCAATCCGCCCCCACCCATCAAGCATCTGTTCAGGCCTGAGTTCTTTTGGGACAGGCTAGATTCCCATTTAGCTGGACAGATGAGCTTGGAACAGCGTCACAAGGATATTTCAATGCCGTACCAGAACAGCTATAAGTGTTCTTGAATAAGACCGGATTTTGCGCTCGTGCTCTCCAGTTCATAAAAGACTGTGTCTAGATGACGCTCTGAATATTATCTTCATTACACTCGTTTGAAACGAACGCCCTCAGCAACCAACCGTCTCAGGATGAACTGAATCAGGATTGGCTCGGAACGACAGGTCTAACCTACTTTGGTTGGAGATCCGTTGCTCTAGTAGGCAGCTAAGCGGATCCACCACTCGACATTCCAGAATGATATGTGTTGCAGAGGAGAGTATTCTAGGCAGCTCAGCACAATCGACTCCGCGTCGTCTCTGCCCTTGTACGAATAGGAGTTTCTGTGGCATGTCTGGGCGATTCGATAGCTTGTCCCTGACACTTATCTGATCGCCGGCCAACGGTTCGTTTGCGACTTTCTCTTGTTGGCAAAGGCAGGTGATCCGCCCCTTTTCCTATTAACCAGCGTCTCACCTGTACTCGTCTCATCGGCAAGACCAGAAGAAACACAAGCCTTTAACATTTCAGGGACTGCCTAAGAAGCTTTCCCCTTTCCGCACGGATCTTCCAATACGATCTAAACCTGACACATTGTTGCATTAGCGACGCCCCACTCGATCGAACACTTCAATGTATTCCCAAATACAATCTTCGTTCCACATCTTAGTAAATTAAGTTTAAGCTGCTCTCTCATGCTTTCATACTGTAGTCGAAGAAGGTTGTAATGACCCTTCGAGCTCATCCTTATGCAAAATCCCGCGAGACCACTACAGTCTCCCAATCGCTTTTGGCTCTTTATTCAGTAGCCTTTGGATGGTTAACTTTCCCGATCACCGCGGCTTTCGCCTTTGCCTGCATGGTGTTTCTCTGGATACCGCCGACAATCGCTGACCCAGACATTTGGTGGCATCTCCGCAACGCTCAGCATCTTGTTTCTACTCACACTTTTTTAACAACTGATCTGTTTTCATTCACCGCTTTTAACTCACCATGGATTAACCATGAATGGCTGGCAGAATTGCCATACTATCTGGGCTGGCACTTGTATGGTGAGCGCGGCATTTTCCTGGTGATGGTAGTGGCCATAGAGGTAATACTCTTAGGAGCTTTTTATATTGCTTATGAAAGAACAAATAATGTCACGGCAACCTTATTAGCCTCAGTTTTTACGGCCATGTGTGCAACAGTCTCTTTCGGCCCTAGGACCCTACTTTTTGGGTGGGTCTGTCTCATTGCAGAGCTAATTATTCTCGAAAATACAAGCAAAGCTCTTCACTGGATGTGGATGCTCCCCCCTTTGTTTACCCTTTGGATTAACCTGCACGGTTCATGGATCATCGGATTAATCATCTTCTTTCTATTCATCACTTGTAGCCAGGCTCCATGCATATCTGGGTTCATAAGAACAAGAGGTTTTTCTAACCACCAACGCGCCTGTGTCTTGCTATGTCTCTGCTTATGCCTTGGCGCTGTATTCATAAATCCCTATGGCTGGCGCTTAGTAAGCTATCCATTCAATCTTGCCTTCAAACAAACTCTTAACATTAACACCATTGAGGAATGGAAGACTCTAGACTTCCACTTGCCGCGAGCAAAAGTCTTTCTGACTGTAACTCTCTTCTTGTTCTTCATGACTGCGTTTCGAAAGTTATCCTTAACACTGTATGAATTTTCCTTAGTAGTTATTGGAGTTTATGCTGCAGCAACCTATTCTCGCTTTCTATTTCTTGGTGGAATACTGCTAATGCCAACGTTTGCCTGGTCGATTTCCTCCTTACTTTCACCAAACCGCCATAATCCCTTTTCGGTATTTAGGATCATCATTATCTTTTTTGCTATGTCCCTAGTTAGGAGTCGGCTGCCAACTGCAGAGTCTATTGCAACCAGCCAAACAGGATACCCTGTCAGAGCTACTATCTTTCTGAAAAGCTTCCACTTCAAAGGACACTTGTTCAACGATTTTCGTTGGGGAGGGTTTATTGAGTGGCACGCAAGCCACACTCCTACCTTTATAGATTCCAGGGTAGACCTTTTCGAATATAACGGCACATTTAGAGACTATCTGGATATCGTTCAGATCAAGAATCCCCTTGAACTCCTGGAGCGATATGGCATTCGATGTGTCTTGTTTGAACGTAACACTCCATTGGTTTATCTTCTCGAGCACGATAGCAACTGGCATATTGACTATCAGGACGACACCACTGAGCTTTTAGAGCGAACAGGACACTCCGCAACGCCGGCTCATTCGTGACAGACTATGGCGCTGCTGATACCTTGCTCCCGGACATAAGCCCCTTTGAGATCAAGCCTATCAACTCACGAGCGCTTGTCTCCGCCCTCCTGAACCTGCTCGCCAGTATTCAATTTGTTTGGTTTTACCTCAGTTGCACACCTTCATATCTCGATCTTTATCGTTATGAGCAAGGCCTCGAACGTACTCCGTTTCAAGACAGGCTGCTGATGATGTTCCCTCTTGCCTGGGCGCACCAGGATCCGATGCTAATTCAATTAGCTAAAGTGATGACATCATTACCAGCCTGGTTCCCTGGTGGTGTCCGCGCAGAAGAACTTATGCAGGCACCTATAGATCTCGCATGTGTTGTTGTCACTGGACTTGTGGCGCGTGCTATGTATGTTAAAGCGAGCCCCTACAAGCTCCTTGCGCCATATGTCTACCCACTAACCCTTATTATGCTAACAACAACTTATACCATCTACACAATGCACAGATTGCGATTTATCTATGATCTTCCCAGTGTAGGATTTTTCTCTTTGGGTCTTTATCTGATCTATGTTCGCAAATCTTCCCATTTGTTCATTATTCTGTTCATAATCGCTACAGTTAACCGAGAAACAACAGTATTTCTTCTCCCTTTTTATTTAATTTCAGAATATTTTCGCTATAACCAGAATAGCTATGCTAAATCGGTTAAACCTTTCTTATTAGGTAGCATCAAATCTCGGATGACTTGGACTGTGCTTCTCCCGCTTGCAGCATATTGGGTCTACTGGCATGCTTGGGTAACCAAGCATTTTGCTCACAACTCTTCTGAGTCACTCTCACGTATCTGGTTGAATGTGGGTATCCTACTATGGCCTACCTCCTGGATCCAGATACTGAGTGTTTTTGCCTTCTCGGGTCCACTAATCTATCTTTCTAGAAAACTGATTGCGGATGAGACTTTACGCGCCTGGCAATGGGTATTTCCCATGTGGTTCATCTTTATGGTGCGCTACGGCATTCTTATTGAAGTCCGAATCTTTGGGGAGCTTATCCCCTACATTGCTTGCCTCGCCGTCTTGATTGCCGAGAAGCATATTATCCTCGAAGCAGAGCGTCAACGGTCCGTGCTTTCTATTAGCACTCATCCAAGCTCCTAAATTCTTTATTGTCGAGGGCTCATGAAAATCCTGGTCTCTAATACTTAGTGCCTACCAACAGCTCCCGGCAAACTGATCCCGCACCCGGAGTTCATTGGGAACTCAATGAGACTTTTATTGCCGAGAGATGGCACATGAACTACAAACGGATTCCGGCCTAGTAATCCACTCACATGGAATAAGCTACAGTCCTACAGCTCTAAGCGGAACTCCTAAGATTTCCATAAAGTCGCATGATATCCTAGTGTTCTCAAAACCATAGAGGTTACTAGCATCTAGACAAATGATGCAATTAGCTTAACCTAGCTAGACGGACAAGCGGTGATTACGAGGCGTTGTCCGATCCTAAGGAGAGTTAATTCAATCGAACCTCCTGGTAGCTCGAGGATAGAATGCACTCTTCTCCCTCCACCTGCTATCCTCCAGGGAGGCACATGCTGAGCGAGCCCAACTATCTCCATCTCCTTGTTGAGAGACACGACATCAATTGAAAACTTCATTCCGAAGGTGTGGATTCCCGACGAAGGGCATAACCAAAGACCAGCGTTCCGAGCCAGATCGCGGCGCCCGAGAAGCCCTTGCAGACGACATAGGAACGAGGTTGCCAGTTCCGTCGACTCGCATACACTTCTACCTGTCGAATGGTTTCTTACAAAACCCTTGGATTTATTCAAGTGATTCACAGGTCACAAAGATCGTAATCATATTTATGTTCTCCGCTGCATAGTAGTGGCACGCCATAGTGCTTATCCGGCAGAACCTAACACGCTGCAGTAACCAAATGTCCAAACTATTGCACATGACGAACTGATAGTGAGGAAAAGCACAACGTAGATTTGCATAAAAGGTCCTCGAAGGCTGCTTAATATATCGGCCGGCGGAGACGTCGCTTTAGACTAAAACCCTTCTGGAAAGTCCTGCAGCATCGTTATGACTGCGGGCCCAAGCAGCACAATGAATATGCATGGAAAAATAAACAGTGCCAATGGAAAGATTATTTTTACAGTTGTTTTGGCGGCACTTTCTTCCGCAATCTGCGTACGCTTTAGCCGTATTCCATCAGCAAATGTACTTAGTGCGCGTGCTATAGGGGTACCAAAGCGCTCCGTTTGCATAAGCATGTTTACAAAAGCTTCGATTTCTGGAATGGAAAGTCGCTCCGACATCCCGCACCAGGCCTCTAAACGTGGTTTCCCTGCTCTTTGCTCCCTATTGACTTGCATCAACTCTTCTTGTAGCTCGGGTGAGCTCTGTGTGAGTTCCTGTGCGACCCGCATCACTGCTTGATCTATACCAAGGCCAGCATCCACACAGATCACAAGTAGATCGATGGCATCAGGAATGCTCCCGCGAATAGCCTTAGCTCGCCTCCGAATAAGAAGCTCCAAAATAAGATCGGGAACGATATATGCAAAGGGAGGAAGGGCAAACATGCCGAAGAGACAATATTTTGGTAGGAGTAGTGCAAGTACAACCGCTACTAAGGGAGCTATAAGACGTATGGCAGCATAAAGATCCAGAGTGACAACACCACGATAGCCCGCACGTTCGATTCTCCTCTCCAAGTCTGCTCGCTCTCGGAGGCGCAAACTAGTTCGGACCCATAGCATTACTCGCAAAAAAACCTGAACATAAGGTCCGGTGGCACTGATGCCCGTGTGTTTACGAGTCTTGGCATTGGTGGCCATATATAGACGTTGCATTGTTGTGTCTGAAGATGAAGAGATAACCAACGATGCAAAAAAACAAGAACCCGCAAGCACACCGCTTACGAGAGATAATGTAAAGAGAATCTGCATCAGACTAAACCTCCACGGCAACAATACGGCGAATGAGAATACTCCCAACGGCGATCATGACCGCACCACCTATGAGAAGCTTCTGGCCAAATGGGGTGTCGTAAAGCGGGGTGGCGTAACCAGGGCTAACGATAGATATAACGGCCAGCATTACGACAGGCAGCAACGAGAGGATCCACCCAGTAAGCCGCCCCTGTGCAGTGTATGTCTTTATTTCACCCGCGACGCGAACTCGGTCGCGGATCACACGTGTTGTGCGATCTAAGATCTCGATGAGGTCACTGCCTGTCTCTTTTTGTACAAGAATTGCGGTTACCAGAAATTTCAAGTCTCTTGACTGCACGCGAAGGCTCATATCAACCAATGCATCTCGGAAGGGCACCCCGAATTTTTGCTCTTGTCGCACTTGTGAAAATTCAGTACACAATGGCCGAGGAGATTGGTCCGCAATCAATTCTATGGCCTGCTGGATCGAATGCCCAGCCCTAAGAGCACGTGCCATCAGACTTATGGCATCAGGCAGCGCCTCATCAAAATTCTTGAGAAATTGCGATGCGTTTCTCAGAAGAAATAGGTAGGGAAGCATGAGGCCGATAAGAATCGATGCCAACGTCAAAAGGCCTGATTGAAATGTCCACAAGGAAACAAGACCAGCCGCCATCGAGGTGCTGCAACTTACCACAATAAATCTGGTTGCAGTCTGAGTGCTATGCGTTCGAAGTAAAAGTTGAGTAAGCTTAGATAATATCTTGCGCTTCTGGAGATAGGTGCTAGCCGTAGCAACTATGCTATATGCACTGTCTATTTTTGGTAGGGCGAAGATGCTCCGCATGGATTCACTGCGACGAGGATCACGAATATCTGCTAGACGAAGTCCAAGAGCCTGCGCCCTCCGAGGAGGGCGGGTGCAAACAATCATTATTGAAAGACCAATGATGAAAATAACTGTGTAAAGCACAACAAGCAATGCCATAGGCCTCCCTAGACTTCAACTGAGTGGTCCATGAAATTTAGCGGAAGAGGGAAGCCTGCAGCTCTAGCGACCTCAGCAAATTTTGGCACGATGCCGGTTGCTTTAAACCGTCCTCTAACTTCACCGTTTGCTCCCAATCCTTGCTTCTCGAAGAGGAAAATATCTTGCATGCTGAGTATTTCACCGCTAGATCCTGTGATTTCACTAATGTGAGTAACTCTTCGCGAGCCGTCGCTCATCCTCGATACTTGGATGACAAGGTTTATAGAGGACGCTATCTGAGCACGAATGGCCTTATCCGGCAACAGGACATTTCCCATCATGCACATAGTTTCTATCCGCGCGATAGCATCACGAGGATTATTTGCGTGAACTGTTGTGATGGAACCGTCATGACCAGTGTTCATTGCCTGGAGCATATCTAGGGCCTCCTCTCCACGCACTTCTCCAAGAATGATGCGATCTGGACGCATTCGGAGTGCGTTCATCACCAACTCACGCTGGCGAATAGCTCCTCTTCCTTCAAGATTCGGCGGTCGGCATTCCAGGCGAACGACGTGCTCCTGCTGTATCTGCAGTTCGGCTGAATCTTCAATTGTTATGATTCGTTCGAATTGAGAGATATACCCGGAAAGTACGTTTAGAAGGGTGGTCTTGCCTGCTCCTGTCCCGCCTGACACTATGATGTTTAAGCGCGCCCGGACAGCACATTGTAGAATTTCGAGCATTTGAGGGATCAAGGCACGACGACGCAAAAGATCATCAGCAGTCAACGGCGACTGTCCGAATCGACGAATCGAAAGGAGTGGTCCGTCGATTGCGAGGGGTGGAACAATGATATTGACACGAGATCCATCTAAGAGACGAGCATCAACCATTGGAGAGGACTCGTCAATCCTGCGCCCAACCGCAGAAACTATCTTGTCAATAATGTGCATTAGGTGGGCGTTGTCACGAAAACTAATGTTTGTTTTTTCAATGACACCCTGTCTCTCAACATAAACAGTTGTATGTGTATTCACAAGGATATCGTTGATCCCAGGGTCATGTAGAAGGGGTTCTAGGGGACCTAAACCAAAGACCTCGTCCAATACTTCATTAGCTACTTGATCACGGTCACGCCCGCTGAGCGGAACGCCCTGATCATTCACAAATTGTAGGATAATGTTTAAAAGTTTCTGTCTGCCGCCACTTGCGTCCGCTTGAATCAACGCAAGTTTATCAAGGTCTACCCGTTTGATAAGGTCATTGTGCACTGCTGCTTTAAGTATGCTTCGCGCATTGTCTGTGATGGTTGTATTTTCACGGGACTCTGGTTGTACAGCGGGTACAAAGTGTGGAGTCATAAACACTGCAGTTTCAGGCATGATCGTCTCCAACAAGCTTCCAGTTCCACAATGACAGTCTTTTCTTCGGTTTTGGCTTTGGAGTCACTTCACTAGTATCAATACCTCTTTCCCCCGTTATTTCTGACACCCATTTCTTTATTGCCAGATTGAATTCAGATTGCCGCGCTGGCGAGACGGGGCATCCCTGGTTAATGGAACGGAGAAGCTCAATGTAGTTATTTGGAACAGTGTTCGACACCGGAAACCGAATCACCTTCTTGATCTGATCTGCAGTTATGGAATCATTTGCTGTTGACCTGTTTATAACTATGCTTAATTTCCCATCCGCCGATGGGCTAAGGCTTATATGCTCCACCAGTCGCGCAAGATCTCTCAGGGAAGCCACGTCAGGGGTGGAGATCAGATAGACATCATCTGCTTGCTCAATGATTGACATTTTTGTATCTTCATACTCAACCGAAGAATCGATGAGAATAAAGTCGTACTCGCTCCGCAGGAACTCCATTACTCGTTCGATTTCATCTTGCTTACATTCATAGTACTTTGTTGAAATATCAGGGGACGCTATAACGACAAGGCCGCTGCTGTGCTGAATTGCATACCCGTTTAGCAGGTCAACATCCAAGCGGTCAACATTTCGAAGCAATTCATCGAAGTGATACTGAGTGTCTTTCAGACCAAGATACAGTGCTACATGCCCCAATTGGTGCTTGTGATCTATTATCAGAGTTTTCCTATGATGTTGCTGTACAAGGTGGCTAGCAAGATGTACGGCGAGTGTGGTCGTGCCTACACCGCCCTTTGCTCCAAAGAAAGCGAGAACACGTCCGGTGCTGCTCTGGACTTGAATATTTGACATCATAGAGCTTTTAAACCGTACAAGTGAGGCGGTAAAGTCGGCGATCACGAGAGGCTTGGTAAGGTACTCCATACATCCTGCACGAACGGCGCGCAGCAGGACTGTAGAGGTCAACTCCGATCCTACGGCGATCATGCAAATTCGTTTGTAAAAGATCTGTCCAAGCTTTTTTACTGTTTCACTTGCCAATTCGGGGTCTCTGTCAAAATCAACCAGTGCAATGCAAGAACTTGCACCCTTCATAGACTGCGGAAACTGAGGGCGCTTATCTGCCGTAACATAATCCTGAAAAGCACCTGCAAAGATAAAGCCAGGTGTTAATACCGACACACTCGCTACGGCACTAATAAAATCTTGGCTAGTACACACGCAAAAGATTGCTACCAATTTCGGATCGTTTGCGATAGGGCCTTCGACAGATCTGTTTGCAATTCTCATTTTTTATCCGATTGAATTACAGCTGGGATGGCATTAGGGAAATTTTTGTTCTTGGATGATGTTTGTATTCGTACGTCAAAGATGCTGCTGTCCATGTTCGGCAAAGCCATCTTTGGTTCTGATGTGCTTGAAATAGTAGTCAATGGATCAACAAGAGTTGCTGTTACCAATACAACGAGCTCGACTATCGAATGATTGATGTCTTTGGATCTAAACAGCTCTCCTAAGATCGGTATATTTGCTATACCAGGGACACTCGCGAGACTGTCTGTTGTGCGATGGTCTAATAGTCCAGATAAAACAAAGCTCTCCCCACTCTTAATCTCGACCTCTGTTTCTGCTCGCCTCGTCGAGAGGGCCGGAATGGTAGAACCAGAGATTGTGACTGAATTAGTGTAATCAAGAGTGCTAACTTCCGGAGCAATTTTCAGCCTAATTGTTCCATCAACGTTGACCGTGGGCGTAAAGTCTACCCTTACGCCATAAGGACGATACATGATACTAATTGCCGTAGAGTTGCCTGTTCCTCCTTGCACAACTGGTACTGGAAATTCACCACCCGATAAGAATCGAGCTGGTGTACCGCTCAAGGTGGTGAGTGTTGGCTCGGCAAGTACCTGTAAAATCTGACGATTTTCAAGATCTTCGAGTGTCATCCCGAGATTTAGTTTGTAGTTATAGAGAAAAAAATTCAGGGGGTTGCTGATTGACACTGAGGCGCCACTCCCGCTAGAGCTGCTTGTATTTACCGAGGTAGGAAACTGCTGAGTGGATGTGCTAGAGGCAGTGCGTCCTCCCGTAAAGAAATTAATTCCAAATTGTTCTGCTTTCGAGCGATCGACTTCAATGATCCGTAACTTCAGTTGAACCTGCCTGCCATGTATCGGAATGACACGAAGAGCATTGATAGTGTCTTTGGAATATGAAATTGCCATCTTGGAAGCTGCGTCTAGCGTGGTGTCAGATGAGACACTACCTGACAAAAACAGCTTCCCTTCTCGGGTGTCGATCTTTATGTCTGAATCTGGAAACGCTGTCTTGAATGCAGCGCGAACACCGTCAGAATCAATGTCTGTTGAGAGACTGTATACGTGGGACTGCCCAGTGAAATCCCAAAGAACCAAGCTGCTTACACCATAGCTTTTAGCTGTGAGAACAAGCTCTTTGGAGCTTGAGGCATAGGATTGAAGCACAGCCGGATTGCCTATATATATTTTTCTAAGCGGGTTCGCGTTGAAATGATGAGCGAGCGACCAAGAACCAAATGCAGAGTACCGCTCTCGTCACTTTGGTGCATGTCCACAAAGAGGCGTTCGGGCGCAATCGTCTCTGGCTTTACTGAAAGGAGAGGAACAGAGTGCTCCATCCCTAAAGGGCCTAGGGAGCCAGTAACGGGCTGGCCTATTGCACTTAGGCTGCTTTGTAGAAGAGCTAGGGCCCTACTCGGATAAGTAACAATAGCTGCTGCCAGCAGTATCCGTAGAACAAACCTGAGACGGACAATAATCACTGTGCCATCCTCTCGGATGATTTGTCTGAAGGAATCTGGTCGCCTAGAACAGTTTCTATTCGGAAGATCTGTTGGCTGGTCTCTCCGATGTGGATGCCACTACGCTTTATGAAGTTTGCTGATAGAGTATTCGCCTGATTTCGACCGGTTGCTAGGGTTAGGTTGGATGAGCCCATTAGCTGCGATGTAACGAGCGACAGGCTGTCCGTTCTGCCCTTATCCGTGTTATTTCTCAGAATAAAGTGGATGTTCCCCTGGGCACTTGCCAGAACAGCTCGTTCCGATTCCTGAGGCGAGAGAAGCAGTGTTACCACGGTAGCTGCAGAGGATTTGCCATCCGGATCAGGTTCCGCCTGATGGCCGGCCGCGACTACCTCTGCATTCTGCAGAACTATCGTTGTCGTGAGTTCCAATGATTTTTCCGCTCGAAATGTCACCAGTACATCAAGGTGAGACCCCGGCTCGAGAAAGCCTGCGACACCCACAACTTCATCAGATTTTAGAGCGATCGCACGCATTCCGTCTGGGATCTTGCTAGCAAGCCCTGGTCCTATTCCGGCGGGGGTAATCTGCCGATCTAGCAGGGGCTGACCAGGGTCAATAGGGTAGATCGCCGAACGACCAATGATCTCATCTATGTGCAGAAACCCGCCCCTGAGAGGACTGCTTGCTGGCCAAGGTACATATCGCAAATCCGAAACCTTAATTACTTCTCCTGGTTGCACAGGTCGCGATGTGGCGACATAATTGATTGCCTGCGTCCGCTGAAGGCCTGCTTGATGCTCGATACGACGGCTTAAAAGATAGGTGAAGATACCAGACAAGATGAAGGCGGTGAGCATTGCTGTTGTGAATCGGCGGGAGAGCATACTATAGACTCCACATCTGGACGCAAGATGTGATAAGACAGCCTGCCATAATTGGTACAGCGAATGGCATGTGGAGGATAGCAGTGTTGTTTATGTTTAGGGTTTGATGCGGCGTGAGCCCATGCGCGTGATGATGTTGAATTAGGAGTATCGAGTTTCTAGCTACCCGCCTTAGCATCTTTTTCCTAATCGCTACGATAAGGCCCAACGCTGCGCCGCAAAGCGTAGTAACAAAGAGCAATAAAAGAATTGAGTGAAAGCCTATGAAGCAGCCGATTGCCGACATCAACTTTACGTCTCCTGCTCCAATTCCACCGGCTAAATAAAATAAAAACAGAAATCCACCGGAGACAATCCCTGCGAGTGCAGATGTGGCAAGATCCATCCAGCCCATAAGTGCCAAGTGCAATACAAGTGCAATGACTATCGACATGCCGGTCAGGATATTTGGGATTTTACGCTTGCGGACATCATAGACGGAAGCCAGAATAGTGCAAATCATGGCTGTGCAGTCTAGCAAAACCTCTCGGCATAAGTTGGACACTGAGACTCCGATACTCGATAAGGAAATTGGCACTACAAAATCTTTTGATTTGTTCATTACCTAGGCTGCTTTGGTATTTATGAAAATTGGGGAGTGAGGGTTAACAAAGTAGATTAACCCTCGTAAATCTTTGACATGCTCACCTGAGTGCTATACGGAGTTAGAGAGTGTGCTGCTAACCGAACTGAAAGCATTTGAGATGTTTGACTTGAGGGTGGTCATTGCGACGACAGCTCCAAGACCGATGATGCCCGCAACAAGGGCGTACTCAATAAGGTTCTGACCAGACTCATCTTTTGTAAAAGCTATTACGTGGTTTCGCAGTGTTTTCATATAATGGTCTCCTGAATTATTGCCTTGCTTCTCGTTGAAAGTGGTTCAGGCTTTCATGCGAGTAGGCTTTTCAATTTATCGGCTTAGAGTCACAATACTTTAGGTGCTGTGAGGTTCGAAAGCCGCTTAGTGCATTCATCGACAAACTCCTCTACCTGCATACCTACTTCTACAACTCGGCATGGTTATTGGCAGCATTTTCTGCCCACCAAAGTGACTCTCTATAGAGTTGCGTAATCTCGCTTTCGGTGGTTCTGATCGCCAGACTTTTCGTTTCACAGGCGTCCCAGGCTCCAGCCTCGTAGGCTTCGAGAATGCCCAACGCATAGTTAACCCTATTTGGATTCCCTGATAAAGCTGCTTTTAGTTCTTGCGGCAGAGGAAGAGCGCTGACCAGATCGATCATTGGGGTATCTAACATGACATCCATTAGCGACAGCAATCCGAATAGGTATTGCTCAGCTGGTAGCTCCCCAGTTAATGGGGACATCAGTTCTAGAAAACGTGCGCGCTGAAGAACATGGACTAATAGTTCCTTTGGTCGACTCTTACATGTCTCAGTGGCAATGGCATTGATCATTAATTTACGAAACTGTTCTTCTCCGACCAGGACTAAGGCATCATGAAGGGAGTGAACTTCATGATTCAGTCCGAACGCAGCCGAGTTGACAAGCCGTAACAACTGATAGCAGAGGGCCACTTCAGACTTCAACAAGGATGTGATCTGGATGAGATCGAAGTGTTCTTGAGCGATGGCTGAAAGAAGCGAGAGATAGCCTGCACCACTCGTAGAGGAACGTTTCTTAGAAAACACCAAGGGACGGCAGAAAAAATAGCCTTGGAAGAGTTCAAAACCCTCATCAAGAGCAGTCTGAAACTCTCCTTCCGTCTCGATCTTTTCTGCAAGCAGAGTGGCTTGGCTGCCTTTTAGAAAGGAGAGTATTGTCTGTCGTTCAGTGCTGTCGGACAGGCGAAAATCCACCTTAATGTAGTCGGCTAGAGATACAAGGCGTTCCGTAGCTGGGTTCATCCGAAAGTCGTCAAGAGCGATCTTGTAGCCGAGCTCCTTATATCGTGCACATGCTTCAACAACTTCATCGTCAATGACTACCGTCTCCAGTATCTCAAGCACGGTTGAGTTCGGAAGCAGTGTTACGAGACCGCCAACCAAGGATTCATGGGTACAGTTGACAAAGGCCGTTGCGCCTCGGGTGAGATCATCGAAACCATATAGGGCACAGTCCGAGATCATAACGCGGGTTGCCTCGTCGGAGTCGCCAGAAAAGTAGTTCTCCCATCCAGAACGGCAAAGCAACTCATATCCATGTACATGCCGGCTTCTATCAAAGATTGCTTGTCTTGCTATGAACCGATAGCCCTCATTCGATTCCGCTGATGTGGAAGGAAGGGATGCCACAACCATCGGGCTCCGAGTTTGGGGGATCATCATCTCTGTCTGCTTACGCCATATGGCTCCCAAAATGTGCACCGGCATGTCCTTTCATTTGTCATCAGCAGGAGAAGCAGAGCCAATTCACAACAAGCGTTTGCATTCTCGCTGGGCAGGGCACTTCAATATGTCTATCGGCAGCTTATTTGTGGACATCGCCTGAAAGCGGCTTCTTCTTTATGTGGATTCCCAACTTTGTGCGTATTTTGGGCTGGCTCTGCTAGGAGGAAGTATGAATAGACCAATGGAGCAACCTTCTATCGCGGCCTGCTAAATGGCGAAGATAACCCAGCGATTAAATGCAATGGAATCCAAGATCTTGGATCGGAGAGGGTCAACCAAGTAGACCGCATGGTTCAGTTACTGAAGGCTGGATTTATAAATCCGATAGTGTCTGGCTTCTCAGTAGTATGAATTTTGCAGTTCTTAGAACGTGGCACAGCAAACGGGGATCGCGTCACTCATTTGGTGGGAATACTTCGCCTGGCTACTTCCTCACATTGGGCGAGAGAGTACTCAAGTTGCGTTTGACAAAGCGTCGCACGCATCACCGCACAACTGACAGTACCTTCTCCCGCAACGCCTCCGCGGCTACTGTATATAGATACGTAGGCATCAGCCCATAGATCCCGGCGGCATAGCGGCGACGGCGGCGCAGTTGCGGTAGGCCTTAAGAAGAACCAAACTTTGGCAATTTGAGCAGGACACGAGCCGCCGCAGGCCGCCGCACTGTAGAATGAGATCGAATGACGGGCGTTCAGATCCAAAGAGCAGACGCGCACCCAGCGCACCATAATCTCTCAAGACTTTCTCTCTTGATTGGTCGTGCGCTTGTTTTGTTTACAGCCTTGCTGCTCGCGTTCATGCCACTCACAGAGCATCTTTGGACCTTTGACGAATTCTTTCGCAGTGGTCAAGACCTCGAGTTTGGCCTGCTCGCGCTGGCGACAATCCTATGCCTTGTGCTCGTCGTCTCTCAGCATCGTAAACAGGTTGTAAATGTCTTGCTCTCCGTCTGGAGATGGACTGTTTCCTCCCGCTGTGGCGTGGTTCCATTGCTCTATGGAGTTCTGGACCGCCTTGCCCTCTTTCGGGCGAGCACACGTAGCGATTATCCGCGCAGCACCTACAGTCTTCCACTCCAAATCTGATTAGCACCTCCTTCCAGGCATCATAAGGGGTGGTGGTATTGCCACCCACGGCCTTGACGAGATGGATCAACCGTACGGTGGTCTGATCCTGGAGAGATCATGCAAACATCTGAAGTACTTCACGCTTGGGCCAGCATTCTGGCCGGTCGCGCACCCTCACTTTCCATTGAGATCACGAAGGAGTGTCCTCTCCGTTGTCCTGGCTGCTATGCCTTTGACGCCGCTCATCTCGGCGGCACGATGCAGCTTCGTCAACTCTCAGATTTCAAAGGAGATGAGCTCGTCACGAAAATTCTTGAGGTTGTCGACGGGCATAAGCCTCTGCACGTTTCGATCGTCGGTGGCGACCCACTGGTTCGCTATCGCGAGTTGGAGCTCCTTTTGCCGCAAATGGAAAGCCGTGGCATTCACACTCAGGTGGTTACCAGCGCCTTTCGGATCATCCCAGCCGAGTGGCAACGGTTCAAAAAACTCAACGTCGTCGTCTCGATTGATGGTCTTCAGCCCGAGCATGACGAGCGTCGCAAGCCGGCAACCTACGAGCGCATCCTGAAAAACATTACCGGTGCCAAGGTGACCATTCATTGCACGATCACCTCACAGATCGTGGAGCGTCCCGGCTACCTTGATGAGTTTCTCGCGTTTTGGAGCAGCCAGCCGGAGATCACCAAGGTTTGGTTCAGCATCTTCACCCCCCAGCTTGGCGCAACGGATCCGGAGATTCTCACATCCTCGCAACGAGCTTCTGTGATCACACAACTGCGGCAACTACGGGTCAAGTATCCCGTTTTGGACATGCCCGAAGCAGTCATTAACGAAATTGCCACTCCCCCAAATAGCCCTGACGAATGTATATTTGCCCGTACGACGGAAACTATTTCTGCCGATCTAAAAACGCAAATCACGCCCTGCCAGTTCGGAGGAAAGCCTGACTGCCAGCAGTGTGGTTGCATCGCTTCCATGGGATTAGCAGCGGTTGGTCACCACAAGGTTATTGGACCCCTTACCGCTGGACACCTCTTTATGGCTTCGGATCGCGTCGGAAAACGTTGGCGTAAGTTACAGAAAGCTTTCGCGCCAAAGCCCATCGTTCACCCGGAACCAGTATCCTTCAAGATATTGTGACCTGCATGCCTCTACCATCACCAGACGAGCAGGAAGGAGCGGGACATTGATAGACCGCGAGTGTCGAAATGAAGGCGAATTGAGACGGGACCTTGTCCGGTTCAGCAAGTGGCTGTATCGCCTTGGGTTCATGCCTGGCACATCGGGCAATCTTTCAGCGAGGCTGGATCAGCACCGCCTGCTCGTTACCCCAACCGGGGTGAGCAAATATCTACTGAAGGCCGCAGATTTGGTCATTGTCGACCTCGAAGGACGCCAGCTAGCCGGCACACGGAAGGTGACAAGCGAGGTCAGTATGCATCTCGCTGTCTATCGCCTGCGCGACGATGTAGATGCGGTGATCCACGCGCATCCCCCGCTTGCGACAGCGTTTGCCTGCGCCGGACGAGCGCTCGACGAAATGCTCTGCCAGGAAGCCGTCATGACGCTTGGGGTCGTTCCCTTGGCAAAATACGCGACTACTGGAACAGATGAGGTCGCGGCAAGCCTCGTCCCTCTTGTCGCAGGACATGAGGCCATCCTGCTTGCCAATCACGGAGCCGTCAGCTACGGCAATACTCTGCTCGACGCTTTCCTCAAAATGGAGACAGTGGAACATTTGGCGCACATCCATCTCGTTGCCCATCAACTGGGAACGGCCCAGACCCTCAATGCGGATCAGGTCGAGCAGCTCCAGAAGGCTAAGGCACGCTACGTTCACAATGCGACGCGACCGGAATCTCGCATCGCTCTCGAATCCTATACCCGAGCCATTAGGCTCTAGATGCAGCACTTGGTCTAGGCGAACCCGAAATGTTGTCAAGCCCCTCGATCGCCTAAGTTGCTCATACAAATAGAGATATTTAGCGGGTGACTTGTAGCTTCACTGCTACAAGTAAACAGAAGCGAAGCCCGGCGATCATGCCGGGCTTCTGTGTTCGTACAGGGTGTACCCGACACGCTCTAAGTGCGCACCTAAACATACTGTTTTGAATACTTTAGGACTCTAAGTACAGGGGGTACACCTCCTTGATGCGGAGGCAACAAGATGCCGTTGAATCCTGAAAGGGTGATCTCCGATCTGCGTGAGCTACAGGCACTCACAGCCGATGCCCATGGGGCGCAGAGGCTTGCCTGGACGCCTGTGTGGCTCAAGGCTCGAGATTGGTTCTCTGCCAAGGTGAAAGATCTGCCAGTTGAGAGCCACCTTGACGCAGCCGGTAATTCCTGGATAACCCTTCGCGGCAAGTCGAAGCGCAGTCTTCTCTTGGGTAGCCATTTGGACTCGGTTCCCAATGGAGGGTGGCTGGACGGCTGCCTCGGGGTGCTCGCGGGTTTGGAAATTTTGCGATCCATCGCTGAAGAAGGTGATGGAACCCCTCCGATCACCCTCCGCCTAGTCGATTGGGCCGATGAAGAGGGAGCCCGATTCGGCAGAAGCCTTTTCGGTTCTTCTGCCTTCGCCGGTACAGCCACTATCGAGGCGGATCGCAATCGCACCGACCGCAACGGCATTCGGCTGGAAGATGCCCTTGCTATCTGTGGAGTCGACATCGCCAAGGTTCATGGGGCCACAAAGGAACAAGCTGACATCGCCGCTTATTTGGAGTTACACATCGAGCAGGGCCCGATCCTGGAAGGTCGAAAGTTACCTCTCGGGACAGTGTTGGGAACCAAAGGAGTCGAGCGTCATACCATCACCTTCCGTGGACAGGAAGCGCACTCCGGCTCAACTCCAATGAATGTGCGGCGCGATGCTTTGGCAGCCGCTGCGAAGCTGGCGCTGGAAATACGTCCGATCGCGCGCAAACATTCAGAGGCAGTCGCCACGATGGGGAGCGTAAAAACCTTTCCCGGAATCGTTACCGCAGTCGTAGGACGTTGCGAGGTAACGCTCGATATGCGGGACCTCGATGCTGGAGTGCTGGCCTCCATGCTCGCTGAGGCTAAGGAAGCAAGCGAGCGCTTCGCTGCAGAGGAAGGCTGTACCGTCGCATGGTCAAAGATTTGGAGTATCGAGCCGATCTCGTTCGATCCGCAACTCGTAACATTCTGCGAAGAAGCGATACAGGAGACAACGACCATTTCGCATAGCCTCCCTTCTGGTCCACTTCATGACGCTGCTGAGGTTGCGCGAACCGGCATTCCGACGACGATGATGTTTGTTCAATCACTTGCTGGTCTGAGCCACAATGCAGCGGAAGATACAGAGATTGAACATCTCGAATTGGCTGTGGAAGCTTTTAACAAGCTTGCGAGAAAAACGATCAAGTGGCTTAAAGAGAACGACGTACGCACCTGATTTCGTGTCGCGAGTCCAAATAGTGCATAATGACCACTCCTGAGTCATAAACCGGTCGCACACAAGGAGGATCATGCTGTCTTCCAGAATGCTACGTCTTCCCATTCCGCAGACCTCTCGCTCTTCGAGGTTCACCGAATTATGGCCGTTCGCGTGTGAGGCTGTTGTCTGCCCATGAGCGATCTTTTCCAGCAGGATAGTTCGACACATCCGGAGATTGCGGCACGCTTTGGTGAGCTGCATCCGCCGCTCGATAGTCAAGCCGCAATCCCCGAAGCGAACCGCTGCCTCTTTTGTTTTGACGCGCCCTGCACAATGGCTTGTCCAACGCACATCGACGTTCCGAGATTCATCAAGAAGATTGTCACCGGAAACCTCCCCGGCTCAGCGCGAACGATTCTGGACGCTAACATTCTGGGCGCAAGCTGCGCTCGAGCCTGTCCGGTAGAAGTGTTATGTGAAGGTGCCTGCGTGCTGCACCGCTACAACAAGCAGCCGATACAAATTGGACGACTGCAACGCTTCGCGATGGACAACTTTTACACCAGCGGAGCAGCGCTACCGTTTGAAGCCGGTCCAGATACAGGCCGATCTGTCGCGCTGATCGGAGCAGGTCCAGCCTCGCTCGCCTGCGCAACAGAACTGCGACGTCGCGGAGTGCGTGCTCGTCTGTACGACGCTCGCGCGCTGCCAGGGGGACTAAACACCTATGGGATTGCCGAATACAAACTTCCATTGCAGGAAAGTCTTCGCGAGATCGACCTTCTCACGCAGCTAGGCGTCGATTTTCAGTTCGGCACAACGATCGATGCGGCGAGCCTCAAACAGCTCGAACAAGAGCACGATGCCATCTTTCTAGGAATGGGTCTAGGCGAAATTCATCGTCTCGGTATCACTGGGGAGCGACTCTCCGGGGTGACCAACGCGCTCGATTTGATCGCCGGTTACAAATCTGGAACCCTCACAACCGTTCCGGCCCGAGTCGCTGTGATCGGCGCGGGAAACACTGCCATCGACGCCGCAATCGCTGCCGTCCGTCTCGGAGCGAGCGAAGTTCGCATCATCTATCGGCAGGGTCCCGAGCAGATGTCAGCCTTCGCCTTCGAGTACGAGCACGCGAAGCAGGAGGGGGTGAAGTTTCTATGGCATGTTCAGCCTGTTGCCATCCACGGCACAGAAGCGACAGAAGGGCTTGAACTGCTTAGGCTTGAACCAGCAACCGATGGTTCAATCGTGCCACTGAATGGCTCGAATTTCTCCTTGCCAGTCAACCTGATCGTTCTGGCGATCGGTCAAGCGACGCACACCCACTTTCTCGCGACTGAGGTGCAGCTTGAGCGCGGACGCATCCTGATCGACCGAGCGACTGGACAGACGTCGCACCCGAAGTTCTTTGCAGGTGGCGACTGCACCAACGGAGGTCGCGAGGTCGTCGATGCAGTCGCTGACGGCAAACGCGCTGGCATCGGCATAGCTGCATGGCTGGAGGCTCAGCATGCCAATTAAGCCGACACTCGAAACGACCTTCTGTGGCATTCCTTGCTTGAACCCCTTCTGGCTCGCATCTGCACCGCCAACGAACTGTGGCGAGCAGATTATGCGCGCCTTCGATGCAGGTTGGGGAGGAGCTGTATGGAAGACGATTGGCGAACCGATCACCAACGTCAGTTCCCGCTACTCCTCGATTGATTTTGAAGGGCGACGCATGATGGGCTTCAACAATATAGAGCTTATCTCCGATCGTCCGATCGAGGTGAACTTACGGGAGATCGCTGAGGTCAAACGTCGCTATCCGAAGCACGTCGTTATTGCCTCGCTCATGGTCGAGAGCAAGCGCGAGACATGGCACGATATCGTACAGCGAGCCGAGGATGCAGGAGCAGATGGCCTTGAGCTCAACTTTGGCTGCCCACATGGGATGAGCGAACGAGGAATGGGCTCAGCCGTTGGACAAGTACCCGAATACTGTGAACAGATCACGGGCTGGGTAAAAGAGAAGGCGCGCACCCCCGTCATCGTCAAGCTCACGCCAAACATCGCCGACATTCGTATGGCAGCTCGCGCTGCCAAGCGTGGTGGCGCGGATGGTCTCTCCGCGATCAACACCATCAATTCGATTACGAGCATTGATCTTGATACCTTTCAGCCAAACCCCAATGTCGACGGAAAGAGCTCTCACGGTGGCTACTGCGGGCCTGCGGTCAAGCCCATTGCGCTCAATATGGTGCAGCAGATTCAATCAGATCCTGCATCCATGCTTCCGCTCTCCGGAATTGGCGGTATTGGGTCCTGGCGCGATGTCGCCGAGTTTATCCTGCTCGGCTGCGGCAATGTGCAAATCTGCACTGCGGCGATGCATTACGGCTATCGAATCGTGGAAGACATCCAGGATGGCTTGCTCGCATGGATGCTTGATAAAGGGTTTACGACAATCGACGATTTCCGAGGCCTTTCACTTCCGAATGTTCGCGAGTGGAAACAACTAAACCTGAACTATAAGGTTGTGGCACGCATTCACGAGGATCTTTGCATTGGCTGTCAGCTTTGCTATACAGCCTGTTGGGATGGAGCGCATCAGTGCATTCACCTCGACCGCGCTTCGGCCGTACCAGACACCACGCGAACACCCGCCATGATCGACGCTGAAGCTTCTCGTAAAATCACCATGACACCTATTCCGAAGCTTGATACCAGCAGTCTTGGCCAAAGCAGCGCGGTGACTCCGCTGGAACGAATTCCACGCGTCGACGAAGATCATTGCGTCGGCTGCAATCTGTGCTCACTCGTCTGCCCCGTGACGGACTGCATTACCATGGATCGGATTGAGAACGGCCTTGCTCCTCAGACATGGGAGGAGCGACTTGCGGGCGGGCTCGTTCCTGACGAAGTTCTAAGTATCAACGGATGACAGGAAGAGATCAGCATGGGAACTCTGATTCAGAACGGCACGGTCGTCAACGCCGGCGGGCAGCAAAAGGCTGACGTTCTCCTTGAAGGAGAACATATTGCGCAGGTCGCCGCGAACATTCCTCCCGTAGACCACACCATCATTGACGCAACGGATCTTCTCGTCATGCCAGGGGGGATCGATGTTCATACTCATCTCGACATGCCCTTTGGCGGCACAGTTTCAGCCGATGATTACCGAACAGGAACGATCGCCGCCGCGGTAGGGGGAACGACAACGGTCATCGACTTTGCCCTTCAGTCAAGAGGTCATACCATGCGTGAGGCTCAGCAAACATGGCTTGCAAAGGCGGATGGCAAAGCCTGCATAGACTACTCGCTCCATATGGCTATCACCGATCTCGGTCCTGAAGGCGGAGCACAAGGATTGCATGAGATGGAGGAGATGGTGCTTGATGGAATCTCCTCCTTTAAGCTCTTCATGGCCTACCCAAATGTCTTAATGATTGACGACGGGCTGATGTATAAGGTTATGCAAAAAGCCGCATCACTGAACGCTCTCTGCTGCATTCATGCCGAGAATGGCAGCGCAATCGACATCGTTGTCGCTCAGATGCTCGCAGAAGGAAAAACGGCTCCGCACTTCCATGCCCTCAGTAGGTCTATCAAAGCCGAGGCAGAGGCAACACATCGCGCTATAGCACTTGCAGATATGGTGAATGCGTCCGTCTATATCGTGCATCTCTCGAATGCAGAGGCTCTGCGTGAGTTACGATCTGCTCAAAAACGGGGCATTCGTGCGCTCGCGGAGACCTGCCCTCAATACCTCGTGCTCTCCATTGAAGACCAGATGCCGGGCCAAAGCTGGGAAGAGGCTAAATACGTCTTTACGCCGCCGTTGCGCGAAAAGAAGAATCAGGAAGCGCTGTGGCAAGCGCTCGAAGATGGTTCACTCGCAATTGTTTCAACTGATCATTGCCCCTTTCGCTTCAAGGATCAAAAGTCTCTTGGAAGAAACGATTTCACAAAGATCCCGAATGGTGGCCCCGGCATTGAAAACCGGTTGCAGATCTTATGGCATCACGGTGTTAACACAGGTCGTCTCTCGCGTGAACAATTCGTCGAACTATGCTGTGCTGCTCCCGCACGTGTCTTCGGCATGCCACAGAAAGGCTCGATCGCGATAGGCAAGGATGCCGACGTACTCCTCTGGGATCCGATAGCGCAGTACACGATTTCCGCTGCCACTCAATTAATGGCAACCGACTACTCGATGTTTGAGGGATGGAACGTTCGCGGCAACGCCAGGCATGTTCTTTCCAGAGGAGCCCTTGTGGTAAAGAACGGACTATGGATTGGGCAAATCGGACAAGGCAAGTTTGTGAAGCGAGTAGCTAACGCAGGGGGTCTTGCCTGAAGCCGAACGGGTTAATCAAACAAGAAGTGCAATATGACAAAGCAGATCCGCGCCTCTATAACGAAGATCTTGCTCCGACTACACCGACTCGCCGGACGTGGGGAACCTACAACTACATCGCCTTGTGGTTTTCCATGTCGATGGAGGTCACCACATACATGCTTGCTTCCTCGCTCATCGCAGGTGGAATGAATTGGAAGGAAGCGATTTTTACCATCCTGCTCGGCAATGTCATCGTTCTGATACCTATGCTTCTCAATGCACACGCTGGCACGAAGTATGGAATTCCCTTCCCCGTCTTCGTACGAGCAAGCTTCGGCACCCGAGGTGCAAACGTCCCGGCAATGTTGCGTGCCATTGTCGCTTGCGGGTGGTTCGGTATTCAATCATGGCTCGGTGGGCAAGCAATCTCTGCGATGCTCGCAATAATCTGGCCTTCTACCGCCAGCATGCCAGGCGTACTTTGGGCAAGCTTTCTCAGCTTCTGGCTGCTAAATATGCTTGTTGTTTGGAATGGCGTTGAATCTATCCGCTTTCTGCAAAGTTTCTCTGCTCCTTTCATGTTTGTCATGTCGCTAGCGCTGCTCTTCTGGATGTTGCATAAAGCGGGTGGTTTCGGCCCAATGCTGTCGGCGCCGAGCCATTTTCGCACGACACGCAGCTTCATGCACTTTTTCGTTCCTTCCCTAACCGCCATGGTGGGCTATTGGGCAACACTTTCGCTCAATATTCCTGACTTTACGCGCTATGCGAAGTCGCAAGACTCGCAATTGATCGGGCAAAGTATCGGGCTTCCAATTGCAATGACCTTCTACTCCTTTGTAGGAATTGCCTGTACCTCTTCCTCCGTTGTCATCTTTGGTGAACCGATCTGGTCCCCAATTACGCTGCTCAGTAGATTTCATCAACCGATTGTCGCCTTCCTCGCGCTTGTCGCACTCCTCATCGCTACGCTCAACGTAAACATTGCAGCTAACGTTGTTTCGCCTTCGAACGATTTTTCGAATCTGGCCCCCAGGCTCATCAGCTTCAGAGCTGGAGGACTCATAACCGGCTTTCTTGGATTGGCCATGATGCCGTGGAAGCTGATGAGCAGTTTCGGCAACTACATTTTCGGTTGGCTCATCAGCTACTCTGGTCTGCTGGGTCCTGTCGCCGGCATTATGATTGCAGATTACTTTTTCATACGGGGAAGGCGCCTCGATGTCGTTTCGCTTTACCATCGGGACGGACCTTACGAATATTCACGAGGGTTCAATCCGCGGGCGATAGCCGCTCTCGTAGCTGGCGTACTCACCGCTTTGTCAGGACTTGCCATCCCGCAACTTCGCTTTCTTTACGACTACGCGTGGTTTGTTGGCTTCTTCATTGCAGGAATTGGCTATCTCTTGCTCATGCTCCCATTTAGGTCTGTTGCAAGAATCATTTCATCCACATCGTTCGACAAGGTCAATCTATGAGTAACACTAGAGTTGAAGATGCACATCACTTAACAACTCAGCAAGTTGTCGAGCTGACACGGCAACATAACTACGGCACGTGGCGATTTCAAAAAGGCTGGATGCCGATGCACATCGTCGATGCGGATGGCTGCTACATTATTGATTCAGCAGGCAAACGATATCTCGACTTCTCTTCTCAGCTCATGTGTTCCAATCTTGGACACAAAAATCAGGTTGTCATCGATTCCATCACGAAGCAGGCAAAGGAATTGAGCTATGCAATGCCCAGTTATGCGACGACCGCGCGCGCTGAACTTTCACAACTTCTTGTAGAGGTATTACCGGCAGGACTAAATAAATTCTTCTTTACGACCTCCGGAACCGATGCTAACGAAGCTGCGTTTAAGATCGCACGCATGTACACGGGAAAATCGAAGATCATCTCGCGTTACCGCTCCTACCATGGGTCGACTTCTGGTTCGATTGCAGCAACAGGGGATCCGCGCCGATGGGCAATGGAACCCGCCGGCAAAGGTCCGGGAATACTATTTGGACCTGAGGCACATTGCTATAAGTGTCCAATCCGCCACACTTATCCCGGTTGCGGCATTGCGTGTGCTGACTACATTGAACACATGATTCGCAATGAATCCGATGTAGCGGCCGTTCTTGTAGAACCTATAGTTGGAACTAACGGCGTTATCGTCCCGCCGGATGAATACATGCCGAAACTGCGTCGCATCTGTGATGAATATGGGGTTCTCCTTATCGCAGACGAAGTTATGACCGGTTGGGGACGCACTGGCGAGTGGTTCGCTATGAATCACTGGAAAGTTGTTCCAGATATCCTCGTCACCGCGAAAGGGATTACCTCCGCCTATGTACCATTAGGACTATGTGCAACCAGCGAGAAGATTGCTGACTATTTTCAGGACCACTATTTTGCGCATGGGCATACCTACGAAGCACATCCTATAACTCTGGCTCCAGCAGTTGCTACGATTCGCGAGATACAGCGTCTTGATCTGATCGAACGAGCTCGCATGCTTGCGCCATATATCGAAGCCAAGTTGCAGGCGCTTAAAGAAAAACATAGAAGCATAGGCGATGTTCGCGGCAGAGGCCTTTTTTGGGCCATTGATCTAGTGAACAACCAGATGACGAAAGAACCGTTTAATACCTATGCAGATAAAGTATCCGGAAAACCACTGTTGGTTGACCAGATTGCAGCAAGAATCCTTGCGGATGGCGTTACGATTCAGGCTTGGGTATCTCATTTCATCATCGCGCCGCCACTCATCATAACTCACGAGGAAATTGACTTCGGCGTAGCCGCACTTGACCGACACTTGGACCTTGCCGACGCACAAGTAGAAGTAGAAGTTTAACAGGACGCGCCTCTCAGAGCGCAAATTTGCGAAGCAGAGTCGGCCTGTGTGCCTTGGTGCACCAGACTGTTGTTCTCATTGAATGAACTTAAATTAAATGTTTACAAGTATTTACATCTAACATCAAGCTAAATTGTCGCCCTGCAATGTTTGGCATTGTAGCTCGAGTTCATCTGATACTGTTTGAGCATACTTGAGGAAGTGGTTTGCAGAGAGAAGAACCATAAATGCAAGCCACATCTTCGCTGGCTGGCGACTCCACTTACGAATTGCAAGAAGCAGGAACTTCCAATAGGCAAGCTTGTAGTTAGAGCGGACACCTTGCTGCCACATCGATGAAATGAAAACCCGGAGGTTGTAAAACATGGGAAGCTCTGGTGGCTGCTGCGTAGCTCTAGGCTGCCAAGATTCGATCGAGCGCAGCGCTCTGCCGAAGTAGCGATCCGGGGTGTAGAGACCTGATAGAAGGGTACTCAGGCCTCGAAGCAACACCTGGAGCGGCAACACTGTCCGAAAATTTGGCGGACTGAAATTTGTTGTTGCGTCGCTATCTTTAATCAGTCGACCCTCCAATTTCATTCGATCAAAAAGCGCAGTAGTAGGGGGAGCCTGCAAAACGCCGGCCATGGCCCAAGTTATTGCCGTCTTTTCGATAAACTGCAGTTGCCTTTCAAAGATTGTTTCATCGTCTGAATCAAAGCCAACGATAAAGCCCGCCAAAACCCATAGGCCACTCTCACGTATCTTATTGACTTGGCTTACCAGATCGCCGCGGAGGTTCTGAAACTTGGAAGAGCCCTTTAAGGCTTCTGCTGAAGGCGTCTCTATACCCAGAAAAACATACATAAAGTTCGCTTCTACCATTGAAGCAAGTAGCTCGGGACGATCTGCCAGATCAATTGATGCTTCTGTATAGAAGGAGATGACGCGTGCATTGCGAGCTTGCCAAGCCGTTAACTCTTTAGTTAACTGAAGCGCCAGTTTGTGGTTGCCGATAAAGTTATCGTCAACGATAAATACTTCGTTGCGCCATCCGAGGTCTCTCAAGGTATCAAGCTCAGCTATCAGCTTGGCTGGAGGTTTTGCTCGTGGGCGTCGCCCGTAGATGGTGATGATGTCACAGAATTCACACTGGAAGGGGCATCCTCTAGAGAACTGCACTGACATAGAAGTGTACTTCTCCAGATGAAGCAAATCGAATCTGGGCATTGGGCTTGTTGACATGTCAGGCTTGTCTAACACACGATAGAGCGATTTTGCTGTACCTAATTCAAGCGCGACAGCAATATCAGCGAAGACCTCCTCTGCTTCTCCTGCGAGAACGTGGTCGGCCTTCGTGACGAGGAAATCAGGTTCGCTACTCGCCCACGGTCCGCCGATAAAGGTTCTTCGGCCCAGTAAGCGCGCCTGAGCAAGCACTGCTAAGGTGTCTACACGCTGGGCCTGCATAGCACTTATCAGAACTAAGTCTGCCCAGAGCAGCTCGCTTTCGTTCACTCGCTCGAAGGAGAGATCCAAGAGCCTTAGCGTCCAGGATGACGGGCAAAGAGCAGCGACCGTAATCAAACCCAATGGTGGCATTACCGATTTCTCAGGAACCATTTCTAGGACGCCTTCAAATCCCCAGAATGAAGGTGGAAAACGAGGCCATATCATCAACACGTTTAGCTTGTTGCCTAGAGGGGGGAAGCTATTCCCTGAAACGTCAATCAGGGGATTAGATAGTAGTTGCAACTGCTCATTTGCAGAGACGAACATTGAATCTCTCCTCGCAACGTATACCTACAGCGTCTACTTGCATTCCCGTATGAATCTACTCACTGCACGATGCCTTAGAAGGCCTGCTGTATGACAAATGCCGCCTTGCGGTAAATTTCTCTATCTTAGGCTTGACGTTAGCACAGCCGCACGTACAAAGCTCTCCTTCTTTAGGAAGGAGAGCTTTGTGCAATTCTCAGTAACCGAACAGCGTTGCAGCAGAAGAGATCGCTTCCTGCAAAGCAACTGCTTTGCAGGGAGAAGCTATCGTGGATAGCTGACTTGCTACGATGCTTCATAGACAGCCGATTTTTGCTACGACCGAACAGGCCGGATCCTAATTTTTGTGGGTCCGCCATCCCCTTAACAACATCGTTAGCGTTCCTGGTGTCGGCCATCCCAGGCTCATCCTGATCGCCGGAGAATGATCGCAGGACGCGAGAGAATGCTCCTAGGATTGGGAGGACGGGCGCGTTCAAGCAAAATGCGGGCGCTTCCTTGTTTGACTAAGGACTACATCTGGCCGCACAAAGACCGTCGAAAGATGGCATGGTACGCGGACACCCTTTTAAGTCTAATGCTGGGCGGACCTGCTGAAGCGCGGTTACATGTACGGTGGTTACGCCCCGGATCGATGCAACATGCGGCGATGTTGCGCAATGGTGCGACTCGATGCAATACAAGTTGCTCATGACTTTTCCAGCACCGGCGGCCTTTAGAGACCTGAGACAATTCTGTGGCCGCTGATCGAAGATCGAAGCGGGACCTACGATGATATGCCGTACACTAGGGTTGCGGTAACGAAGAGACTGGTCCGTAAATCGTACCCAACGAAGCAAATGGCCGATATACTCTTCCCTGTCCGGCACGTGACAGCAGCTTCCGTGGATCAACGGGACAGTCCGATAAGATATTGGTATGAACAAGCGAATGAATGAGGGGCTGGGTCTTCGCCCGGTATCATCTCATCACTGGTCTAGGAAGCAGTGCTCATGAGAGTCGGAGTACAGTTTTGCCCGGGCGTCCTGTACCCCGTTCCAGCGAAAGATGGCTTGCTCGTTCGGATCCGTACACCCGGGGGGATGGTAGATGCTGAGCAACTTAGGTCTATCGCTGGGCTATCACGTGCCTTCGCCGACGGCATGGTCGAAATCACCTCACGATCAAATCTTCAGTTGAGAGCCATTCGACCGGAGCATGTTGAGCTCCTAGCACAAGGAATTATCGATGCGGGCCTTCTTCCTTCGCTACAACACGATCGTGTGCGAAACATCGCAGCCAGCCCATTAGCGGGAGCTGATGAGCTAGAGATTGTTGACGTTCGTGCTTTAGTTCGTCAGCTGGATGAAAGCTTGCAGGCAGAGTGTCGCTTCGTCGAACTCGACCCAAAATTCAGCTTTGCGCTTCACGGCGGGGGCAGGCGATTCACTCCTAACCGTGACGACGTTGCTCTCGAATGCTTCACAACAAAAGAGGGAATTTACTTCCAGCTTTTGATAGCAGGTGAGAACTCGGGTTTTGCGATTTCGTCAGAACATGCCGTTCCGTGCATGTTGCGCATTGCGCGAAACTGCGGCGACTTGTCACTAGAAGCTTTGGTGCCCGCGCGTACAAAGCACATTATAGTCCAGCCTGATGGTATGAAGCGTCTCCTGTCGGGACTCGAAAATATCCTGCTCTCGAGCCCCAAAAAGACCTTTGCGCCTCGTAGCGAGGAGGCACTTGTGGGGATCCAAGCGCCCAGCCGTGATGGCTACGTGACAATCAGCCCGACCGTAGCCCTAGGGAGGCTTACGGCTGCTCAAACAGAATGTCTTGCCATCGTAGCTAGGGAATACGCAGGTGATCTTCGACTTGCGCCTTGGAGAGGAGTCGTTCTCAATCGCATTCGAGAACTTAGTTCCTCCGCAGTCGTTGGGAAACTTGAGGAGGCTGCATTATCGTGCAGCGGTGATAATGGATTTCAAGGAATAGCAGCCTGCGCCGGCAGTGCAGGTTGTGAGGCTTCTCATGCAGATGTACGCAGTCATGCCGTTCTTCTCGCAAGACATCTTGCTGACAACAAAGTCCCAGCGGGGTGGGCAGTAAACCTATCTGGATGCGAGAAGCAGTGTGCGAGACGACACGGGGCTACCGCAGAGATGATTGCAGGTGAATCTGGTTACACACTCAAGATCAGGGGTGCTCTCGTTGCTACCGCTTGTTCGTCAGACTTTGCCTTGAATGCGATATACGCACTGCACCAGCAATCGCTGCTTGAGGTTGTCAGCTAATGAATTACGTCAAGAATGGCGAAGCCATCTACCGAGAGTCTTTTTCGATCATCAGGGCGGAAGCCGATCTCTCAGGCTTTCAAGCTGACCTCTCGCGCGTTATCGTCCGCATGATTCACGCCTGCGGCATGACCGATCTTACGCAGGATATCCAAGCTTCGCCCCACGCGGCAACAGTCGGAATCAATGCACTGCGTGATGGTGCTCCGCTTCTGTGTGATGCCACGATGGTTGCTAGCGGAATTACCCGTGCTAGATTGCCGGCTAATAATGATGTGGTTTGTACCCTTACCGATCCTCGCACAGCCGTGCTGGCCAGAAATCTGCAGACGACCCGCACTGCCGCTTCTGTTGAGCTTTGGCGGGACAGACTTGCTGGATCGGTAGTGGTCATCGGAAATGCCCCCACGGCGCTCTTCCATCTACTTGAGCTGATAGAAGCAGGAGCGTCACATCCGGCTCTGATCATCGGTATCCCGGTCGGCTTTGTAGGCGCTGCCGAATCTAAGCAAGCGCTCGTCGCAAATAAGCAGGGCTTACGTTATCTTACCGTCCGTGGTCGACGTGGTGGCAGCGCCATCGCGTCCGCTGCCGTAAATGCATTGGCAAGTGAAAACGAATGAGTCAAGTTACTGCTCCGGAATCCGGGCGCCTCTGGGGTGTTGGGCTTGGCCCAGGTGATCCCGAACTAGTCACAGTTAAAGCGCTGCGAGCTCTCCGGGGAGCTCATGTGGTGGCCTATCCCTGCGCACGGCACGGCCAGAGCAATGCTCGCTCCATTGTTTGTTCGGAACTCATCCACGGTCAAATCGAACTTCCGATGATGTACCCGGTAACTACTGAGACAACTAACCATCCAGGAGGATACGAGGCTGCGATTTCAGAATTCTATGACGCAATGGCAGAACAAATAGCGACGCATCTATCAGCCGGAAGCGATGTTGCCATCCTCTGCGAAGGCGATCCCTTCTTTTATGGTTCTTACATGTATTTGCACGATCGACTCGCCCATCGCTTTCCCACCGAAGTAATTCCCGGCATCCCGGCCATCATGGGGGCAGCTGCCCGACTGGGTACGCCCTTGGTCCGCAGGGATACACAATTCACTGTTCTACTTGGGACACTACCTGAAGAAACTTTAGCCGCGAAGCTGAGCGGACCGGGTGCGTTTGCCATTATGAAGCTGGGACGGACTTTCTTGAAGGTAAAACGGGCTATCAATAAAGCGGGGCTTGGCGATAGAGCGCTCTTCATAGAGCGAGCGACTATGGAGACGGAACGTGTTATGTCCATTCATGAGGTCGATCCAAATACTGTTCCCTATTTCTCGCTCATCCTTGTGCCTGATGGTAGCCAGGTACAACGCGCCGAAAATATTAGCAGCATGGGCTGGATATCCGTTGTCGGCCTCGGGCCTGGCAACGATAGCTGGCTGACTCCCGAAGCAAAATACGCTCTTTCCGAAGCATCTGATCTTGTCGGTTATCACACCTATCTTGACCGGGTGCCAGTACGTTCAGGACAGCGCCGCTTCGGTTCGGACAACAAAGTCGAGGCGGATCGTGCACGGCATGCGCTTACGTTAGCCGTCTCCGGCCGCAAAGTATGCGTCGTCTCCTCGGGAGATCCTGGTATCTTTGCCATGGCTTCGGCAGTTCTAGAGTGTGTCGAGCAAGGTCCAGAGGCATGGCGCTCTCTCGATATACGCATCATCCCCGGCCTATCTGCGATGCAAGCCGCTGCCTCACGTGTTGGGGCGCCACTGGGACATGACTTCTGCGTGCTCTCGCTTTCCGACAGGCTCAAGCCGTGGGCCGTCATCGTACAACGCCTTCAAGCAGCAGCAGCAGCCGATTTCGCAGTCGCTATCTACAATCCGATCTCATCGGAACGTGTGTGGCAACTTGCTGAAGCCAAATCAATCATGGCGTCGCATCGCGGTCCCACGACTCCAGTGGTACTTGCGCGGAGCGTCGGTCGCATCGATGAACGAATTGTTGTGACCGATCTTGAACACTTTGATCCTGCTCTGGCTGATATGCAGACCATCATCCTGATAGGCTCCTCGACTACCCGCAGCGTCGACCTCACGAATGGTCGGAAGCTCATATACACACCAAGGAGCTATGGTACGCCGGACTTATTTATATGACCACCTTAGAGCCTTGGCTTGCAATTATAGGGGTGGGTGAGGATGGTTGGCCTGGTCTGAGTGCGACCGCAAGATCTCTCATTCAATCGGCCGGTCTGCTCTACGGAGGAGCTCGGCACTTAAGCCTCATGCCCGACGAGGAAGTGACTGCGGAAAAAGTCGCTTGGCCATCGCCCATGAGTTCAGCGATCAAAGAGATACTCGTACAACATCGAGGGCAACGAAAGGTAGCTGCATTAGCAAGCGGAGATCCTATGCTTTTCGGGGTTGGCGTGACCCTGACGCGAGCCCTTAGCCCGTCAGAGTATCGCGTCATCCCTCAAGTCTCTTCATCATCACTTGCTTGCGCACGCTTAGGCTGGCCAGTCGTTGAAACAACAATCGTCTCGCTCGTGAATCGCCCGCTCGAACAGATACTACGTTACCTATGTGACAAGCAGCGCCTTATACTCTTCTCCGAGAACGACCTCACTCCGTCCGTAGTGGCTAAGTTGCTGACACTATCAGGTTATGGCGCGAGCCTGTTCCATGTTTTTGAAAATCTTGGCGGTTCCAATGAGCGACACGTGAGCACCCAAGCAAAGACATGGGTTGACACACAGATTAGCAAGCTGAACCTCATTGCGATTTTGTGTGTTCCCGATGAAGCCTCCAAAATCCTCTCCCTCGTTCCCGGACTACCAGACAAGGTCTTCCGGTCGGACGGACAGCTTACAAAGCGCGAGGTGCGTGCTGTAACTATAGCGAGTCTTGCTCCACTGCCCGGCCAAACTCTTTGGGATGTTGGCTCCGGTACTGGAACAATCGCTATCGAATGGATGAGGGTTCACCCCGCATGTGGAGCAATTGCTATCGAGGCGCGCGCCGATAGAGCAGCAAATATCCGTTTCAACGCCAAAGCACTTGGGACGCCCGGACTACAGATCATCGAGGGCAGTGCCCCTGACGTCCTCGCAGACATTGGCCGCCCTGATGCCATTTTTATAGGCGGCGGCGTTTCTACTCCAAGAGTATTCGAAACATGTTGGGCCGCACTTCGCAGTGGTGGACGCCTCGTTATCAACGCCGTCACTATCCGAAGCGAAATCAAGTTGACTGAGTGGCATACACTTTATGGAGGTTCTCTAGTTCGCATCGCGATCTCCCGCGCGGAACCTGTTGGCGCAACCTTCAGTTGGCGACCGATGATACCGATTACCCAATGGGCGGTCACCAAGCCATGATCTCAGCTCCACAACTTGCCATTGGAATTGGCTTCTCGACACGTGCGAGTAGCGAAGACATTATCCAACTCATCCGGGCATGCACCTCCGCGACGGCTCCCGCGAGCATCATTGCCTCGCTTGATCGCCGCGCTGTCTTAGCCGGCTTAGTTGCCAAAACACTTGGCATGCCCCTGATGCTTTTTCCCGCTAGCACGCTGGCTCAGGTCTCAGGCATTTCAACGCGTTCAGCACTGGCTTTGAAGATGACCAAGACCGCAAGTGTTGCTGAAGCTTCTGCACTTGCGTCGCTCGGGACGAAGGCACGTTTAATTGTTCCTTATCGAACTGGTCGCTACTGTACATGCGCAGTCGCGGCACTCCCAGCCAATGGTGACGAATGATAGTTCACTTTATCGGCGCCGGACCCGGCGCGCCCGACCTGCTTACCCTACGCGGTCGCGATCACATCCATAGGTCACCTGTCTGCCTTTACGCTGGTTCCCTTGTTCCGCCTGAGATCCTTGCTCACGCAGCGCCCGATGCTCGCCTTGTGAATACGGCTGAGATGAACCTAGACCAAATTATGGCGGAGGTTTCAGAGGCACACCAACAGAACCATGATGTAGCGCGCGTCCATTCTGGCGACCTGTCCATCTGGAGCACTATGGGCGAACAGATTCGTCGCTTAGAAAAGATGGGTATCACCTATGACATAACGCCAGGGGTACCATCGTTTGCCGCCGCCGCAGCTGCCATCAGTCGTGAGTTGACCATACCCTATCTTGCTCAGAGCGTCATCCTGACCCGCACTTCGACTCGCTCCACGCCGATGCCTTCAGGCGAAGACCTCGCATCGTTAGGTCACTCTAAAGCTACGCTCGCCATCCATCTTTCCATTACCAATATCAACATGGTGACAGATCAACTTCTGCCGATCTACGGCCCCGACTGCCCTGTCGCCGTCGTCTTTAGAGCAAGTTGGCCTGATGAGCAGGTCCTTCGCGCAACATTGGCGACCCTTGCGAAGACAGTCACTGATTCCGGCATAGATCGCAACGCTCTCATTTTTGTAGGCAGAGCGATCGGCGGAGCTGGCTCTGGTGAAAGCTTCCTGTACTCCGCAAAAAGGGACCGCGGAGAAGAGCTGTCCGAGCGCTCAGAGTGATGCATTCAGGCCTAAATACAAGTCGATCCAAACTTCTGCGAGTCCTCATTCTCGGAGGAACCTCGGAGGCTTCGCAGCTTATAACATCGCTAAAGACCATCCCGAACATCGAGATCATCACATCGCTCGCTGGCAGGCTAACACAACCTAAATTGCCCAGCGGCACCGTTCGTATCGGCGGCTTTGGCGGAATTGAGGGTTTGACCTCGTATCTTATCGCAGAACATATTTGTGCTGTTGTTGATGCTACCCACCCGTTCGCTGCCAAAATCAGTAAAAGTGCGGAGGTAGCTTGCGACAGACTGGATATACCTCTGCTTGCCTTTGAACGACCGCCTTGGAAGCCGATTGACAAGTGGATTAATGTTCCGGATGCGCATGTCGCCGCGTCGCTAATAGACAAGTCAGAAAATCGCGTCTTCCTGTCTATTGGTCGTCAAGACATCGGTGCATTCAAGCTTTGCACGCAAGCCTGGTTTCTAATCCGAACGATTGATCCTCCAGAGGATTTCCTGCCGATCCGTTGCAGGTTGATTCTGGAACGCGGTCCTTTTCATTTAGGTGCCGAGATCGATATGCTCCGCAAAAGCTCGATCAATATTCTCATTACCAAGAATAGCGGTGGAATAGCTACTTATCCAAAGATCGAAGCCGCACGGGAACTGGGGATTAAGGTGATAGTCATCAACCGGCCCAAGAAGCACAGCGTCGCAACCATCTCAGATTTGGGTGAATTAGTTCAAGAGCTAGCGAAGGTATGCGAATTAAAGTCGCTTACGCGGAGTAAACAAGGGACATGAGAAAGATCTATCTCATCGGAATCGGTGCAGGAAATCCGGAATACATTACCATGCAAGCGGTCAAGGTGCTCAACCTGATCGATGTCTTCTTCTTTACAGACAAGGGAGAGGCGAAACAAGACCTCGTCCACCTCCGCAAAGAAGTCTGCCAACGTTACATTCAGGACAAGTCCTACCGCATTGTCGAAGTAAATGATCCGACCCGCGATCCCGCCATCACAGACTACACCGCACGGGTGGAGCATTGGCATCAAGAGCGTGTTCTCATTTATGAACAGATAATCGCCAGAGAGTTAGAGGATGATCAATCCGGAGCATTCCTCATATGGGGGGATCCTTCACTTTACGACAGCATGATCAGAATTATCGACCAGGTCATTGCGCGAGGTCTAATTGCTTTCGAGTACGAAGTGATCCCAGGAATCACCAGCATTCAAGCGTTGGCTGCGCGTCATAGAGTCACACTGAACGGTATTGGAGAAACTGTTTCGATCACAACTGGGCGGAAACTGCTAGCTACCATGACGAGCACAACAGAAAATTTAGTAGTTATGCTTGATGGCCATTGCACCTTCGAGAAGCTTTTGGATCAAGAGTTGGAGATCCTGTGGGGAGCTTACCTTGGTATGGATGACGAGATTCTCGTTCGGGGAAAGCTAGGCGAGGCAAGCGCCGTAATCGAAGAAAAGCGAACGGCTGCCCGAATCAGAAAAGGATGGATCATGGATACTTATATGCTGTGTAAACCGCGCGAGTAAACATCTTGTGAGTACTTCATCTAATTAAAGCGGCTAAGACTCAGTAAATGTGAAGCTGCTGTGAAACACAGCGGGAGCTTAGGTTCCCGAATAACTACTGCCAACCGCCGCCCAATGCGCTGTAGAGCTGAACCAAGGTTAGAGCCTCTCCCTGCTGTGCTGAGACTAGATTCAGTTGTGCCGTGAAGAGGTTGGTATCGGTGGTTAGCACCTCAAGGTACGCGGTAGCTCCGCCTTGATAGCGCATGCGGGCAAGGCGGGTTGAGTCCTGCGCGGCATCTACGAGCTTCTCTTGTTGCTCGCGGTAGACGCGTTGCTTGTTGAGGGCAATGAGGGCATTCGAAACATCGTGGAGAGCGGTGGCGATCGTCTTCTGGTAGGCGAAGACGTCTTCCTTCTGCGTCTCTTTGGCGATGTTCAACTGGCCTCGCAGCTTGCCACCTTCAAAGAGCGGTTGAGCGAGCGAGCCGATGCCGTAGATGGTTTTGCCATCGGGGCTAAAGATGCTGGACAGACTATCTCCGCCAACGCCACCTGAGGCACTGATCGTGAGCTGAGGAAAGAATTGAGCGCGGGCGATGCCGATCTGCGCGTTCGCCGCTACAAGGGTCGCCTCCGCTTGTTGGATGTCGGGGCGGCGCTCCAGAAGCTGTGTCGGGAGTCCGGTAGGGAGATCCTGCGGGGGCGGTGTGAGCGCGTTCGGACTTGTGCGGACGATAGGACCAGGATTATCGCCGAGCAGGAGGCTCATCGCATTCTCCTGCTGCTGGATCTGCTGTTCTAATTGAGGGATCTGCGAGGTCGCGGTGTATAGGAGCTGCTCAGCCTGGCGAAGATCCGACAGTGGTGCTGCACCTCCGTCGGCAAGCGTCTGGGTCAGCTTGACGGAATCCTGCCGTGCCTTCAAGGTTTGCTTCGTGATGTCGAGTTGACGATCCAGAGCGCGAATCTGGAGGTAGGTGGTTGCGACGCTCTGCACAAGAGAGAGACGAACGGCCCTCTGTGCCCATGTCTGTGCGAGCAGTTGTGCGCGAGCAGCTTGTGTTTGCTTGCGATAGAGACCCCAGAAGTCCGGCGTCCAGGCAGCAGAGAGATTGAACGAGCCTTCGGACAGCGGGCTGGAGATGCTGTTGCTTCCGCTGCTCGAGCCAAAAGTCGACGAGTTGAAGGAAGCACCGATGCCGGTTCCACCGACGGACAGGGTGGGGAATTCCTGCGAGCGTGTGATTTGGACCTGCGCCTGCTGCTCGGCTACACGCTGGGCTGCAATTTGGATGTCATAGTTGTTGGTGAGCGCTGTGCGGATGAGCGCTTGAAGCTCAGGCTCGCGGAAGACCTGGACCCAATTCTGATCACCGAGTGAGTTCTGCGCGTCACTGGTAACGGCAGCTTCGTCGGCTCCACGGAAGGCTGGGGGCGCCGGGTAGGCCGGACGTTTGTACTTTGGACCTACGTTGCAGCCTGCAAGGGCGCCGGCGAGGATGCCACCGGCTGCGATTGCGAAGGTGCGTCTGAACCAGAGTGGTGAGTTTCTCATGCGTGACCTCCTGGGGTCGGGGTCGATTTCGGCGGTCCGCCACCGGCTGCTTTGCCGGCTGCGACTGGATCGAAGTCTGCCTTGGAGTCCATCGTCGTGCTCTTGCCGCCCTTGCTGAAACGATGCGAGATGTACTCGACGACGGAGAAGGTAACTGGAATGAAGATGAGGCCGATGGCCGTCGACAGGAACATGCCGCCGATAACGGTGGTTCCTAGGATGCGTCGTGATGCTGCGCCTGCACCGGTTGCAGTCCATAGCGGAAGGCAACCAAAGACGAAGGCGAGAGCGGTCATGACGATTGGACGGAAGCGTAGACGCGCCGCGCTGAGTGCAGCCTCCGAAATGCTCATGCCGGCTTCGTAGTTGGTCTTGGCGAACTCGACGATGAGGATGGCGTTTTTGGCGGAGAGACCGATGAGCATGACAACGCCGATCGTGGCGAAGATGTCGTTCTCAAGTGTGCGGACATGAAGGGCTATGTACCCGCCAAGAATGGCGACTGGAGTGCTGAGCAGAACGCTGAACGGCAGCGTCCATGACTCGTAGAGTGCAGCCAGAATGAGAAAGACGAAAAGAAGGGAGAGACCGAAGACGGCGTAGGTCGGCACACCCTTCTGCGCCATATCTTCCTGGTAGGAGATGCCAGAATAATCGAAGCCCGCTCCGGGTGGCATCGTTTCGGCGAATGTCTTTTCGAGTGCAGCGCGCACCTGGCCTGAGCTGTAGCCGGGCTTTGCGGTGATGTTGACCTGTGCCGCGTTGAACTCGTTGAAGCGGAAAATGTATTCAGGCCCGGTGATCTGCTTGACGTGAACCAGCGCGCCTAGCGGAACCTGTCCGCCGTTAGCACTGCGCACATAGAACTGATCAATGTTCTTGATGTCCGTGCGTGAGGTGCCCTCTGCCTCCACATAAGTCTGCCACTGGCGACCGAAGCGGTTGAAGTAGTTGACGAGATAGCCGCCCATAAATGTGGACATGGTGGTGTAGACGTCAGAGAGCTGAACCTGCTGCTGCAGGACCTTCTCCTTATCCACGTCCGCATAGAGCTGTGGGACGTTGGGCGAGTAGGACGGAAGCGCGAATGCTACTTCAGGCAGCTTGCTGATCGCACCCAGATAGGTCATCAGGTTCTTGGTAAGGATCTCGGGATCATCCTTGCCAGAACGATCTTCAATCACCATCGTGACCCCGCCTGAGGTTCCGATACCCGGAATGGAGGGCGGCGGGAAGGCGAAGGCGATGCCGTCAGGATTGCCGGCAAGTTGTTTGCCAAGGCTGGCTGTAATGTATGACAGCTGTTCTTCTTTGCTCTTGCGCACCTCCCACGGCTTCAGCGCGACGAAGAAGAAGCCCTGATTGGTGCTCTGCACCTGAGTGAGAAGAGAGAAGTTGGTGACGGCGATAACACCTTCAACACCGGGTGTCTTGAGGAGAGCGGCCGTGATCTTCTGCTGAGCCGCATCTGTCCGTTGTGCTGAGGCTCCATCGGGAAGCTGTAGGGCGAGAAACATGTAGCCCTGATCTTCCGTCGGCAAGAACCCACCGGGAAGCGTACTGCCAAGGAAGACGCCCAGGATGGCGATAATCGCAATTCCAATCATCGCCAAGTAGGACTTGTGGATAAGGACGTCCGAGGTATGGACGAAGCTTTCCGTCGTGCGGCCGAAGAATTTGTTGAAAAGCGCAAAGCCCTTACCGATCAAGCCGGGCTTCTGTTCCTTATTTTTTGGCTTGAGTAGAAGCGAGGCCAATGCGGGAGACAGGGTGAGCGCGTTGAATGCGGAGATGAGCACCGAAATAGCGATCGTCACAGCGAACTGCTGATAGAGTCGTCCAGTGATACCCGGGATGAAGGCTGTCGGAATGAAGACGGCTGCGAGGATGAGGGCAATGGCGACCACTGGACCGCCTACCTCTTCCATGGCCTTGATAGTGGCGGCTTTAGGGTCCATACCCTCGTCAATATGGTGCTCTACTGCTTCGACGACGATGATGGCGTCATCGACCACGAGTCCGATTGCAAGCACAAGCCCGAAGAGCGACAGCGTGTTGATGGAGAAGCCGAGAGCCGGGAAGATGATGAAGGTTCCAATGAGGGAGACCGGCACGGCCAGCAGCGGGATGAGGGTTGCTCGCCAGCCCTGCAGGAAGATGAAGACTACGACCACAACGAGGGCAAGCGCTTCCAGCAGCGTAATGACGATTTCATGGATACCCGAGCTGACAGCCTTGGTCGTGTCAAGCGGGACGTTGTAGGAGATGCCCGGGGGGAAGGTCGAGGACAGTTCTTTCATGCGGGCGTTGACGGCAGCTGCAGTCGCGACAGCATTGGAGCCGGGGAGCTGATAGACGGCCATGACGCCGGAGGGATTCTGGTTGTAGCGTCCGGAGATGGCGTACGCCTGATCGCCAAGCTCGATGCGGGCGACATCTGACAGATGAAGGATCGATCCGTCGGCATTCGCGCGGAGGATGATGTTGCCAAACTCCTCCGGCTTTACGAGACGACCCTGGGTGCGAACGGTATAGGTAAACTGCTGACCCTTCGGTATGGGCTCCGCGCCGATCTGACCGGCAGGGTTCACGTTGTTCTGCGTCTGAATCGCTGTGATCACTTCGGGTGCGGTGACGCCAAGCTTGGCGAGCTTGTTTGGATCTACCCAGATACGGAGCGCATACTGACCGCCGAAGATTTGGACGCGAGACACGCCCTTGACGCGTGTGATCTGATCCTGCAAATTGATGATCGCGTAATTGGTGAGGAAGTCCTGGCTGAGCTTATTGCCGGGCGAGTTGACAGCAATGAGCATCAGGGGCGAGGTAAGCGCCTTCTGCACGGTGAGGCCAGCCGTGGTGACCTGTGCGGGAAGCTGTGACTGCGCCTGGTCGACGCGAAGCTGCGAGAGCACTTGGTCAATGTTGGGATCGGTTTTGACGTCAAAGTCTACGAACAGTTGAACAACGCCATTGTTGGCGCTGACCGAGTTCATGTAGATCATGTTGTCGACGCCGTTCATCTGCTGCTCGATAGGCGTAGACACTGCCTGTGCGAGCGTCTTGGCATCGGCACCGGGGTAGGTGGCTGTGACCAGGATCTCTGTAGGAACGATGTCAGGGAACTGAGAGGTAGCGAGTGTGAACATCGACACAGTACCGAGGATCACGGTCAGGATGGCGATGACAATCGCAACAATGGGCCGATTGATGAAAAACTTTGACATGAATTACCTCCCGGCCGATGTGGTCGCCTGACTTGTAGGCGCGACGGGCGGACCTTGATGCGGAGCAACTGGGGTGCCCTCGCCGAGCTTTTGGAGGTTATCGATGATGACCTTTGCCCCGGGCGCGACGCCGTCTTCGACGAGCCAGTTGGTTCCGACCTGCGGGCCGAGCTTCAACGTAACGAGGTGAGCCTTGCCGTCAGGACCGGCAACAAATGCCTGCTGTAATCCCTGTAATTCTTGAATAGCAACTTGTGGGATGAGCAAAGCGTTACGGCGCAACTGTGTCTCTGCCTTCACACGACCGAACTGACCTGGTCGTAGAACGTTGCCGGGGTTGGGGAAAGATGCGGCAATGCGGATAGCGCCAGTTTGCGCGTTGATCTGGCGATCGACGAAGGCAATGTGACCCTTCTGTGGATAGGCTTCCCCGTTGGCAAGCGTGAGCGTCAGCGGCACTGCGGAGGCATTCTTCAGGAGATCTCCGCCGCCGGCGCGGGCGCGCTGCACGAGAGCGAGGTACTCACTGTCGCCGATGGAAAAGTAGGCCTTGATCGGGTTCAACTGCGAAACTGAGGTGAGGATCGACTGCGTGTTGACAAGGTTGCCGACCTGCAATGTCGCCTGTCCAGCGACCCCAGTGATAAGCGAGCGAACATGCGTGAACCCAATGTTCAGCTTCGCATTCGCGACGGCAGCATCTGCGGCGGCGACAGATGCCTGGGCGGATTGTACGGACGCTTTTTGTTGTGCCTCTTGCTGCGTATCGTTGTCCAGCTGGCTCTGTGCGATCGCTCGCGCCTGCGCTAGTGGCGTGTCGCGCTTTACGTTGATCTGGGCAAGGTCCAACTGCGCCTGCGCCTGCGCGACTTGGCCCTTTGCCTGTGCAAGTTGCCCGAGAGCCTGATCGAGAGCTGCCTGGAAAGGTCGAGGGTCGATCTCAAAGAGCACCTGACCTTTGGAGACTTGCGAACCTTCGCGATAGTTCTGCTTGATTAAATAACCATTCGCCTGCGGCTGAATCTGCGCATTCACGTAGCCGTCCAGCGTGCCAACCCATTCGCCTGAGATCGGGACGTCGGTTGGCTCAAGCTGCACCACAGTCACAGGTAACGCCTGCGGCGGAGGGGCGGCCGGAGGTTTCGAGGTGCAACCTGCGAGAAGGCCCGCGCCTGCAAGAAGTATGGCGACCGCGCCTGCGTACTTCAAATTATTGGAACTGACTACTGCTGCGGCGTTCTTACGCTGCTCGCTCATGATCTATTCTCCGTAGAAGCTTAGAATTTTTCGCCTCTGAACGCTCGATTGGGCAGGTTCGCACATGCGTGAATGGTTACCATGTGACGCGGCGAATGAGACGATCGATTCAAAAGATGTCACTGGAAAACCATCTATCAGCCTTCTGTAGGCGACAATGCAGTGTGGTTATATAGCAACAATTGCTGCGCTTCCCGAGTAAATCTCCTGCGAACCGTGGATTTGAACATGTGAGGTTCGAGGACATTGCAGCGAATACTGGCCGAACTCGGGTGCGCATCATGCTACTGTCAAGACAAAGAAAATGTGTTATGCACGATCTTTGAGGATGATATGCAATATCACGATCGATAGATTAGACCTTGCTCCATGCCTATCTACTATTGAGAAGTGTGTGGGAGCATTGGGCGAACATCGTAGCGCTGAGCATGGCTCGTGAACGCACATTGCATGAATTCTATGACAAATACCACGAATCAGATAGCCGGCAAGCTCGCATCATCTGAACTTCATATATCGCCGATGGGCATTGCTGTTTGTTGAGGTGTATAGATAGGTTGGCCTCGCAATAAAGACCATTGGCTGTCGACTTGAAGTGACGCTAAATCAAGTGCCACGAAGGCTGGTCGAGCGCATGCCCCACTTGATTAGGCGTGCCTGATTAGGCGTGGTTTCTGATTTGGACATACTTCTTATAGGCTGCGATCCAATCGCTAGCGATGGCGCGCTGGGCCGACGCTAAATCAATCTGCTGGTTGCAAACCATGACGTGCAGGTGATCTTCCAAAGCATCTTTGAGATGGGCGTTCCAGACTTTCGAGCTGTTGGGTTCTGGCCACAAATTGCCCAAGTCGGCTGTTCCTCCAAGTTGGGGGTTGATTAGATAATCGACCTGGTAGTCATTTGCGGGTGCGTCGGTGATGCCATACTCCTTGAAGATGGCTTGCTTTATGGTAGGTGAGACATCGGGGTCGAGATCGCCATCTTGTTGGTTACATATCTCAGAGAGGCTAACTGGGCGCGTCACGCCGGGAGTAAGTCCACTATCCGGGCGAAGGCGGGTTTCGAGTTGAGGCATATGACTAGAGTCGAAGAGATGGCCCTGCCAATCGAACATATTACAGCTAAGGACGGCTACGGCGATGGCTGCGTAAAGATAGATCTCAGGACCCGTCAATGGAGTGGCGGACAGCAGTCCGCGTTTCAACTTCGGAGCAGCATCCATTCCCAGCTTAATCAAATAGTGCGGCGCGCTTTCAAATTCCACCGGTGCAGCAATCGAAGCGCGGTTCAGCCTTGAGATATTCGCCGTGACATCTTCGAATTCTCGCTTTCTTGAGCGACATTCGGAACATTCAGCGAGATGTTTCTGCGCATAGTTAGCTGCTCGATGGGAAATCTCACCATCAAGGAAACCGACAAGTTCTTTATCGTTTAAATGACCTCTTCGCCCAAACATTGAGTTACCTCGCATTCATTTGCCCCAGCCGGGAGAGCGAACGCACGAGTATCGTGGCGACAGTACCCAACGATACTCCGACAACCCCTGCTATCTCACGATAGGTCAGGCCCTCCGCGCGAAGTTGTAGACAACGCTGGTCTCGATCTGGAAGTGTGCGGTAGACCCTCAACAGGTCTGCATGCTGCTCACCCGCAATCGCTATTTCCTCTGGATTCAGTTCGCTGGTATAGTGCTCCTCCGGCGTATAGGCATCCAGTTGAGTTAGCCGCGCGCGACTCTGAATTAACATCCGGCGCCGCAGTGCAAGGTTGTGCGTCACCCGAAAAATCCAAGCGCGCAGGTTGCTTCGCGAGCGCCTTTTCCGCAGGTGATGAAACAAAGCCAGGAATACCTCTTGAAGAATATCCTCGCCGTCACACTGAGCCAGCCCAAACGACACCGCATACCGAAGAACCGGCATCCGCAGTAAGTCGAACAGCGCCAGCATCTCTTGGTCAAGCGGCATTGGCACGGCATCACTCTGTGTGAGAAAAAGTCCAACAGCCGAATTGGAAGATGCCCGCTCCATTGTTCGCTCTCATTATTCACTATCCCGCAGTTCAAAAATCCTGAACAGAATCGCTCTAGGCGGAATACATCAGTAGAAAACCGACATTCACAAGCAGCAACGAGGCTCCAGGCTCGAAAGGTAACGCATGTGCTTCCGCAACCTCGCAGCATTTCTACTGTTTGTAGCTATCTCACCCCTCGTTGCACAAGTTCAACCTATCGGCGAGATCAAACTCCACATCACCGACCCCTCAGGTGCATCTCTTCAGGTTGCCGGTCGCATCAACGGTCCTGGAGGCATGTCCCGAACCCTCCAGACTGACGAGCAGGGCAAACTCGACCTGACGGGCCTCGCCCCCGGCCACTACCGTCTCCAGATCGCCCGTAGCGGCTTCGTTCCCCAGAGTCTCAGCATAGATCTCACATCCACCATGCTCGTCTCCCGCGAGATCAAATTAGGCGTCCAAGGTACATCGACTTCGGTCAATGTGTTCTCGCTCACACCCATCGGCCAGGCCGACCAGTCGTTTGATCAGATCCCCGTTTCGCTTCAAGGTATTACAGCCAAGAACCTCGAAGACAGTAACGCCCTTGACCTCGCCGACCTCATGAACAAGCATCTCACCAGTGTCTTCGTTAACGAGAACGTCGGCAACCCCTACCAACCGGATATCAACTACCGCGGCTACACTGCCTCGCCTCTCCTTGGCACACCCGAAGGTCTTTCCGTGTACCTTGATGGCGTTCGCCAAAACCAGCCCTTCGGTGATGTAGTCGCCTGGGACCTTATTCCCAAGATTGCCATCCGCGACATGGCTCTCATCCCGGGATCCGATCCAGTTTACGGTCTGAACACCTTAGGCGGCGCCATCTCTGTCCACACCAAAGATGGTCTTACTACACCGGGTGCCAGCCTTCAGATCACCGGCGGCAAGTTCGGTCGGCGAAGTGGAGAAGGCGAGATCGGAGGTCTGCTACCCCATGGGTACAACTACTACGTCGCCGGCAACCTGTACCGCGAAGACGGCTGGCGGCAGTACTCTTCTACCGAGGTTCGCCAGTCTTTCGCAAAGCTTGGCTGGTCTGATGCGAAAACTACCTTCTCTCTCGCCGGAGCATACGCCGACAACTGGCTGACCGGCAACGGCACCTCCGACTTCCGCTTCCTCAAAACGGATTACAGCAGTGTCAACACCATTCCGGACGTCACTTGGGATCGCTCACCCTCGCTCACCCTGAACGCGACCCACGCCCTCTCCGATAAACTTATTCTCTCCAGCAATGCTTACTATCGCTATGTCCGCACGGACAGTTCCAACGGCGATCTGAATGACGACTCCTTCGACCAGTCACTCTACAACCTCTCGGCCGCCGACATCGCCGCACTCAAAGCCGCGGGCTACACCGGCTTCCCAATCACGGGCAATGTCACTAGCGAGCCCACTCCTTTCTGGCGCTGCCTTGCCCAAGTACTTGAAGATCAGGGCAACGGCGAGCCCTCCGAAAAGTGCGACGGCATCGTTACCCGCACCACCGACAAGCAGAACAGCTACGGTCTCTCCGGTCTGATGACTTGGCGCAGGAAGCATAACCGGCTAATCATCGGCGCCGGCTGGGATCGCGGCACCTCCACCTACAAGCAGCTCTCTCAGCTCGCCTATCTCAACCCAGACAATGTTTCCTTCACGCTCGTTGACGCCTTCATTGACGGCTCAATAATGTCTGGTGGCAATCCTGTCGACACCCGTGTCCAGCTCCACGGAATTGTCAATACTCCAAGCATCTACGCGACCGACACTCTCACCTACGGGTCGGTTAGCCTCACCTTATCCGGTCGCTACAACCATACGGCTCTCGATAATTTGGATTATCTTCCTGTCTCGGCCGCGCGCGGCAATCTCACCAGCACGAACACCTTCCAGCGTTTCAATCCCGCAGTTGGCCTGACCTACAAGCTCTCTCGTTTCTTCAACACATACTTCAATTACAGCGAAGCCAGCCGCTCTCCCACCTCTATCGAATTGGGCTGCTCCGATCCGAACGAACCTTGCAATCTGCCGAATGCGCTCGTAAGCGACCCTCCACTCAAGCAGGTCGTCTCCCGCACCTTCGAGGCCGGTATTCGCTCGAACGGAGAGAGTACCTTCCACTGGAGCGCTGATTATTTCTTCGGGCAGAACTCCAGCGATCTACTCTTCGTCGCGTCGGAACAAACTGGCTTCGGCTATTTCCTAAACTTCGGCAAAACCCGCCGCGATGGTATCGAACTGGAATTGGGGGAAGACTGGAGTCACTGGAGCCTGGGCGGCAACTACACCTTCCTCAACGCTACCTACCAGAGCCCCCAGACCATTGATGGGGGCAGTAACAGCACAAACGACAGCGCTCTTGCCGGACTCAAGGGCATCGATGACGACATCCACATCGTCCCCGGGGACTACATCCCCCAGGTTCCCCGTAACCTCCTCAAGCTCTATGGTCAGTACAAGCCGTCGTCAAAGCTCACGGCCGAGCTCGACATTCTCGCTGCCGGATCCTCCTTCGCCCGCGGCAATGAGAATAATCTCGACCAGCCCGACGGCGTCTACTATCTCGGCTCCGGCAAGTCCGCCGGTTACGGCGTCGCCAGCATCGGTGCGCACTATCAGATCCGGCCTCGCATCCAGCTCTTCGTTCAGGCAAACAATCTACTGGATAAGCACTACTCTACCGGCGCCCAACTCGGCACGACCCCCTTCGACAACAATGATCACTTGGTGGCTCGGCCCTTCGGAATTCCCAATGGCAGCGGCGCTGGCACCATCCCCATCCGCACCTCCACCTTCCTTGCTCCCGGAACTCCCTTCAACATCTACGGCGGTTTCAAGATTACCTTGTGGAACAAACATTAGTGGCTACATGCCAGAGCGTTCCAGATGCTGTAACGCTGGACAAGTGGTATCAAAATCTCTTCCAGAACCACAAATCAATCGGTGACTTTGACTCAAACGAAAAGCAAGTAAGAGACGCCCACCTCTCGGATCGGAAGTCAGCCTCCTAAGCTAGCCCTTTTGCTGAAAGATACCTTCGAGCTCAAAGTGTGCTTCATCCTCCAGCCACTTGTGAAGAAAACCTCTTGCTGGATGACGGCGTTCGGTCTTGACCAGCCTCCTCCCCGCTTCACAAAGGATCGCGATGGCCTGCCTGTTCGCTTTAGGTGAGCCTCGACGACCCTCAAGTTGCTCCAATACTAGGTATTGAGTCGCGCTGTACAGCTTTCTAGCTGCCAACTCCATATCGGAAACACCGCGGCGGCGTTCAAAGAGGCGAGGGGTTGGCTGGCTACGCATCAGTGCAGCAATCGAGATCATCTCAGGCATAGGATTCTCATGGCTATCACCTAAGATCGGCAAATTGGCTTGGATGATTAGCCATCTCACCAACGTCATCTTTAGACTGGCGAACAGCTAGGTAGCAATCGTTCAGAAGCAACATACGGGCCTGCCAAGCGCAATGATCAAATCTGATAGTGGTCCCGCAATTGAAGGGCTCGCAAAAGTATGTAACCCCGCCAGAACATACACGTCGAGAAACCAAGCAGAATTCCTCAGAATTGCATGAGTGGGTATGCGACTTCCTCCCTGCGGAAGCTTTTTCGGCTGCGCATCGTCAACATGAGAAATAAAACTCATTTCGTTGTACGGGAACTTTACCTACCAGCTACCGGTGGGCCGCGGCCGCACCTTCTTCTCCAGCGATTCCCGCTGGCTGGATGAGGTAATCGGCGACTGGGACGTCAGCGATCTGGTGGCCTACCACAGCGGCAACGGGCCGGGCACGTCGTCGAGCGCCTTCGTGGCGAGCTACTCGAACGATGCGCCGGGTATTCTGGTCGGCAGCCCAGTTCTTTTGCGCCGCCGTTTGGACAAGATCGGTAATCAACTGTTTATGCTCGATAATCCGACAGCAGCAGCTGCGGCATTCACCGGCCCGCTAGGCTTCCAGATCGCAGTCGGAACAACCTGCGTGGACCACCATTCTTCAATCTTGATTCGGCCTTGGCAAAGACCTTCCCGGTAGTTCCAGGGAGATCAACTTGAAGTTCCGTGCAGATGCCTTCAACGTGCTAAACCATCCGAATTTCTTAGCGCCGGGTGAAACCTCTAGCCAAGTGACGTGAGCCAGCCTGGCAGCTTCGGTCAGCTTACAGGTATGAATTCCGGCGCCAATGGCATCACGTTTCGCATGTTGCAATTGGCTCTCCGGTTGGAGTTCTAATGCTCAACAAAGCCTAAAACGCCGGAACTCTGTGAGATCACTCGCAACCCTTCGGCCTTTGGATGAATTAGACCTTTGCAAATGATCAAGATTACAAGTTAAATTGTTTGACCTATTCATAGTTCCGTCACCTCGTCGCGAACCGGGCCCAGCTTCCCACTATCGTTCGGAAGCTTATTGTGAGCGCAGCTTCTCCCATCCCAACGGTTGGCTTCGAAGTCGAACTCAGACCATTTTCGCGCTAGATTGATCTCGGGTCCTGAATAAATGAGGGCCATCAACTTTTACTCATCGGTGCTCATACCCAGCTTCACCTTCTTGCTCTCAACGGCAGATGCAGTTGCCGGATCAGTGATCAACCCATCAATTGTCTTCTTAAGATCTTCGGGTGTCATTGTGTCCAGCCCAGGAAGCTTCACGTTCACTTCCGTACGGCACGAGACGGAGTGAGGCTTGAAATGTTTTGGAGCAACAAAAGGGATTTTTGGCGTTGCGCGATCTAGCGTGACAAGTCCGCGGACGCCTGCCTTGTTCAAGTTGACCTTCATTTCAGTGGAATGGTACGAGTCGAAGCACATGATTTTGCAGCGTGACAGTCGATCCCCAAGAAGGAATCCTTTGCCTGACCCGCCTCGTTACATCCTGAGAAATATCCGCTAGAAAGCGGACGTCGCCTACGAAACAAATGCCCTACCACTGCTGCAAGGTTGGCTCTGGGTGCTTACAGTTCCTCAAACTGATCTTGATTGGCCAGTCGGCCGTTTGGTCAGTTGAGCGATCCAAGCAGATTTATGTCACCCTTTTCAAGTTCAAGACCAAACACGTCCAGGTTCTGGATCTGGCGTTCACCAGTGGCTGGTTTTGGAAGCGGAATGGCACCAAGCTGATGATGCCATCGCGCACGTAGCCGCTGGGATTCTGGCTTGACGCACAATCGCCAATGCACGTTTGAGATAAGGCAGCCATCGAAACGTGCGTTGGCCTGTTCTCACTAGTCGAAGCGGCTATAGTCCCCGTTTGAAATAAAAAGTTACTTTTCAAAGTGCGATCTGAACTTAAATGCACTTCGGTGGTGGTGTCTCACGTTTTTTTCGCTTTCCGAGAATCTGTCGATCGCTCCGAATGCGTTTTCAGAACGGAGTGGCTAACGCGAAAGTTGCTCAGAAAAGCCTTTATACCTCGCTCAAGTCCGCCCTTCGGACCAGATGGTCCGAAGGCACCGGAATGTTCAAGCGTGGCGTACCCATGCAGGAAGGCCCAGGTAGCTACAGCGGCAGCCGTATCGTCCAGCTGTCCAGAGACGGCGCTGGCGGCGTCTACCATCAGATCCCACACGGCTTTGCCGGCTCCTGACGCATACCGCTCGGGATGGTTGTGCTGTATGACGAACGTATAAAGCGGAAACCGTTCCCTCGCGAACCGCAGATAGACTTCAACCACTCTTCGAAACCTGGTCTCCGGATCAGCGGTCGCTGCCGCGGCCCGAAACTCAACCAGCATTACATTGAGTATCTCCTCGGCAACCGCAACTTCTAGCGCCTCCTTATCCGAAAAATAGCGGTATAAACTCGGCGCTTTCACGCCAAGCTCCGCGGCAACGGCTCTTAGTGACAGCCCGTCGGCGTCCCCATGTTCTACGAGGTGCACCGCCGTTTTCAAGATCTCTTTTGACGACAGGAACTTTGGATGAGCCATTGCTTACATAGTAAGCCTTGACAGGGTGGCGGGCTTGGCTTACGCTGTAAGTCATCGAGCCGATCGTTGACTTGAGTCGATCACCAAGGAGAAGCAGTATGGAAACCACGATCCGAAAGGTACTTGTTCCCCACTTTGGAGATGAGAGTGTTCTACAGATCATTGAGGCAACAGTCGCGAGTCCACAGGTGGGTGAGGTGCAGGTACAAGTGCTACATTCCGTGGTCGCGGGTTCCGATGTCAACATGCGTCGCGGCCTGTATCCGTTTCAGAAGAAAGCGCCCTTGACGCCTGGTTACAGCATGATCGGCAGAGCGCTGGCGAATGGTCCGGGCTGCAAAAAATTTGCTCCAGGAACTCTGGTGGCCTGCCTCACCATCTATGGCTCTCAGGCAGAGCGAATGAATGTTCCAGAGAAGTTTGTATCACCGGTGCCAGAGGGACTAGACCTGCGTCAAGCCACCGCACTTATCCTTGACTGGATGACTGCCTACGAGATGCTCGAGCACAGCGCCCATGTAAAGCGCGGTCAACGAATCTTCGTTCATGGCCTCAGCGGCGCAGTTGGCACAGCGCTTCTCCATCTGGCGCACCTTCGGGGAGCAGAAGTGTTCGGTACCGCTTCAGTGAGTAAGCACGCCGAACTGAGTGCAGCCGATGCCGTGGTCTTCGACTACAGGCAAAAAGATTGGATTCAACAGATGCAGCGCCTGGGAGGCGTGGACTCCGTGTTCGACCCTCTTGGATATCAGAGCTTCGATGAAAGCTATTCGATCCTGCGCAAAGGCGGTCTGCTGGTCGGCTACGGCCAGAACCTTCCCGCGCTGAGCAACGGGCCCCGGCCGTCCCCGCTGCCTATGATCCTCAAGCTGTTCGCTCGCAATCTTGCCTTCTGGTCAGGCAAGCGGACCACCTTTTTTGGCTTATTCAGGGGTTCCAAGCACTTCGCTCCGGATCTGGCGTGCCTCTTCCGCATGCTCGGCGAAGGTCGCATCCGGGTTCCCATCAAGGCCGTATTTCCGCTGGCTGACGTTCAGGAGGCGCATCGCACGTACGCGCGAGGTAGCGGAGTCGGTTCAATTATCCTTGATGTTGCCTAGCAGCAGGAGAAGAAGCGCGAATGAAGCGCCTCACGCTTGGCTACAGATGTGAATCCACTTTTCTCGTCGACGGGACACGCGTCGAGCGAGGAAAGGTCAGCCCTGACGGATCCTGGAATCGCATCATCAATCCCCAGCCATATTTTGTTCTCGTTCTAAGGTCGTCATGTACTGACGCATATAAAGCGATGGCGATCTCATTAGTGCCGGCATGCAATGGGATCTTGAACGATCCATTTTCGAAAGCCATCCTGCCATCCGGTTCTCGGCGTTCTTTCTCTGGATAGTAGAAGTTCTTGCCAGTAGTTAGCAGCGTTCCGTTGGCAAAGATCCATACCTCACCAATCCAACCAAGCGAGACTAGCTTACTCTCAGCATGTTTTGCGGTCACGTTGAAGCGGAGCCAGCCGATCATCGGCGGGCCCTCGGAAGCCACGTACTGGCGATTCAGATTCAACAGTCCGCCACGTTCCGAATCAACAGGGTGCCAGCAGTTCGCTTCAGACGGCATCTCGGAGTAGGCCGGAGTCTGTAGTTTCACCAGGGACTGCAGGGATGATGCCTGCCACTCCCGAATGATGCCTGTCTCGCGAGCAGTTGGATCTAGCTCGGGCTCGGACGCCAATCCACCAACTTCGCCTGGGGTCACAATCAGATTGGTGAAGATCGCCGGCCCGCGAAGGTGCACGGCGCCAGACGCCGACCCGCTCTCGAGGTTACCAACAGATAGAACCGCATCCGTCGAGCGATTGATGAAAACCTTCATCCGTCGTCCGGACACGACGACACGTACGTGGTTCCAGCCGTCGATCATAGGAGCCCGATTCTGATACTGCGGATACGCATTCCAAGGCATGAAGCCATGAATCAAGGGAACATATTGAATCCCATCATTCGAGGCCCGCTCGTCACCAAACATGCGCTCATAAACCTCTTCGCCTTCCGGAGAGGCCTCAGTGCCGCTCACCCGAAACTGCAGTCCCGGCATATCGGGCGCTAGTGGCTTGAAGTCATACTCGATCGTGCCGTCGCGGAAGCTAAGTCCATCCAACGCCGCCGATCCGGCTTTCAGCACGAGCAACCCATCAGGAAAACCTTCCTTGCGAAGGAATTGTGCTTCGCCCTTCGGGCCCATACTGTCGGCCGGAAGCGTGTGCCAGTGGCCGACAGACATCTGGACCTTGATGGGCCTGACTGTGTTAGCACTTGGAACGGTGCCTGCCAGCATGCAAGTGCACGCAAAAACATTCATAAACATCATCAGGAACAAGCCTTTCCTCAGCGGTGGGCAGAGTTTTCAAATAAGCCGGGTGTCGATGGTAGTTGGGCTAACGCCGAAAGGTAGCTCCAGACACGTTGCCCTCCGGAGGGTAGGCCGGCAAGGCTGCGGGTGCTTTGATGTTGTGCACACGCTTACGTCTGATCTGTATCAACGCCGCCGCAACGCCTGCTTCGAGTTGTGCGTCTCTGCCACTGCGGTTGATAACCTCCTCTGGCCGCGAAGGCACAACCAGGTCGGGCGACACACCTTCGTTCTCGATGATCCATCTACCATCTAAGGAGGCGAGCGCATCTTTCGGGATCGTGATGAAGGAGCCATCCATCAGGCGCCACGGACCGTTGATACCCTGAACGCCACCCCATGTGCGTTCCCCTACGAGCTTGCCGAGCCCGAACCTGTGGAAGAAATACGGAAACTGATCTCCATCGGAAGCGGAGCCGTAATTGATCAGGGTAACCATTGCTGGCGGAGCAGTTGCCGAAGGAAGTGGCGATACAGCGCCTTCGCGATTTACAAAGAGACCTGCCCGTTCTCGCCGCAGCACATTGAGCACAGCCTGGCTGGTAAATCCACCGAGGTTCCAGCGCACGTCGAAGATCAAACCTTCTTTGTTCTGCTGTGGGTAGAACTGGCGAACAAAGTCCTTTGAGCCCTCATCTTCGAAAGATGTCAGGAAGATGTAGCCTAGACGTCCGTTCGAAAGTCGATCCACTGCATTGCGATTCGCTTCGATCCATGCCTGGCGGCGCAGTGCGGTGTCGTCTGTGAGTAGCTGAACTTTGATCGTATGTCTCGATCCCGTCGGCGACGCCGCCAAGGTCAAAGTAACCTCGCCGGTAGCTTCGCTGAGCAGGCTCTCAGGACTTGCCGGAGTCCTCAATTCATGCTCGCCGATGGCCAGCAGATAATCGTTTTCTTTCACGTCCAAACCTGGCACACCGAGCGGTCCAGCCAGGTTAGGCCGAGTCTGGTCGCCACGGTAGATCTTGTCGAGCCGGTAGCGACCCGAGGCTGAGTCAAGAGCGTAGTCGGCACCGAGCAGGCCAGTTGAAGATGGCCTTCGCAGGTCGGTATCAATGCCACGCCGTATGAATGTATGAGAACTGGCGATCTCCCCCTGCATTTGAGCAAGCAAGTAGAGAAAGTCATCCTGTGAGCCTAGTTGAGGAATCAGCTTCGCATAGGCGTCATGCACGGACTGCCAGTTGCTTCCGTTCATCACCTTGCTGAAGAACACGTCGCGGTCAAGGCGCCACGCGTTCTCAAACATCTCGGCCCACTCTCGCGGTGGATCCACCGGAACATTTAGGCCACTCAGATCGAAGACTTCACTGACATCAGATTGAGCTTGGCGAGCGGCGGTCGAGGCAATCCGCCAAGCACCATTACGGCGAAATGCAACTCTCTTGCCATTCGAAGAAAGGCTGAAATTATCCAAGTCTCTTATGGAGACTCGGCTCTTCATGGTAACGAGATCCAGCACGTGAAGCGCACCCACCTCACCGGCGAGGTCGCCCCCAATGAGCTGCACCGGCTGGACCCGATAGTAGAGCTCGCTGCACCGCGCTTGTAGTGAAGTTATGGAAGCCGGTGTGACAGGCAAGGCTATGGCACGCGCCATAAGACCATCCAGATCGATCCGCACGGGCGTGTCTGACACTGCAGTCTTTCCTGAGGCACCCAGTAACGGGGACGGTGAGCGGCGGTCAAGTGACACGGCATATAGACCATCTGAATTCAAGGTCGAGACGAGGGCTTCATCGTCTCGGTCCGAGACAAAGGGCTGTTCGTTGCGCTGCGAAACGAAGACGAGAAGACGTCCGTCGGGAGTGAATACCGGTAAGCGGTCGCTCTCCATGGGTGAGCTGACAACCGTGTCGCGACCGGTCGCAAGCTCATGCAAGTGAATGGCCCGAAGCTGGTTTGGACGTTGCGTACTGTACGCCAGCCAGCCACCGTCAGGCGAGAATGCGGCATCACGAATCTCCGCGAACGGATCACTCATGATGCGGAGTGGCGCCACACCGTTCAAAGATACCCACCAGAGCGAGTGATTAGCGTCGGCAACGGCAAGGCTGTCACCCAGCGGCGACCATACGGGTGTGTACAGGTAGCCCGTTGGGAAATGGGTGAGGAGCCGCTCCGGCCCACCGGCTGCAGGGCGAACAGCAAGTTGCTGTGACCCGCTGCTGTCTGTCTCATAAGCGATAGTTCCGCCATCGGGCGACCACGACGGGTGGTCCTCATCGATCCCTGGCGTCTGCGTTATGTCTTCTCCAGCCGCATGCGCATCGACACGGAACAGGTCACCGCGAGCAGAAAGCAACAACGTGTCCCCGAGCGGGGATAGCGCATAGTCCACGCCCCCCATCGCGTCCTTCACGCGAGCGGCCCGCCCGACCGGAACGGATCGGCTTTGAGTACGTTCGCCATCGTACGGCACATCGACCTTCAACTCGTGCAGGTGCTCAGAAGGCAGATCGATCGCAAAGAGATGGCCGCCCTGCTGAAACGTAATCGTCGAACCGCCTAGAGAAGGCCAGTCCACATCGTATTCGGCAAAATGAGTCAGCTGGCGGCACACTCGCGTGCGGAGATCGTAAGCCCAGATGTTTGCGCGAAAGCCGGCTCCTCGATCGGAGACAAAATACACCGTGTGCCCGTACCACATCGGGGAAGTGTCCGTCCCCTTCCAGTCCGTGAGCCGTGTCAGTCGTCTCGTTTGGAAAACGTAGGTGTATAGATCCTGTTGCTGGCCGCCAATATAGCGCTTGCGTAGTTCAGTATTCCGAAAGATCTGGTTGTAGACGATAGCGTGGCCGTCCCGAGCATAGGACATCAGCCCGGCACGGTTGAGCGGCAGCAACGTAGTTGGACCACCTTCTACTGCGACCGTATAGGCCCGGACCAACTTCTCCACCGGCGCATCTCTATGCGAAAGAAATACGACTCGACGGGAATCTGGCGTCCAAGCCACTACCATCGCACCTTCGTCATAGCTACTGGCCTCGAATGTTAGACGACGTGACTCGCCACCGCCGGCCGCGATCACGAATACGTCATGTAAACCGCCGCGCCTCAGGGTGAACGCCAACCATCTTCCGTCCGGGGAGAATAAAGGTGTAGTAACTGCGCCCGGATCATGAGTGAGCCGATGTGCAGACCCGCCTGCCAGCGGAGCGCTCCACAGGTCATCAAAGGCAACAAAGGCCACAGCACTTGCGCTGGTCGTGGGGTAACGCATCAGAGGATTTGTCGGAGCAGCTATCGCCCAAGAAGACGAAAGAAGGAGAGCAAATGCAACGAGCGGCGCGCCGCAAAACCAACTGCAGATCCTCCCTGAAGCCATGGGTTCGAGCCATCGCAATCCCGCACATCGCATAATCGAAATTCTAATATTCATTCTTCCTTTCGAGCGATCAACACCGGTGCGAGGTGCGCAAACGGTATCGTCTCCCAGCGTCCTCCACAAGCAATGGCCTGCACAAGTCCTCGCATCAACTCGCGGCTTCGGGCCCTAAGACACAAGCCACCGGCGGCATATAGCTTTGGCAGAAAGGTCATGAGGTAGGCGGATTGGACGAGAACGTGATCGCCGCAATTCTCCACCCTTCGCTTCCTTTGACTAAAACCCAGGTCTCACTCCCGCGATTTGTGGGCTTTCCGTCTATCAGGAAGATGAAGTCAAAATACACAGACGCAATCGTCCCATCGCTGTTCTTCTGGAGATGCGTATGGGTAGGATTTAAGCTTGCCTTTGACGTCGACACCATCTTGGCGAATTCTGCGTAGCTTCCTACCCGAATTTTCTGCGCATCCGGTGATTTCGCCTTTGCTCGAGAGTAAGTGTCGTCGGAAAGCACATTGAGCCACATACTTCCTTGCGAAATGAAGAGACTGGATAAGCGGGATCCGTCATGACTCAGAACAGCTTCGTGGTACGCGTCGATCACGTGCTGAACGTCGACAGTATCCGACGCGATGCTGGCCGGCATTCCCTTGCTGCTCTCAGTAACTGTTTGGCACTGAGCGAAACGTAAGGCGGTGGTTAGGAGGACGCAAGCTAAAATCTTGCTCATGATAAAGCGATTCATTAGGTGTCTCCTTCACACATCTGCAACTCAGATGTGAATGTGAAACGAAAGTGTCTAATCTCAAACTACGCGCATTCAACAGGTAGCTCGAGAGTATGTGCTCAAGCGGTCCTTGTAGTTGGAGAGAGGTATAGGGCTCGCGCGAGTGGGAAAAGCCTAGGGAAGCTGCGAGATTCCGGCCGAGTCTTCCAGCTTTAGCTCCATGCCCCATCCGAAGTGCTGTACATTGCCTGGCAGGTTATCGTCGAGCGCAATTACAATTTCATTCTTTCCTTTCTTGAGAGGTAATCGGAAACTCCCGTTCCCTAAAGAGATCCGTTCGTCGGCGGCCTCCGCCGCTGGAAGGCCTTCGATGTTTCGATCTGAAAACGCCAGAGCGCCGTTCACGTACACCCAAATCTCACGCACCCAGCCGATCCGAACCGTCTTCAACTGAGCCTTATCGGAGACGAGTGTTGTTCTTGCCCATGCCAAAGAGATCACCGAGCCATCTTTTGCCGATCCAACTTCGTGCGAGAAGTTGACGAGGCCTTTCGTGTCAGCCGTCGCAGCCCTCCAGGCCTTGCCATCACGGGGCATGGAAGCATAAGGCGGCTGGACTCCCATCGGGGCATCCAGCTTTGGGTCGTGAATGGAGCGGAGCACGGACGACGATGAAATCTGCCAGCGTCGCAGGAATCCATCTCTCGGTTCGAGCGTGACTTGCGCCACGGTAGTTGATGGCTTTGTTGGCGTAATAACGAGATTTGCATACTTCGCCGGCCCACCGAAGGTCAGGCCGCCGGACAGCGATCCGCCCTCCATGCGATCCACGCTGAGTGTCGGGCTGCCGGAACGGTTTATATAAACACGCATCGTTCTGCCGAGCACCACGACTCGGAAGTGATTCCAACTTGAGACTTGAATAGGCGCTGAAGTTTGATACTCCGGAAATAAATCCCACTCGAAGGCACCATGCTCAAGGGGCATGTACTGCAGGCAATCAGAAGCACTTTCGCAATCCTTTTGTGGACGGAAGAAAAGAGCTTCGGCGTTCTCTCGATTCTGCGTGCGAAACCTCATTCCAAGTATTCCGTGGTCAGGCATGTACATATCGAATTCGATAGTCCCATCACGAAAATTCGAATCCTTCAGGTCGACTGATCCCTTACTGATCTCAAGCACGCCATCGGGCGCATGATCGCCAGATGTAAACGTGGCATTGCCATTAGAACGCCAATGATCAGCTTTCATGGGAACGGGAAGCGCTGGTTCAGCGAAGCTGCTGCGTAGAGCAAAGAGCATAAAGGCGACCAACAGTCGTCGCGAAAACAGGACTTGAAGGCGAGTGAACGAAAGAGAAGCTTGAGACCGCAGCATGCGAAGCACTCCGTTTGTACGGTTAGAAGAGAAGTCATTGACAACAGACGTCTTCAGCGCAACTTTACTTTCATTCGAGACGCAGCCGGGCATTATGTTCCCAAGCGGTCTCCAACAGTGCGGGCCGGTATGATGATCGCATGAGCAGGACGCGTGCCGATCGCACGAGATCAGAACTACAACGGGTTGCCCCTTCCTGAGCCGCGCAGTGTAAGGTGATCTGTCAGAATGGCTGGAAGAGCAATGATGAAAACTACTCTCAAGCTGTCGGCCATTTCGTTTGTTTTCTGGACCGCAGTAGCTGTGATTTTTGCTCTACCTCAGCTGGGGCAGAACCGTGCCCTGCATCATGTATTCACATCTGCGATGGCTCAGTGGTGGTCCTGGGGGATTCTGGTCCCCGGCGTCTTGGCTATCGATCGTGCTCTTCCCTTTTCGACGCAACGAATCCTACCTCGCCTCATCACGCTCTTCGCCTTGGGTCCCTTCGTATCAATCCTGTATGGCTATGTTCACGAAATTCTGAAGGCGGCGCTTGGGGCAGGCGCTTGGGGCAGGCTATCGGGAACCGAGATCGTCACCGAAGGTCTCCAGGAAATGTTCTGGAGCATGCTCGTGTACTGTCTCATCGTTGGTGTGTGGGAGGCATATCTTTACCACCAGCGATTCGTATCCGCTCAGCTGCAGATGGAGCGCTTGCAGAGGAACTTTTCAGAAGCTCGTCTCAATGCGTTGCGTACCCAGTTGGATCCTCACTTTCTCTTCAATGCGCTCAACACCGTCTCCTCCCAGGTAGAGCGTGAGCCTAAACTCGCAAGGAAGATGATCGAACATCTAGGCGATTTGCTACGACTTTCCCTGAACTCACAAGGAGTTCAGGAGATATCTCTCTCAGAAGAATTAGCTTTTCTTGACCACTATCTAGCCATTCAAAAGATCCGCTTCGGTGATGCCTTGAAGATCGAGATCAGGATCGCTCAAGACGTAAGAAATGCCTTGGTTCCCAGCCTCTTCATCCAACCTCTGGTAGAGAATGCCATACGCCACGGCATCTCCAAACGAGCTCGCGGCGGGTCAATCGTCTTGAGCGCGCAGCGCCTTAAGCAGAGGCTTATTGTCGAGGTTGTGGACGATGGCGTGGGATTGCCATCCGGCTGGTCGTTCGATACTCACAAGGGAGTAGGCCTGTCTGTGACCCGCGAGCGATTCGCCGGACTGTACCCCGGCAACACGAGTCATTTTGATATCCGGCGTAGGAGTCAAGGCGGGACAGAGGTTTCCGTCTCCTTTCCATTGCACACACGAAAGGAAAGTGATGAACACCCTAGCGCGTGATGGCATAAGAGTTCTGATCGTGGATGACGAAGCACCGGCCCGCCAGCGTATCTCCGATCTATTGCGCCGGGATTCCGAAGCCACTTCCATGATGGAAGCAGGCGATGGGAAGACCGCAGTGCAAATGATTCTCAGCGAAAGCCCAGACCTGGTGTTTCTGGACGTGCAAATGCCGGAGCTCAGCGGCTTGGGAGTAATTGACGCCGTTGGGGCTGAGAATATGCCCGCCACGGTGTTTGTAACAGCATACGATCAGCATGCGATACGAGCCTTTGAGGCGAATGCTTTGGATTACCTCCTCAAGCCCTTCAGCGATGAACGATTCGAAGCAATGATGGCCCGCGCGAAGAGACAAAGACAGGACCTCCATCTACGAGAATTCGGTCAAAAGCTTGCGCAGGTACTTAATTCGGAGGCGACGGAGACACGTCGACTGGACCGCCTGGCGATCAAAACGAATGGAGTCACCACGTTTGTGCGAGTGGAAAATATCGATTGGATCGAGGCGTCCGGAGTCTATGTCACCCTCTATGTGTCCGGGAAACCAACCCTGTATCGAGCATCATTGACCGACCTGGAGCAGAGTCTCGATCCGCGCCGCTTTATTCGCATACATCGCTCCGCAATCGTCAATATCGAAAGTATTGTCCAGATGGAGACTCTGTCACACGGGGAGTTCGAGGTCACCTTGAAAGACGGTTCTCACCCTCGCGTCAGCAGAACCTACCGCGACTCACTGGAGAAGCGATTTGGACAGAGGCTGTAGACCTCCCGTTGCACCAACACGTCCAATCAATCTCGCATACGGGCCAGCGCGAGCGGTTTTGATTGTGCGCAATGTTGCTATAGATTTTCACGATTCTTAGGCGGCACAACATCAATGCTGTTTCGACGCTCTTCTTCGCTGGTAAAGCCGTTGGCCTGTTGCCGCCGATGCGCTTTCGCTGCAGCATACGAAACTAGGCAAAATGTGACGGCCCATCCCCTCGATGAGTGACAAATCGCCAAGTCACACATCGAGAGAGTTGACCCCTTAGACGAGACTCTCCCGCCAAGTTGTGTTTTCGGCAACTTCGGTAGTGCAAAGGACCTGAAGATAAGATTATTGAACAGGCTCTACATATGCACGCCACCCTCGCCATCCTATTCATGCTCGCGACGACTCTCCATTCCCAAGCCTTCGTTGCGCCTACCTTGGAACCGCCCAAAACCTACGCCTGCCACCCCACCCGCCATCCTCCGACCATTGACGGAAAGCTCGACGACCCAGCCTGGCTTCTGGCCCCCTGGACTACAGACTTCGTCGACATCGAAGGCCCCGCCAAACCACTCCCCCGACTGCGGACCCGAGTCAAAATCCTCTACGACTCCACCAACCTTTACATCGCCGCCGAGCTCGAAGAGCCGGACGTCAAAGCCACCCTCACTCAACACGACTCCATCATCTTCCACGACAACGACTTCGAGCTGTTCCTCAAGCCTCCCCTCGCCGATCCCGGTTACTTCGAATTCGAGATCAACGCGCTCGACACCGGCTGGGATCTCTTCCTCAACAAGCCCTATCGGGAGCACGGCCACGCTGACAACTCCTGGGCCATACCCGGCCTTCAATCTGCCGTCAGCGTCCAGGGCACCCTCAATCAATCCACCGACACGGACCGCGGCTGGACGGTTGAGCTCGCCATCCCGTGGAAAGCGTTCACAACTCGCCTCCCTACCACCGGCCCGACACCAGGCTCCGACTGGCGCATCAACTTCAGCCGCGTTGAGTGGACACCAGGCAAACCCATGGAAGACAACTGGGTGTGGTCTCCGCAAGGTGTCGTCAACATGCACGTCCCCGACCGTTGGGGCCATCTTTATTTACTCCTCGACTAAACCATAGCCTCTGAGCATCGCTGTCGCTGTCGTCATGTAGTTGGTCATCTGTCGTCCGGGATCGCCGCAAACACCGTTTGTCGCAATACAGTCGAAGCCATAGCCGCAAGAGATAAACTGCCCCTATGCAAGGAGTGTTTACCTCTACCTCGGTCATACCCTTCTCACTCAAGGCTCGTTTGAGGACCTCGCACGCCTCGGCGTTGAGCCAGTCAACGGCCTGCGTCTTAACTTTTACGATCTTGATGCCGACGAGAGCAACCGACCTACTTACCTCTGTGCAGAAGGAACGATTCATCAGGGTGAAGATGGCCGTTGGCATGCCGCTGTGGACGAGAATAGCTTCCGGTCGGTCCTGGGTTCAGAAGTCAAAAGCTACTAACAAGTTGCCGCAAATGCCGTTTCGCGGGAGTCACGACTCAGCAGTTTGCCTAGTCGAAGCTGAATGGTCTTGGGATCTCTTTCTATCCAGCCCGCCACAGATCTTGATGTGATGTGCATTTTGCCACTTCTATGGACAGCATGCCAGAACCAAGACATGTGCGTTTAGTAGAAGAGTCCTGGCCATGCAAGGAGCACACCGAGCAACGTGAGTAAAGTAAAGGCCACAGGGACAAGGAAAGGAGAGCCGACCCGATACATACTCAGAGAGTTAATTCCTTCTGACGGCAGCACCAATAAGAGCACAAGCATGAGTGTCCGGCGCGGGTCTCGGATCTCCCATCGGCTTACAAGAAATGCCACTGTTGTACCGACTGCAAGCAAAGATCCGCCCAGTGCACGCAACAACTCTCGAACCAGCTTACAAGCTCTCTGATTTCCAGCGCATAGCGCGACCAGGTTCGATGGCAGTCTCGGGACAAAGACGTCGTAGAGGCCGCCCATGGCGATCAAGGCTCCAGCGCAATAAAGCATAATTCGCGCGATACCAAGCAATGGGGGCCTCCAATCGGGAGGATAACGGGAATCTGAACCGAAGCCAAGCAGGCCCGACTCGTGAGCATGCGCAGGCGATACACACCGTAGCTCCCGCGAAGTCATGGTTTTCGGCAACGTCGGTCGTTGTTGCCGAGAACGCCGTTTCGCAAGAAAAAACGTCTAAGACACCGTCCAAACGATCTTCGATCTGAACACGACCGCATCACGGTTGACTTGAGGAAGCTATGGGCAAAGGACACATCTCAGGAGGGAAGGCCTACGCAGCGAGGAAGCAAAGTACTTCCAGCGATTCCCTGCGCGGAAAGGGAAAGAATCCTTGAACTCTATAAAGAGACCGAGGAAGGTTCAAAGCGGTTGCGCGTTTTCGTCCAACTTGAGGCCCATGAAAGAAAAACATGGCTGCGGAAGACGTCTTGTGTCGAAAGACGTTTAGCAGCCCCAGCCCGAGTAATACCAGATAAATAGTGGAGCTCCCGCAAAGTCTGTGTTTTGAGCAACTTCGATTTTGTCATTGCCGAAAACACCGCTTTCTTGAACAACGGTTCTGAAGCTGCCGAAGAGACTCGAGTCTGGCGTAGGTAATTACGGGAGTGGGTGACGCTCTGATCAGTCAAAAGTTTCAGAAAATGTGTATAGTTCGCAACTAAACCGCAACCAGGCGGTTAGATAGGATAGCCGAGCACACATTTTGACAACTATTACTGACGGTGGCATATGAAGACTGGCAAGATTTCTCTCAGGCTAGAGCGCATGCACTTGAGCGTACGGCAACCAGGGTCCCTTCCGCTGCATTCTGCCTGGGCAAGCTGCCTGCTCCTGACTATAGGATGCTCCGGCGGAAGCTCGCCCAGTCCTGCTTTCCCTCAGCCGGTTAAACCAACGCCTGCAATCGCTGTGGCGGTCAGCGGTGGCAGCCAGGTGCGGATCGGATCGACTGTGCAGTTTGTAGCTGTGGTGACGAATACTTCGAATACGGCGGTCACGTGGCAGGTCAACGGTGTCGATGGCGGTGCTGCGACAATTGGCACCATCTCTGGCAGCGGGAGCTACACTCCGCCTGCCGTGCTCCCAAATCCAAATATCGTGACAATCACTGCGGTAAGTCAGGCTTTGACGAGCGCTATCGGGGCGCTGAGCGAGACAGTGCTAAACCCACTACCAGTAATAGGGTCAGTTGCAGTGATGACGACTGGAAGCAGCAGTGTGCTGGATGTACTTGGGACCGGCTTCGTTTCAGGGTCCAGTCTGCAGGTGATGGGTGTTGGGGTGCCAACAACCTTCATTTCAGGAACTGAGCTGAAAGCGACCGTGACGCTTCCGGTCGGAACGACGACTGTCGCGGTCGACGTCGTCAACCCCGATCCGGGTGGCTCTGCATCCGCGACGGCGCAGGTGCAGGCCTATCAAGCCACGGTGGCGACAGCGGCAAGGTTATTGGATCAGGCAACGTTTGGGCCGACGTTGAACGATATCCAGCATGTGCAGAACGTTGGAGTGAGTGGCTACCTTACAGAACAGTTCAACACGCCGGCTACGCTGCTCCCGACGATTGCCATACCAGCACCCACAATTTGCGTCAACACCACCACCCCCTGCGAAGAGTCAGAGTGGTGGCAGGCTGTGATCACCGGACCAGACCAGCTTCGCCAACGCGTTGCATTCGCGCTCAGTGAAATCTTTGTGGTGTCGACCGATTCAGTCAATGCGAGGGCGGTAACCACCTTTCAAAACACGCTTGCGAATGATGCATTTACCAACTACTACACCATCATGCAGGATGTTTCACTCTCCCCGGCGATGGGCGCATATCTAAATATGCTGAACAGCTACAAGCCGGGCACGGTGAACGGAGTGGTGCAGATCGCCAACGAGAACTACCCCCGAGAGCTGATGCAGTTATTTACGCTTGGCATCAATCAGCTTAATGCCGATGGAACCTTGCAGCTTGACGAAAGCAGTCAGCCGATACCGGTGTATACGGAGGCACAGGTGCAGGCCTTTGCGCGAGCCTACACCGGATGGACCTATGCAAATGTTTCAGGAATCGGTGCACCGGCAAAGTATCCCAATGTGGCGAACTACACGATGCCGATGGCCGCTCTCGAAAGTGCACATGACATATCAGCGAAGATCCTGCTGAACGGGACGACCTTGCCGTCGGGCCAGACCGCAGAGGCAGACCTTGCAGCAGCGTTGCAGAATATTTTCGCTCACCCAAATGTTGGACCTTTTGTGTGTCGCCAGCTTATTCAACACCTGGTGATGAGCAATCCCAGTCCTGCCTACGTGGGCCGAGTGGCGGCGGTTTTTGCGAATAACGGAAGCAGTGTGCGTGGTGATATGAAGGCCGTCATCACGGCGATTCTTACGGATTCTGAGGCACGCGCAGGCGACACCAATCCAATCGCCAATGCCTCTGCTGGCCATCTTCGCGAGGCGATGTTGTATATGACCAATTTGATCCGCGGATTGAACTTCACGAATAACGATGCACTTGCCGATAATGACGTCGTGGCTAATGCTTCGTATAACTCACTGGGTAATTACACGGGCGCACTCGGAGAGAAACCTTATACGTCTCCTAGCGTCTTCAACTTCTTTCCGCCGGAATATGTCATCCCTGCGACGAGCTCAAATGCCCCAGAGTTCGCGCTGGAAAATACTGCCTCTGCGGTGCTCCGGCTGAGTCTTGCCAATACCGTGGTTTACAACAAGATATCCGGATTCAATGTCGACCTGAGTGCCACGAGCGCGCTGGGATTGACTGCCTCAAAGACCGGCAACGCCGTGACGGATAGCGGCGCGCTGGTCGACTCCCTTGGCCTCATCTTCCAACATGGCCAGATGTCATCAGCCATGCGAACGGCGATCGTGAACCATGTTGCTGGTCTTACCGATATCGGGCAGCGGGTGCGGGTAGCAACGTACCTGGTGATTACGTCTTCGCAGTACAAGATTGCAAACTGATTCCGCGAAGCGGACATCAGGAAAGTGAGTTAACAGATGCGGGCAAATCGACGAAGTTTTATTCGCTGTGCATCACTGGCTGCAGCAGGAAGTGCAATGGGCCTGCGTCCGTTTGGCATGTTAAATGCCATGGCACAAGGAGCCAGCACCGACTACAAAGCACTGGTCTGCATCTTTCTTTATGGTGGTAATGATGCGAACAATATGCTGGTTCCATTTGACGCAACGGGCTACGCGAATTATGCGAAGATACGAGGCCCCCTGGCTTTACCGCAGACCGGCACCGGTTCCCTATTGCAGTTAGGAGCGCTGCCGAACTTTGCTTTGAATCCGAACCTGCCAGATATTGCCACATTGTTTAACAATAGGAATGCCGCGCTGGTAGCAAACGTAGGAACGCTAGTCGAGCCAACGACACGCGCTCAGTTTCTTGCTGGCCAAATGCTGCCATCAAATCTTTTCTCGCATCCAGATCAGCAACTGGAATGGCAAAATGCCGCTCCTACAGGCGGAACGGCAACCGGATGGGCAGGCCGCATCGCCGATACGCTGAACGCAAGCTATAACCCAAACGCCTCCATTCCGATGATCACCTCCGTCGCAGGCGATACGCTCTTCTGCAACGGAAGTAGCAGCACACCGGTGTCTGTTAGTCCGGGAAATATTAGCGGTGCTTCGTGCTCTGAAGGAACTACGGAGTGTGGTGCCCAGCTAGCCACGGCGCAGGCCCTGCTAACGTTTGACTCAGGATTAACGCTGGTGCAGGCCGATGATTCAATTACAACCAATGCATATCAGTATGCAAAAACGCTGACAGCAGCGACTCAATCAGTGAGTGCGCTCAAAACTGTTTTTCCTGCGAACAATGGCCTTGCGACTCAACTTAAACAGATTGCCCAAATTATTCAAGTGCGGGCTGCTCTCGGAGTGAATCGACAGATCTTCTTCGCAGGCATTGGTAACTTCGATACACATTCAGATCAGCTGACTCTTCAGAATGCCCTGCTGGCGCAGATCAGTCCGGCACTCGCCGCGTTCTATCAGGCGACACAGGAGCTAAGCGTCGCCAACAACGTGACGAGCTTCACAATGTCCGACTTTAGCCGAACATTTCAGCCGAATTCAAATACAGGAACTGACCACGCGTGGGGCTCTCACCATATTGTGATTGGTGGAGCGGTGAAGGGTGGCCAGATGTATGGAACCTTCCCTCAACTTGTCCTGAATGGTCCTGACGATTCAGGCACAAATGGCAGATGGGTGCCGACTACCGGCTCGATGCAGTATGCCGCCACACTTGCGCAGTGGTTTGGCGTAACGGCAGCTCAACTGCCCAATATCTTTCCAAATATTGGAAGCTTCAGTCAAGAGACTCTTGGATTCATATAAGGAGGAGTTCCATCTCCGTCTAAGAGTTCTATGATCGTTTCTTCAACCTTGGCTTCTCCTGCTCGTGCCGAGCCCAGTCAGGGCAAGGAAGACTCGATGTGACTGGCTCTGGCGGTAACAAATGGGGCCGACCTCACTGCACGACAGGACACTGAGCCCGTTAAGCATGTTGAGGCCGGGAGCGTGCTTGTCGGAAGTATTCAGTCCCTGTTGTCTGAGCGTGAGACCGGTTCCCATTATGTAAAGATGAGCCGAGCAGAAGATAAGGAGCGACGTTTCCTGCTTGCTTCTAAGCTCAAGGTATACAAGTCGCTGTTGGTTGGGACTGCTCGCGATAGGAAGTGGGCCTCACTAAGGCAGAAGAAGAGCGGTGAACCAAGAAACTGGACCCTGTCGACAGCGCGGAGGCCTGAGCTTGCCGCCTCCACGCGGGAGAGTGTAGTCGCGCTGTTTGGTAAGCTGTGACCTCGGATCTTGAGGATAGGAACCATCGATGCATCCGTAATTGGTTCTCGGCTAAGCTTATGCTCAGAATCGTAAGGTCTGTGTCATAGCTGCGGCGTCGGGGCACGCTCAGGATCATTCCGATCGTGCCTCGTCAAAAAAGCCTCTCACTTTCACTACTTGGCACGCTTAAAGCATCTGCGACTGAAGAAACTGGCATTCTGACCTCCATGTTCGACGCCGACTCACTTCGAATGCGGCGCAGATTCCAAGATCACTAAGATCGGTAAATCGGCCACGCTTTCTGCCTGCGTTACAGGACCGTCTTCAGTACCGCCACCGACTCCGGCAGTGATCGCGACAGCAATGAACATCAACCTGACCATGCCATGAATGTTCTCACCGCCTAAAAGTTTAAAAAGTTCGCCACCGCTCTCGAAGTCGGTCTTTTTGGCAACGTCGGGATCGTAGTTGCTCAAAACACCGTCTTGCGCGAAGTCACTCCAAAGACGATTCCCCCTCCGAGCTCCGATTCCAACGTTCAGGAGGGTGGCGCAACATCTGGATGATCTACGTAGATCGGGTCGAGGAGTTTCGAGTAGACACACATGAACACGGCACCCACTCCAGCGGCGTATGCTGCAGCCTCCGACGGAGATTCCTTTCGAACCAGGGCCGCCGATCGATCCAGTGCCAGCATCAGTCCATTCAGAACAGTGCTCAACTGCTTAGCGAGTTCTTAGTTTGCGATCATACGAACGATCTTAATCTAAGGATTTGTGTGAAGGGACGTCCAGCGAAGCGCTATCTCTTGGAAAGTCGGGTTTTTGGCAATCTCGGACATCGTCGCTCAAAACGCCGTTTTCAGGGAATGAGAAGCCTCGCTTAGCCCGTTTGTTCTGACTCACGCCGACGCTCGTTCGCCTTAGAGATCAACTGGTTTGTACCTAATGTGGATGCGAAAGTCGCGCATGCGCCAGCGACTTGCAAGATCAAGTCGCTGGTTCTGAATGAAGAATTGCCAGCCAAGACAAAGAAGATCGTTGAATGGATCAGGTAAAGTCCTGCGCAGACGTATGGGTAGAATCGCTGTAGTCTGCCCCGCATCGAGAATCGAGCAATCAAAGTTGTGGCAAGGTATCCGGTCAGTGCGTATTCCATCAAAATAACGAGGGTCAGCCCAATGACCTTCAGCAGCGTCAGGTCGTTATGCCAAGGGGGCGTCTCATGACCAAACTGTAGGAACGCCGTGGCAACGAAGATGATGCATGTTCCCAGAGCTGAAGCCACTATCTCCAGAACCCAAATCAAAAGTTTCAACAAAATCTGGCTCGATAACCGAATCTGTTTCGCTTGACGACCGGTTGGCGTATGCGGAACTGCCCATTCAATCATGGCCTGAGTGTACTTTCATCAAAGTCAGCTTTTCGGCAATCTCGACGTTTCACCACGTCCGGTGGGCCGTAGTTGCTGAAAACGCCGTTTACTGAGAGGTGCGGCAGGATCGCCGAGAATGCGAGCGCTACTCTTCCCAGGTCCGGCGATGGATTAGAGGCTAACTCAGGGCGAGATCGTCGCACTGGTGAATGCCAGCATCAGTTACCAGCTGATCTTGGCTGAGAGCTGCATTTGCCGAGGCAGATTGCTTTGCCCCGTACCGGCACCCTTTTGAATCAAACCGAAGGTTGAATCGTTAGTATTGCTATCCGGACTTACCGACCACAATGGATGGTTCAATACATTGAAGGCTTCGAGGCGTATCTGTAGGCTCAGCCTTTCGTAAAGTGCGAAATTCTTCGAAAGGTTCGTGTCGAACTGGTGACTGCGCGGAAGACGAATCCCGGTGTACGTAGTATTCATCGTCTCTCCATAGCTGGGCACCTGCAGAAAGTTGGCCTGACTGCACGTGCCATCATAATCAACCGGCACTTGCACTAGGGGGTACGCGCCCGAACTGTTCTCCTGATACTTCTCGACACATGGAGAGACGAGGCGAATAAAGCCATTGTCCTTCTGGATGTGTGGGTGAATATAAGGACTACTCAGCAAGTTCGTGCCGCTTGGGATGCCCCACGGTGTACCGGTTTGGTAGACATACAAACTACCTATCTCCCATCCGCCGATCGCACCATCAACAATTCGGTTCGTACCGCCTAGAAACGAACGCCCTCGGCCAATCGGTAAAAGATAGACTCCCGAAATAGTGATGCGGTGGGTTCTATCGTTACCATCCAAACTTCTTGAGAGCACGCGATACGTCGTATCGGCAAACCCTCCTGCATCCATCTGCTTGGACCAGGTCCACGTACCGTGCATCGTAAGAGACTTGTTCCATTTATGGGCCGCAGTAACCTGAAGCGAGTTATACCAAGTGCGCGAATCATTAAGCTGATACTCCGTTATGTCCCCAAACTGTGGAAAGGAACGAGTGAAATTCAGCTGACTGATCGTTGTTGAATCATAGTAGTTCGATCCTTGGAATCCATTGATCCCTTCGAAGGGATTGACAGGATTATTATTCGTGCAGACCTCGTATCTTCCACCCAATGCTGGATTGCAGGGAGCATACGCGGCGGCACTCTGGTGATTGATGTTGTCACTGCTATCGCCATTGTTCAGGCGGCTTCCAACGTAGGCGATGCTGATCGTGTCGTTTCTGCGAAACTGCTGCTCTATCCCAACAGAGTATGTCCAGAAGTTGGGAATCTTGTAGTGCGGGTTCAGAAAAAACGGACTCTGTCCTAATTGTTCCAGCATGCCGAGCGAAGACCCGGTAGGTTGAATCACTGAGGGATAGAGGTGACTGATGGGATTAACAAGATTGGGATACGAAGTGCTTGGTCGTGTTGGGTCACTCGCCTGGTAGTTTGTCGTGGCGCTGAAGCCATAGGTCGACGGCGCCGCTTGCTGACTCCGAAACGATTCTCCGAAACCTCCACGAAGAACCATTCGGTCATTGAGGGCGTAGGCGAAACCCACGCGCGGCTGAACACTCCCCTTCGTGAGTGCGAATGGTGCACGGGGATTGCCGTTGACCCCGAGGTACGTAATGCCGCCAAGCAGCGGCCCGTGACCAGGAACAGAGACCTGGGAATCGATTGGGTTCGTAGCAGTGGTATTGAATGCGTAATTCGCAAAATTATTCCGCTCGGTTTGGGCTGGATCAAAATCCCAACGCACTCCAAGGTTGAGAGTGAGCCTCCTCGTCACCTTCCAATCGTCCTGAACGAACGGAGCCCAGTAGTGCGAGGAGAAGAACGTTTTCACATTGATGGAGTTACTGCCTGAGGTGAGATTACCGAGCAACAATGAAGCGATGGAATTACCGCTGGCAACGTCATACGGGCCACAGCAGTTGGTCTGGGTCCACTGACGATCAACAGAGAGATTGTTGCCGCCGCCTACAATGTTATTTCCTGATTGCTGGAAACGTGCGTCAAGCCCTGCATGAATAGTCTGCTTATTCTTTACCCAGGTTACCGACGGAAACAGGAGGAGAGAGTTGCTGACCGTTTGTGAATTATTGTTTGTGCCAAGGGAGGCGAATTCACTAACCTGAATGTAGGGAAACTCGGCTGCGGCTGCGGAGCCCATACTAGCCACATCTGCTGAAGATAGCCCCAGTGTTGTGGGATCAAAGCGCGGCCCACCAAACGAGTAGTCAGCTCTGATGGATACGTTGCTGCGAAAGTCCAACAACAGGTTGGGGCTAACAGTGTGAGTCTCTTCAAGAGTGAAGGTATGACTACGTTCCCCGTGAGGCAGTTGACCGTTATCCGCCGCATTATTAAAGCCGACATAGCTTCGACTTTCGACTCGCTCCCAATATCCGTAGTGGAAGCTGAAACGATCTTTAGATGAGATGTTCTCATCCCATTTTCCGAGCACATTGCGGTAACGGTCGGTATCAGCAGCAGCAACCGTATAGTTGTTTGCGAAAGGATTGGAGCCGGCTGCTGTTTGTGTGTTGGGCGCGGGATAATAAGAAAGTATTTTTTGACAACAGTATTTATTCGTGAGGTCGGGATAATGTTTGCGGCGGGTGTTGGATTAATACCATCGGAAGGACCGAACGGAACGCGGACGTAAGTTCCGTTACCGTTTTGAGCTACGTTTTCCGGATCTAGCAGGCTGATAGGAGCATAGGCCGAGCCGGTGTAGTAGACCAGATTAGAGAAGTCACCCTTCAGCCAGGATGGACTTGGGACGGAGTCGGTAACAGTATTCGGTTCAACTTCATTCCAATTTTCATATTGCATTGTAAAAAAGGATTTATCACGGCCGTTGTACACCTTCGGTATAACAATCGGCCCATCCAACTCGAAGCCATACTGGTCCAGCTTATGCTTTTGCGTTCCGAACTGCGACGTGTCTGTCCCGGGCAGCGCGGTAGCGATTTTGTAATTGTTCTGCCATAAGTTGGCGTCGAGAAATGTACGGCGGGCGTACTCATAAACATCGCCGTGGATTCGGTTCGTGCCCGACTTGAGGATAACGTCCTCGACACCGCCCGAGTTACGGCCAAAACGCGAGTCATAGGCGTTCGTCACGATCTTGAACTCCTGCACTGAATCGACAGGCGGCACATACGCAATGCGCGCGTTGCCCGTGTTGTTTGTCGAAGACGCCTCGTTGGATACCCCATCCAACATTAACTCGACGTTCCCCGCTCCGCCGCCGTTGATAGCGGTGTTCGCCTGCGTATCGTCAAATGGGCGTTGATATTGAGTAGCTCCCTGGTTCCAGGTCACTCCCGCGCTCAAGATAGATAGCATCCCGGGATCACGGCCGTTAAGGGGGAGTTCAGCAACCCGGGTATTCTCCACGACCTCTCCAGCATCCCCCTTCCCAAAATCAATGAGTGGATCACTGTTGACCGTCACTGTCTCAGAGCTACTTCCGACCTTCATAGCAAAATCGACGGTTGCTGTTTGATCGACCTGTAGATTAATTCCTGTGTGTACTGCAGTTTCAAACCCTTTTGCTTCTACGGATAGTGTGTAGTTTCCCACCTTCAAATAGGGAATGGTGTAGTCCCCTGATCGTGTCGTTGCCGTCCTGGTCACTACGTTGGTGTCAACATTGAGCGCGGTGATCGTAGCCTTGGTCAGGACCGCTCCAGATGGATCCGTCACACGACCTGTAAACTGTCGCGCACTTAGTAAGCTTGCGGATAGCAGGAATAGTGCTGTTAGCGGTACACGAACATGGATCATTCTGGCCCTCACATCCAAGTTGGCGATCATGGCCACTCAGGTGCTTCCTACCTTGCTGAGTAATGCGCTTTGGTATGCCATATCCGACTTAGAAGTATGGCTCTTGATGAAACAACGATGAGTCGCCTTACCAAACTTGGATTGGGTAGCGATTGGTTTTACAGCGAGCAGCGACCTCACCTTTCCGATCGCTGGGCCCATCCCTGCAAGGTGGTTTCGACCGCGGCGCGTTGACGTCGATATTCACAGGATTGAAGCGGCTACGCTGTGGCCCAGAATCCTCACCTCCCACAAGAATCGGACTTTCAGGAGACCAATCGGAGCGCAGGTCTGAGAAAGCGCCAAGAGCTTCTAGACGACATCGGGGCTGAATTCTTCGTTTTGCTTGTAGCGCTAAACCAGTCCATCAGCGTAAGCCGGTGATTGCGCCGATATATTGCTTACGGTCCAGCCACGCTTGCATGATGTTTACAGATCAAAAACACGCTAGGGACGAGGGGAAGACACTCCAACTGCAGGTTTGGATTTAGAGCTTTGCGTAGAATTCTCCGCGCGAGAAATGGTAGCGTTTTCATTCGATTCGCCTCCAGAGAGTTACGGTTCCTAGTTCACAAGGATTGCGTTGGTAGCGCTATTTTGAAAACGTTTTCAACGAGAAGGACCATACCTTTATGGTCAGAAGCTTGTCAACTAAAAAACTTTGAAAGGTTCGGTTGTTGCGTTTGAGGCTGTGAGAGATTATTTGTTATCGCGAAATGACATAGCGGACCTTGGCTTTCACATAGGCAGGTTCATTCAAGTGTTCTCATCCTTCCGAGCTTCCGACCAACCGAAAGGTGCCTACACTAACTGGCCTCTGTTCTGTCTAAACCAGTCCCGCGAACAGGCCCGGTCTGTTTCAATCCTTCGGAGCATGGTTTGGCTGAGAGAGGGGGCAAAGGCTTTCCTGTTTCCGCTGTCGAGAAGACCGGACGGAGCGCGAAACAGAACTTTGCGATAGAGACGCCTCACTGCCTGCTCGGGAGCGTCTGACGAGGCGATTGGATCGGCGGCAGGTGGTCGTCCGCTCTCGTTACAGGCCTTGCTCCGGGTGAGCCGGATTTCTAAGAATTTTGTTTGTTCCGCAGGAGTACCGAGAACGCGGAAATCGAGAGCCGTTTGTTCATGCGCTTCTGGGTGCTCCTCACGCCAGAGCACACGCAGCAGTTCCGGCCAGTCTTCAAGTAGAACCAGGGTGCGAGTCACCATTGCATGGTGAGCCAAGCACAGCGTAATCATCAGGTCCAGCTATGACTCGCCGGCGACACCATGACAAACGGCAAGACTTCGTTTGCGGCCTCCAGGTCTGCCACACACGCGGCAACGGTGGCCATCACGCTTAAGCACAGCCTCACGCAATCCTCCAAAATACTCTTCGTCCTGCCGCTTGAGCGTATAACAGGTCGCACAGAGCCCGACTGTAAGAATCTTGGGATTCCCGCAACGGCAAAGCATCGCACGCTAAGTTTCCCTCTTCATCCCTGCTTTAGTTCTGCAAGGATTCCAAGGTTAATATCGACAGCAATCCAGCCTTCTTTCCAGGGTTCCGTCCGATTTTCGTCAAAGCTCGTACTTCCCAGCCCTTCGCGATCAATGCCTCGATGAGCCTTCCGCCGACGGAACCAGATCCGCCTGTAACAAATGCCGCCTGCCGCGTCTCTGCCTGCTGAACCATCTCGCACCCCTTTCATGCAATCCACTGGGTAGCCAATCTGTTCCTTACTCGGCAACGGGTGGAAAGGTTACGCGCAGAACCTTGGCTGTCCGGGATACGCCGTCGGGCGATTGCGCGGCGCCTCCATCCGTTGTGAAATACGCCACTCGGCCGTAGTCTCCCGGTCCACGCCGCCAGACGCCGCTAGTTGGGCCGACCAAAACCTCGGTGAACGGATTGCCAACAGCAACGGTAAAGTCAGACCGGTTTGCATCCGCTCCCAGCGAAACCCGATCAATGGTGTTCTCCCTGTGAGTCGTCGCGTAGGCGACACCAGCTTGCTCATCGAGAACGAAATCATCCCAATAGCGGCCCCCTGCGACAAACCGCGGCTCCTCCGTCGGCTCCAGTGAAACCGTATCGACCTTTACTTTCATCATCAGATTTTGGGAGGTCGACGTGTAGTAGAGAAAGCTCGTCTTCGCGGCGTAGCGGATACCATTCACCCCGGGCTGCTCAGGTTTCTTCTATCCCGGCCGGTCCAGCATGTTGTCATGATTTAGCCAGCCTTAACGTCGGTTGAATGGCCTTCGCGGTTGAGGTTCATGTCTTTTGGCGAGACCAGTGAACTTGCCTGCTAAAACCTCAGTCTTGAACAGCTTGAGTTCTCCGCGTTAGAGACGCAACTACAAATTTGCAATGGAGCAATTCATCGATTGGTATTGTTCGGAATCAAGATTGGCCCTGAATCGGACCGTCGTCCTGCGCTTTCGTCTACACCTAGAATCGCTCGGACTCGCCGCAGGTACGACTAAGAATCGCAGCGGTCAGAAGGCTCGCCTACGAGGCGGCAGACTCCAGTCTGTTGAGTCCGGAACTTGCTGCCGGCATCAGGCGAGTTAGAGGCGTAAAGCAACTGGGCTGCCGGGCGGGCAACTGGCTGAACCGCGAGCAAGCTCGGTTACTACTTGAGAATCGAACGGAAAAGGTTTACGCAGCATCCGAGACATCGCTATTATATCTATCCTGCTCGGTTGCGGTCTGCGCCGAGCCGAGTTGTCGGGCCTTGCGACGGGAGGATATTCAGATCCGACAAGGGCACTGGGCTATCGTTGACCTTGTCGGCAAGGGCAACCACTTCCGAACCGTACCCATGCCGGTCTGGGTGAAGATCGCTGTGAACAGGTGGATGATCGCTGCATCCGTCACGACGGGTCGGGTATTCAGGGCAGTTAGTCGCCACAGAACCGCCTGGGGAACCGGCATTTCCGAGAACGTCGTCTGGTACGTGGTCCGGAGCTGTGCCGGGCGCCTGGAGCTCAACCATCTCGCCCCTCATGATCTTCGGCGCACCTGCGCAAAGCTGTGTCATGTGAATGGCGGGCGAGTTGGAGCAAATACAGTTCCTTCTGGGCCACGCCTCCGTCCTGACAACCGAGCGTTACCTCGGGTACAAGCAGAGCTTGGAATAGCCCGTAAACGACCGCTTTGGCTGCCTGTTCTCCGGAGCTGTCGATTTGCGCTAAAGCCTGTTCTCCTCAGTTGAGAATGGATGGCTGCATCGCTTCCAAGAAGCCGGCCTATCGGGACTGATCCTAGCTTGCGTTTCAAATCTACGGCAATCAGGATGAACACCCTCGTGCTAGTTCCTGTGGTTGTTTGTTGACAACAAGCGCGTCGTATCAATTCATTGAAAAACCAGCGCGGATCTCCCGAACACCGCGCCCGAGGCGATCCCGCAAGAGAGCACGGAGGGTGGCGCCATCCGCGTATCCGACTGCTGTCGCGATGGCCTCGATATCGTAGCTATCACGATGAAGAAGAGACTGGGCATGTTCCACACGCAGATCCTGGAAATAGTCAAGGGGAGACTTGCCTAGGACGGCATGGCAACGGCGCTGCAGGGTGCGAGCGCTGGTCGCAAGTGCTTTGGACGCAGCCTGCAGGGAAAAGCCATCCTTCAGATTCAACCGAGCCCAACGTTCGAAACGCAGGATCATCGGGTCTGCCTGGGCAAGGTGATTCGGGATGATGAACGGCGCCTGGGAAGAGCGCAGATCGGCAGTCAGGTAACAAGACACAGTGTCTGCCAGTTCAGGGCTCGCTTGCCGGATGATCCAGAGCGCCAAGTCGAGATGTCCCATGGCTGAGCCGGCCGTGACGCCGATCGTGCATGGAACCACCATACGAGATTCATCCAGCTGCACGTATGGAAACCGCCGTCGGAAGAACGGCGCAAGTGACCAGGTGGTGGTGGATTTCTGCAGATCAAGGAGACCTGTTTCCGCGAGAATAAACGTGCCCATACACGCGGCGCCGATCAGGGTACCCCTTGCGCTCCACTTTAGCAGTTGTGACTTAGCATCACGCATGTCCGCCCGCTCGAGCCTAGCGAAGAGCTCATCTGGTGTTCCGGCGAGCACAGCAGGGACGATGACCCAGTCCGGCCTCGAAGCTGGCTTGATGGATTGGACAGGCACCGTGAGGCCCTGCGAGGTATGAACCGTTCGTCGGACACCAACGGTCGTGACATCGAAGCGAGGGGTTCCGTCAAAGAGCTTGGCGGATAGGCGGCTCGCCGTAGAGAACGCGTCCAAGGTAACGGAGAGCCCTGTATCGAAGACCCCATCGATCGCGAGTATAAATATACGCATGGCGTAAATGACCTCAAAATTGTCGTTCGCGACAATACTATTGTAACGCAGCTGGAACTAAAGTAGCTCTATTGAAGTCTGCCTTTCACACACGGCAAGCAATCACACCAAAACTTTTCAGGAGAATTCACCATGAGCGCCTTCGACAACATGCTGGTCCGTAACAAAGAGTTTGCCGCCCACGTTTCTTCCGAAGGCACACCGATGCCTTCGCTTCCAGAGAGTCTCCCCTACGTCAAGTCGCTCATCATTACCTGCGCCGATATGCGCGTCGATCCAGCTCATGTACTCGGCGTGGACTTAGGCGAAGCAGTTGTGATGCGCAATATTGGTGGTCGCATCACTCCGGGTCTGATTGAGCAGATCGGGATGCTGGGCAGGATCGGCCAAGTCGCCGGTGAAACTCCCGGCGGCGGCGGAGAATTTCACATCGTGATCCTTCAGCACACCGATTGCGGAATCACTCGGCTTGCCGGAGATTCGGCTCTGCTGGCGAACTACTTTCAGATACCCGAAACTGAATTGGAGGCAAAGACCGTCCTCGATCCGCGCAGCGCCATTGCTATGGATGTAGCGGCGCTCAGAGCAATCACGGCCCTACCTGCTTCGTGGATCATTTCCGGTGTCAACTATGACGTCACCACTGGTCTGGCAGAGGTCGTTGTCCCACCTGCGCCTCTGCGCACCGCTTAAGGTTATGCGCACGCAAGAGACGTTGACCGCTCTTGCGTGCGCATAGGTAATCAGAAACGCTCTCTTGGTTAGCAAGACCGATGCCCGAGGTACTTCGACGTGCTGAACGGCCTCACCGGAGCGGGTCACGATCCATGTCTCGTCCAGTAGGAAGACACGATCTCACCGTCGTGCATCTCGATAGAATTATGGACTGCTGAGCGAGGCTCGTGGAGAGGCAGGTCTCAGGAAACAGTGCAGTGCAACGAATGTCCTAAAGCTTTCGTGCGCGCTTCGTCTTCTGAGTTCCGCCGGAAGGTTTTGGTGTTGGCGAATTGTTTCTATGTCCAAGTAAAGCATCGAAGATAGTTTCGAACACCTGGTCCGCAACTGCTGATGAGATCAAGCCTGGATTGAACTGTTGTTCTAGGATGACCGCACCGGGAATCCCTCGCAGGATGGCTAGAGCGATGATATCTCTTTCTTTCGTTTCGACCGTAGATACACCTCTACCGGACAAGATGGCCCGCCCCATGTCCTCATAGATAAGTTTATAAAGATCTCGCACCCGCTGCAGAGAAGCTTTGTTGCGCAATGCCAGCAGTTTGAACTCCAACATGAGAATTGGCCAGTTTTCATTTCGTAGCGCCCCAAGGAAGAGCTTCTTAACGATAGCCAGGCGCTGCTCGAGATCTTTCCCTTCCGCAGAATGAAGAAACTCATCCCGCCGCTCTTGTGCCTTCCTTTCAATGAGCGCAAAAAAAATATCTTCCTTGCTTCGAAAGTGAGCGTAGACCGCGCCTTTTGTGCGACCGGCTTCTGCGGCAATCGCCTCTATCTGGGCTCGCTCATATCCATCCCGAACGAACACTCTCTCCGAGGCATCAAGCACACTGCGGAGCGTGGCCTCCGTCTTTACCTGATGTTTGTTAAGAAGAGTTCCCGGCCTTGTGTTTTTCATCCCTACCTACTTTACAGCGAGCTATTTGGACTTGAAAAACAAGGAACGTTAATCTTGAACGGCCTGCTACATAACCTCTCAAGGTGGCCTGTGTGGTGTACCGTTTCGGCCGCTTCACTTTATCGGAACAAAATGCATCCGTGCGCGTATCAACTTATTCTAATACCTAGTCCGATCCACAAGGAGAGTCTGATGTTTTATTTCTCAAAGGTCTTCCATGTCGCACTGTTCGCCGCTTGCTCGATCTGCGTTTACGCGCAGGATCCTCAGCAAATCCCTGCTCAGACAGTGCATCTATCTGATCGGGCGATCGACGTGGTCCATGTGGCCGGTCTCATGGAGGTCAGGCCCGACATTAAAGGAAGTCTCCTAATCACCCCGGATACTATCGTCTTCTCGAATGGGACAGTCCGAGCCACCATTCCAAGAAGCCGAATTCTGAACGTCTTCGTCGGCGATCAACGAACCGAGCCCTGGGGTACCACCGGCAAGGTTGTTCGCAAGGTTATCCCTTATGGGGGCGGAGCAGCGCTTGGGGCTATCACCAACGGCCAAGTTGATCTGCTCACCGTCGAGTCTCTCGATGAGCACGATGGTTATCATGGAGTCGTTTTCGCAGTGCCTTTCCAAAAAGCCAACGCGATCCGGGAGCAGCTGACCGCGTCTCTTGTTCCTCTAGTAAAGCATCCGACACCCTCTTGTTCTGAGGGTGCGTCAACCCCAAAGTCTGTTCTGCTTGCCCCGATTTTAGTCAGCGGGATAGAGCTACCGAGTGAGTATCGCATTCTGCTCTATGAGCAACTCTTCAAGCAGCTAAAGTCACACAATTCGAGCGACAGCTTTCTGCGGACAGGCGATCTCTCCTCCGGTCCCGGCTGTACAGAACTGACACTACGCGTAACCGTTACTGCTTTTAAGAAAGGCAATCGTGCCGTGCGAGCATCGACTGGTCCACTGGGAATGTTCCTCGGCACAACTTCTCTCGCCTTCGATATCAATCTCCGCGATATAAATGAAAAAACCATCTTCGATGTACAGATGAAGAAGAGTGATCGGAGTGACTCCGACAGCCTTGGGCTCGCTGATAGCATCGCGAAGTCAGTCGCAAAGCGAATGGACAAAGAGATGCAGAAGCACGAAGCTAAGTCGGCCGTCTGAACGGATCAGAATTCTTGCCTGACAATGAGCAGTATCAGAATCACCACGAGGAAGAACGATGGAACACAGCGATACCACGACGAGCGAGTTTGATTCCTCACAGCCGCAACTATCCGACCCCGGCCAGTCGCGAACAACTACTCCGGTGCCAAGCACTCGGAGACGTCGTATCGTGACATGGCTACTGGTGCTGATCGTACTTGTCGTCGTGAGCGCCGCCGTGGTCAGCGGCGTCAGGAAAGGGAAAGCCGATGCTGCAAACAAGGTCGAACCTCCTCAGGTCGCCACCATCAAGACAGCTACGGCACGCCTCGGTCCGATCGGCTATTACGTCCAGGCCCTTGGCACCGTAACCCCGCTGGCTACTGTCAATCTTTACAGCCAGGTCAGTGGCCGCGTCATGGCGGTCAACTATGTCGAAGGGCAGATGGTGCATCGTGGCGATTCGCTAATCGAAGTCGACCCTCGCCCATACGAAGCGCAGTTGAAAGAAGCACAGGGCACGCTGCAGCGTGATCGAGGCGTGCTGGCGCAGGCAGAGATGGATCTTGTGCGCTACAAGGATGCGTCTGATCAGCAGGCGATCTCCCGGCAGACGTACGAGGACCAGGTCCAATTAGTCGAGCAGAGCCGCGGCACAGTTCAGAACGATGTCGGACAGGTTGAGTACGCCCAGGTCCAATTGAGCTATTGCCACCTGTCCTCTCCTATCAATGGACGTGTGGGACTTCGCCTGGTCGATCCCGGCAATGTCATATTTTCCGGCGGTTCAAACCCACTGGTCGTCGTCACTCAACTGGAGCCGATCACGGTCGTCTTCAATGTAGCGGAAGACGATCTGGATCAGGTGCGAAGCCAGATTCTGCATCGTAGTGCGCTCGCGGTCGATGTCTTTGATCGTTCGCAGCAGACAAAGATCGCATCTGGCAAATTGCTTACATTCGACAACCAGATTGACACGACGACTGGCACGGTACGTTTCAGGGGCCAGTTTGCCAATACCGATCTGCGACTCTATCCGAATCAATTTGTGAACGCCCGGTTGCTGGTCAAGACACTGCAGAACGCTGTGCTTGTTCCGACCGCCGCTGTACAGCGCAATGGCACACAGGCCTTCGTTTACATCGTCTCCGGCAATACCGTGAAGATTCGGAACATTGTGGAACTGACAAATGAAAATCAGGTTGCGGCCGTGACCGGGCTCAACCCTGGTGAAGTTGTGCCTACCACCGGCTTCGACAAGTTGCAAGACGGGTCTGCAGTCAAAGTTGAAAGCGCTCCTGCGCGGGAACAAGCAGCTAACCTAGAGGCTCAGGGCGGTCAGTCCGGGGGCAGCCGATGAACCCCTCAAGGATCTTCATCCTTCGGCCGATCGCCACAATTCTCCTCATGGCGGCGATCCTTATCATCGGTCTCGTTGCGTATACAACCTTACCGATCTCTGCGCTTCCCGAGGCTGACTATCCGACAATCCAGGTACTGACCTTCTACCCAGGTGCCAGCCCGCAGGTAATGAGTTCCGCCGTGACGGCTCCGCTTGAGCGCCAGTTCGGCCAGGTCGCCGGACTCACGCAGATGACCTCGACTAGTTCCGACGGAAGTTCGGTCATTGTGCTGCAGTTTGCACTCGATCTCAATATCGATGTAGCAGAGCAGGAAGTGCAGGCCGCGATCAACGCCGCACAGGGATATCTGCCCACCGATCTTCCCGTGCCGCCGGTGTATAGCAAATCCAACCCCGCCGACGCGCCGATCCTTACCCTTGCACTTACCTCGAAGACCTTGCCGCTCTCAAAGGTCGAAGACCTGGTTGACTCGCGGCTCGCTCCCAAGATTTCGCAGTTAAGTGGCGTCGGCCTGGTCACAATCAGCGGCGGTCAAAAACCCGCTGTACGCATACAGGCTAATCCTGTAGCGCTGTCATCATACGGCATTAATCTTGAAGATCTCCGCAGTGCGCTCACCAGCACCACCGCCAATACGGCGAAGGGCAGCTTCGATGGGCCAGCACAAAACTTCCAGATCAACGCCAACGATCAATTGCTCTCGGGCGATGGCTATCGCGATGTCGTTGTAGCTTACAAGAACGGCGCGCCGGTGATGTTAACGGATGTCGCAAAGATCCAGGACGGGATCGAAAACTCGAAGCTCGCCGGTTGGATGAATCAGACGCCAGCAGTCATCCTCAACATTCAGCGTCAACCTGGTGCCAACACGATTGCCGTCGTTGATTCGGTTGAGAAGCTCCTTCCAAAACTTCAGGCTGGTCTCCCAACTTCGATCAAGCTGACGATCCTTACGGACCGGAGCAACACGATTCGCGCCTCAGTCTCGGACGTGGAATTTGAACTGATACTCACGGTCGGATTAGTCGTGCTGGTTATCTTTGTCTTCCTGCGCAGCATGAAGGCAACACTCATCCCAGCCGTCGCCGTTCCACTATCGCTGGTTGGAAGCTTCTCGGTGATGCATCTGCTCGGCTACAGCCTCAACAATCTCACGCTGATGGCCTTCACGATCTCGACCGGGTTCGTCGTGGACGACGCGATCGTGATGATCGAAAACATCTCGCGCTACCTTGAGGAGGGCATGGAACCGATGGAAGCAGCGCTCAAGGGCGCAGAGCAGATCGGCTTCACCATCATCTCGCTAACTGTCTCACTCATCGCAGTACTTATCCCCCTCCTCTTTATGGGAGACGTCGTAGGGCGTCTATTTCGCGAGTTTGCCGTTACCCTAAGCGTAACAATTTTGATCTCGGCAGTCGTCTCACTCACGCTGACACCGATGATGAGCGCTCGTCTTCTTAAGCACACGCCGGAGGATCAGCAGAACCATTTTTACCAATGGACCGAAGATCGGTTCAAGGGCATTATTGCCGCCTACGGTCGCACTCTGAAATGGGTGCTGCAATATGAAACCGTCACACTTCTGGTCGCAGCCGCACTGTTGGCCCTGACGATCTTCCAATATATCGAGATCCCCAAGGGATTTTTTCCGGCGCAAGATACAGGCATAATTCAGGGCATCACCCAGGCTCCTGAATCCATCTCGTTCCCGGCCATGTCGCACAAGCAACAGCAGCTGGCAGAGGTCATCCTCAAAGACCCGGCAGTCTCAAGTCTCTCTTCGTTCATCGGAGCCGACGGTGTCAACACCACCCTGAACAGTGGACGCATTCAGATCAATCTCAAGCCGGTTGCCGAACGTCATCTCACGGCGACTCAGGTAATTGACCGCCTGCAAAAACATCTCGATCAGGTTCCTGGGATACATCTTTACCTGCAGCCTGTACAGGACCTCACGGTGGATGATCGTGTGAGCCGGACGCAGTATCAGTACGCTCTCGAAGACGCAGATGCCACGGAGCTCGATGCAATGACTGCGAAGATGATGACGGAGCTACGCAAGCTGCCGCAGATCACCGAAGTCGCGACGGACCAACAGAACAACGGTCTTAGCGTGCAGCTGAATTATGACCGACCCACGGCTTCGCGGCTCAATATTACGCCCGATCAGATCGATTCCACCCTTTATGACGCATTCGGGCAGCGGCAGATCAGCACCCTCTACACGCAGTCGAATCAATACCACGTCATCCTTGAAACCCTTCCAGACTTCCAGAAAAGCCCGCAGAAGCTCAAGGATATTTACATTCAGGGCTCCAGCAAGTCCAACTCAGGTTCGACCGCACAAAGCACCTCCGGCCGCACGTCTTCTTCCTCGAATGGCACTGTGAGCACGCTCAGCCCTTCTTCGAATACAGGGCTGAGTTTATCTTCACCGATCAGCACCCTTGTCAATAACACGACCAGCACGACGGGAAACAGTACCGCTGTCTCTTCCGGCAGCACGGGCCTGGGGACTGCCAGCTCAAGCTCCAATACGCTCTCTTCCTCGACTCCAACTACGGCCCTTTCCTCATCAAGTCAAAGCTCGTCGAGCAATCAATCTGCCAGCGGGACCTCCGGTTCCGGGTCTTCCTCCAATTCGTCCGCCTCGCTGGCAACCCCCGTTCCGCTCTCGGCGATCAGCAGCTTTACAACAACGGCTTCGCCGCTGACGATCAGCCATCAGGGACAGTTTCCAGTGGTCACCATCTCGTTCAATGTCGCTTCGGGATACTCACTCAGTCAGGCAGTAGATGCTGTCGAGAAGACCAAAGACAGGTTGAAGATGCCAGCCAGTGTCGACGGGAGCCTGCAAGGAACGGCTGCTGCCTACAAGACCATCGGTGGCAATGAAGCATGGCTCATTCTGGCTGCCCTGGTAGCCGTTTACATCGTGTTGGGCGTGCTGTACGAGAGCTTTATTCATCCCATCACGATTCTCTCCACACTGCCATCCGCAGGTGTCGGTGCGCTGCTCGCACTTCGGCTCTTTCATCAAGACCTCGATGTGATCGCCATTATCGGCATCATCCTGCTCATCGGCATTGTGAAAAAGAACGGCATCATGATCGTCGACTTTGCGCTCGACGCCGAACGCAATCGCGGCATGAGCCCTGA